>NZ_AUGF01000015.1 GCF_000426885.1 Moraxella caprae DSM 19149 | reverse complement strand
ATGGATGCCAAAGTCAGCGGCTATCTGCTCATAGGTGCGATATTCTTTAAAATACTGTAAGGTTGCCATTAACAAATTGGGCATGCTGATTTTAAGTTTTCTACCGCCTCTTTGATGTACAGCAGCTTGTGCTTGCTCTAAACAAGCAAGCATTTCATTAAAAACCCTGCGTTCAATGCCAACTAAGCGTTTGAATTTGGTGTCGGATAGGTGTGTGGAGGCTTCGTAGTTCATTGGGGTATTTTAGCATAGGAAGGGTTTTGCAGGAGGTCTATTATACAATAAATTCTATCACAACATGGAATTTTTTATCCTATCAATGTAAGGATTTGATGTGCTAATGTAAGTTAATTTGTGTATGTGGTTCTTGTCTAAAATGTCTTGATAAAAATTTTCATCGAAGGGTTTGTTAATATTGGCAATCAATAAATGTGGTAAGGTGTCATCAATAATTTGGCAATTTAAGGATGAATGTTCACCCTTTACTAAAACATCAAACAATATCTGAAAAAAGAAATAATGAGTGATGTGATTTTGTGTTTGCCAAAAGTTTAATAATAAATCCAAACATACATGAATGAGAGAATGATTTTTCTTGGCAACGATAAAGCTATTTAATACATTGACAAAATGTTTGTCGCTCCAACAAAAATAATCAGCATTAAAGTTTTGCCAAAATTCTTTATTTAAAGCATTTTGGTCTCTTTGAAACATAAAAAAATCTTGTTGTTTGATGTTGTCGTCAATTTCATTTGTCAGTAAAATCGTGGCATCAATCCAAATTCCGCCATAAGCATATAATAATGCCAGACGGATTAAATCAGCAAAAAAGGCGTGTTTGAACTCTGGGTTTTGACGTTTTTGCCAAACAAAATTAGGCAAATCTAGATATTCATGGATATTGTTATCATCAAGGCGAATGACGGTATAATCCCCTTTATATTTGTCAATAGAGTCAAAGCATAGCTTGACGATTTCAGGTAGATTGCCATCAATCCCTTGCCCCCAATATTGCCAAATGATTTTTTGGTGAGGTAGAGGTTTTTTTGGTTGAATATCAAAAGAAATTAATTTGCCTGATTGATAATATTGAATGAGTTTAAAAAAGCAACAAGCAAGATGTTTCTGCTGTTCTGAGCTGGCATTTTTTTTATGTTGTTTTCTTATGGACTTTGGTATAAAAGTGCGATAAAAAGCCTTGTAGGTTTTTTGCTCCCATTTTTTTAACTTTGCTGTTTTTGGCGTGGGCGTATCAATTTGATGAATGAGTTCTTGCAACGTCATATCCATATATCACCATCCAAAATGGTCTTTGATTTTCTCTAATGGAGAAATTTTGGCGGTTTTATCATATTTTTTAAATAAATCAAACCATTTATTTTTACCCAAGAAGTTGATTTGGAATAAATCGGGTTTTTTGTATAAGCACATAACATACAAACCTTGGTCATCGTCGATAATGTTGTTTTGTATGAGTTCTTTTTGGCAATGATGTAATAATACCAAAAATTCTCCCCATTTTTTAGATGTTGCGACAATGCAACCACCAATCAAAAAAACTTGATTATTAAAGATAAAATCTGTAACTTGTTCAAAATTTTTGATGTCTTTAATGTTTTTATTGATGCTAAAAAAATGAACTTTTTCTGGATTGAAGTCATATTTCCATTCTTTGATGTTGTTTAGTGTATCTAAGTCTCTGATGTAACCAAAATCCAACCAAGCAATTTGATGAGTAGATAAACCTTGCTGAATCGCCATATTGACGAACAAAGTTTTCATGTTGTTAATCATAACATAATCGGCAGACCAGTACTCAATATTTTTTCTTTGCTCTGGATTAATTTTATTGATAAAATCGAGATTGTTTTGAATGTTTGAGATAAGTTTGCGATGATAGTTTAATTTGTTTTTAAAATCAAAAATGATAACTTTGGTGTTTTTTTCTTTTCTGATATCCAAAATTCTTTGCTCAAACTCTTTTGAGGTAAAAACAACCATGTCATTTTCTAATTGTGCTAAATTAGAAAAATACTCAAAATAAGTATCTGTTGTGCGTTTCAGATAATTAGGATAATCTTCGGTAGAAATCTCGCCACGTCCGATATCAAAAAAGGCAGTTACAATAGTGATGTTTGACATATTTATATCTATTGCTATATTTTCTGTGATATTAAGTCATGATGAAAATTAACAAGTCTTTGATGATAATGCCCATCAGTTAGATAATTTTCATATAATTCAATATTTGCTAAGTTGTCATAATTCCTTTTTTGTGAAAGATTTGATAAAATCTCAACCAAAGAATCTGATTGATTAACGTCAAAGGTTGTAATTAACGATGATTTATTTTGATAGTAACTATGCCCAAAATTATCACTCATAATAATAGGAACTCCAGTTGATAAAGCTTCTATAATAGATAAATCAAAATAGCTTTGTCTATTTGCATTGACCAAATAATCCACAGAATAATACCAATTAATCGGTTCTTTAGAAAAACCAATATCTGTAATACCCTCTTCTTCAATTTTATTGCCATTACCAACAAGAATTAAATGTAGTTTAGGGTTCTTTTTGTATGCTTTGCGAAAAGATTCTAATACGATATCAAAGCCTTTAACTTGATTTCTTCTACCTATATACATTAAATTTATTTTATCTTTTGGCAACGTTTTCTTTGATAGATTTTGACCATTGTAATTTCTTTTAGCCCCACTCAAAATATAGTAAAATTTATTCCTATCTGTATATAGCTCTTGATAGATTGGCTTGCAATCCACGTTTGGAAAAACAACAACATCTGCTCTTTCAAAAACAGCTTTTTCAGCCTTTTTTATTAATTCATATTTGGTTGAATCATTGGGATTGTGTGATAAGAACTCTGCTGAATGAAGTTCAGGACAATGCGGTTGAAATATAACCGTCTGGTTTGCACCAATCAAATCTTTGACATGATAAAAATCTATGTCTTCATGGAAGTAAATATATTGATATTGGTCGGCTTTTATTTTTTTAAATATATACCTAGCTTGATACTCTTCTTTGTTAAATTGTGATGCTAATATTTTATCAAGTTCTCTTTTTATTCTATATAGATTTTTTTGCAAAGAGTTTTGAAGTGAGCATAAATCATTGGATAAACTAAAACAATCCCGTGGTTTATCTATCAAATTATGTGCCAAAAATCCTGCGGGTCCTCCAGCATTGATATCTAGTGCACGAGGAAAAAAGATAAGTATTTTGTTATTTATCATGATTTTTACCTTCTAATTCTACTTTTGAAGCATTTAAAGCCTGTTCAATCACTTGATGCATGTCATAATATTTATATTCGGCAAGTCGTCCACCAAATATAATGTGTACATACTGAGTTGCTAATTCTTGGTATTTTTGATAAATCATTTGATTGTGTTCATCATTAATAGGGTAATAAGCTTCATTATCATCAGATTTATCTTGTGGATACTCTCTTGTGATGATTGTTTTTGGTTGTGTTCCAAATTCAAAATGTTTGTGTTCTATAATGCGTGTAAATGGTACATCGGCTTCTGTGTAATTAACTACAGAATTACCTTGATAATTGTCAATATCAAGAATTTCCATTTCAAACCTTAAACTGCGATAATCTAATTTACCAAAACAACATTGGAAAAAATCATCAATTTTTCCTGTATAGACAATTTTATTTGCACGACCATCCCAGTAATCTTTATTTTCCAAATAGTCAGTATTTGTTTTTATCTCTATGTCTCCAATAATTTTTTGAATCAAATTAGTATAACCGCCAATAGGAATGCCTTGATAAGTGTCATTAAAATAATTGTTGTCAAAAGTAAAGCGAAAGGGTAATCTACGAATAATAAAGGCAGGTATTCGTGTTGCAGGTCTTCCCCATTGCTTTTCTGTATAGCCTTTGATGAGCTTTGTGTAAATATCTTCACCTGCAAGTACTAATGCTTGCTCTTCTAAGTTTTTTGGCTCTTTAATATGATTGTAAGAAGCTCTTTGTTCGTCAATCTTTTTCTTTGCTTCTGTAGGTGTTTTAACGCCCCATAATTGATAAAAAGTATTCATATTAAAAGGTAGATTATACAGTTCACCTTTATAATTAGCAATTGGCGTATTTGTATATCGATTAAATTCAACAAAAGAATTGACATAATCCCAAATTTTTTTATTGCTAGTATGGAAAATGTGGGCACCATATTTATGGACTTGTATGCCTTCTACACATTCGGTATAGACATTGCCACCAATATGTTCACGCTTTTCTAAAATCAGGCATTTTTTACCAGCTTTATGCATCTCATGAGCAAATACCGAGCCAAACAATCCACTGCCAACGATTAAATAATCATATTCTTTCATCTTAAAATCCTAAATAAGTTATTGGAAATTTATCAAAGTACGACTAAATTTCCCAAATGTTTTGCGATACGCATTACCCAATTCGCCCTTAATTTTTTGTAATAAGGTGCGTTTGGGCTTATTTTTAACTCTTTCATCACGAGATGATTTGATGTCGCTCGGCATGGTATTTTGAGTGGGGTATAAAATAAACTCTTGGGCAACCACAGCAGGTAATAACTGATAAATGGGTAAAGCATTTTGATGATTCATATAGTTATCAAACATCAGTTGGTCTATGGGGAGATAATCATCGGTGGATAAACTTTTGATGTAAGTTAATAATGACAACGCACCTTTTTGGCTTAAAATGTAGCCTGCCGTACCCAAATGATATTCATTTAATGCTTGGGCGGTTCTCTTGTCTGGCAGATTGACAATGGTTTGGGATAATTTACGCTCTTGCAGAAAAGTCTCGGTTTTTAAATAATCAATACCAGTATCTTTTAACCAATTATCATCATTAAAAAACACATGAGCATTATTACCCAAATAAACATCATCTTCAAAAACGGCGATATAATCCAAATTATCATCTATCATTTTTTGCCATAGAGAAACATGACTTAAAAAACACGCTTTTTCACCGCCAGAGAGCTTAATAGTGTTGGCAAGTGTTAAGTTAAATTTTGTGCAATACTCATCAATATAATTGGGTGTTATGGCATCAAAAAATTCAAAATCGATGTTTTGCTTACCAAATTCAGTGATAATATGCTGACGGCGGTCGGTGGCAGTAGCAAGGCTTATAACATAATTTTTCATATGAATTACCAAAATTTTAACTTTTGCCAAAAACTTTTTGGTGGATTAGAAACGCTGTCATGACCGATATGATAACAATTACCCTGTTTTAAAAACAACATATAAAGCCCTTGTTGTCTTAAATGGCGAGAAATATGACGTTCTTTTTTAAATTGAGCAAATGGCTGATAAGTTTGCCATAAAGATTTTTTTGCCAAATGGGGATTAAAAGAATATCCATGCCATTGTTCATGTAAATGCTCAACACGCACATAATCCGCCAAATCATCTTCAAGCAATTTTACGGCATTTCTTTCGTCATCTGTATATAAAAAATCAGTAAATTGACGAAAGCTAATCGCACTAATTTGTGTATGATTCTTTAAAACAGACATGGCGGATTGTATGTCAGGCGTACTGTCAAAAAACCAATCATCTTCACAATGAAAGATATAGCTGGTATTTACTTGACTGTACATATAATCTACCGCCTTGTGATGACCTAAATTATACCCTAGGCTAATTAGCTGACCTTGTGGGCATTTTTCTTTAAAAACTTGATTGGTCGCTTCATCGCTAAAATCGTTAATGGCAATGATGTGTTCAAAATGTATTTTTGACAATAAACTATCTAAGGTTTGTGCTAATTCATTGGGTCTTTTGCCAATGGTTAAACATAAAGTAACATTATCCATGCCATTTCCTTATTTTGTGTTGGTGTAAAAGCGTTCAGGTTTGACTGTAATTTCTCTTTTATTTCCTTTGATTAGAGTGATTAAGGTTTTAATACCTAATTTAATTTGACCGACCACACGATTTTTCTTTAAAATTATTTTTTGTATGAGGGATAATTGGATTTCTATTTTATTTTTGATAGAGCCTATCAATGAATTGAGCTGATAATCGTTAAAATTAACGCCATACATTTGACATTTGTCACTTTGTAATAATACGGCAGGTTCTATTTGATATTTATGTAAATCAGGACAAGAGTAAATAAAGCTATCAGCAAGGGCGATATTGCCATTTGAAAAATAATTGAGTAATTTTTTAGCACCACTAGGATAAATAATATAGCCACCCGTACCGCTTTTATCTAAATATAAGGGCAAAAGTTGATAATCCAAATACGAAAAACTTCCTAGGGGTTGTCCCACAATCTTTTTTCTGCCATGAACTTCTAAATTGATAAAATCAATATGATGAAAGTCTTGTTTTTCTATATGATTTAATAATTCAGCAAAATCCGTGGTCAATACTGCATCATCTTCTAAAATAACACAAGGTGTATTGATTTTTAATACTTCTTCCCATGCTTTTTCGTGACTAAACAAACAAGCAAACTCAGTTTGTTTCAATACTCGTTGCCAGCTCGTCAGGTATTGATAATAAACTTGTTCCGAAATGTCATTAACGCAAACAGCAGGTAGCCTATCGAATGTCAAATCTAATGCTTTAAATTGTTTTTGTTGGGCTTGTAGTCTGTCTTGGGATTGGTCTAAATTTATCATTAAAATTTTCATGAGTTATCCTTATTTTTATATAATTGCCATAATAATAGATATTTATTAAATGTATATTGTGAAAAAATCAATGAATAAACAAAGCCATATTTACCTTGCAAAAAACGTCCGTCCAAAAAGTATTGGCGGATAAATTGCCAAATGGGGTTACCGATGATTTTAAGCAGACTGGATTTTTTGCCTTTTTGGTGTTTCTCGTTCGCCCAGATTTCGGCGTATTGTAGGCGTTTTGATAACAAAAACTGAGCATTGGGGGCGGTGTGATGATTTAAAAATCCCGCTAAGCTCACCGTTTTCGCCCCTGTGATGTCCAAAGATTCATGGACTTGTAGGTCGTTAAACTGGTAAGATTTTGGGAACAGTCGCCAGTAGGATTTTACGCCCCAGTAAGGATTGTCAATCTGATGACCAAAAATAAAATCTAGGCGTTTTAAACCATAAACGGTGTTTTCAGGCTTATTTTTTACCACTTCCAAAATACTTTGTTTTAACTCTGGCGTGATTTCTTCATCAGCGTCCAATGCCAAAATCCAATCGCCTGTGGCATAAGATTGGGCGATTTGTCGCTGCCTGCCAAAGCCTTGCCAGTCGGTATTGACGTGCCATTTTGCCCCATATTGCTCAGCAATTTGTCTGCTATTATCGGTGCTACCGCTGTCTAAGATGATGATTTCGTCCGCCAAACCGTCCAAGGCAGACAGGCTGATTGCCAAATTTTTGGCTTCATTTTTGACAATCATGACGACCGATAGGGGGTATTGATTCATCGCCAAGCATCCTTAATCCACTCACTTGGCAAAACGTGGCGATACCATTTACCACCACCACCTGCGATAGCGTCTGGTGGATTAATCTCGCCATGAAAGATAACGATTTTTGCCCCGATTGGTTTTTTGGGTGGGACAAAATACGCCATGGGGATTTTTTGTAGGCAATGATATTTAAAACTCACACACCACGAACTGTCCCAATATTCCAAATGATGATGTTCTCGCAGGTAGTTGGACAAAAACGCCTGTTCGTGGCGAACTTCTCCCCTGATTTTTTCAAAATTTTGTTCAAAATAACTAAGTAAGTTTGGATAAGTATTTTGCCCCACTTTAAAGCGATATACCGAGCTGTTACCCACCATTCGCCACGGTTTTTTCCAGTCTCTAATAATCATCACGCTATCATCAAACTGTGCCTGATGAGTAAAAAAGCAATCAATATTATCAATAATAACAATATCAATATCCAAAAAAAGTGCCGTACCTTTTAAATCATAAAGCTTTGGTTTAAAGGTGGTGAGTTTTTTCCAGCCTCGCTCTGGAATATTATCAGGTAAATTTAAAGCAGGAATGGGATAGCATTTGACATTGTCATCAATGCCTGTGCTATCGTCCGTCAAGCACACCATTTGAAAATCAAGGGTCAAATGGCGTTTTACCATATTATACAGGCGATTGACGTACTCGGCTCCGTATTTGGTTCCCCATTTCATACAAATCACATAGCGGTTGTCGATCATGGATTTTCCTTGTTTTTGTCTATTTTATAAGATTTTATTTGGGCGTGCAAATCATCAAAAGGCAACAGATAGGGATTTTCGCCAAAAGGCGTGGTCTTAAATCGCCGATAGCCCCACATATAATGAGCAAAATGCTTATTTATCATCATCTCCATACTATTATTTAGGGCGGTGGTGGCGATGATGTCGTTTTTGTCGTACAAATTGGGGTCGGTCAAATCATAACAAAATATCTCAAATCCATCCTTGCCCTTGATACACGCCAGACCGACCAACGCACAGCCTGTTTTTTGAGCAAGCTTGGTGGTGAGCGTGCCTGTCATGGTGGGAATGCCAAAAAACGGGACGATTTCTCCACCATTTTTGTCAGGGACATGGTCGGGCAAAATCACGGTAAATCCGCCTGATTTTAAGGTTTTAAAAATTGCCTTAACGCCTGTGCTGTCGGTGGGGACAAGCGTGGCGGAAAGTCGTTCACGACCGCTTAGGATAAATCGGTCAAGGTTAGGGTTGCCAGACGGCTTGTACATAATCGTCAAATCGCCAAAACCGCACAGCCATGCGTTCATCATCTCCCAAGTGCCGATGTGTGGCACCACTAAAATCAGCCCCTTGGGATTGGCAAAACCACGCTCCAAAATCTCACGATTATGTACCGTTTTGATTTGGGCGATAGACCACTCTGGGGGCATTGCCCAGCTTTTGGCACTGTCTAGGGTGCTGGCAAGCTGATTTTGTAGTATGGTAAAAGCAAGCCTGTCTCGCTCGTCCTTATCCATAGAAGGGCGGACTAGCATGAGATTGGTGCAAATACTGCGATAAATGCTGGCATTTGACCATTTGGCAAGATAAGACGCAAGACGAGCCAATGCCCCTAATAAGGACATTGGCACGAATTTGATAAGATTAAGCATAAATCACAAGTCTATGATTATTCAGCTTTTTCTTTTTCACGCACACGAATGCCAAGCTCACGAAGTTGCTTAGCATCCACTTCGGCAGGGGCTTCGGTAAGCGGACATTCTGCCGTTTTGGTCTTAGGAAAGGCAATAACATCACGAATGGAGCTTGCTCCTGTCATCAGCATGACCAAACGGTCAAGACCAAACGCCAATCCGCCATGCGGTGGAGCACCGTATTTTAGGGCGTTGAGCAAGAATGAGAATTTCTCTTCGGCTTTGGCTTCACTAATGCCTAGTGCTTCAAAAACTGCCTTTTGCATGTCTAGGGTATTGATACGAAGGCTTCCACCGCCAATCTCTGTGCCGTTTAGCACCATGTCATAAGCGATAGATAGGGCGGTCTCTGGGCTGTTTTTCATCTCTTCTACCGTGCCTTTTGGGCGGGTAAATGGGTGGTGAACTGATGTCCATTTGCCGTCATCGGTCTCTTCAAACATCGGAAAGTCTACAACCCATAGCGGAGCCCATTCTGATGTAAGTAGGTTTAAATCATGACCGATTTTAACACGCAAAGCCCCCATGGCATCATTGACCACTTTGGCTTTGTCAGCACCGAAGAAAATGATGTCGCCATTTTCGGCACCTGTACGGCGGATAAGCTCGACAAGCACGTCATCAGTCATATTTTTGATGATGGGCGATTGTAGTCCGCTTTCTTTATCCACGCCGTTGTTAATGTTGGATACATCATTTACCTTGATGTACGCCAAACCTTTTGCCCCATAAATGCCGACAAATTTGGTGTAGTCGTCGATTTGCTTACGGCTGATTTCTGAACCATTTGGCACACGCAGGGCGACCACACGACCTTTCGGGTCTTGCGCTGGCGCTGAGAATACTTTAAATTCCACGTTTTGCATGATGTCCGCCACGTCCACAAGTTTTAATGGAATACGCAAATCAGGCTTGTCGGAGGCATAATCACGCATGGCTTCGCTATACGGCATACGCTGGAATTTGTCAAATTTTACGCCCAAAAGTTCGTCAAACAGCTTAACAGTCATGCCTTCCATTAAGTCCATGATGTCGTTGTCATCAAGGAACGATGTCTCGATGTCAATTTGGGTAAACTCTGGCTGACGGTCGGCACGCAAATCTTCATCACGAAAGCACTTGGCGATTTGATAATAACGGTCAATACCGCCTACCATAAGAAGCTGTTTGAATAGCTGTGGCGACTGTGGCAGGGCATAAAACTCGCCATTAGACACACGGCTTGGCACCAAATAATCCCTTGCCCCTTCTGGGGTGGCACGGGTTAGGATAGGCGTTTCAACGTCCAAAAAGCCATGCTCGTCTAGGTAGTTGCGGATTAGGCTTGTAACCTTTGAGCGAAAACGCAAGCGGTCAAGCATTTCAGGACGGCGAATATCAAGGAAACGGTATTTTAGGCGTAGCTCTTCTGAGACGTTGCTAAAATCATCGTTTAGTGGAAATGGTGGCGTTTCGCTCGTGGCAAGGGTTTCAATTTCTTTGGCAAGAAGTTCAATTTGACCGCTTTTCATGTTGGGGTTTTGGGTGCCTTCGTATCTTTTACGCACACGCCCTGTGATTTTTAGGATAAATTCAGAACGTGCCTTATCAGCAGTGGCAAAGGCTTCTGGCGTGTCGGGGTCGATGACGACTTGCAACAGTCCATCTCGGTCTCTCATGTCCAAGAAAATCACGCCCCCGTGGTCTCTTCGGCGGTGCACCCAGCCGACAACGGTAATGGTTTGGTCAATGTAGCTTTCGGTAACACTACCGCAATATTCTGTGCGAATTGCCATAAATTTGCCTTTTTGAAAGTTGCTTTAAATTTTAAAAGTAAAATGGTTCAAACCTGCTATTATGCCTTTAAAATGCAATTTGGGCAAGTTTTTTTGTAAAAATTTGTCAAAGTAGCATAAGCGGGCAAGTAGCTCCTTTGTTTGGTTTTTGCGTTTGGTTTTTTGGAGTTATTCTTGGACAAAAATTGGCACGTTTGGGGCGATTTTGTGTTACAATTAATCTTTTTGACTGATTTTTGATGATTGACTGCTGTCAAGTTTTGCCCACAAATTACCCAACTCAAAAAGGAGCGTGATGGACACCCTAAATATTTTGTACCTTGTCTCGGCAGTGCTGATTTTTGTAAGTATTATGACAAGCCAGTTATCGGCTCGTTTGGGCGTGCCTTTGTTGTTATTCTTTTTGGGCGTGGGTGTGTTGGCAGGCGAAGAAGGGATTTTGGGGATTGAGTTTGAGCAGTATGCCCTTGCCAATTTTATCGGACAAGCTGCCCTTGCGTGCATTTTGCTTGATGGGGGGCTTAGAACGTCCCTTAATTCGTTTCGGGTGGGGCTAAAACCCGCCGTTACCCTTGCTACTTGGGGCGTTGTGGCGACTGTTTTGACGCTTGGGGTGTTTATTGCCTATCTTTTGGGGGTGGACTGGCGACTTGGGCTGTTGATTGCCGCCATCGTGGGCAGTACCGATGCGGCAGCCGTTTTTAGCCTGCTTAGAAATGGTGGAGTTAAGCTCAACGACCGTGTGCAAGCAACGCTTGAACTTGAATCGGGGGCGAACGACCCCTTGGCAATTTTGCTTGTTACGGTCATGATTGCCCTAAACCTTGACCCCGAAAGCCAAACAATCTGGACGATTTTGTCGCTACTTGCCACCCAAATTGGCGTGGGGCTGGTCATGGGCGTGGTGTCGGGTTTTGTGCTGTCAAAACTGCTCCCCAAGGTGCATTTGGCGGACGGTATGTATGCCATTTTGATTATGTCAGCAGGCATGGCGGTGTTTGGGGCAACCAACCTGCTAGGCGGTTCGGGATTTTTGGCGGTGTATTTGACAGGCGTGGCGATTGGTAATACCAAAGTGCGTGCCACCGAACACGTCCTTCGGGTCATGGACAGTTTTGCGTGGCTATCGCAGGCGGTGCTGTTTGTGGTGCTGGGGCTGCTGGTTACGCCATCTAGTCTTTTGCAAGTGTGGCATTATTCTTTGATTGTGTTTTTGTTTTTGTTGTTTGTCGCTCGCCCGTTTGCGGTCATGACAAGCCTTTTGCTTTTTGGGTTTAATTGGCGTGAAATTGGCTTTATCTCGTGGGTGGGACTGCGTGGGGCAGTGCCGATTACCCTTGCCATTATCCCGATTATGATGGCAGTTCCCCAAGCCAATTTGGCATTTAACATCGCCTTTGGGCTTGTGATTTTGTCGCTACTTGCCCAAGGGGCGACCATTCCCTTTATGTCCCGAGCCTTTGGGGTGTGGGTGCCAACCGATAGCGAGCCAAAGGCGGAGCATGAGATTTGGGTGAGCGACCATGCCAATATTACGCTTTATGAATTTGAAGTGGGTAAGGGGGCGTTTGCCGTGGGGCGACACCCTGTCAATATCTCAAGCCGTTTTAATGCCAAGGATGTCAATTTGTTTGCGGTGGTACGAAATGAGCATTTGCTTGTTGTCAATGACGACACAGCATTGCGGGCGGGCGATGTGGTGTGGTATGCCATGAGTGGGGATAATGCCAGCTCTGTGGCAAAGATTTTTAACAATTCCGCCACCCAATACCAAAAAACAAGCGAGTTTTATGGCGATTGGCTGCTGTCTCCCCACATCAAAATTGCCGATTTGCCGTTTTTTAGCGGTGGGCAATCCTTACTCAAAACCGACCGATCCAGCACGTCCAAGTCTACCAAAAAAATGCCCTTTGATTTTTTTGAAGTATTTACCCCACCCAAATCAACGCTTGGCGGGATTGATGATGAGTTGATTGAGATATTTGATAAGCACAAAAATGAGACCATCGAAGAGTATATGCTAAGTCATTTCCATGCCGAACCTGTCAGTGGCGATAAGGTGCGACTCAATGATCATTGGAGTCTTATTGTGCGTGATGTGGACAATCGGGGCAGACTGCGTGGCGTGGGGCTAAAAAATACGGTCAAAAAGGAATAAGGGGCTTTTAAAACGCCAAACAAACCCCATTTTTTTTAAAATTTATCAATTAAAGGTAAAACCATGCTATTTCATTCATCAAAAAAACCCACCGAATTGTCCATTATTCATCTTAATAAGCTCCAAGACAAACGCCAAGGGCAACTCAAAGACGCTCTAAAAAACAGCCAAAAAGACGACAAAAAATGCGGTCTGTTTGGCAAATTGTGCAAAAAAGCCAAAGACAAGGCAAAAGACAAAAAAGACAAGACGGACGACAAAAGTAAGAGTAGTGATAAAAGTGTATTTGTGCTAGATTTTGACGGCGACATTAAAGCATCTGCGGTGGCTCATCTGCGTGAAGAAATTAGCGTGATTATCAGCTCGGCAAAATCAGGCGATGAAGTGGTGATACGCTTAGAGAGCGGTGGCGGACAGGTTAATGCTTATGGTTTGGCAAGCTCGCAATTGGCTCGCCTAAAAGAGGCGGGGCTTACGCTAACTGTCTGCGTGGATAAAATCTCGGCAAGTGGTGGCTATATGATGGCGTGCGTGGCGGATAAAATTATCGCCAGCGACTTTGCGGTCATCGGCTCGGTGGGTGTGGTAAGCCAGCTCCCTAATTTTCATAAGTTGCTCAAAAAGCATGATGTGGATTTTGAGCAGTTTACCGCAGGCGAGTACAAGCGTACCGTTACCATGTTTGGCGAAAATGACGATGAAGACCGTGCCAAGCACCAAGCGGACATTGACCGCATTCATGAGTTGTTTAAAACCTTTGTCAAAACGCACCGCCCAAGCCTAGATGTGGAGAAGATTGCCACAGGCGAGATTTGGTTTGGGCAGGATGCTTTGGATTTGGGGCTTGTTGATGAGATTGGCACGTCTGATGCCTATGTGCTAGAACTGATGAAAGAGCGTGATGTATTTGTGCTACATACTCGCACCAAGCCGACTTTGGCAGAAAAATTGGGACTGTCTGAGCAGGTGGGCGTAAAGATGGGCGAGATGGTCGGACACATGATGTCATCGGTGGGCGAACAGCTTGCCAAATATCAACATCCTTAAAGAGTCTTGCAAGTGATTGAATGTACACATCATTTTACTTAAAATTTTGATAAAAATGGTGTAAAATAAGCCATTCAACTTTTTAAAAGCGGACAATGGTTGTTCGCTTTTTTATTGATTTTAACGTGTGATTTGGGTTATTTATGAAAAAACTGGAAGAAGCCTTTGCCAAAGCCGATAAATTCGGACGAGTGGTTGCCAATAAATTTAGTAAAATCAAAGATTTAAATGACATTCGTGGTATCGGTCAAGGCAAAACGGTACTGATTACAGGGGCAAGCTCGGGGCTTGGGGCGATGATGGCAAAGAAATTTGCCTTTTTGGGGTATGATTTGGCGATTTGTGCCAGACGACTTGACCGCTTGGAGACTCTGAAAACTGAGCTAGAAAAAGAATTTGGTATTAAAGTCTATGTGCGTACGCTGGATGTTACGGTATACGATGATGTGTTTGCCGTGTTTGAAGAGTTTGCCAAAGACGTGGAAAGTGACGGCGGTACGCTTGACAAAATCATTGTGAACGCAGGCGTGGGCGACAGTCGCGTGATTGGGCATGGGCGATTTGCGATAAATCGTGCCACCGCCGAGACCAACTTCATCTCCGCCCTTGCTCAGTGTGAGTCTGCCATGCAAATATTCCGCCGTCAAAATAGCGGTCATTTGGTTGTCATATCCAGTATGTCTGCGGTGCGTGGACTGCCAAGACATTTGACGACTTACGCTGCTGCCAAAGCAGGACTTGCGGCTCTTGCTGAGGGGATACGTGCTGATACCATTACTGAAAAATTGCCGATTACAGTGTCCACCATTTACCCTGGTTATGTGCGTACCGACCTAAATATCGGGGCAAAATATCTGCCCTTTGAAGTCGAAGAAGACGAAGGGGCAGACGTGATTGTCAAAGCCATTGAAGCCAAAGTAGATGAAGCCTATGTCCCTGCGTGGCCGTGGCTACCGATTGGGCTGGGCATGAAATATTTGCCATTGCGACTGATTACCAAATTTTTGTAATTAAAAGGTGTAGATGGTTTGCATTTTATCCCAAAGCACAGTAATATAGGTTATCCCTTTATCAATAAATAGGAGTGCGTATGAGCAGTCAAATTACCTTAGGTGGCAATGCCGTTGATGTGGCAGGTGAGTTTGCCAAAGTGGGCGAGACGGTCGCTGATTTTGTCTTAGTGGGCAATGATTTGGCGGACGTCAAATTGTCCGATTTTGCAGGCAAACGCAAGATTTTAAATATTTTTCCAAGCATTGACACAGGCATTTGTGCCACGTCTGTGCGTGTATTCAACCAAAAAGCAAGCGAGCTTGATAACACCGTAGTACTGTGCATTTCGGCAGATTTGCCCTTTGCTCAAGCCCGTTTTTGTGGGGCAGAAGGGCTTGACAATGTCAAAACTTTGTCCGCTTTTAGAAATGATGACATCGCCAAAACTCTTGGCGTTGCCATGACATCAGGAGCATTGGCAGGGCTAACCGCTCGTGCGGTCATTGTGCTAGATGCCGATAACAAAGTATTGCATAGCGAGCTTGTGCCAGAGATTAAGAGTGAGCCTGATTATGATAAGGCGTTGGCATCTTTGGCTTGATTTATTTGGTTTGCTTAAAAAATAGTCCAAATATGGGCTATTTTTAATGTTTTAAAATTTTATTTAACACAATGCAAGCTATAACCAAATAAAAACGCCCCAGTTGGAGCGTTCTTTTGTTTGGTCAAATTACATACCGCTTTCTACTGCTTGACGTAGTTTGGCTTGATGGTCGATGAGTGCTTTTGGCATACGCTCGCCCAATTTATCAAACAGATCTTTGTGGCTATCAAGTTCTTTTAGCCATTCATCTTTGTCTTGATAGGTTACGGTGTTGAAGTTGTCTTTGGTAAAGTCAGAATGAGTCCAGTTTAAGTCTTCGTAAGTCGGTACAAGCCCAATCGGTGTGGCATGAGCATTGGCATTACCTTCACAGCGGTTGATGATCCATTCTAGCACACGCATATTTTGCCCAAAACCTGGCCATACAAAGTCGCCATTATCATCACGGCGGAACCAGTTTACTTTAAAGATTTTTGGCAGTTGGGTGCCATGCTCTTTGGTGAGTTTTTCTAACTTTTCGCCCATGTCTAGCCAGTTGGTGAAGTAGTCTGCCATGTTGTAGCCTGCAAAAGGGAGCATGGCAAAGGGGTCACGGCGGACAACGCCCTGCTGACCGACCGCAGCAGCGGTGGTTTCGCTGCCCATGGTGGCAGCTTTGTACACGCCATCAATCCAATCGGGGGATTCGGAGATAAGTGGCACGGTGTCGGCACGGCGACCGCCAAAGATAAAGGCAGAGATTGGCACGCCTTCGGGATTTTCCCAGTTGGGGTCAATTGATGGACATTGGCTTGCCGATACGGTAAAGCGGGCATTGGGGTGTGAAGCTTTCTCAGTGCCGTCATGCTTTTTGCCTTTCCAGTTGATGAGATTGTCAGGCACTTCTTTGGTTTTGCCTTCCCACCATACTTCGCCGTCTTCGGTCATGGCAACGTTGGTGTAGATGACATCACGAGACAAGGACGCCATGCAGTTGGAGTTGGTTTTGGTGTTGGTGCCAGGGGCAACGCCAAAGAAACCTGCTTCGGGGTTGATGGCGTACAGTTTGCCGTCTTTTGATGGTTTAATCCAAGCAATGTCATCGCCCACGGTTTCTACTTTCCAGCCTTCATAGCCTGCTGGTGGGATAAGCATGGCAAAGTTGGTTTTGCCACAGGCTGATGGGAAGGCGGCTGCCACATAGTGTTTTTTGCCTTCGGGGTTGGTTACGCCTAGGATAAGCATATGTTCGGCAAGCCAGCCTTGCTCACGACCCATGACGGAGGCAATGCGTAGGGCTAGGCATTTTTTGCCAAGTAGGGCGTTACCGCCATAGCCTGAACCAAATGACCAGATTTCACGGGTTTTTGGGTAGTGAACGATGTATTTGTCATCGTTGCAAGGCCATGCCACGTCTTTTTCGTCATCTGCCAAAGGCTTGCCAACAGAGTGTACACATGGCACAAATTCGCCGTCTGTACCTAGCACGTCATAGACGGCCTTGCCCATGCGAGCCATTTTACGCATACTTACGACCACATAAGGACTGTCGGTCAGCTCTACGCCAATGTGGGCGATATGGCTACCGAGTGGTCCCATGCTAAATGGCACAACGTACATGGTGCGACCTGCCATACAGCCGTCAAATTTGTCGTTCAAGATGGCACGCATCTCATTTGGGTCTTTCCAGTTGTTGGTTGCCCCTGCATCAATCTCTTTTTCACTACAAATAAACGTGCGGTCTTCGACACGAGCCACATCAGACGGGTCAGAAAAAGCCAAATAAGAATCAGGGTGTTTTTCTTGGTTTAGCTTGACCATGGTACCATTGTCAATCATCAGATTGATAAGGCGGTCGTATTCTTCTTGTGAGCCGTCGCACCACTCAATACGAGCAGGTTTGGTGAGTTTGGCGATGTCGGCAACCCAATCAATGATGGCTTGATGGCGGACAAAATCAGGGGTGTTTAGGGCGATTGCGGTCATGGGAATCTCGCTTAAAAATGGATCTGTGATAAAGCTATTTATCAGCAGAATTAAAAAATTGCGGTATTAAACCATATTTTGCCATAAATTGTAAGTTTTATTTTTTTTAAAAATGAATTTATTTTTAAAAAAAATGAACATGTCATCACGACATGTTCATTTTACGAGTTAATATGGGATTATCTTAGGAAGAAGAAGGCCCATATTGTGACGATGGCGATGGATACCAAGTTTAGAATAAATCCAACACTCATCATCTCTTTTTGCTTGATGTAGCCTGTCCCCATGACGATGGCATTGGGTGGGGTGGCAACAGGTAGCATAAAGGCACAAGAAGCACCGATACCGATGACCATGATTAAGGCTTCGGGGGGCAGTCCAAGCTGTACACCAATCGGAGCAAATAGTGGCACAAGCAGGGCAGCAGAGGCGGTGTTTGAGGTAAATTCGGTCAAGAAAATGATGAATGCTGTGATGACCAAGATAACCACAAATATCGGGGCAACCGACAAGGCACCAGCGATTTGTTCGCCAAGCAAGGCAGAGGCACCCGATTCTTTCATGATATTGGATAGGGCAATACCGCCACCAAAGAGCATGAGTACGCCCCAGTCGGTATTATCAGACACTTGTTTCCAGCTAACCAAGCCGCAGGCAAGCACCGCAACTGCCGCTGATAGAGCGATGACGGTGTCGGGGGATTTAAAGGCGAACATCTCGCCAAGCTGTTTGCCAAAAATCCATGAAATGGCAGTGACCACAAATATGATAACAGTCAAAATGCGTGATATTGTCCATGGAATGACTTCATCGGTCATGACCACGGTTTGTTTGAGATTGGGTTTTAAAAAGATGTACATTGCCCCGAGCAAGGCAGGGAGCATGACAAGCATCATGGGTACGCCAAATTTCATCCATTCAACAAAGCTTAAATCCAGTGCTTTGGCGGCAATCCCGTTGGGTGGGGAGCCGATCATTGTCCCTAGACCGCCGATGCTGGCACAGTAAGCAATCCCCAGCAGGACGAATAAAAAGGTAGAGCGGTCTTTTTCTTTGTCAATCTGCCCCAACAGTCCCAATGCCAAGGGCAACATCATGGCGGCGGTGGCGGTATTGCTAATCCACATGGATAACATGGCGGTGGCAAAGAAGATGTAAAACACTGCTAAGCCCAGCTTGCCCCCTGCCAGTTTGACCAAGCCAAAAGCGATTTTTCGGTCAAGTTTTTGTACGTGCAACGTGGCTGCAAGGGCAAAACCGCCAAAGAACACAAAGATGATGGGGTCGGCAAAACTTGCCAAAGCTTTTTTGGTGTCAAATTCAGGCACGCCAATCAACACCGCAAGAATCGGCACTAAGATGGCGGTGGCGGTGACGTGGATGGCTTCGGTCAGCCATAAAGTGCCGATAAAGACAAGTATCGCTAAGCCTTTATTGACGTCAGTGCCAAACGGCATGACGTGATATAATATGATGGAGACGATGGCGGCGACGGCAAAAATAATCATGCCTTTGATGGCGTCTTTGGTAATGACACCCGATGGTGTTTCTTGATTGTCGCCAGCTGTAAAATCAGTATCTAAGGTCAGCTCTGGAACGTGTTCATGGGAGCTTGGTTTGTTTGGGTCAGTCATGATTTTCCTTTTTCATAAATACAATATCATTATTTGAAAACTCAATCATTGAAAATATCAAGCAATGAATATCATGCATAAAAATACCAAAATCAACTCTGTGTGTCTATATAAAATGCTTTGATTCATTCAAGGCAAGCGACCAAGCTGACATTGGCAGTAGTGACCGATGATGTGACTCACACATACATGCAAATTCTATTGTATAATAACAGAATTGTAACTATTTGAAAATAGTTTGTTGATTTGTTTTTAAAAAGCAGTGTACCCAACTTGCCTACTTGACCTGCTTGACAAATGTATTTTGTAACAAAAATACTTACAATAAAGGCAGAGAGCTTGATAAAATCCACTTGCTTGATAAGAAATGATTGGGTAAAATGGGACTTTTATTTAAAATTAACTGAGAGTAATATGTCCCAGAAGAGCAGTGATACCGCATCTTTGACAACTTTTAAAGAAGCCTACGAAATTTTAAAGCATAATGCTGACTCATTAGAACAAAGTCAGGCGTTAGACATTGACAACCTAGTGAGCGTGGTAGAGCAATCCATTGATGCTTATAAAGTCTGTCAAGAACGCATTAATGCTGTAGAACTGGCATTAAAACATGCCTTTGATGAGACTGCCTTAAAAAACTAACCCATTGACCAAATTTATGACTGATTTTAACCAACACAAAGATATGGGCAATTTGTCCTTAAAAACCTTTTTTGAATCCAAGACTCTGACTGAGCTTGGTGTGTATGGACAGACTTTGACGGTGTCCGTCAATTATGAAGCCTGCCAATTTGACAAAACGGGCATATTTGCTTTTGTCAGAAAAATACCCTTATTAAAGGGGCTGACCCCGTTTCGCTCGCCCACGCTTGACATGGACATAGACCTGTCCTGTGTGGTGCTAGATGGCTCACATCAAGTGCTAGATAAGATTTGGTATGCTAAGGTGCGGGGACTTGATGAGAGTGTGCGTCACGTTGGGTCACTGGTGGGAGCAAATAATTTTGAAGAAACGCTCATGCCCCAAGAGTTGATTCACGTCAAACTAAGCGAGTTGCCCAAGATGGCACAAAAGCTTGTGTTTGTCATGTCAAGTTATCATAAACATCCGCTTTGTCATGCCAAAAAAGGCATTACAAAAATCAGTGATGACGACAGCATCATTCATGACTATGAGTTGTCAACAATCACCGCAGGCGAGCATGCCGTTGTGGCGTGGGTGATGGAGCGTAATGGTGATGATTTTAGGATATCTGCCCCACAAAAAGGTCTTGGCAACTCATTTGACCCTGCCAAGCTAAACGATGAGTTGGATAGATTGGCAGGTGGTTTTTAACGGACTTTTGCAAGAACCCAATCACAATCAAAAGATGCTACAATAAACCAAACCGCCACCAACCAAATCATTCAACAGGACAAAAGCCCATCCAAGTGACGTCATGCGAGAACAATTTAAACACATACGTCCATTACTAGGGTGTGCCTACCATTGATAACATTTTTATAAAATACGATAAAATTTAAAGCTTTTATCAATTTTTGCATGAAAAATAGCTATCTGACCACTTAAATTTAAAAAGTTAAGTTAAAATCTTAAAATTTATCCAGTTAAGTGGTCGGATTGTTTTTCATAATAAAAACTTGTCTGATAGAAAACCCACAGCCTTTATTTTTTCCTTGAAAAACGTGCGATTCCCCTGCTTTTTTAAACAGGTATTTTTCATGACAAATGCCAAAGTTCAACACGCCCTACTCACCCGATACACACTCGATGTCAAAAATTCAATCTCTTGTATGTCATGACTGACGTACAGCATGGGAATGCTCATCGCTTTGATGTCTTGAAAAAACGGCAGAATTTCTTGTTTGTGTTCGCTATCTAGGGCGGACAGCGGTTCGTCCATGAGTAGTAGGTTGGGAGAGTATAGCAACGCTCGCCCGAGTGCCACTCGCTGTTTTTCCCCGCCTGAGAGTTTGGCGGGCAGACGTTTGGTTAGATGCCCCAGTTTTAATAGACTGATGATGTCATCAGGATGGAAACGACGGGCTGACTTATCACGGTGCCGATAGCCGAACAGCAGGTTGTCCATCACGCTCTTATGGGGGAGTAGTTGCCCATCTTGGAATACCAAACCGACCAGTCGGTCTTGTATGGATAAATTGATGTTGGCTTGTTTGTCGAACCATGTTACGCCATTGACTCTGATGTGTCCTGATGTGGGCGTGAAAATCCCTGCAAAGGCATGTAGAATACTGGTCTTGCCAGTACCGCTCGCCCCAAACAGCCCGACGATGTTGTCATCAAAACAAAACTTTGGCGATAGGGTGATTTTGCCTAGTTTTAGAATGACATCACAATCAAAGGTGGATTTGTCATGCGTATTCATTGCTACACCTTTTGTTTTTGCTGACGATGATACCACTGCGAGAAAAACAACGCCACAAATGCCACGCCGAACGAGAACGCCATCAGTCGCATGATGGCAACATCGCTGTCAGCCTGTTGTAGTAAGCTATACATGGCAAGGGGCAGGGTGCGTGTCTCGCCTGCGACGTTGCCCACGAACGTGATGGTCGCCCCAAACTCGCCCAAACTGCGACAAAATCCCAAAATCGCTCCAACGACGATACCGCTTGCCGACAAAGGCAGGGTCACTTTAAAAAACGTACCAATCCTGCTAGCCCCCAGACTTTTGGCGACCCATTCTAGGCGTGCATCAACCATCTCAAAGGCAAGGCGTGACGACTGCACCATCAAAGGAAAACCCATCACCGCACTGGCAAGCACCGCCCCTTTCCAGTTAAAGGCAAATTCTAGCCCCAAACTGCTCAAATGCTTGCCAATCATACCTTGATTACCAAATAGAACAAGCAGTACATAACCAGGGACGACAGGTGGTAGGACAAGGGGGAGATATACCAAGGTCTCAACAAGCGATTTGCCCCAAAACTGTGAGCGTGCCAAAAAATAACCCATCGTGATGGCAGGGATGAGATTGATGAGCAGGCAGGATAGAGCGATTTTAACCGATAAGCTGATGACTTCAAGCTCGTCGGGGCTGAGTGAAAATAGCATGGCAAATGATGATGGCAATGATGGCGACATTATAAAGCAAAATGGGCAATCTGGCTAATGCCCATTTGTAAGTGGTGTTCAATTATGATTTATTTTAACGGGGTAAATCCATGCTTTTTAAAAACTGCTTTGGCGTCGTTGGATTGTAAAAACTGATAAAATCGCTTGGCATTGTTGTTATTAGGACGGACAAGCCCTGCAGGGTAAATGATGGGCGTGTGACTGTTAGTGGGAAAAGTCGCCACGGTTTTTACCGCTTGGGTACTGATGGCATCAGTGGCATACACGATACCAAGTGGACACTCGCCACGGGCGACGAAATTTAAGGCGACTCGCACGTCTTCGGTCTCGACCAGTCTTGGTCTGATACTCTGCCACCACGTCATGTGCGTGAGTGCTTCTTTGGTGTATTTGCCTACGGGGACGCTGGTGGTATTGCCTGTGCAGAGTTTGCCTGTAAAACTACCACTAAGATTAAAATTTTGGCTCATCGTAACTTTGATAGGGTTTTTGGCAGGGCTGATTATTACCAAGCGATTGCCCAGCAAATGCGTGGTGTTGGCAGGGCTGATGAGATTTTTTCTATTAAGATAAGTCATCCATGCTACGTCTGCTGAGATAAATACGTCCGCCTTGCCACCTTGTTCTATCTGCTTGGCGAGCGTGCCTGATGATGCATAAGAAGTCTTTACTTTGGTACGGTATTTTTTCTCATACATTTTGTTAATCTCGCCCATGACATCGGTCAGGCTGGCTGCTGCATAGACGGTCACGTCAGCATGGGCGACAGGTAAGTTTAGCATGAGTGTGGACAATAGGGGCAGAGTCAAAGATTTCATAAAGGACACCAAAACAACCATTAAAAATTGACATAAGTTAAGAAAAAGCAAGATGACATGATTGTATAACAAAATCACACCCTAGCCCATTGCCCAAAAGTGGTAAGTTAGCCAATATTTAGCCAATCTTCTTATCAATCTTTGTCAATAATGCTCGCAGTAGGGCGTATTCTTTTTGGTCAAGTTGCAGGCGAGAAGATAGGCGTGATAAGCGTTTGGGCAGGTCTTTTAGTTCATCATCTCGGGCGAGATTGAGCTTGATGAGCAGGCTTGTGATGGCGTCATCAAGCCCCATCTTTTGGGCGTGGGTGATGGCAGGCTCATCCCATTCGGTGCGATGATGGATGTCAAGATGGTGTTTGAGATTGTGCTGATTATAATGGGTGTTATCTTTGGTTTTATCGCTGTTTTGCTCATCAAAATAAGCATAAAGCGTGCTTGTGATGACTTGTACGGCACTTGCCACGTTAAGCACAGGATAGGCAGGGTTGGCAGGGATTTGTACATGATAATCCGCCAGTGCCAGCTCGTCATTGGTCAGCCCTCTGTCTTCACGCCCAAAGACCAAGGCGATGGTTGCATTGGGGTTTTTAGCCAAAAAATCATGGCATAGCACTGCACACTTGTTTGGTGTGATGACAGGCTTGGGCAGATGGCGAGTGCGTGCCGATGCCATGACAATCAAGGCATGTGGCGATAGGGCGGTCTCGATGGTGTCAGCGATGATGGCGTCGTCTAGGACGGACGTGCCACCGGCGGCATTGGCGTGACTGGTCTCATCAATGGGCAGGCGGGGGGCGACCACGGTCAAATGGGACAGTCCCATGGTGTGCATGGCACGAGCTGCTGAGCCGATATTGGCAGGCAGGGTTGTATTAACCATGATGGTATGAATGCGGTTTAGGGGGGTGTTTGGCATGTCAATTCAACTAAATCAGGGCTTATTTCACCACCAAATCCGACCCAAAGGTATGTCTTAGGCGGTTTAGGTTGTTATCAGATGGATACAGGCGAAAGCGGTCATTCGTCAGCACTTTGCAAATACTGCATTCATCGTACAGATACAGCGACACAGGCAGACAGCCGTCGGGGGTGTTGCCATTTGCGTCAATGATGGCTCCCCCGTCTTCGGTCGTTGTCTCGGACTTGATGAATCTGGCAATCTCATCAGGGTTAGGCGGGACGTTCTCTTTTAGCAGATTGGTCAGTACCGACAGTCGCTCGGTGTCGTGGCTGTGTAGTTTGACGTGCAAGCCGTCCAACGATTTTAGGCGAGACTCGATGATGTTCTTACCCCCTTGCAGGCGAGCGAACAACCGTCCGTCATTTTCGCTGACACTAATGCGAGCGATGAGAATCACGCCGTTTAGGTTGTTTAGCTGTTCCCAGTCTTTTTTGTCAATCTTTGCCAATGTCTGCATGTTTAGGCGTTTGGGGTTGAAGTTTTTGTCTTCTTTGGTAAGATGGGCGTATTTTTGGCTTAGGACGGCATTTAGGCTGATGTTGCTTTCAAGCAGGGGTGAGATACGTTGGTATTTGTCCATATAACAGCTAAGCTCCAAGCGACAACTGCCGTCATCTAAGGTGATGGCGACACGGTTGCCAAAGTTTGCCACGTCTATCACTAGTCCTGCGACCAAGGCAAATTTGCCATAGCCCGTCTCGGATACTTCGCTTAGGTTTTTGACGTTGGTATAACGGGGCAACTCATCACGATAAGCGTCCATGGGGTGACCTGTCAGATACAGTCCCAACGTGTCTTTCTCGCCACGCAGGCGAGTTTGGTCGCCCCAGATGATGTCAGGCAAGGGCGGAGCGACAGACAGACCTTCGTCCACTTCGGCAAATAAGTCAAACGTACCTGCTTCGCTGTTTAGTCGGTTTTGGTGAGCCACTTCCATGGCTTGGGGCAGTTGCTCCCAAAGTCCGCCACGGATTTGGTAGGATAAGTTTTTGCCATGAATGTCAAGCAGTTCGGGGCGTAGCACGCCTGCTAGGTCATCAAAACAGCCGGCATTGATGAGAGCTTCTAAGGCACGTTTGCCGACTTTTTTGGTGTCCACACGGTTACAAAAATCGTATAAATCCTTAAAAGCCCCTTCGCTTCTTGCCTTGACGATACTGGCAACCGCGTCTTCGCCCACGCCTTTGACCGCTCCTAGCCCATAGATGATGGTTTTGGGGTCACGAGCGACGAAGTGAAATTGGCTGTGATTGACCGATGGCGGCAGCACTTCTAGGTCAAAGTTGTCCTTGCAGTCGCCGATTAAAAAGACCACGGTATCGGTGTCATCCATCTCCGATGTCAGTACCGCCGCCATGAACTCAGCAGGGTAGTAATGTTTTAGATAAGCGGTTTGGTAGGCAAGCACGCCATAGGCTGCCGAGTGCGATTTGTTAAAGCCATAGCCTGCAAATTTCTCCACAAGCTCAAAAATCTTAATGGCAAGCTTGCCATCCACGCCAAGCCCGATAGCTCCTTCTTCAAATACCGACCGCTGAGCTGCCATCTCTTCGGGCTTTTTCTTGCCCATGGCGCGCCTTAGCATGTCCGCTCCGCCTAGGGTGTAGCCTGCTAGGGTCTGGGCGATTTGCATGACCTGCTCTTGATAGACAATGACCCCATAAGTCGGCTCTAAGGCAGATTTTAGCCAGTCGTGCTGATATTGGGGGTCAGGGTAGGCGACTTCTTGTATGCCGTGCTTGCGGTCGATAAAGTCCGACACCATCCCCGTCTCCAAAGGACCGGGGCGGTACAAGGCACACATGGCGATGACGTCTTCGATGTTGGATGGTTTTAACTGTTTTAGGTATTTTTTCATGCCCGAGCTTTCAAGTTGGAACACTGCCGTGGTGTTGCCATTTTGTAGGACATGCTCATACACCGCCGTGTCATCTAGGGGCAGTTCATCTAGGTCAATGGGGTCTTTGCCTTCTCTGGCAAGGCGTTCATCGATGTTGTTAATGGCGGATTTGATGACGGTCAGGTTTCTAAGTCCCAAAAAGTCAAACTTTACCAGTCCGACCGCTTCGACATCATCTTTATCATACTGACTGACAAAATGCCCTTCATCATCGGCATAAATGGCACTAAAATCACTGATACGATTCGGGGCGATGAGTACGCCCCCTGCGTGCTTACCGACGTTACGGGTCATGCCTTCGAGTTTTTGTGCCATCTCCCAAATCTCAACCGCCTGTTCGTGGTCTTGGGTATCGGCATTGGTGAGCAAATCTTTTAATAAAGGCTCTTCTTTGACCGCGTCTTCAAGCGAGATACCGGGGGTTTTGGGGATGAGTTTGGAGATTTTATCGGCAAGACCGTATGATTTGCCCTGCACCCGTGCCACGTCTCGCACCACAGCCCTTGCCGCCATCGTACCGAAGGTGATGATTTGTGAGACCGCCATTCGCCCATAAGTATCGGCAACATAAGCGATGACACGGTCTCGCCCTTCGATACAAAAGTCCACGTCAAAGTCAGGCATGCTGACACGCTCAGGGTTTAGAAATCTCTCAAAGAGCAAATCATACCGCAAGGGGTCTAAGTCGGTGATGTTTAGGCTATACGCCACCAGCGAGCCTGCCCCCGAACCACGCCCCGGCCCGACAGGCACGCCATTTTCTTTTGCCCAGCGGATGAAATCCATCACGATGAGAAAGTAGCCGGGGAAGCCCATTTTTAAGATGATGTCCACTTCAAATGCAAGGCGTTCATCATAAGGCTTTCGCACGTCCGCCCAGCTCTCATCTCGACTCTCGGGCGGATAGAGTTTGTCTAATCGTCTGTTTAGTCCATCTTCGGATGTTTTGCGGAAAAACTCTTCTTCGGTCATGCCTTTGGGTATGGGAAAGGCGGGCAAAAAGTTTTTGCCAAGGGTGAGCGTGACGTTGCAGCGAGAGGCGAGCAGGGCGGTGTTTTCAATGACTTGGGGGATGTCAGCAAACAAAGCATTCATCTCGCTTTGGGTTTTAAAATACTGTAACTCACTATAAGTGCGGGGGCGTGTGGTGTCCGCCAGCACATAGCCACTGGCGATACACACACGCGCTTCGTGAGCGTCAAAGTCAGTGCTGGCGGTGTCTTCTTTGCCTTGACTTCGGACACTGGCGTTCATAAAACGCACGTCATTATGAGCGATGATAGGCACGCCAAATCTCGCCCCTGCCATGATGATGTCACGGTTTAGGTCGTCATCGTGGACGTGGGTGCGTTTGACCGCCAGATACAGACGGTCGCCAAAGGCTTGTTGCCATGTGCTTATCGCATTCATTCCCCCACGCAAGGCGGACGTTATCTCTGAGCGGTGCGTGAGTATGGCGATAATCCCTGCGTTTTTGGCAGGGTCGAACAAATCTTGCTTTAACACAATGGGCGTGCTGACCGTCACTTTGCCGTTTTCGCTCATGGGTCGGTTGGTGTAGCCGTCTGAGACTAGACGTAGGATGTTTTGGTAGCCGTCGTTGTTCATGGCGTAGAGTATGACGCTAAAACTCTCATGCTCGGCGGTCGCACTAAAATCATCGCCCGTGATGACTTCCGTGCCAAGCAAGGGCTTGACACCAGCGCCAATGCAGGCTTTATAAAACTTGACTAGGGCAAAGGTGTTTTTAAAATCGGCAATGCCCAAGGCGGTCTGTCCGTCATCCACGGCACGTTTGACCAACTCTTTGATTTTGACGATAGAATCAACAATGGCGTATTCGGTACGCACACCCAAATGCACAAATGACATAAATTCGCTCTGTTTTAATTTTTAAATGGGTTTGGGAAAATAATTGGCAAAATAAAAGGTTATTGACTATATAGATGATTTTTAAAATTTAAATGGTTTTTAAAATTTTCATGTTTAAAATGAGTCGTGTTTATTCATGGTATTTTGGTAAATTTGCTAGGAAAAATATATTTACAAAAATGACTGATTGATTTTAAAAAAATTGTCATAAAGCAAACCGCCATTTTTCCCGACAAATCCATTTAATTTAACTTAACATATCATTCATTTAAAACGCCAACACGCCATCACAATGCCACGGGTATGGGGTTAATCTCTTGGCTGTTTTGATAAAATCCCACGCCTAGCGACATCACAAACAGCAACACAAACACCGCCAAGACACCCAGCACGGCTTTTTTAAGATAAGGATAGCATTTGGAGCAGGCGTGTTTGAGGTCGGATTTTTTCATCATATTAATCAATGGGTTGGGGTTTGTTTTAATATACCCAAAAAACTTCAAAATTAACACAAACGCAATAAACCCGTGGTAAACATCAGGCTTGTTAGGTATAAACTTATCAATGATTGCTAAATGGGGTTATTATAACATGGAAAATTTACCAAAATCACGGTAAAATTAAGGAAATTTTCGGGGTCATCCCAGTCATCATCTTATCATCAATACCGAGCCGATTTGTCCATGTTTCATATCATCCAGTCCAATAACACCGACCGTCTTGTGGGTCATCTGATTGATTTTTATCAAAAAAATAACGCAGAGGATGACCTTGCCCATCTGATTTTTACCCCGTTCACCGTCATCGTGCCGTCCATGGTGTTGGGCGACTGGCTGACCAAGACCGTGGCGAGCCGTATGGGCATCAGCACGCTGTTTACCGCCCAGTTTTGGGGCAAATACCAGTGGGGCATAATGAAAACGGTGTTGGAGCTAGATACGCAGGCATACCCCCATGACGCTCTGTCCGTGCCAGAAGTGGCGGTTTTGTCGGCGTCCATCATGCGTTGGCGAATTTTTGGCTTTGTGATGAGTGAGTTTGAAAAAAATAACCGACTGCTTGACGATACGGCTCATCCACTGTATTTTTTGATAAAACCTTTGTATGATGACGATACAGACACTCTGCCCGAGACTCGGCTGTGGCAGGCGTGCGATGAGTTATCACGCCTATATGTGCGGTATCTGACCCATCGCCCCGAGTGGCTCCGTGACTGGGCAAATGGCGTGTCGCTTAACGATACCGTCAAGCAGATGATGAGCGAGAAAGAACGACTGGACAAAGCCTTTGGAGTGATACAGTCGAGCGATGATAATGATAATGACAAATCTGATAAAACCAATGCCAGCGACATGCCTGAGTGGCTCGTAGAACATTATCTGGATTTGGAGCGACTGCTTGGCTATCTGTGGCAACAGCTTTTTGGCGAGACGTATCGTTATCGCTTGGCATTAGAAGAGCGTTTTTGGCAGGTGCTGTCAGGCAAGCGAGACGGCACGGCTAACAATACCAATCATGCCGACCATACCAGTGGCGAATCATTGTCCATGCGTGCCATACAGGCTTTGCCCAAAGCCCTGTATCTATTTACCGTGCAACAAATCCCCAAAGTGGAGCTTGATTTTTTAAAACAGCTGTCTTTGTATTTGGATGTGGTACTACTGCACTTTAATCCATCGATGATGTTTTGGGCGGACATCGTGGACAGACAATGGCTAAAAACCCAGCAAATCATCCGTCCGCACATGGTCTATCTCAAAGACTACGGGCATGGGCTGTTATCACGACTGGGCAAAGAGTCCCGAGACACCTTTGCCATGCTTGCCGACTTATCGGGGGGCGACAGCCACGCCACATGGCAGGTGCATTGGCAGGATGATTTTGATGAATCCGTGCCTGAGAGTGGCACACTGCCGAACCTACTACAAAGCTTAAAGGCAGACATTCTCATGCTAAACCATGACAAGGACGTCCATGAGCAGGCAGGCGGACAAGTCGTGGCAACCTTGCTTGATGATAAGCTGTTTGCCCATGCTGATGATGTGGCAGATGATACGCTCATGCAAAAAGTCCGCCCCAAGACACCGCTTGGGCTAGACATCGGGGCGGACATGGGCAGTCTGTCCATACACGCCTGCCATAGCCTAAAACGCCAGTTGGAGCTGTCTCGGCTCATGATAGCCAAATATCTTAACGACAACCCAGAGCGACGCCTTGCCGATGTGGTCGTGCTACTGCCTGACATTATCAGTAGCGAAGACATCATTCGCTCGGTGTTCCCTGACGGACGGGGGGCGGACGGGCTGACCTTGCCCATCAAAATCACAGGCACGCCCGATAAGAGCATCGATGAGCTGACGGGGGCTATCATGGGCTTTTACACTCTGCTTGGCGAACCGACCAGTCGGTTTTATGCTGACGAAGTCTATGAATGGCTACTGACCCCTGCGTTATATGAGAGCTTTGGGCTGTCGTTTGATGAGATGAGACGGGGTGTGGAGCTACTAAGGCAGGCAGGGTTTAGACGGGGTTTTGATGAAAGGCACTTATCGGCGACGTTGCACGCTGATGACAGCGATTATCGCTATACGTTTAGCCATGCCTTAGACCGTTTGGTGTTGGGGTTATTGACTCCAACCAAAACCCCAAGCCGTGCCTTACATTCCTTTGTGTGGCGTGCAGGGGTGTTTGGTGAAGCAAGCCTACCGCTCATGGGCGTAAGTCTGGGCGACGAGCCTGTGATTCATGTCTTGACCGCCATCCATGCGGGGCTATCTGCCAACCGCCAACAGCTCACCGCCGTGGACAGCGTGGAGCGACTTTTGAACCACATCGAGCATGATGTCATCAACCGCTACTTTGGGCATTGGCATGACAGCGTTGCCATGCGGGCGATTTTTAACACCAAAAACGCCATGATGAGTAGCCTGCGAGCGAACCGCTATTATCATCGACATCTGACCGTGGGACAGGAGCAGGTCGGCAGTGTAGCAAGTACTGATGAGATTCGCCTGTCGATGAAGTTCGTGTTGGAGAGCCTATCCGAGACGGTCAAGGCACAGGCGATTAGTGCCGAGCCATCAGAAGTCATTACCTTTGCCCGCTTTGGGGCGGTGCGGAGTATTCCTTTTGGCATGACGGTCATGCTGGATATGAATTTGGCGTCCTTTCCACGCCAAGACAGGGCGGTGCGACTCGATTTGATGCGTGCCGGGGTGCGACGACTGGGCGACCGCTATAACGAAGATGATGATAATGGGGCGTTTTTGGATGCCTTGTTATGCACCAAAGATGCGTGTGTGATTTTTTATCAAGGGCTAAGCAGTGATGGCAAAACCAAGCTGTTACCTGCGTCTGTTGTCGGCGAGCTGATAGAGTTTTTAAAAACCGAAGCCCAGTGGCGGGCTGACGGCATGGATGATTGGCAAACAGGTGCAGGGATAGAGACAGACGGCATGGATGATGACATTACCACGCTCATCAATCAGCTCATGCCTGTCCTAGTCGAAGATTATCTCATCACTTACCATAGCCCGACATTCTTTGACAAGGCGGTGTATTATCATGATGACCATCAGATGACCCCTACTGATGATGTGGCAGGACAGCTCAAAGCACACCTAACAGCGAGACTGACCGCCCTAAAACACCGCCAAAAACAAGCCCTGCCCCCGCCACAGCTGTGGCAGGACATCCGCCACACCCTAGACAGCCCAGTCGCCACGCCACCGCCATCATCACTCATCATGGATGATATGGCAGTGCAAAAGTTGGCAGACTGGCTTGGGCAGTCCTTGGCTTGCCCAGATGATAAGACACTTGCCCGTCATATCAAGGCGATGTGCGAGCATTATGAGCTGACTTTGCCGACACACATGCAGGCAGGCGAGCTTATCGGTCGTTTTAAAAACCTAAGCAAAACCTACTTACATGACAAAGTCAAGATTGACAAAGAACGCACCCCCGATGAGCAAAACGAGCCGTTGAGCCTAGATTCATTGGCCAATTATCACATGAATGAACTGTTCATCCGTGGGGCACAGTTTGGGCTGTTTGACACGCAGACGGGCGATGAGTCATTTCGGCAGGTGCTAGACACCATGAGCAGGGCAAGCGACCATCGCCATAATGACGCCATCTTTGCCATGCAGTCGCTGTATTATGGCGACCGACTGCCAGCAGGGCAGTTACGCTTATCCACGCCTGATGAGTACTTTACCGAGCTCAAAGACGACCTTGTCGAGTTTGGCAATACCCTAGATACGCTCAGACAGGATGAGCGTTATGCCATGACATTAGGTGCGATGGGCGGTCTGCTAAGCATCACTTCTGAGCAAAGTGTCCCGCTCATCTGTGATGACATCCACATTGACATCACCGTCAGTCTGCCGACCGATGACCCATCTGGCACACCTGACCTATCGTGGCGAACCATCTTGCCAAACTCTGCCCGAGCTGAGCATTTATTCCGTTTTTTTGTTCATCATCTGTTGTGGCAGATGACGGGCGATGATGATAAATTTAGCCTGTGGCAATACCGCAAGGCAGGTGGGGACACTCATCTGGCAGGGCGGACATTTGCCATCGGGGGCATTGACACACGCACCGCCAAAGCTCATATCCTAAACCTAATCGTATTGGCACAGCTTGCCAAACGTGAGCTGATTGTCATGACGCACCGAGACGCCTTGGCATACATCGCCCACAGTCAGACAGATGATGCAAAAATCACGCCTAAGCTGTTTGAAAAATGGATAGGAAAACCCAGCAATAATGATGATAGGATTTACGAAACCGACAGTCGCCATGAGGCATGGCAGTTGGCATTACAAGGGGCTGACCCCTACAAAGCCTTGACGACGTATCTGCCCTTAGCGTTGCCACTGTATCAGCTGATGTTTGGCTCGCTGATTGCCATTGATAAGTTAAATGAAAAAAGTGATAAGGATAATAAATGACAAATCTGACCGACATCCCTGCCATTGCTTGCACGCTCAGTAAAGGCTATTTGATAGAAGCGTCCGCAGGCACGGGCAAGACATGGACATTGACCGGCATTATTTTACGGCTATTGATAGAGAAAAAATACGCCCCCGAGCGTATCATCGCCACGACCTTCACACGAGCATCCGCCAGAGAAATGCAAGAGCGGATACAGGCTCGTATCAGTAGTTTTTATCGCTATGTCTCTTGGCTAAACGGGCAAAAGGCAACTCATGCCCACTGGTTTTATCACGCCCAAGATACGGACAGCGATACCGTCAGAGACATCAATGAGACATGGGGGCAGATAGTAGAGCAGGCAGGTGTGGCAGGCATTGCCGACCATGATGACCCGATTAATGAGCATTTGATAAAACAGCTTATCACAGACAGCGACCCTAACGCCTTGACGTTGGCGATTCGGCGGTGTTCACTCCTACTTGCGACCTTGGATAAGCTGTTTGTGGGGACACTAGACAGTCTTGCCCAAAAGTGGCTCAAAGAATTTGCCGACCAAATCGGCTATCAGATGAACACCGAGCTTAGCACGAGCAGCAATGAGCTAACCTGTGCTCTCATTCATGACGCCCTACGCCGTGAGCATGTGCGAGTGGCTCAGTTGCCACTGTATGCACTCATTGATAAGGCGGTGTTTAGCGATGTCGGTTCGGCAAATCAAGCGGTTACCGTGGCACTTAATTTCTATGACGCTCCCATCGATACCATGGCAAGTGTGGATGACTATTTGGCGATGTTGGATAAACGGCTGATGTCTGTCTTTGAGATTATATCGGTCTTTGAGCCGTTTTATGAGCTTGATTATATGTTGGCATTCGGGTTTATAAATCGTGGAAAAGCTGTCAAAGAATTTGGACGTTTAAAAAATATCATGGAAATGATAAAAATCCATCGATTGGATTTTGTGAATCATATCAGTGATGAAGATAAAAGTTTTTTGGATAAGTTAGAAGATATTAAAAAAGAAACAAATTTTAAAAAAGGTTTTGAAAATAACAAACAAGCCTTTCTTGCTTTGCCGTTGGATAAATTATTAATCATCCGTGAAACAGTAACTGCCATCAAGGAAATTGCTGATTATTATAAATCCCATCTGTATCAAACCATCGCCAAGGACGTGCGGGTATTATTAAAAAGCACCTTAGAACGTCAGCACAAAAGCACCTTTACTTTTCAAATGGTGCGACTCATCGAAGCCTTAGAGCATAGCCCTGAGCTGGCAAGACACATTCGCCATCATTATCCTGTGGCACTCATTGATGAATCCCAAGATATTAATGGACTGCAAAAACGCTTAATAGAGCTTGTTTATTTGGATTATTTTAAAGAAAGGCGAGGCAAAGGCAAATCTAGCACGGGATTTTTATTATTGGTTGGCGACCCCAAGCAGGCGATTTATCGTTTTCGGGGTGGGGATGTTGCCAATTATAACAGTATTAAACATTATGGGCAGACTGATATATTACCGCCTTTATTAAACAGCGAGCTGAAACTCACGACCAACCGCCGTTCTAATAGCGAGTTAATCGACAGTTTAAATCACTGGTTTGCCCATCAAGATAACGCCCATAATCCTGCTTATCTGGGCGACGGCATTTATTATCAGTCCATCACCGCCCACAAAGAGCAGAGTTTATTATCATGGCAATATTTAAATAAGCCAGAATTGCCTGATTATTTGGGGTATAAGCCATTAACATTATTGCATTTGCCTTATAAAAAAGATGATGACAATAAAAAGCTGGATAAATACCAATACATCGCTCATCATATTAATAGCTTATTGCAAGGCGGACATACCCTTGATGATAAAAAAATCAAACCTGATGACATTGCGGTATTGGCACGCACCAAAAAAGATTTAGCACAACTAAAAAAACAGTTGGATAAATTGGGCATTCCATCGATTTCGCCCAATGACATCAATGTTTTTACCACAGAGTCGGCAAAAGATTTATATGCCCTACTCACTGCCATGATAAGTCAAGAGCGAGAGATTTTAGGGCGACTTTTTATTACCCAATTATTTGGTTATGAGTTAAGAGAAGTTACTGATTTATTAAATGATGAACAAATCATCCAGTCCGTTGTTTTTTATTTAAAAGAATGCCATCAGCGATTTTTAAAATATGGCATTGCCAGTGCTTTGACTTATGCTTTATTACACCATCCGTTATCCGATGATAATCTGTGGCAAACATCTGCTAAGGCAGGCGAGCGATATTTGGCGGATTTGTGGCAACTGACCGAACTGATAGGGCGAGAATACACGCATCAGGATAATAATGAGATAAAACTCATGAATTGGCTCGCCGATAAAATGACAGGACAAGATGATAATGAAGACTATCAGCAGATGATATTACCAAGCGAGTCGGGCGTGAATCTCATGACCATTCACAAGTCAAAGGGTTTGGAATTTCCCATTGTCTATGTCATGAATTTAGATGACCCTGCCACAAGTAAGAACCACAAAGACATGTTTTATGCTTATAGTGATGAGCGATACAACCGCCGTATCTCCCCCATCAAAGATAAAGTGGCTGATAATGAGATAATAAGCGATTATTATAAAATCAAACAAAACCAAGAATTACTTGATGAGCGTTTGCGAGTAGGTTATGTGGCATTGACCCGAGCATCAGAGCAGACTTTTGTGGTCGGTCAGGATTTATATAATGCTGGTCAAATAGATGAGCGACCATTGTTTTTATGGTTCGATTGTAAACAGAAAGATATCATATTGCCCGAGCGACTGACAGATAAAGTAGATGTCATTGATTTGGCAAAATCAGAACAGCTGATAACCGATAACTATCAAGGCGATGATGTGGTATTGACCCCGATACATTATCAGCCATGGCAGGCGGTATTTGCCAAAGCGTATTTTTATGGGGCGTCCAAGACCAGTGCCACGGCATTGATGAGTGTGTTTGATAAACCATCAGTGATGGATGATGATAATGCCATCGATGATGAGATAACCATCATTCCACAAATGGCGACAATCACAGATGATATTATCCCTTATCCTGAGAATGACATTCGACCATTATTTGAAAAAGGCGTGAATGCAGGAACGTTTTTACATCATTTATTACAATTTATCGACACCAATGATAAAAATAACATCAGCAGTCGCATTGATGATGAGATTCGCCAATTAAACTTTGCTCATGCTTATCACAGCACTCATGGCGACATATCGCATGAATCAAATGATGAATTAGTTAATGAATTGGTTAATCAGGCTGTATTAAACCATCATCAAGCATTGGTAGAATGGATGTATGACATTAGCCATACACCATTTTTATCATCAAAGATAAGTTTGAGTGCATTAGCTCCTAATCACCTTGTCAAAGAAATGTCTTTTACCATAAGATTGACCGAGTCATTTAATATTAATGAGCTAAATGAGATATTTAAAGCACACAGTGATAAAGAGATAATACTTACCGAGCAAAACCCATCTGCTTATTATAAATATCTCAATGGCGAGATGGATTTGGTTTATGAACATCAAGGCAAGTTTTATGTTGTGGATTATAAATCCAACTTTATCGGCGAGAGTCTGTCGCATTATCGCCATGACTCATTAGAATCCGCCATGAACAAAGCAGGCTATTGGCTCCAAGCATGCGTGTATCAAGTGGCATTGCACCGTTTATTAAAATTACGCATAAAAGATTATGTCGGGCGTGAAGAGCAGTATTTGGGAGCGGTGGAATTTGTCTTTTTGCGGGGCGTGGATAAGCATGACCCAACTTTGGGGCATATCGCTTGGCAAGTGCCATTACCACTTATTTATGCGTTAGATAAATTGTTTGGATGAATTGTTTGACTAAATGATTTGATTAAGTTTTTAAATGATTTAATTGCATAATTCGACTAAGACCGATTAACAAGCGTTATTTATTTTAAAACAAACCGCCAAGATAAAAGGAAATCCATGAATACCCCTTATCAAAACAACATCGCCCAATATCTCACCAGACGCATGCAGGATAATGCTAACTGGTATCATGAGACAGGGCGTATTGATGACTTTGTATTTAATACGGCTGATGAGACGATATTTTGTTTGATTCATTTTGTCATCAGTCAGTTATTGCATGACGGGCATACGGTGTTAGTATTAAATAGGCATGATGATATTAATAATACCCAAAATACCGCCCATGACAAATTAAGCCCGTGGCAGTTGTCAGTATTACATCCTATCATCTCGCTTATTAGCGATAAAGTGGGTGATGAGTTCGATTTTAATGCTATTTTTGGGCGTATTGATGAATTGTCAAATGATAAAACGGCTTTGGTTCATTATATTCATCACACCCAACATGACCTAAAAGAGCGATATTATCAGCACAGTATTATCACCAAAAGCCACAGCCATCAGTCAGATGAGCAGGTGGTGACACAGCTTGGCGAGCTGATGATTTGTGCATTGCGTTTTTATTATGTGACGAGTATCACGCTGGGTCGGGATTTTGATGAGTTTATCAAGCGACTATACGCCAACCCTTTCTTTGTTCATGGCAATGATGAAAAGCCAGATAGGGCGGTGGTGTTTTATCATGATGATAATACGCTGTATCTGTGGCTCGGTCGCAGTTATCAAGCGGAGCGTGAGCTATTGTCTGCCATCCATGAGATTCGCCACAGTCCCATCCACGCCCTAGATTTGCCCATCAATCCATCGCTAAATCCCGAGCAACAGCAAGCCATCAGACAGGTGGCGAGCGAGCCGTTTAGTATCATCACGGGTGGACCGGGAACGGGCAAGACTTTTACGGTCGCACAGATTGTACTGGCGTTGCACCATGCCATATCAGATATGGGCGGAGAGCTAAGTCTGGCACTGGTCGCCCCCACGGGCAAGGCATCACAGCGGATGGCGGAGTCGCTTCAACACGCACTCTCGGGCAGTCAGACCAACATCAATCTGCCTGAGCCGATGACCATTCATCGCCTGCTTGGCATTGGCATGAGTGGCACGCCCCGCTATCATGCATCAAACCCACTGCCGTATGAGCTGATTATCGTGGATGAAGCGTCCATGCTTGGCACCGAGCTGGCACGCCATCTGCTCTGTGCCGTCAAGCGTGGGGCTAGGATTATCCTACTTGGCGACGCTCATCAGCTCTCGGCGGTGGATGCAGGAGCGGTGCTGGCGGATTTGTGTCGCATACCGAGCTTGATGACGGCACGCACGCATTTGGTCTTATCCAACCGTTTTTCTAAGGATTCGGGCATTGGGCGTTTGGCACAGCTTATCAATCAACCAGAAAACATCGCCTTTGACAAGCTCATCGCACTCATTCATCAAGAGAGCTATTTGTCATGGATGGACATTGCCTTTTTGACAGCACAGCCGTCATTGTTGCGACAGCAGTTTTATAAAAACATCGCTGATGAATATATGACTCCTGATGGCTTTTTTGCCTTAACCAAAACATTAAAAAAACAGTTTGCCACATATGGCGATGATGAAAAACAAACACAGCTACAAGCATTAAATGAGCGGTTTAATCAATATCGCATTTTGACCGCATCACATATCGGCAGTTGTGGCGATGAGCTGATTAATGGCTTTATTGAATCATTGCATCGTGAATATCTAAAACTGCCGACGGTAAAATCGCCTTGGTATCATGGTCGTCCTGTGATGATATTAAAAAATCGCTATGATTTGGGATTGTTTAATGGCGATATTGGCATTTGTTTACAAAGTGGCAAACGAGGTCATGAATTATCGGTGTATTTTGGCGATTCGGTTAAAGGCTTGCCGATTAATATGCTAGACGGCGATATTGCCACAACCGCCTATGCGATGACCGTGCATAAATCACAGGGGTCAGAATTTGAAAAAGTCGCTGTGGTCTTTAATGATGATAACGAGCGTTTATTATCCAAAGAACTCATTTATACCGCCATTACCCGTGCCAAAACCAAAGTGGCAATATACAGCACCGAGCAGGCATTATTAAAAGCGGTTAATACCCCGACAATCCGCCAAACAGGACTATTGGTGCATGATGACATAAAAAGTGGGGTGAATTGAAAATGGGTTTTTAAAAATGCTAAATATAAAATTTAAGTTAAAGTCAAATTTGTTAAATTTAAATGATTGATTTGAAAAATAAAAACATTGGGATAAATATTTACCCCAATGTTTTTATAAAAAAGATGAATATTTTATTGACATTGAAATTTAATAAAATATTCATAATCATCATCACGGCTTAGCTCAGGCGAGCCTGTACCGAGTATCGTGCCGACCACTTTTGCCCCTTGTTCCATGACTCGCCCCATACGTTCGTCCATCATGCCATTGTAGGTGGTGGTGTCATTGATGATGACAGGGGTTTTGTAACCGCATTGGGCTTTGGCGGACGCTAGGGCGTTGTTTTGGGCGGTGGCTTTGGTCTTGCCCAGTCCTGTGGTCTCAAACGTGTTATCCGCCCGAGCGATGACAGGGCTAGTCGGCGTGCTTTGGCAAGCGGTCAAGCCCATGGCAACTAGGGCGATGGCACCGACAGAGCGTAGGGTGGTGATGTTCATAAGGTATTCCTGATAATAAAATAAAAGTATATCGTAACAACGTGGCAATATATGACAAGTCATTAACATAACCATGCTTAGCCATTTTAACAAAACTTATTTTCTCATTATTATCACAATGGTAATGTTTTGTCTTTATACTTATTTAACATAATCTTTTTTTAAAAATGCAATCATAAACCTCTAAAATCAATACAAGTCTAGTAATATGTGGGTGTAGGGACGTGCTGGGCACGTCCTTTGGCGGTATCAATTTTTATGGGCGTGCAAAAACAGCCCTGCAAAGCCTGTGGAGAATATTTGATTTGTTAAGCGTAATAAAACAAAACCATCCGCATGATTTTATCCCATAAATTTTTACAAAAATACACAAATTTTTGGTACAATGGTTTTATTTTAAATTAAATAAGGAAAAACCCATGCCAGTCGGTGATGTCAGTCTTGTGCCATTATTGCCCGTTGATGGTGTAAAAATCGGCATTTGTGAAGCAGGTGTCCGCTATGCAAACCGCCGTGATTTGACGGTGTTTGAGATAGAGGACGGGGCGAGCGTGGCGGTCGTTACTACCCAAAACTACTTTGTGGCAGCCCCTGTGCAAGTGGTGCGTAAACATATCCAAACGCACACGCCACGCTATTTACTTATCAATACAGGCAACGCCAATGCAGGCACAGGGCAGGACGGCATAGATAGGGCGTTGGCGACTTGTCAGGCGTTGGCGGATAAAACAGGCGTGAATGCGTGCGAAGCGTTGCCGTATTCTACGGGCGTGATAGGCGAGACTTTGCCGAGCGAGCGGATTATTGCAGGGCTGGATAAGGCGTTGGCGGATTTGACAGCCGATAACTGGCTAAACTCTGCCCACAGTATCATGACGACCGACACCACCCCCAAAGGACATAGCGTGCAGACCACGATAGACGGCATGACTTACACGGTAACGGGTATCAGCAAAGGGGCGGGTATGATACGCCCAAACATGGCGACCATGCTTGGCTTTGTGGCGACAGACGCTCATATCAGCCCAGAGCTGTTACAGAAAATCTTGGTGGATTTGACTAATCAATCCTTCAATCGCATTACCATTGACGGCGATACGTCCACCAATGACTGTTGTACACTCATCGCCACAGGCAAGGTGGGGGGCTTGATAGACAGCGAAAACCATGTCCATTATCAAGCCATTTACCAAGCCATTAAAGATGTGATGTTAAAAATCGCCCAGCTCATCGTACGAGATGGTGAAGGGGCGACCAAGTTTATCACGGTCAAGGTAACAGGCGGTAAGACCACGGACGACTGTGCCAAAGTCGCTTATGCGGTGGCTCACTCACCCCTTGTCAAGACGGCATTTTTCGCGTCCGACCCGAACTGGGGGCGGATTTTGGCGGCGGTGGGTTATGCAGGCGTGCCATTTGACCAAAGCCGTGTAAGCGTGTCGCTAGACGAGATTGCCATTTGTCAGCGTGGCGGACTGGCGGACGGTTATACCGAAGAGCAGGGGCAAGTGGTCATGAGTCGCCCTGAGATAACCGTCAGCATTGATTTGGGGCAGGGTGATTGTACCGATACGGTTTATACCTGTGATTTGTCGCATGAGTATGTCAGTATCAATGCCGATTATCGTTCATAATTCACACAAGGCAAATCATTGCATTTGCCTTACTTTTTCCTAAACACAAAATTTACCCCATTTTCAACTTTATATACACCCAATCAACTTGATATTTACCACGGGTTTGTAGAGGTTGGCTCCGCACACCCTTTTGATGACATTACCGTGCAAGACGTACACAGCACGACCCTACATCCACAAATCATTGTGTTTGTAGTAATTTTAAAGTTTATTGGGTATAAGTGATTGATTTAAAGGGCGAATATGATTTGCCCCTACAACCCAAAAATAATTATGGGTAATCAAAACTTACCATTTTAGTTGAGATTGAAGTAGAATTTACTCAATAAAAGGCAAACCCGTGAAAAAATTATCCATCATCTTAACTTTAACCTTATCCACCCTAATCTTGCAAGGCTGTGTACACAAAGTTGTCACCGTGCCTGTCAAAGTCGCCTACAAGACCACCAAAGGCGTGGTTAAAGGTACGGCAAAAGTGGTCGGAGCGGTCATTCCTGACGGCGATAAAAAAGACAGTAAAGTTGATGATTAAACATTAAAAAATAGTTACAATTTAGCAAAATTATAAACACAACATTGGGACAAAAAACCGTTCTAATGTTGTGTTTTTGTAGTTATCAGGGCGGATAATATGACAAAACCAACCCTTTTAAGATTTTTTCTTTATAATAGCCCGTTTTGAAACGGACTTAGGTTGAGATTTTTTAATCATATATTGTTTGATAATTTATAAAAATAAATAAAATATTAAACAATTTCAATGATTAAGCAATTTTAAATTAGACTTCCTGCAAAACTAGGTTTTCCGTTCGTCCTGAGCTTGTTGATGGGTGGCGGAAAACCGTTATGGTTCGACAAGCTCACCACGAACGGTTTTCCTCATTTTTGGGTTTTGCAGGAAGTCTATTAAGTCCGTTTTTGTTTGCAAATGCATTGTAAATTTAGGTGTTTTATGACAAAAACAAATAAAATGAAAAAAATCTTGATGATTGTCGGGGTTTTGTTAATTGTGGTTTTGGTGGCGGTGCTACTGTTCTTGTTCCGCCCTGTGGCGACCAAACCGGTCAAATTGGCAGGCGATGAAACTGTGGTGGACATGGTGCTGGTGGGCGGTGGTATCATGTCGGCAACGCTTGGTACGTATCTGTCGGAGCTTGAACCGACGTGGAAAATCCAAATGTACGAACGCCTTGACAAAGTCGCCCAAGAAAGCTCAAACGGTTTCCATAACGCAGGCACGGGGCATTCAGGCTTTATGGAGATGAACTATACCGCCGAAGCCGAAGACGGCAGTATCTCGATCGAGCGTGCCGAAAAAACTGCCGTACAGTTTGAGATTTCCAAGCAGTTTTGGACGCACCAAGTCAAAAACGGAGTATTGGGCGACCCCAAAACATTCATCAATCCTGTGCCACACATTGCCTTTGTGTGGGGTGACAGTGTTGATTTCCTAAAACGCCGCCACGAAGCCATGATAAAATCCCCTTTGTTTAGCGACATGATTTATAGCGAAGACAAGTCAGAGATAGGGCAATGGGCACCGCTCATTACCAAAGGGCGAGATGACAGCCAGCCAATTGCCGCCACCCGCATGGACATCGGTACTGATGTAAACTATGGGGCAATTACCACACAGCTCATCAATCATCTCGGCAAAAATAGCAATTTTAACCTAAAAGTGAGCACCGAAGTGACAGGCATTAGCCGTAACGATGACGGCACATGGACGGTGAGTGTCAAAAACCTTGTCGATAATAGTGTCTCACACACCAAGACTCGCCGTGTCTTTATCGGGGCAGGTGGTGCGGCGATAAAAATGCTACAAATGACAGGACTGCCTGAGAGTAAATATTATGCAGGCTTCCCTGTGGGTGGTCTATTCTTGATGACCGATAACCCTGATGTGGTCAATGCTCACACTGCCAAAGTCTATGGACGTGCCGAACTTGGAGCACCGCCCATGAGCGTGCCACACATCGATACTCGTTATATTGGCGGCAAAAAATACGTGCTGTTTGGACCTTTTGCTACGTATTCAAATAAATTTTTGAAAAATGGCTCGCAAACTGACTTATTGGCATCAGCGACCAAAGATAACGCTTTGCCTATGGTGGCGGTGGGGCTTGATAATTTGGATTTGGTAAAATATCTGGTCAGTCAAGTATCACTCTCGCCTGAACAAAAAATGGCGGAACTGCGTAAATATTATCCAGAAGCCAAGCAAGCCGACTGGATAGAAAATCAAGGCGGTCAGCGTGTGCAAATCATCAAAAAACTGCCAAATGAGCCTGCCAAATTGCAGTTTGGTACAGAGATTTTTGCATCCCAAGACGGCACGCTTAGTGCCTTGCTCGGTGCCTCACCAGGGGCATCCACATCGCCAAACATGATGCTTGATTTGTTGGCAAAATCTTTCCCTGATGAAGTGCAGGGCAAATGGAATGCCAAACTTTTGGAAATTATCCCGTCTTATGGGCAGGATTTGGCAAAAAATCCAGAACTGCTTGATAAAGTGCGTACCGACACAAGTCGCACATTGGGTCTGGTCTATACATCAAAAACCCAAAGCACTCCTGTGCCACAGGATAGTGCAGACGTGCCAGAGCCGACTAAGTTTGTGCCGTCTCCTGACACCAAAGAGCCAGTGGTAGAAGTGGGCGAAGAGAGCCAAACCGAGCCTGCAGCGTAAGCATGACATAAACAAAAAATAAAGGGTAAGTAGTTGCCCTTTATTTTTTGTTAAGCAGTTGTAGATTAAACTTCCTGCAAAACCAGTTTTCCGTTCGCCCTGAGCCTGCCTGCGGGTCGGAAAACCTTCATGGTTCGACTTGATTCACCACGAACAGTTTTTTAATTCGGGGTTTTGCAGGAAATCTATTTTAATATTTGGACGTGTGGGTAAATCACATTTACCTAATGGCTTTAATTTAAACAAACCAAAAACATGACAAAATTTTTACGTTTTCTGCAAGGCGTTAGTTGGGTGGTACTCATCATGCTTGGGGTGTATCTGTGGATATTTGATTGGGGTGTGGGTTATGTGATACTTACCGTCATCATCGCAGGCGTGCTCACATATCTGCAAAGCAAAAACATCATCAAAGGGCAAGGTATTGCATGGATAGCGATAATAGTGCTGTTTGGCGTAAATATCTGGGCCTGTTACGAGCTACACGCCCACAAAGCACGCCATGAAACAGGCGAGCGGTGGTCGCAGTATGGGGCGTTGTAGAATTTAGACCGTCCGATAGCCCGTCAAATCCACCACCGTATCACAGTAATGCCGTGTCAAATCGTGGTCGTGACTGACCATAACCAGTGTGCAGTTTTGGGTGCGACAAGCATGCGTGAGTAGGTCTAGCGTGGTTTTTTGGGTAATGGGATCTAGGCGGTTGGTAACTTCATCGGCAAACAGTAGCACAGGTTTCATCATCAAAGCTCGCATGATGGCAATGCGTTGAAGCTCGCCCCCAGAGACGCTCTCGCTTGTACGGTGTAGTAGGTCAGGGTGGAGCTGTAAGGCTTCCATGAGTGGGGCGATTTGGCTTTTATCAAGATGATGACGTTTGACCACGTCATCGATGAGCGTGCCGAGCGTGATGTTTTGGGCGAAAGCGGACGGTGGGTCTTGGTAGAGTTTTAGCACTTGGTGGCGTTTGGGTTTGGTGTGCCATGTCATCACCCCTTTGGACGGGTTGATAAGCCCGCAAATGGCGTCCCCCAGCGAGCTTTTGCCGATACCGCTATCGCCGATGAGTCCCACCGCTTGCCCTGCATGGAGCGTGATGTTTAGCCCACTAAACAGCTCTTTGTTGCCACGACTGATGGCCACGTCTTTTAAGGTCAAAAGGGGTGTCTCAGCAGGCGTGATGTCCGCCTTTGTCCATGTGGCAGGGTTGGCACTCATCAGCTCTTTGGCGTAGTCGGATTTGGGATTTTGTAGGACATCGGTGGCTTGCCCTTGCTCTAAGAGCTTACCTTTTTTCATGACCATGAGCAGGTCGTTATCAGTGCTTAGACGGTTGGCGACTTCGATGTCATGCGTGATGGTCAAAAGGCAACCGCCTTGTTTGGCGACTTGGGCGAGCATGTCCACGACAGCGATTTTATTGGTGTGGTCAAGCCCTTTGGTGGGTTCATCGGCGATAACCATGTACGCCCCACTCACGGTGGCAGGCGCAAAGGATGCACGTTGTGCCATGCCCCCTGACAGCTCATGCGGATAGTAGTCTTTGGCGTGGGCTAGGGAGAGTTGCTCTAAGGTACGTAAGGTGGTGTCTTTGGCAGCAGAGTTATCAACTCGTTTGACAAAATGCAGACTCTCCCAAATCTGGCGAAATACCGTCATGGTAGGGTCAAGCGAACGCACTGGCTCTTGGGGGAGCATGGTCAAATCACGCCCCCACAGCTTGGCAAATTGATGTTCATCAAGCTCGCCTTGTCCGTCATGGAGCGTTTTGCCGTTGATGAGAATTTGTCCTTTGACCGTCAAGCCCTTGGGTAATGCCCCCATGACCGCTTGGGCAAGCAGGCTTTTGCCTGAGCCTGTCTCGCCTAAGATGGTCAAATTTTGCCCCTTTTTTATGCTAAGGCTAATGGGCTCAACTAAGGTAGCACCGTCTGTGGTGTGGACGGATAAGTTATTGATTTGAATTAAGATATCTTGTGATGGTTGGGTGTTTTGCATGACTAGCCGTCCTGTTTGCCTGATAATAATTGGAATGAAAGCACGAGTAAAAACACGGTGATAATCGGCAAAAAGAACACCAAAGGCGCTTCATAATAATAAGGAAACAGTTCGGTCATCATCAGACCCAGCTCGGCGGTCGGCGGTTTAAGACCGACATTGACAAAGCCAAGCGTGGCAAGGGCTAGCACCGCATTACCCGCCCCAAATGCCGAGAGTGTCCACATGACAGGGGCGAGCCGTGGCAGATAGTGGCGTTTGATGATGTACCACAGCCCCATGTCCATGAGTGTACTGGCTTGTACTTCGCTTGATTTGCGTAAGGTTAGGCTCATCGCACGGGTCATCTTAAAAAACTCCACCCACATGACAAGTGATACGCCCAGATACAGCGACCAAAAACTGTTGGGGGCGATAGACGCAAACAGTAGGATAAACAATAAACCGGGCAATGCCATGATACAATCGCAGATAAAGTTAAAAAACTTATCCAAAATTCCCCCAAAAATCCCCGCCAGCAAGCCAAACAGTAGCCCAAAGATGAGCGACACCCCCACCGAGCCGACAATGAGCGAAAAAGACAAGCGAATGGCGGACGCAAGGCGAGCCATCATATCACGCCCTAGATGGTCAGTACCAAAGGGGTGTTCGCCACTGGGGGCAGATAGGATAACATCTAGGTTTTGCAGTGCCATGTCATGGGGGCGTATGAGTGGACTACCATAGGCAAAGATGAGGAGTGCCGCCAAGATGATAAGTCCGATAAGCTGAGTGGGGGTTAGGTTTTTTAAGTATTTAATCATAATATTGGCAAATTGATAACGGAGTTTGGCAAATGCTGATAAGACTTAGTGAGCTTCATAACGGGGGTCGATGTAGCGGTTGATGACATCCAAGACGGCGTTTAACACCACGAACAGCCCGCCCATGACCAAAGCCGAGCCTTGTATCATTGGAATGTCTCGGGCGATGATGGCGTGAACTAGGGCGTGACCGATACCCGGCCATGCAAACAGGCTCTCTACGATGACCACGCCTTCGATGAGATAGATGAGCTGTACCCCATGATAGGCGACAATGGGAATGGCAATGTTACGCACGCCATGTCGTCTAAATGCCTGCCAAGGGCTTAACCCCTTTAATTTGGCAAATTCATAAAATGTAGAGTCAAGCACTGCCACTGCTGTATTACGACTGACCCGAATGGAGACCGCCGACAGACCTAAGGCGAGTGTGAGAGCAGGCAGGATGTAGTTAATCGGCTTGCCGTAGCCGATGGCAGGTAGCCATTTTAAATGCACCGCAAAAATGGTGATGAATAGCACGCCAATGATAAAGGCGGGGGCGGAGCGGAGCAAGGTGGCGATAAATAAGGTAAAACGGTCAAAGACCCCATTAGGTCGCAGGGCAGAGAGTATGCCAATGGGCGGTGCGATGATGAGTGAGATAATCAAAGCGACAAACGCCAGCGACAGCGTGTGCCCAAACTGGTGGGCTATCTCGTCCCACACGCTTGCCCCACTGACGAGCGAGTCTCCCAAATCCAAGCGGAGCAGGTCGCTAAACCATGCTATATACTGCTCATACCACGGCAAATCAAGCCCCAGTTCGGTTCGCACTTGGTCGGCAGAGCTTGCGGTGACTTGGTCGTAGCCATAGCGAGACGCAGCGATACGATACGCCATGTCGCCGGGCAGGCTTCGCATAAGAACAAAGGTCAAAGTGCCGACTGACCAGACGACCAAGAGCAGTTGGATAAGCCGTGATGTGAGTAGTTTTAGCATAATGACATGGTTACCATAAACTTAGGTATGAAGCAAATAAGAGAGTTAAAAACAAGTCAAAGAGCGATGGTGTGTCGCTCTTTGGGTTATCATGGCGTAGTATTACCATTTAAGCTGATTTAGGTTGTATTTACGCTCAAAGGGGTCAAGGGTCAAGCCTTGTAGCGACTTGTGAGCGGACGCACTTTGTTGGTAGTACACGACAGGGATAAGCGGACGCTCATCTGCCAAAATGGTGGCGACTTGTTTTTTGAGTTCATCTCGCTTGACATCATCGGCTGTGGTGGCGATGTCATGCAAAGCTTGGGTAAGTGTGGGGTTTTGGTAATTCATCACGCCCCAGTCACTGCCTTGTGGGCTTAGGTCGGATTGTAGTGAAGCCAGTGGGTCTGGTGTGTTGCCGTAGTTACGAGCGTACAGAGCCATTTGCAGTGAGCCGTCTTGATGAGCCTTCGGAATCTCTGATGAGTTGGTGATATTAACTTGTAAATCCACACCGATTTTACGCCATTGGTCTTGTAAGGCGGTGGCGATAAGCGGTAACTCTGGGCGGTCGGAGAACGTGATGAGCGATATGGTAAAGGGCTTGCCGTCTTTTTGTAGCACGCCATTTGCCCCTTCGGTAAAGCCATTGGCGAGCAGTTTGGCTTTAATGGCAGGATAATCAGGGGTGGATTTTGCCACGCCTGCCTGCCAACCGCCAAACATGGGTGGTAGTAGCTCATACGCTCCCGCATCGCCAATGCGTAGCACCGATTTGGCAATGGCTTCACGGTCTATGGCATCAGATAGGGCTTGACGAGTGGTCTTATCGGCAAAGAGCGGATTGGCGATGTTCATCTTAATGGCAATGGTGCGAGCGAGCGTTTGGGTTGCCACTTGTAGGTCGCTGTTGTTTTGTAGGCGTTTTAGGCTGGCACTGTCTAGGGTGTACACCAAATGGTCATCGCCACTCTCGACAAGCAGGGTGCGGGTCTCACTGCGAGAGTTGGCAAGGTAGTTAATGCGATTGATGTGGGCTTTTTGTCCCCAATAGTCGGCATAAGCGGACTGCTCAATCTTTTGTGGTGGCTCAACTTTATCCGCCCGATACGCCCCTGTGCCGATGATTTTGGTGGCTTGCCCTTTGTCATCAAAGGAAGCTGGGGCTAGGATAATGGCGGTGGCGTGTGTCAAATAAGACGGTAGGGTGGTCAAAGGCTCAGCAAGAGTGAATTCTACCGTTTTATCATCAACTGCCTTGATAAGCTCGATATTAGCACTTTCTAGGGCGGTGGGCTTGTTTAGGGCGAGCGTTAGGCTGTTTACCACTTCTTTGGCGGTCATGGGTGTGCCGTCATGGAATTTGACATCATCACGCAACGTAAACACCCATGTTTTGCCGTTGTCGGCTGTCTCCCATTTTTCGGCTAGGGCAGGGATAATCGCCCCTGCCTCGTCCACGTCTACCAAGGTTTCGCCAATACCCATACGCTGATAGACAAAGCCTGACGTGCTAGGGTCAGCATTGGTAATCTCCCAAGGGGTAACGACCGTGAGTGTCTTATCGCTCGTGGCAGGCGTGGCATTGTCTGTGGCGGTAGTTGTCTTGTCGTCATTACCGCAGGCGGTCAGGGCTAGAGTAGTGGCAAGTGAGCAGGCGAGGGCGGTGTATTTAAAAGTCATGATAAAATCCTAAGGTCAGCCGATTGGCAAAAAGTAAGCTATGTTATTATATAACTTACAAAAATACAAGGCACTGACAAATAAAAAATTAACGAGTGTTATTGATAAAGGGTATTTTGGGTCAAATGCGTGGGGAATTGGCTTAAAATTTAAAAAATTATTTAACATAATCCGTTTTTTTCAGTAAATTATTTGGCTCTGGTTCAAAAAGTATGCTACAAAGAAAACCGTTCGTGGTGAGCTTGGGAAACCTAACGGTTTTCCTACCCGCAGGCAGACTCAGGGCGAACGGAAAACCTAGTTCAGCATACTTTTTAGACCACTACCAATTATTTTAAATAATAGGGAATTGGATTTGTTAAAAATTTTGAATGTAGGGGAAAAATTGCAATTCGCCCTTTAATGCAGAAATGTATTTTAAAACTGATAAGTCATTGAAAATTGTAAAAAAGTGAAGTGCATACCATTTAAATCCAAACCAAAAACCCTAATCTGTCATGGATTAGGGTTTTTGGTTTGGGGTAATTTTTGTATGATTAGCGTTCTAAAATACAAGTAACACCTTGACCGCCGGCGGCACAGATAGAAATCAAAGCACGCCCTGAGCCTTTTTGGGCGAGCAGTTTGGCTGCGGTTGCTAAGATACGTCCACCTGTGGCAGCAAAGGGGTGTCCTGCAGCAAGGCTTGACCCATTGACATTGAGCTTACTGCGGTCAATGCTACCTAATGGCTTATCTAATCCCAAGCGGTTTTTGCAGAAGTTTTCATCCTCCCAAGCGGCGAGAGTAGAGAGTACCTGACTGGCAAAGGCTTCATGAATCTCATAAAAATCAAAGTCTTGTAAGGTCAGACCAGCACGAGCGAGCATTTTTGGTACGGCATAGGCAGGTGCCATAAGCAGTCCTTCGGTCAGCCCGTTTTTACCCACAAAGTCCACAGCCGCCGTTTGTTGATGAGTGATGTAGGCAAGCGGTTCAAAACCGTGCTCACTTGCCCAGTCATCACTGGCAAGTAGCACACAAGACGCACCGTCGGTCAGTGGCGTGGAGTTACCTGCGGTCATGGTTGGGTTGGCGTTACGCTTACCAAAGGCAGGTTTTAGCGTGGCAAGTTTATCAAGCGTGGTGTCTGCACGCAAGTTATTATCACGGTTTAGCCCTTTATAGGGAGTCATCAAATCATCAAAAAATCCTGAGTCATACGCACGAGCCAAATTTTGATGGCTGTTAAATGCCAACTCATCTTGGTCGGCACGGCTGATGTTCCATTCTAGGGCGGTGATGGCTTGGTGTTCGCCCATGGATAGGCGAGTGCGTGGCTCACCATTGGCAGGGAATGATAGTAGGTCTTTGGGGTTGATGTGGGTTAGGGCGGTCAGTCGAGCTTTGGCGGTTTTGGCGTTATTGATGGCAAGCAAGGGTTTACGAATGCCGTCCCCGAGTGCAATCGGTGCGTCCGATGTCGTGTCCGTCCCGCCTGCGATACCACTGTCGATGATGCCCAGTGCGATTTTGTTGGCGACGGCAAACGTGGCTTGCAGACCTGTGCCACACGCCTGCGAGATGTCATAGGCAGGGGTTGTGGGCGATAGGGCGGTGTTTAGCAGGGCTTCACGGGTTAGGTTCAAATCACGGCTGTGTTTTAAGACCGTGCCGGCAACCACTTCGCCAATCTCTTTGTCCGCCAAATTAAAGCGAGCAACCAAACCGTCCAACGCCGATGAGAGCATATCAATATTACTGGCGTCTGCGTATGCACCGTTTGAGCGAGCAAAGGGAATGCGGTTTCCGCCAAGAATGGCAACTTTTTTGATGGTCATGACTTATCCTTAATGAAATGAATTGATAAAGGTAACAGGGTTTTGGCAGATGGTTTTTAAGATAAGTTAAGATAAAAATCTAATAAATTTGCACGAAATTATCCTAAAATCAATCTTATCAAAACCCAAAAAATGACATCGTATCTATCATTTTAGCTTATCCTAGCTTATCATCATTTGACTCAAAAAGGAAAATTTTTTTGCTTTCTTAACTAATTTTTTGTTATTTATTTAAAATTTATAACTTATTTTTATAATAGAGAAAATTTTGTGCCAACATTTATTTTTATGCTAGAATGGGGCTTATCGTATTTACAAACAAAAGGATACTCCTATGAGCGACCGTTATGGTGAATTGGTGCAATCAGGTCTGGGCAGAACTGTTGCAAAAAATCTGGGTTTGCCCACACCCATTAAACTTGACCGCTTTGAAGTAGGTCAGCCTGTGGTGCGTGGCGAAGTGGCATTTGGGGCGATAGGCGACAGTGATGTGAGCCGTTGCGTGAATAATATTTTGACCGCATTGGACGCCAAAATCACCACTAATGATAAGCTCGATGACCGTCTAACGGACGAGAACGTGCGTTTTAAAGTGGCGATTTTTGATGTTACCAATATCAAAGACACGGACGGCTTAAAGTCGGTGTATGAATTTTTCCATAAAATCGCCCGTCGCATCAAACCGTCTGGTCGGATTGTGCTGATTGCTCGTCCGTCTTGCTGTACAGGCACAGACATTGATTTTACCTTGGCACAGCGGGCGGTGTTGGGATTTGTCAAGTCAGTCGCCAAAGAGTTCAAAAAAGGCATTACCGCCAATGTCCTATACACCCAAGTCGGTGCCGAAAAACACCTAGACCATGCCTTACGCTTTTTTATGTCGGCAAAATCGGCATATGTGTCAGGGCAAGCGGTCTATATCAAGGATAATGGCGATGAGCTGTCGTTGGTCGATTTTGACGAAACCAAACCCCTAAAAGGCAAAAAAATTCTAGTTACAGGGGCAAGTCGTGGCATTGGCGAGTCAGTTGCCAAAGTGTTGGCACGAGACGGGGCACAGCTGTACTGCTTGGATGTGCCTGCGTCTTTGGCAGATTTACAAAAAGTCGCTGGCAATCTGGGCGGTCATGCCTTGCCACTGGACATCACTCAAACGGACGCTGGCGAGCAGATTTTAAAAGCGTGTGGCGTGTTGGATGGTGTGGTGCATAACGCTGGTGTTACTCGTGATAAGACCCTAGCCAATATGAGTGCTGACAAATGGGATTTGGTGCTAAACATCAATCTAAAAGCCATTAGCACCATTAATAACTACCTACTTGCCAACAATGGCTTGTCCGAGTCGGCTCGTATCGTCTGTGTGTCTAGTATCTCAGGCATTGCCGGCAATCTGGGGCAAACCAACTATGCCATGAGTAAAGCGGGGGTTATCGGTCTGGTAGAAGCGACCGCCAAGAGTCTAGACGGTTCGGCACGCCGTATCAATGCGGTCGCCCCTGGATTTATTGAAACTAAGATGACCGGTGCCATTCCCTTTGCCATTCGTGAAGCTGGTCGCCGTATGAACTCAATGAGTCAAGGCGGTGAGCCTGTGGACGTGGCAGAGACGATTTCGTGGCTACTGTCGCCAAAAGCGTCAGGAATCAATGGTAACGTGGTGCGTGTGTGCGGTCAAAGCGTGCTTGGGGAGTGATTTTATTCATTGGTAAATTTTGATGGGAAATATATCAGCTGTACACTTGTACATTTTTGATTTACATTCCCCCAAAAATCCATTAAAATTTACCAAAATTATTCTATATTAAAGGTATGATATGGCAGAACAAAATTTTAAAGAATTGCCAAAAATGCACACCACTTATGCCAACGTTATCAAAAGTTTGATTCCGCATGGCGACAACCGAGCAGGGGCATTGCCTGATTCGGTGTATGCAGTGGACAAACTCGCCATTGACCAGAGCAATTTGCGAGACTATCGGCGAATTTGTGGGTTTATTGATGATGGGCGTGTACCGCCAACGTATTTTGCGGTGTTGTCGCAGACGTTGCAGATGAACATGATGGCAAAGCCTGATTTTCCTTTTGCCATGCTTGGGCTGGTGCATTTAGAAAACAGCGTTACGCAGTATCGTCCGATTTTTGATACCGAAACGGTCAAGATGAGTGTGCGACTTGACAACCTAACCCCCCATGACAAGGGGCAGACCTTTGATTTTATCACCGAAGTGTATATCGATGATGAGCTGGTATGGCAAGGGACATCAACTTATCTGTCTCGCCAAAAAAAGCCTGTCGATGAACGCACGGTCAAGTCTGTGTCTGAGAGCGTGGCACGCTTAGAGCCTGATGAGAATGGTTGGGCGGAGCTGATTAATATCCCAGAAGACATCGGACGGCGGTATGCGTTCGTGTCGGGCGATTTTAACCTAATTCATTTGCACCCCTTATCGGCTCGGGCGTTTGGCTTTCCTAAGGCAATCGCTCATGGCATGTGGTCAAAGGCGGCGAGCATTGCTCAATTTTATGATTTGCCGAAGGCGTACCGAGTGGACGTGTCATTTAAAACGCCCATTTTCTTGCCGTCCAAGATTGACTTTGTGGCACGCCAAGAGAGCGATGGGCGAGCCTTTGCCCTGTATGCGGCAGGGACGGAAAAACCGCATTTACTCGGCAAAATTACGTTTTTATGATGAGTGAAAAAGAGCAGGGCAGATGATGATTTGCCCTGTCTTTTTGGTTTTTGGAATTAAAATTTTTGGTAGTGGTCTAAAAAGTATGCCAAACTAGGTTTTCCGTTCGCCCTGAGCCTGCCTGCGGGTAGGAAAACCGTTAGGTTTCAAGCTCGCCACGAACTGTTTTCTCTGTAGCATACTTTTTGAACCAGAGCCAAATTTTTTAAATTTGCAAATTTTAAAAATTTGGTCGGGTGCATAATACACACCTTTTAAATGAACTAACCTATCAAGAACGAATGTAATTCGCTCCTACAACCCAAAAAATAACTATAAGATAATCAATAAATTATCATTTTAATTTCAAAATGAAGTATGATTTTATAAATTTTTAAATGATTTTTTAAATAACTTGGTGCGTGGCATACAATCTGCCTGCCAACGACAATAATCAATTTCCACACTTTGAATTTTCCCCCAAATTCTTATACAATAAGCCATTTTTATCATTAGGTACAGACCATGTGGCAAGATTTTCCCAAACTGCTTTCTAAATTACAATTTGACGACTCGCCTGCCGGTGGTTCACTTGTCATCACTCACAAAGGCGAGACGGTGGTAAACACCGCCATAGGGCAAGCCCTGCCACACCAAGACTGGCACGCCCACACGCTATCGGTAAATTTCTCTATCGGTAAAGGCGTAATAGCGACCCTTGTGGCGGTGTTGGTCTCAAAGGGACTGTTGGACTATGATACGCCCATTAGTTCATATTGGGTGGAGTTTGGGGTAGGGGGTAAAGAGCATATCACGCTACGCCACATCTTGACTCACACCGCAGGGCTGTTTAACATTACCACGCTCACCCATGACACCGATGAGCTGACCGACTGGCAAATGATGACCGCCAAAGTCGCCCAAATGTCGCCTGACACCCCCAAAGGACAGGACGAGCAGGGCTATGGCAGTGCGTATAGTGCGTTGGTCTCGGGGTGGATTTTGGGTGGATTGGTGGAACGTGTAACAGGACTGCCCTTGCAACACGCCCTGGATGAATACCTTGCTACGCCCTTAGGCATACAGGGCGAGCTGTATTATGGAGTGCCTGCTGATAAATTGGGGCAAGTTGCCAAACCTGTGCGGTATTTTAATGGTACACCCACAACCAAACGCAAACCAACCCTAAAACCTGACACCCCAGAGATGTTGGCGGTATATGCAGGGCTTGACATCACGCCATTGTGGGCGGATAAGGTGGAGACACTTGGCACATCTGGCATTAATAAGCTGTATTTTGACACCGCCAAGATGAACCTTGTCAATTATAAAAATGCACTCATGCCAAACGGACGTGATGGCGTGGAATATCATCATGATAAGGTGTTGCAAGCGGTCATTCCTGCCGCTAATGGGGTCTCTACCGCCCACGCCCTAGCCACTATTTACGCCATGCACGCCAATGGTGGCGTATGGCAAGGGCAAACGCTCATCACGCCTGCGGTACTTGCCGACATGCGTGCGGTGCGTGTGGACGGTTTTGATGCGGTCATGCCTGCCAATATGCGGTGGCGGTCGGGTTTTCATCGCTTATTTAGCTTGCAACACACGCCAAACGCCTACGGACACATGGGTTATAACGGCTCGGTGGCGTTCTGCGACCCTGATAGGCAGTTGTCGTTTGCCTTTATTCATAATTTTGACACAACCATGCTAAATGACGTACGCCAGTTTGTGCTGGCAGAGAGGGCAATCGCTCGTGCCACACCTTAAAAAACTATTGCAAAACGCCCAAACGGTGTTATAATCATGCGATTACTTTTATTTTATGAACGCTCTAAGTTTATAAAATAATTTTATTAAAAGCTCTTTTTATCAAGGAAAAACTTATGAGTTTAGCAACCCAAGACGGCAAAATGTGGCTAGATGGCGAACTAATCAACCAACCTGATGCCAAAGTCCATGTACTCACGCACAGCTTGCATTATGGTTTGGCGGTGTTTGAAGGCGTGCGTGCCTATCAAACCCCTGACGGACGTACCGCCATTTTCCGTCTACATGAACACACCGAACGCCTACTTAATTCTGCCAAAATTTTTCAGCTAGACGTGCGTTATAGCCATGATGAGCTGGTCAAAGCCCAAAAAGACGTGGTGCGTGAAAATGGTTTGGCTTCTGCCTATATTCGTCCGCTCATCTGGGTCGGTTCAGAAAAGCTTGGTATTGCCGCCAAAGATAATACCATTCATTCAGCCGTTGCTGCATGGCATTGGGGGGCGTATCTGGGCGAAGATGGTATCAAAAACGGTATCCGTGCCAAAACATCAAGCTACACACATCATCACCCCAACGTAACCATGTGTAAGGCAAAAGCCGCCGCCAACTATCCAGTATCTATCCTAGCCAACCAAGAAGCGACCAAAGCAGGCTATGACGAAGCCATTCTTATGGACCCACTCGGCTATGTATGTCAAGGCTCGGGCGAGAACTTATTTTTGGTAAAAAATGGCGAACTGCATACCCCAGACCTAGCAGGCGGAGCGTTGGACGGTATTACTCGCCGTACCATTATTGAGTTCGCTCATGATTTGGGTATCAAAGTCGTAGAACGCCGTATCACTCGTGATGAGTTCTACCTTGCCGATGAGATTTTTATGACGGGTACGGCTGCCGAAGTTACCCCAATCCGTGAATATGATGACCGTGTGATTGGCAAGGGCGGACGTGGCGAGCTGACCGAAAAACTACAAACCTTGTATTTTGATGTGGTGCAAGGGCGTAATGACAAATACAAGCACTGGCTGTCTTTTGTTGATGAATAATCAAATTTGATTAAATTTTTAACAATCCCCAAAATATGATGTTTTGGGGATTGTTATTTATCAAAATGTTAAGCAGATTTGTAGGAATAAGCCATTGATTTTCAGACAAATTCATATTTTAAAAAGCATTATCAGCAAATAATCCCTGCATTCATCAAAATTTTTAAACTTTTTTATAAAAATTATCAATTTTTGCTTGCAAATAATAACAATTATTGCTAATATAACCCCATGAGTTAATAAGAATAACCGTTCTTATTTTCGTTTAAAAAATAGCCAATCCACAACAGTATTTGCCAAGGATTTCGCCATGTATGTTTGTATTTGCCATGACATCAAAGACACCCAAATCAAAACCGCCATGCTGCAAGGGGTTGATAGCGTGGAAGTGTTGCAAAGTGAGCTACTGGTCGGTACTTGCTGTGGCTGTTGTATGCCTATGGTGCAGGATTTGGTTGATGAACATCATGCCAAATATGTGGCGGTGGACGCTATGGCGGTGTGATAGAATTTTTGTAAATATTTGGTAAATTTATTACTGTAATATTTCTAAATATAAGTGTCTTTGAACAATCTTAGCTAGATTAAAATTATCAATCAATAGTCATTTTCAAGTTGATAAAATTAACTAATAAGCCTTATTATTTGCAAATTATTAAAATGGTAAAAGGAATTGTCATCAATAATAAAAATAACAACATAATCAATAACTTAGCCTATTTGCCAAAACCATTTTCTCCAATTCACCTAAGATGATTTCTTAGGTGAAAATTTTTGTTATTACAATAGCCATTCTCACAGCGTAAGTCGTTCGCAGTTCCTTTGTCATACAAATACCCCCTTGTCAAGCCTTATCTTTGTGCTATGATATGTCCCATACAGCATTGGCTGATTTTTCTTTATCTAACACAGGATTTTTATCATGAAATCATCTCAAAAAGTCATTGATTATCTAAATTTCTTATTGGCGGGCGAGTTGGGTGCCAGAGACCAGTATTTTATCCATTCACAAATGTATGCTGAATGGGAATTGGGTAAATTGCACGACCGCATTTATCACGAAATGGAAGATGAAACCCTACACGCACGCCTGATTATCAACCGTATCATCATGCTGGGCGGTACGCCAAATATGCAAGTGGGCAAGATTAACATCGGTGCCGATGTGCCTGCCATGCTAAAAAGCGATTTGGAACTAGAATGCACCGTACAAGAACACCTAAAAGAAGGCATTGTCATCTGTGAAGCCGAGCGTGATTATGTAACTCGTGATATGCTCGTGCGTCAGTTAGAAGACACCGAACAAGACCACGCCCACTGGCTAGAAAAACAACTACGTTTGATTGAGCTTATGGGACTACAAAACTACCTACAAAGCCAAAGTGGAGAGCCTAACATGGTGGGTGCCACGCACTAAGTGAGCGACAAGCAAAGGGGTGTTGTGCATACACCCTTTTTTAAGAAGTTAAATGTTTAAAATTTAAAAATAAAAAGGTAAGAATATGAAAGGCGATAAAGACGTTATCCGTCAGTTAAATTTGGTATTGGGTCAGTCCCTGATTGCCATTAACCAGTATTTTTTACACGCTCGTATCGTTAAAAACTGGGGCGTAGAAGAACTAAACGACTCATTTTTTAAACAGTCCATTCGTGAGATGAAATGGTCAGATGAGCTGATTGAGCGAGTTTTGCTACTTGAAGGCTTGCCAAACTTGCAAGATTTGGGTAAGCTCATGATTGGCGAGACCGTAGAAGAGATTTTGGCGTGTGATTTGCGTTTGGAAAAGCGTAAGCATGACGTGCTGGTAGAAGCCATTGAAGTGTGTACCGCCAAGCGTGATTTTGTCTCTCGTGAGCTACTCATCAAGCTAAAAGACGGCAATGAAGAGTACGAAGACTGGCTAGAAACCCAGCAAGAGAAGATTGAAGATATCGGCATTCAAAACTACATCCAATTACAATCAAGCGATGATTGATAAGCAGATAAACGATAAAAAGGTCGAACGTGGGTTTGCCCTTTTTATTATTTGCTAATTATTTTGGGTGATAGGGGCGAATCACATTCGCCCTTGATAAATCAAGCACTTATATAAATTTAACCATTAAAACGTATAAGTCAAACCCACATTTGCCCCAATATCCACTTTATCATCGGTTAGGGGGCTGTCTTTTTGGGTTGATGAGAGCCACTCGGCTTTAGTGTTGGCAAAGGCACCGATGTGGTCGGTAAATTGGTATTTGCCAGAGACCGAGACAAAGGGCGAGTAGCTGGATTTGGCGGTGTAGGTGTCTATGCCTGTTTTGGTGCTTTCTTGCTCGGATACGCCAAAGTAGTATTGGTTATAATCATCGCTGTACCAGTTTATGCCAAATTTGGGATAGACGGTGAGTTTGTTATCAGAGAATTTAAATAGACTGCGATGAGCCAGTGAGACGGTTTGACCGCCACTTCTATCCATCATGTCCGTGCCTGCCTTAATCTCAAAACCGCCCACCGGCGTGATACGCATATAACTTAGCACGATATTGGCACTGGATTTACGGCTGTTTAGGCCTTTTAGGGCGGTTATGGTTGCGTCATCTGGCTCAAAGTGGCGAGACTCATAGCCTGCCCCGACACGAAACCAGTTTTCGCTGTCTTTGTGAGCATAAAAACCCAGCTCCGAGCCTTCGGCATAAAAATAGTTGTTATCGTATAGCACGAGTGGCACTACCCCCACTTTGTCATCGGTGGCATAGGCGTGCGAGCCAAAACTGGCTAAGGCACCAATGGTCAAGCCGTCAAGGGTGGACGTGTCCTGAGCGGTGGCAGATAAGCTAAGGCTAAGTAAGGTTAGGCTAAGTAAGGATTTTTTCATGATGAATGTTCACGGATAAAAATAGAGTTATTATAATGCAAAAATGGCAGTTTGGGAATGATGGTTTGGGGGGATTTTTAATAGACTTCTTTCCAAACCCGGATTTTTATAGATTTTTAAAAACTTCAACCCCAGTGTTTATAGGGGTTTATTTTTAGTTTGGAAAGAGATTTAATAAAAAAGCGTGCCTTTTGACACGCTTTTATTTTGGGATAAGTCACTTAGGAAACACAGGGCGGCTGCCGGGGGTTTCACGATTTAAGTGCAAAAACGCCCGATGACGCTCGTATTTGTCAAGCACATCATTGATGACTTGCTCGCTGTTAAAGCCTGACAAATCATTGCCTTGCAAACCTTCAAACAAATACGTCTCCAAGCGATAATAAAACTCTTGCCCATCATCAACCGTTGGACGCTCTGGCACAGGGTATTTAACGGGGACGATGCCATACACGAAGTTATACTCGTCCTTATAATCCACCGTCAGCATATGTTGCACAAGGCTTGGCTCATCGTCTAAGGCGACCGATTCCACACGCACCGACAGTCCCTTTTGGCGTAGAGCGTCTGCTACGTCAGTTAGGGCAGGCAGGCAGACATTTGTCATCATCGCTTTTGTCTCTGGGGTGTCAGGATAGGCGGTAATGCGGTGCAGACGAGTTTGCCAGTCGCTCACGTCCACGCCCCCTGCCACAGGCACGGCATTGATTTTGGTAATCTCTTCTCTAAAATCTTCAAGGCGTAACGACTTAAACAGTCCCACCATGACAAAAAACATGACAAAGCTAAATGGCAAGCCCATGACAATAGTCGCCTTTTGTAGGGCGGTGATGCCGTCCGTCATCAGCATGGCAGCGGTCAGCATGCCGATTGCCACCGCCCAAAACAGGCGTATCCAAATGGGGGGCGTGTCGGTGTTTTTTTGGCTTTTGAAGCTAAAATTACTAAGCACGATCGCCCCAGAATCTGCCGATGTTACATAAAACAAAAGTCCTGAGACAAAGGCGATGATTGCCGTTACCGAGAACCAAGGATAAGTGGATAACAGCTCATAAAAACCAATCTCAGGGCGTGCGATGATTTTTTCGGCAAAGGCAAGATTGCCTCCTAAGACTTCATTTAAGGCACTGTTGCCCATGACTGACAGCCAAGCAAGCGTAAACACAAAGGGAATGGACAAGGTGCCGATGACAAATTCACGAATGGTACGACCCTTTGAGATTTGAGCCAAAAACAGCCCCACAAAAGGCGACCACGCAATCCACCACGCCCAAAAGAACAGCGTCCAGTCTTGAATCCATTGTTTTTGTTCGGGCGTTTGGTTGTAAGCAAAGGTGTCTAGTGTCAAAGTTGGAAAACGGCTAAGATAGTCGCCCACGTTCATGACAATGGCGTTTAGCAAAAATTCGGTATTGCCCAAAAACAGCACAAACAGGATAAGTCCCAAGGCAAAATAAATGTTAAGCTCCGATAGGATTTTGATGCCCTTGGATGCCCCTGTGGTTGCCGACACAATGGTAATGGCGACCGCTAGGGCGATAAGCCCAATTTGCCAAAGTAAGTTTTCAGGCAAATCAAAAATAACGTGCAGACCGTAGTTTAATTGCACAACCCCGATACCGCAAGTGGTGGCAATACCAAAAATCGTCCCCAAAATCGCCGCCACGTCCACAGCATGACCGGCAGGTCCATCAATCTTTTTGCCAATCATGGGGTACAACGCCGAGCGAATGGTTAGGGGTAGATTGTAGCGGTAGGCAAAATAGCCAAGGGCAATGCCCACCAACGCATACATACACCAACCTGTCAGTCCGTAGTGAAAAATCGTCCACATCAAGGCTTCACGAGCCGCCTGTGTGGTCTGACCGCCACCAACAGGCGGATTCATGTACTGCATGATAGGCTCTGCCACCGAAAAAAACATGATGTCAATGCCAATCCCTGCGGCAAACAGCATGGATGACCACGTCAAAAGACTGTACTTGGGTTGGGAGTGCTTGGGACCTAGCTTGATGTTGCCATAGCGAGAGCAGGCGATAAACAGCACAAAAATGATATACACCGATGCGGCAAAAAAGTAATACCAACCAAAAGTGGTACTTACCCATGCCAGCACACCGTCCAAAATGGCGGACGCACTGTCATTAAACAGCATGGTATATAAGCTAAAAAAGACGATAATCACCGCCGAACAGATAAACACCGTTCGGTTTAGGCGACCGTCTTTGGATTTGGTATCTTCCATAGTGTTACCTTCCAAGTTCGTTAATGATATAAAATTGCTAGGGCGTGCTAAATTTTCATCTTATTTTATGGGAATGTTATCAAGGTTTAACACACCCTAAATGGTTTTCAAAAAACCTAATAAATTTACAAAACGTTTACAAAAATCAATTTGAAATATACAATCATTTTACACAAATTAAATAAGAAAGTCATTAAAAATCAATTATTTGCGTTATAGATGATTTTTTGTTATCATAACCTATCTTTTTGGTTTCATCAACCTTTGAATAAAATTTATAAGTTTTGATGATAAATTTTTAAAAATACAGGAGTCTTGTTATGGCATTGTCATCACTACCAAACGTAGAACAAACATCGCTATACATCGGCGGAAAGTATGCATCCGCCAGTAGCGGGGAGTTTTTTGAGACAGTCAATCCTGCTACAGCAGACACGCTTGCCAAACTGCAAAGTGCTTCAAAAGCGGACGTGGATAAAGCGGTACAAAGTGCCAAAGAAGGACAAAAAATCTGGGCAAGCATGACAGCGGTGGAGCGTTCTCGGATACTGCTAAAAGCGGTGGCAATTTTGCGTGAACAAAATGATAAGCTGGCACGCCTTGAGACGGCGGACACAGGCAAGGCAATCAGCGAGACCGCTTATGTGGATATTGTTACAGGGGCGGACGTCTTGGAGTATTATGCAGGGCTTGCCACCGCCGTTGAAGGAGTGCAAGTGCCACTTCGCACGGGCAAAGAAGGGAGCTTTTTTTATACTCAAAGAGAACCGCTTGGCGTGGTGGCAGGGATCGGGGCGTGGAATTATCCCATTCAAATCGCCCTATGGAAATCCGCCCCTGCCTTGGCATCTGGTAATGCCATGATTTTTAAGCCGAGTGAAGTTACGCCTTTGACCGCTCTAAAACTTGCCGAGATTTATACCCAAGCTGGCGTGCCTGACGGGGTGTTTAATGTCGTGCAAGGTGGTGGTGATGTGGGGGCGTATCTGACCGAACACCCTGACATTGCCAAAATCTCATTTACAGGCTCGGTGGCAACAGGCAAAAAAGTGATGAGCCTTGCAGGAGCATCATCACTAAAAGACGTAACCATGGAGCTTGGCGGTAAGTCGCCTTTGATTGTTTGTGATGATGCCGACATTGAGCTGGCGGCGGACGTGGCGATGATGGCAAACTTTTATAGCACAGGACAAGTGTGTACCAATGGCACACGAGTTTTTGTACCAAGTGCCAAAAAACACGCCTTTGAACAAGCCATTTTGGCACGCCTGCCCAAGGTTCGCTTGGGCGACCCAACTGATGAGACAACCAACATGGGTCCTTTGGTGAGCTTTGCCCACATGGAGCGAGTGCTTGATTATATGGAGCAGGGCAAAAAAGCAGGGGCAACGGTGCTGTTTGGTGGACGGCGTGCGGTGGCGGATGATTTTGCCGAGCATAGCGAGTCGCTGTCCAAGGGGGCGTTTGTGCTACCGACCGTCTTTACTGATTGCACCGATGAGATGAGTATTGTTACCGATGAGATTTTTGGGCCCGTCATGAGTATTTTGACTTATGATGATGAAGATGAAGCAATAGAGCGTGCCAATGACACGATTTTTGGCTTGGCAGGGGGCGTGGTTACCTCTGATTTAAATAAAGCTCATCGCATTACCCACGCCTTGCAAGCGGGCATTTGCTGGGTCAATACATGGGGCGAGTCGGACGCCAAAATGCCTGTGGGTGGCTATAAGCAATCAGGCGTTGGGCGTGAAAACGGCATGATGACACTGGATCATTACACCCAAGTTAAATCCATTCAAATAGAAATGGGTAAATTTGAGTCTATTTTTAAATAACTGGTATATTATCAAATTTGTTAACTTATTTACGGAAAACTTATGACAGAATATGACTATATCATCATCGGAGCAGGTTCGGCAGGTAATGTGCTTGCCACGCGTCTGACAGAAGACAGCGATGTGAGCGTGCTACTTTTGGAAGCAGGTGGTCCTGATTATCGCTTGGATTTTCGTACGCAAATGCCTGCGGCACTGGCGTACCCCTTGCAAGGCAAACGCTACAATTGGGCATATCTGACCGACCCTGAGCCTTATATGAACAACCGCCGTATGGAGTGCGGACGTGGTAAGGGGCTTGGCGGTTCATCGCTCATCAATGGTATGTGCTATATTCGTGGTAATGCCATGGATTTGGACAATTGGGCAAAAATGGACGGGCTAGAAGATTGGAGCTATGCCGACTGTTTGCCCTATTATAAAAAGAGCGAGACCCGTGATGTGGGCGAAAACGACTATCACGGTGGCACAGGTCCTGTGAGTGTAACAACTTCACAGCGTGGCACGGCAATTGGTAGTAGCGTGCTGTTTAATGCCATGGTAGAAGCAGGCGTGCAAGCAGGATATCCACGCACCGATGATTTGAACGGCTATCAGCAAGAAGGCTTTGGACCTATGGACAGAACGGTTACACCAAAAGGACGCCGTTCTAGCACGGCTCGGGGCTATCTAGACATGGCAAAATCACGCCCCAATCTTACCATAAAAACCCATGCCGTAACCGACAAAATCCTATTTTCAGGTAAGCGTGCCATTGGCGTGCAGTATCTACAAGGCAATGACACAAATCCCACAACCGTTCACGCCAAGCGAGAAGTGATACTTTCGGCAGGGGCGATTGCCTCTCCACAGATTTTACAGCGTTCGGGCGTTGGGGCAAAAAATTTGCTTGATGAATTTAAAATCCCTGTTGTGCATGACTTACCAGGGGTGGGCGAGAACTTGCAAGATCATTTGGAGATGTATCTACAATACGAATGCAAAAAACCCGTATCGCTGTATCCTGCCCTAAAATGGTACAATCAACCTGCCATTGGGGCGGAGTGGCTGTTCTTGGGAACAGGCATTGGAGCAAGCAATCAGTTTGAGGCAGGGGGCTTTATCCGAACTCGTCCTGAATTTGAATGGCCAAATATCCAGTATCACTTTTTGCCAGTTGCCATTAACTACAACGGCTCAAATGCCGTAGAAGAGCATGGTTTTCAAGCACACGTTGGCTCCATGCGTTCGCCGTCTCGTGGGCGTATCCGCCTAAAATCGCTAAATCCCCACGACCACCCCAGCATTTTGTTTAATTATATGTCGCACGAGCAAGACTGGCAAGAGTTTAGAGACGGCATTCGTATCACTCGTGAGATTATGCACCAGCCTGCTTTGGATGAGTACCGTGGGCGTGAGATTAGCCCAAGCCGTCATGCCCAAACCGATGCCGAGCTTGATGAATTTGTGCGTAATCATGCCGAGACCGCTTATCATCCGTCTTGTAGTTGTAAAATGGGCATGGACGATATGGCGGTGGTGGACAGCCAAGGGCGTGTGCATGGCTTAGAAGGCTTGCGTGTCGTTGATGCGTCTATCATGCCCCTTATCATCACAGGTAACCTAAATGCCACTACCATTATGATGGCGGAAAAAATCGCCGATGTCATGCGTGGGCAAAAATTGCCAAAATCAACGGCAGGTTACTACAAAGCCGACCCCAATGTGCTAAGACAAGAGCCTGTTCGAGCGTTTGACCCGAGTATGATGCTTTAGGGGTTTATAAAGGGCGGATTTATTCGCCCTTTTTTATTTTCATTGCAAAATATAGTCAAACAAATTTGAAATAAGACAAGGAAAACGAGCGAAGTTGTACAAGTAGTACTACGAGCGAGTTTGACACAGTATTATTTCAAAGTTGGCAGACTATACAAATTACAAAGACGGATGTTAGTACATCTCAGACCCAGCCAAAACACTTATCAGAAATATATCTAAAAAATTTTATATTTATCATAAAAACTAATAATAATACAAAGATTTTCCATTTGCTATTTTGTCAGCTTTGGTTTAGTTTATGCACGTTTATTTTAAACATTTACGGTTAAAACCAATAGGAAAAAAACATGACAAGCAACCATCTAACCATCAGCCCAAAACGTGTCAGCAACATCGCCCGTCACGCCACAAGCCATCATCATGACAACCATGCCAATTATCAAGAGATGCTAGCGAAGTTTATCCCCATCTATTATCAGCACTTGCCCATAGAGATGGCAGACAGATTCTCCGATGAGACGTTGTCGGGCATGGCATTACACCATTTTAGCTTACTAAAAACGCATAACAGCAAAAGCCCCAACATCAGCGTCATCAACCCTTTGGGTGAGTCGCACCTGTTTAACAGTGAGCGTACCATCATTGCTTTGGTCGCCATTGACCGCCCCTTTTTGACCGACACACTACTCATGAGCTTGGAGCGTCAGGGCATTGGCGTTCATCGCATTTATAATAACATCATCAAGGTAGAACGCACGGACGGACACATCAGCGACATTCAAGCGGTTGATGAGAGCAGTGGTCGTGCGGACAGCTGTTTTGCGTTGGTGCATGTTGAGATTGACCGCCAAAGCGAGGATAAGTTGGCGGATATCAAAGAGATGCTATTAAAGAAAGTCCACACCATTGATGTCATTGTTGGCGACTTTGGGGCGATGGCAGATAAGCTAGACGAGATTAAAGAAGAGCTAAAAAGCCTGCCCATTCCCACGGAGCATTATACCAAAGAAGCGGTGACAGGCTTTTTGGAATGGGTGGGGCGTGATAATTTTATCTTTATGGGATATCGTGAGTACCGTTTTGAAAATGACCATGGTGTGCCTGAGCTGTACTCGGTGGGTGGTAGCGGACTGGGCGTGCTACAAGGCAAGGAGACCGATGAGTTGTCCAAGAGTTTTCACGGTCTGCCCACGCACCTAAAACACCTGATAGCCGAGCCACGTGTATTACTACTATCTAAATCGGCACGGCTGTCGCCCATCCATCGCCCCGCTTATCTGGACTTTTTAGGCATTCAAAAATACAACGACCAAGGCGAGCTGATTGGCGAATATCGTTTTGTTGGACTTTTGACATCACGGGCGTATCAGACCAGCGTGGCGAACATTCCGCTACTCAACGAGAAAGCAGGTAAAATCCTTGCCATGTCACGCCTGCCCAAAAACAGCCATGCTTATCTTAAACTTACCCACATCGTCAATACCTTGCCCCGTGATGACCTATTCCAAGCCAGTACCGATGAGCTCTACCCGATGGTGGCGAGCATTGCCAGCTTGCAGGACAAAAACCGCCTACGTCTGCTCGTGCGTACCGACCATTATCAAAGATTTGTATCGTGTCTGGTCTATGTACCGTTGTCTAAGTTTAACAGTGACTTACGTCAAAAAATCCAAGACATTCTAACCCAAGCCTTTGGCGGTGTGTCATCGAGCTTTACGACCGAATTTAACGAGCTTCATCACGCCCGTGTGCATATCCATGTACGCACCGAGACAGGCAAGGTCAAGGATTATGGCCTAGCCAAGTTGGAGCGTGAACTGTCGACACTCATGCACGACTGGACAGATGAATACGCCAAAGCCCTAACCGCCCAGACAGGCGAGAGCCGTGCCAAAGAGATACTGGCGACATTGGGGGCGAGCATTCCTTTGACGTATCGTGAACGGTTTGATGTGCATACGGCGGTGGCAGATACTACTAAACTGCTGTCACTTGATGATGATAAGCCTAAGATTTGGCATTTGTATCAGTCGGCAGGCGAGCGTGCGGACAGCCTAACCCTAAAACTCTACGGCAGGGGCGAGATTTTGACGTTGTCGCACGTCTTGCCGATATTGGAGCATTTTGGGGTGGCGGTCATCTCAGCGTCCACTTATGACTTTGGTGGGCAAGACACCCCTGATGTTAGCGATGATTTGTGGTTACAAGAGTATAAACTCACCTTAAAAGCAGGATTGACGGTGGATTTGACCGCAGTCAAAACGCAGGTGGAGCATGCCTTAGATGAAATTTGGCAAGGGCGTGTTGAGTCCGACCGCCTAAATCAGCTGATTTTGACCACGGACATTGACACCTATGATGTGGTGGTATTGCGTGCCTTGTCTCGCTATATCGTCCAAGCCCGAGCCCCGTTTTCGACCGAGTACATTCACAGCACGTTGGTGGGCAATCCCGCCATTGCCAGTTTGCTTGTCAAGCTGTTCCATGCCAAGATGTCGCCCACCGAGCAGACGGACACCGCCCCGATTTTGGCACAGATTGACAGTGAGCTTAGCTTGGTAACAAGCCTTGATGAAGACCGCATTGTGCGTTGGTTCTTGGATTTGTTAAACGCCATGCTCCGCACCAACTTTTATCAAGTGGACAAAGATGGAGCAAGAAAAGACCGCTTGTCTTTTAAATTCAAAGCAAGTGATATTCCCAATTTGCCAAAGCCCAAGCCCATGTTTGAGATTTATGTGTACTCGCCAAGGGTTGAAGGGGTGCATTTGCGTGGTGGTAAGGTGGCTCGTGGCGGACTTAGATGGTCTGACCGCATGGAAGACTACCGCACCGAAGTGTTGGGACTTGTCAAAGCCCAAATGGTCAAAAACTCAGTCATCGTGCCTGTCGGCTCAAAAGGCGGTTTTGTCTGCAAAGACAAATCCAAGCAGGCAAGCCGTGAGACGTGGCAAGCCGAAGGCGTGGCGTGCTATCAGACCTACATCCGTGGCTTGTTGGACTTAACGGATAATTTGGTTGATGGCAATGTTGTCCCGCCTGCCGATACCGTCCGCCATGACGAGGACGACCCCTATTTGGTGGTGGCAGCCGACAAAGGCACAGCGACTTTCTCAGACATTGCCAACGCTTTGTCCGCCGAATACAACTTTTGGCTACAAGATGCCTTTGCCTCGGGTGGCTCGGCAGGCTACGACCACAAAGGCATGGGCATTACCGCTCGTGGGGCGTGGGAGAGCGTCAAACGCCATTTTCGCTTGATGGGCAAAGACATTCAAGCCCGTGATGAATTCACCGTGGTGGGCATTGGCGACATGAGCGGAGATGTGTTTGGTAATGGCGTGCTACTGTCCAAAAATATCCGCCTTGTGGCAGCCTTTAACCACTTGCACATCTTTATTGACCCAAATCCTGATGCCAAGGCAAGCTTTGAAGAGCGTGAGCGTCTGTTTAATTTGCCACGTTCGGCATGGACGGATTATAAGGCAGAGCTTATCAGCGAAGGCGGTGGGATATTTAATCGCACCGACAAAGCCATCGCCATCAGCCCACAGATGAAAGAGCGTTTTGACATCGCTGAGGACAGCTTAACGCCCAATGAGCTACTAAACAAACTTCTAAAAGCCCCTGTGGACTTGATTTGGAATGGCGGTATCGGCACTTACATCAAGTCATCTGATGAAGACCACAGCGATGTGGGCGACCGTGCCAACGATGCCATTCGTGTGGACGGACGTGAAGTGCGTGCCAAAGTTGTGGGCGAGGGTGGTAACCTAGGCTGTACTCAGCGTGGACGTATTGAGTATGCCCTACATGGCGGACGTATCTACACCGATGCCATTGACAATTCAGGCGGTGTGAACTGCTCAGACCATGAAGTGAACATCAAAATCCTATTAGGCTCAGTTACTGAGCGTGGAGATATGACCATCAAACAGCGTAATGACTTGCTGGCGAGCATGACCAATACGGTGGCAAATTTGGTACTACGCCAAAACTACTTACAGCCACAGACCATTGAGCTGTCCGTTTATCAAGCATATGAGCGTACAGGCGAGCATATTCGCTTTATGAATTTCTTAGAAAAAGCGGGTCGCCTTGACCGTGCCATCGAATACCTGCCAAGCGATGACACCCTAACCAAACGCAAGGCAAAAGATGGACATGGGCTGACCAACCCTGAGCTGGCGGTACTGTTGTCTTATGGCAAAATGTGGGTGTATGATGAACTGCTTGGCAGTGGTCTGACCGAAGATGCCTACTTCTTGCATGAGCTTAAAAAGTACTTCCCAGATACGTTGGGCGAGCAGTTCTTTGATGAGATGACTCGCCATCGCCTGCACCGTGAGATTATCTGTACTTATCTGACTAATGGACTGGTGAACCGCTTGGGCATAGAAAATGTGTTTGCCATGAGTGATGAGACAGGTCACAGCGTGGCGGATATCACCCGAAGCTATGCCATCGTGCGTGATGTCTTTGATGTACAAGCGATGTGGGACAGACTGTCAAGCCTTGACAATGTCGTCGCTGGCAACACCCAAATCGAGCTTGAACTTACCATTCAAGACGTGCTAAAACAAGGCATGACATGGTTCCTAAACCGTCAGCTGACAGGCGAGAGTGTGGCACAGACGGCACTGACCTTTAAAAACTTGGTGGCGAACTTGTTCTCTTATGATGTCATTGATGAGCATTTTGGGGCGTATATCGCCAAAGATGTCGCTGATTTGACCGCCCAAGGACTTAGCGATGATGATGCCCGTGCCTTTGCCCGCTTGCCCATCTATGTGCATGCCCTAGATGTCGTGGCACTTGCCGACCAAAAAGGCGTGGCAGTGACCGATGTGGCACAAGCGTATTTTGGCGTGTTCTCACAGCTACACATGGATAAGCTAACATCAGCGGTGGCGGAGTTGCCTGCCGAGAGTTATTGGGACAGAAAAGTGTCTTATGCACTCACCGGTGAGTTTAACCGCACGCTCATGGCACTCATCACCGATGTGTTGGCGGTAGGTGGTCTGTCAGCATGGCAGGATAAGCACCGTGAGCGACTGGCGGTACTCTCAGAGCAGATAAATGGCTTATCGGACAAAGTGGGACTGGCGGAACTGTCGGTACTACTGAGTGAAGTCAATGGCTTAAAAGCGGTTTAAAACAGCTTTGAATTTATAACTATTTTTAAAAATTTTAAGCCATCAAAAACCCCAATTTAGCCTTAGATTGGGGTTTTGTCTATAAAACTTATTTTTAAAAAGCATGTATCACACCATGCGACAAATCTATGACAAACCCAGCCTTAGCCCAATTCCCCATCAAAACGAAAAGTCGCCCCATCGTGCCACATCTGCACAAAGGTAACAACCTTATCGCCTGAATATGTGTAGCGAGACAAACGCAGGGCAGGCGAGTTTGGCTGACAGTCCAAAAAAGTCGCCACATCAGGCGGACAAGGCTTGGCTTCAATAAAATAGTGTCCACGCACAAGCGGTACTTGACTGATAAGGTAGTCGCTTGTGTTGATTTTATTAAAATCTTGATATTCAAAGGCAGGGATAATCGCCAAATCCACAAAACGCCGTTCAAATTGCAAAGGCTTATCATCGCCAAAATGCACAATCTCCACTTTGTACAGACGCTGAGTGTTATGAAATACCACCCGAGCTGATGGCGGTAAGTCGCTATGGGGCAAGGCAAGCTGGCTTACGACTTTGGCGTGATAGCGTTTGCCTGTGCTTTCTATGTCGTGGGCGATGTTGCGAACGGTGATAAAGGTTTGGTTGAATTGTTGCTGGGCGACAAACGTCCCCGACCCTTGACGGCGTTCTAGCACCTGCTCATCGGTCAGCTCTTTTAGGGCACGATTGACGGTCATGCGAGCCACGCCAAATTCACGAGACAACGCCATCTCGGTGGGAATGGCAGAGCCGACTGCCCATTGTCCTGCGTGGATTTTGGCTAAGATGGCGGATTTTATGCGTTGGTAGGCGGGTGTTTTTGGCATGGTCTTGGCTAAAAACTAATAGTATAGCGTATTTTAAGCCAAAATTAAAGATAATGATTTTTGGTAAAATAATCAAAAACCCCTTGCATTTCCCCAAATTTTTTGCTAAATTGGTCTTAAATTTGTATAGACAAATTTGAGTTTGATTAAGTCATTCACAAGACAACCCAAAACCCCCAAAAAAAGGAACGCATTATGGCAACTCGCACCGACCCCACTCGTATCATCAAAGCCCCCACAGGCACAACCTTGACCTGCAAAAGCTGGCTGACCGAAGCCCCGTATCGTATGATTCAAAACAACCTCCACCCCGATGTGGCGGAAAATCCGCAAAGCCTTGTGGTGTATGGCGGTATTGGACGGGCGGCGAGAAACTGGGAATGCTATGACCAGATTCTAGAAAGCCTTAAAACCCTTGAAACCAACCAAACGCTTTTAATCCAGTCAGGTAAGCCTGTGGGCGTGTTTAACACCCACGAAAACGCCCCAAGAGTTTTGATTGCCAACTCCAACCTTGTGCCAAAATGGGCAACTTGGGAGCATTTTAACGAGCTTGACAAAAAAGATTTGTTTATGTATGGGCAAATGACCGCAGGCAGCTGGATTTATATTGGCACGCAGGGCATTGTACAAGGCACTTATGAGACCTTTGCCGAAGCAGGGGCTCAGCACTATGGCAACGGCACGGACAAATCTACCGACAACTGGAGGGGGCGTTGGATTTTGACCGCAGGGCTTGGCGGAATGGGCGGGGCTCAGCCTTTGGCGGCGACTTTTGCAGGGGCGGTAAGCCTTAACATTGAATGTCAGCAGTCTAGCATTGATTTTCGTCTGCGGACAGGCTATGTGGATAAGCAAGCAGACGACCTAGACCACGCTTATGAACTGATTAAAGAGCACACAAGCCGTGGCGAAGCGGTGTCCATTGCCCTGCTTGGCAACGCAGCTGAGATTTTGCCCGAAATGGTCAAACGAGCCAAAAATGGGGAAATCAAACCCGACCTAGTAACCGATCAAACTTCCGCCCACGACCTTATCAATGGCTATTTGCCAATGGGCTGGACGGTCGATGAGTGGAAGTCCGCCCAAAACGACCCAAGTCGCTACAATGAACTAAAATCCGTTGCCGCCAAATCCTGTGCCGTCCACGTGCAGGCAATCCTTGACTTTGTGGCAATGGGCATTCCTGCGACCGACTATGGCAACAACATTCGCCAAGTTGCCTTTGATGAAGGGGTTAAAAACGCCTTTGATTTCCCCGGCTTTGTCCCCGCTTACATTCGTCCGCTATTTTGTCAAGGCAAAGGACCTTTTCGTTGGGTGGCGTTGTCGGGCGACCCAGAAGACATCAAAAAAACAGACGCTAAAATTAAAGAATTATTCCCCGACAACAAGCACGTCCATAACTGGCTGGATATGGCGACCGAACGCATTCATTTTCAAGGTTTGCCTGCTCGTATCTGCTGGCTTGGCTTGGGCGAGAGACATTTGGCGGGATTGGCGTTTAACGAAATGGTCAAAAGTGGCGAGCTAAAAGCCCCCATCGTCATCGGACGAGACCACTTAGACACAGGCTCTGTTGCCAGCCCCAACCGTGAAACCGAGTCTATGAAAGACGGCACGGATGCAGTATCCGACTGGGCACTCCTAAACGGTATGCTCAATGTCGCAGGCGGGGCAACTTGGGTATCGCTTCATCATGGCGGTGGTGTGGGAATGGGATACAGTCAGCATTCTGGAATGGTCATCGTGGCGGACGGCACCGATGAAGCCGCCAAACGCCTAGCCAATGTGCTTGTCAATGACTGCGGAGGTGGCGTAATGCGACACGCAGACGCAGGTTATGAGCTGGCGATTAAAACCGCCAAGGAATTTGGTTTGAATTTGCCGATGATAAAGTGATTTTAATTAACTAAATTAAAATTAAGTCATTGGCATTTGCTGATGACTTATTTTGTTTTTAAAATTGAATGCTCGTTAAGGATACGGCAATCACGGCACGCATTCCGCCCATTAGCCGATTTAGTGATGAAAAAACAATTCCTGATAATGATAAATTAAATGCACCCAGAATAAAAGTCGCCATAAATACAGGTATTAACACCGCTAAAAATACCCCGCCTTTATACAAACTTTTGTGGGATAATTTTATTGATGGCGTTAATATGGCAAGTGCGATTGTGCCGTCTATTATTGCCATTGGTTTGATTGGGCTGTTGTTAGAAAAACATACGCCTGTGTTTGATTTGCTTGGCATTATCTTATACCCATTTACCTTGATTGGCGGATTGTCTGAACCGATGACAGTTGCCAAAGGCTTGTCGTCAGGACTTGCTGAGATGTTTTTGCCTGCTCTGCTCCTTGCCAAAGCCGATTTATTAACCCGTTATGTGACGGCGGTCGTATCGGTGTCGGGCGTGGTTTTCTTTTCGGCAATGATACCGTGCGTGCTGGCAACCAAAATCCCATTAAGCGTGGGCAAAATGGTGCTGATTTGGTTTATCCGTGTGGCGTTGTCCATTGTTTTGGCAAGTTGGTTTGGGCATTTAGCGATGATGATGGGGTGGCTTGGCTAACCGTTTTGGTAATGGTTTTAAAATCAATCATTCATTAGACTTCCTGCAAAACTACCCAATCCACCCAAACACGAGCTTTACCCTAAGTTCAAATCTTG
>NZ_KE384584.1:47820-81382 GCF_000426885.1 Moraxella caprae DSM 19149 | reverse complement strand
AGTGACCTTAAATTCAGTAATGTCTGTTGCCCACTTCTGGTTAGGTCTTGTGGCCTGAAAGTCTCTTTGTAGGACATTGTCTTTTATCTTGTCTTGGTGTTCACCTTGATAAGATGAGTAAGCTTTGTATCTTTGTGCCCTGATTTTAGCCTTTAAGCCCATCTCTTTCATCAGTCGTTGCACTCTTTTGTGGTTGATGACAATGCCCTGACCAGCAAGTGTTTGATTAAGCTCTGCACAAATCCTACGATAACCGTATCTGCCTTTGTGGGTGTGGTAGATGTGTTTGATTTGTTCTTTTAGGTCAAGGTCTTTGTCAGGTTCTTTGGCTTTGTTAAGGTGGTAATAAAACACACTTCTTGGCAATTTGGCAATGTCAAGTAAGGTGTTTAGGGTGTGTTTATGCCTTAATTCTTGCACGATGGTTGTCTTTAACTGATTTAGGTGTTTGGCTGATGAGCTTACTTGTTTTGCTCTTTCTGACGAATTAAGGCATCGAGCTTTTTTAGGTGGTCGTTTTCTGCTTCTAAATAGGCTAGGCGTTTTAAAAGTTTGGCATAATCATCATCTTGTGGTTTGGTTTTGCTTGTTGTTTTGTTTGTTAATTTGTTTTGATTGGCGTTGTGTTTGTTTGACACAGCTTTTCTACCTTTGGGTTTGGGGGTAACTCCCATTATACCAAAGGACTGATATAACTTTAACCAGTTTGACAGTAAATCAGGTTGTGGTAGATTAAGCTCTATGGCAAGTTTGGTTAGAGATTTGCCATGTTGAAGTTGTTTGATTGCGTTTAGTTTAAAGTCTGTGTCATAGACAGCTTTGGTACTTCGTCTTTGAATACCATCAATGCCATGTGTTTGATAGAGTTTGACCCACTGTTCAACAATGCTGTCTGTGGATAGGTTAAACTGTTTAGCGGTTTGCTTGTAACTGTGTCCGTTTAGATAATATGCTATGACAGACAGTTTAAAGTCGGTGGTGTATTTTGCCATAAAAAGCACCCCAAAGGTTAGTGTGAGTGGCGAGCTTTGGGGGTCGGTTCATAGCGGACTGTTTTTTTTGTTTATCATGGTTATGATTTGGCTGATGAATTGATAAATATCAAGCCTAAAAGTCAAGCAAATACCTACCCCTACCCCCTTAGTATTATCCCCCTAGCCGTCAAGTTAATACCTTAATTTGGCGGTTTTCTTTATAGTAAGCTCATCAATTTAGCCAAAAACTTTTTAAGTTTAGCCAACCCACAAGGGGGATTTATGAACCATTTATTAGACCAATTCCGTTTTTTTAAGAAAAAAACGGGCGAATACGCTGACGGACACGGCGAGATTCGTGATGAAAACCGTGATTGGGAGAACAGCTATCGCAGTCGTTGGCAGTTTGACAAAATCGTCCGCTCAACTCATGGCGTGAACTGTACAGGCTCATGCTCATGGAAAATCTATGTCAAAAACGGACTGGTAACGTGGGAGACTCAGCAAACCGACTACCCACGCACACGCCCAGACCTACCCAACCACGAACCCCGTGGCTGTCCCCGTGGTGCGTCTTATAGTTGGTATATGTACTCTGCCAACCGTGTCAAATACCCCAAAGTGCGTAAACCCTTGCTCAAACTGTGGCGTGAAGCCAAGGCAGTCCACAAAAACCCTGTGGACACATGGGCAAGTATCGTAACTGACCCAACCAAGACCGAGCAGTACAAATCCAAGCGAGGCATGGGGGCTTTGTCCGTTCATCATGGAATGAAGTGGTGGAAATCATCGCTGCCGCCAACATCTACACCGCCAAGACCTTTGGTCCTGACCGTATCATTGGTTTCTCGCCCATTCCTGCCATGAGTATGATTAGCTATGCCGCTGGCTCTCGCTATTTGTCGCTTATTGGTGGGGTGTGTTTGTCGTTTTATGATTGGTATTGCGATTTGCCACCAGCGTCTCCGATGACTTGGGGTGAGCAGACAGACGTGCCAGAAGCTGCCGACTGGTACAACTCTGACTACATCATCGCATGGGGGTCAAACGTACCGCAGACCCGTACCCCTGACGCTCACTTTTTTACCGAAGTGCGTTATAAAGGTACAAAAACTGTCGCCATCACCCCTGACTATGCCGAGATTGCCAAGCTGTGCGACCTATGGCTAAACCCAAAACAAGGCACAGACGCCGCTCTTGCTCAGGCGTTTTGTCATGTGATTATCAAAGAATTTTATCTAAAAAATCCAAGTGCCTACTTTACCGACTATGCCAAACGCTACACCGATTTGCCCATGCTTGTCATGGTCGAAGGCGAAGGGCAATCGGCACGAGCAGGGCGGTTTTTGCGTGCATCAGACCTGGTGAACAACTTAGGTCAAGACAACAACCCCGAATGGAAAACCATCGCCATCAATAATAATGGCGAGCTGGTGTCGCCTTATGGGGCGATTGGCTACCGTTGGGGCGAGAGCGGTCGTTGGAACTTGGAGAGTAAAGAGGGTACAAACAACACAGACGTGGATTTGGCTTTGACTCTAAAAGGCTCAGGCGAGACGGCAACGGTTGGCATGGACTACTTTGGCGGTGATGAACACCCTTACTTTACCGCCGCCGAAGGGGATAATATCCAGTACAAAAATGTGCCTTGCAAAACGCTTACACTAGCCAATGGCGAAACAGTCAAAGTGGTAACAGTCTTTGATTTAATGCTTGCCAATCTTGGCGTGGACAATGGCGTGGGCGGTCAGCACGTAACTGATGATTATAATGATGAAACCGTGGCAGGCACGCCTGCTTGGCAAGAGAAAATCACAGGCGTAAGCCGTGAAAAAGTCATTCAAATCGCTCGTGAATTTGCCGACAATGCCGACAAGACTCATGGCAAATCAATGGTCATCATCGGGGCAGGCATGAACCACTGGTATCACATGGACATGAACTACCGTGGCGTTATCAATATGCTTATGCTGTGTGGCTGTATCGGTCAGTCAGGGGGTGGTTGGGCTCATTATGTCGGTCAAGAAAAACTAAGACCGCAGACAGGCTGGGCTCCTGTTGCCTTTGCCTTAGACTGGCACAGACCGCCACGCCACATGAATGGCACGAGCTTCTTTTATAATCATTCAAGCCAATGGCGACACGAAAAGGTTTCTGCTCACGAGATTTTATCGCCACACGCTGACAAATCAGAGTTTCCTGAGCATATGCTCGACTACAACGTGCGTGCCGAACGTGCAGGCTGGCTACCGTCTGCCCCACAGCTTAACATGAACCCCTTGGAGCTTGGTCGTCTTGCCAAGTCATCAGGGCAGGACATTGAGAGCTATGTCGTGGACAATCTGGCAAATGGCAACGTGCGTTTTGCTGCTGAGTCGCCTGACAATCCTACCAACTTCCCAAGAAACCTATTCATCTGGCGGTCAAACCTGCTTGGCTCATCGGGCAAGGGGCATGAATATATGCTTCACTACCTACTAGGCACCAAGCACGGTATCCTAGGCGAAGAGACCATTCATGATGGCATTCGCCCAACTGAGATTGACTTTGAGCCAAATGGGGCAACGGGCAAACTTGACCTTGTTACCACGCTTGATTTTAGAATGTCGTCCACCTGTCTGTATTCTGACATCGTGCTACCGACTGCCACATGGTACGAAAAAGACGACCTGAATACGTCTGATATGCACCCCTTTATCCACCCATTGACTGCTGCCACCGACCCTGCGTGGGAGTCCAAGACGGACTGGGAGATTTATAAGCTTATCGCCCAAAAATTCTCCGAGCTGTCAGTCGGTCATCTTGGTGTGGAAACAGACATCGTAACCTTGCCCATGCAACACGACTCAGAGGGCGAGCTGGCTCAGCCCTTTGGTGGAACCGACTGGAAAACCCAAGGCGTACGCCCAGTCCCTGGTAAGAACTGCCCACACATCAAAGTCGTAGAGCGTGATTATCCGTCCATTTATGCCAAATTTACATCGCTTGGCACGCTCATGGATAAGCTCGGCAACGGCTCAAAGGGCATTACTTGGGATACCAAAGAAGAAGTCAAACTACTTGGTGAGCTCAACTACACCGTTACCGAAGACAACGTGGCTCACGGTCGCCCACGCATTAATACCGCCGTGGACGCCGCCGAGACGGTACTCATGCTCGCCCCTGAGACCAACGGACACGTTGCGGTCAAGGCATGGGCGGACTTGTCAAGCAATACAGGGCGAGATCACACCCATTTGGCAAAATCATCTGAACACGAAAAAATTCGTTTTCGTGATATTGTTGCCCAGCCTCGTAAGATTATCTCATCCCCAACTTGGTCGGGGCTAGAATCCGAAAAGGTGAGCTACAACGCAGGCTACACCAACGTGCATGAGTTCATCCCTTGGCGTACCATCACAGGTCGTCAGCAGTTCTACCAAGACCACCCTTGGATGCAGGCGTTTGGCGAGCAGTTGCAACAGTATCGCCCACCGATTGACACAAGAACGACAGACGAGCTAAAACGCTATAAGTCAAACGGCAACAAAGAGATAGTGCTGAACTTCCTAACGCCACACCAAAAATGGGGCATTCACAGTACTTACTCTGAGAACCTGCTCATGCTAACGCTGTCCCGTGGTGGTCCTATCGTGTGGATGAGTGAGATTGATGCCAAAAAAGCAGGTATCGAAGACAACGACTGGATTGAAGTCTTTAACCATAACGGCACCATCACCGCCCGTGCGGTCGTCTCTCAGCGTGTCAAAGAAGGTATGACGATGATGTATCACGCCCAAGAAAAGCTTGTGAACATCCCTGGTTCTGAAAACTCAGGCACCCGTGGTGGTATTCATAACTCAGTAACTCGGGCAATCCTAAAACCTACGCACATGATTGGCGGTTATGCCCAGCAAGCGTACGGCTTTAACTACTATGGTACGGTCGGCTGTAACCGTGATGAGTTCGTGGTGGTGCGTAAGATGGCGAACATCGATTGGCTAGAAGGCAAGCCTGATGACAGTCTGCCACGTCCATTGCCTACTACTTTGGACTGATAAACCGCCCTGTTTATCCCTTTTGGTAGGATAGTAAACTTTCAGCAAAGGGGATAAACTAGGGCGTGTTGAATCTTTGTATTTGCAATGAAAAATGAGAAAAATCGCACGTTTTTCAAGGAAAAGTCCGCAGTTGATATTGAAATATCAACAAGGATTTTGACGATGAAAAACAAGATTTAGCCATTTTTTCATGCAAAAACAGTGATTTTATTTTACAAAATTTCAAATTATAGTTTGTGTTATAAAGGTTCAACACGCCCTATTCAATTTTGACCTACCGATGTTCTTTTCAATTAATTAAAAAGAACTAGGCATAAGGGGAATCCTATGAAAATTCGCTCACAAGTTGGCATGGTGCTAAACCTTGATAAATGTATCGGTTGCCACACCTGCTCTGTTACCTGCAAAAACGTCTGGACAAGCCGTGAAGGCATGGAATACGCATGGTTTAACAACGTAGAGTCCAAGCCTGGTATCGGCTACCCCAAAGAGTGGGAAAACCAAGAAAAATGGAAGGGGGGCTGGATTCGTAACGCCAACGGCTCTATCAATCCAAAGATTGGCGGTAAATTCCGTGTGCTTGCCAATATTTTTGCCAACCCTGATTTGCCAACGCTTGACGACTATTATGAGCCGTTTGACTTTGACTATCAGCACCTGCACACCGCCCCATTAGGCGACCATCAGCCGATTGCACGCCCACGCTCGCTCATCACAGGCAAGCGTATGCAAAAAATCGAATGGGGGCCAAACTGGGAAGAAATTCTAGGCTCTGAATTTGCCAAACGCCGTGCCGATAAGAACTTTGACCAAGTTCAAGCCGACATTTATGGTGAATACGAAAACACCTTTATGATGTACCTGCCACGCTTGTGCGAGCATTGTCTTAACCCAACGTGTGTGGCGTCTTGCCCATCGGGAGCCATTTATAAGCGTGAAGAAGACGGTATTGTGCTTATTGACCAAGACAAATGCCGTGGCTGGCGTATGTGTATCTCGGGCTGTCCTTATAAGAAGATTTATTATAACTGGAAATCAGGCAAATCCGAAAAATGTATCTTCTGTTATCCACGCATTGAGTCAGGTCAGCCAACCATCTGTTCTGAGACGTGCGTGGGACGTATTCGTTATCTTGGCGTGCTTTTGTATGATGCCGACAAAATCAAAGAAGCCGCCAGCACCCCAAATGAGAAAGATTTGTACAAAGCCCAGCTTGATGTGTTCTTAGACCCCAACGACCCTGCTGTCATTGAGCAAGCTCTAAAAGATGGCGTGCCGATGAGTGTCATCGAAGCCGCCCAAAAATCACCTGTGTACAAACTGGCGATGGATTGGCAACTTGCTTTGCCTTTGCACCCAGAATATCGCACCTTGCCGATGGTATGGTATGTGCCACCGCTATCGCCAATCCAAAATGCTGCACAAGCGGGCAAAGTGGGCATGGACGGGCTTATCCCTGATGTGGATAGTCTGCGTATTCCTGTCAAATACCTTGCCAATATGCTGACCGCTGGCGATGAAGTACCTGTCAAACTTGCCCTAAAACGTCTACTTGCCATGCGTTCTTATAAGCGTATGCAACTTGTTGATAAGGTCGAAAGCCAAGCGGTGCTTGATGAAGTAGGCTTGACCAAACACCAAGTTGAAGAGATGTACCGCTATTTGGCAATCGCCAACTACGAAGACCGCTTTGTCATTCCGACCGCTCACCGTGAAGAAGCGTTGTCTGACGCCTTTGCCGATAAAAACGGCTGTGGCTTTACTTTTGGCAACGGTTGTACAGGCGGTAATGATGTCAGTATGTTCGGTCAGCGTAAGTCCAATCGCCGTGAGATGATTGAGACCGTGCAGACGTGGGATAACTGATGGGGGCTAGTATGAATCATCTTGATTTTAAATTATTAAAAGTAATAAGCCTGCTTATGGATTATCCGTCTGATGAGTTGTTTGCTGATGATACGCTGGATGCGTGCAAAGACATTGTGGCAACATCAAAGCTCATCAGCCCCGAGGTTCGCCAAGAGATTAACGCCTTTGTTGATGAGTTATCAAGCAAAGGCTCGATTGAGGCTCAGTCGGCGTATGACAGTCTGTTTGAGCGTGGGCGTTCGTTGTCGCTTTGGCTGTTTGAACACGTGCATGGCGAAAGCCGAGACCGTGGGCAGGCGATGGTGGATTTGATGGGGCAGTATGAACAGGCGGGCTTTGCCATTGATGTCAAAGAATTGCCCGACTATTTGCCCATGTATCTAGAATTTTTGTCCTACAAGGCAGGCTTTGCAGATGATGTTGAGATTCGCATGGATATCGCTGATGTCAGCCACATCATCGCTCTACTGGGGGCGAGACTGGTGGACAAAGGCAGTAGTTATGCTGGGCTGTTTAAGGCGTTATTGCAAATTGCAGGCAAGCCTTTGACCGTCATTGATGACGAGCTTGCCAAGATGGGTAAAGACAAGGTGGATGATACGACTTTTGATGCCATTGACAAAGAATGGGAAGAAGAAGTCGTGGACTTTTTGGCGGCAAAGCAAGAAGAACGCTGTCCGTCAAGCCAGACCGACATTCGCATTGCCGAGACCTTGGCAAGACAAGCCCAAAAGACAAGCGAAATCCCTGTGCATTGGGTGGATTTTAAAACCAATAAAACTGTTAGCGAAGGAGTGTCGTCATGATAGCAACAGCAACAGCAACAGCAATCACAACAGTAACCCCCGAAAACTGGATACACATATTTTTGTACGGCATTTACCCTTACATCGCTTTGACGGTATGTATTTTGGGTTGCTGGGCAAGATTTGACCTATCGCAGTACACATGGCGTGCAGGGTCAAGCCAAATGCTAAACGATAAAGGCATGAGAATCGGCAGTAACCTATTTCACATCGGTATCATTGTGGTACTGCTTGGGCATTTCTTTGGTATGCTGACCCCACACTTTGTCTATGAACGCTTTATCTCGGCGGCGGACAAACAGCTTGTGGCAGTCATTGTCGGTGGTATCGCAGGCGTGATGTGCCTTGTGGGGCTACTGATTCTGATATGGAGACGTTTTACTGACCCACGTGTCAGCCATACATCCACGTTTAGCGATAAGATGCTACTTGTCATCATCTTGGTGCAGCTCATCATGGGTCTTGCGACCATTTGGCACTATCCTGACCATAAAGATGGTGCGTTAATGCTGTCATTGGCAGGTTGGGCACAGGACTTGGCGATATTACGTCCGATGAGTGCTGCTGCCCGTGTGGTGGATGCAGGGCTGATTTATAAGCTACACATGTTCTTAGGAACCACGCTTATTCTGCTTGTGCCGTTTACTCGTCTGATTCACATCATCTCAGCACCGATTTGGTATTTGGGCAGACGTTATCAGATTGTCCGTCAAAAGACATCGCAGTAAGAGACTGATTTAAAAAACCATTTTTTTCGGTTTTTGCCACAAACATCGCCCTAGTGTTTGTGGTTTTTTTTATGATAAAACTTGACAAAGAGGCTGTTAAATGCTAGGATTTGTATATAAACCTACAATTTTATAGGAGTTTATTATGCGAATTATTTTTTTAACAGATGGTTGGGACGGCAATGACTAATGCCGAATTCATCACTTTTATAACGCCGATATTAACCGCTATCGGCGTTTTTATTGCTGCTTTTGGTGTTTGGCAGAACACCCAAAATGCCAAAAAACGTGCGACCATTGACATGATAATGGCAGAACGTAATGATAAGCTGTTGCAAGAAGCGATTGCCAGTGTTAATCAAATGGCAAAAGAAGATGTGATTTTTGCCATTTATGCGTCTGATGATGAAAGCAACTTTGAAAAACGCAAGCATATCATCAAACTACTTAATCAAAGAGAGTTTGTTTCGGCAGGAGTGCTAGGCGGGGCATTGCACGAAACCATGTATAAAAATTTTAGTTATTCCATGTTTTTAAGAGACTGGAATAACTTAAAAAGTTTTGTTTATGAATTAAGGCAAAAACGTAAAAATCCCACCATATTTCAAGAATTTGAGTTGTTGGCAATAAAATGGCAAAACAAGCCGTTAAAAACAAAAGTATAAACATCCATTTTATGAAACGACACCCCGCCTTACAGCCCCTATCTCGCCAGCACCATTTGGGTTTGGTCATCGTCAACAAAGCCAAATCCGTCACCGATGATGACAAACTTACCCACCATCAAGCCTTAGTGGAGTATCTGACCACTGCCATTCCCACGCATTTTGAGATTGAGCGGACATGCCTTGCTGATGTTATTTTGACAAAATTATCCGATGACAGGGCGGTTAAATTGGCAAAACAAATGCTTGATGAGCATGAATACATTGAGAGCCTACTTGCTAACACCGACCCAAGTGTGGACGATGTCAAGGAGCTTGCAAATGCTCTGTATGACCATATCCGCTTTGAAGAGCGAGAGCTTTTTCCCATTGCTGAGACGGTGCTAAGCGATGATGAGCTTTTTGCCATTTATGAGGCGAGTGATGAGAATGTAAAATGAACGAGTTAAAAGTTGGGCAATGGAATTAAAAAGCCAAACACCACGTTTGGCCTTCGTTTAATTTTAAAATTGCTAAACGTTATTTAAACCCATCTTTTAACCCTACAATCTGATTAAATACAGGCTTATCGGTGCTATGCTCCACGCTGTCCGCCACAAAGTAGCTTTCACGCTCAAACTGGAATTTGTCATCGCCTTTTGCCTGTGCCAATGACGGCTCTACAATGGCATTGACAACCTTTACCGAATTTGGATTGACGTGGGTCAGTACCCATAGCGTATCATCATCGGCATCTGGGTTTTGTGTTTTAACAGTGGCAATATGCTCGTCCGAAATCTCACCATCTTCAAATAATAAATGCTCATACAGTCGCACGGTGGCAGACACGCCATGACTTGCTGACACCCAATGAATCACGCCCTTAACTTTACGCCCCTCAGGGTTATTACCCAGCGTTTTTGGGTCAATGGTGGCAACAAGCTCCACCACATCGCCATTAGCGTCCATGATATGCTCTTCTACTTTTAGCACATAGCTGTTACGCAGACGAATCTCAGGATTCTCTGGCGATAGGCGTTTGTAGCCGTCTGGGGGCGTGATTTCAAAGTCAGATTTATCAATATAAATGGTTTTGGTAAAAGGAATCTCACGCTCGCCATTGTCCGCCTGTGGGTGTTTGGGCTGAGTAAGCCACAATACGCCATTATCTAGGCGAGCCTTGACTGTGTCTTTTTTTAGATGTTCAAAATCAGCAACCGCTTCATCAAAGTTGGCAATCGTAACTTTTAAGGGGTTTAGCACTGCCATACCACGACTGGCGGTATTTTCTAGCACGTTTCTGATACTAAATTCCAACTGGCGAAAATCCACCACACCGTCCGCCTTAGACACGCCAATGCGTTCACAAAAATCACGCAAGCCTTCGGCAGGGTAGCCACGTCTTCTCATGCCTGCAATGGTTGGCATGCGTGGGTCGTCCCAGCCCGATACCACGCTCATGTCCACAAGGCGTTTTAATTTACGCTTGGACGTTAGTGTGTGGTCAATGTTTAGACGGCTAAATTCGTATTGGCAGGGTGGCACCTCAAAGCCCACTTTTTCAACAACCCAATCATAAAAGGGGCGGTGGTCTTCAAATTCGAGCGTACAAATCGAGTGCGTGATACCCTCATAAGCGTCCGACAAGGGGTGTGCGTAGTCGTACATCGGATAAATGCACCATGTATCGCCCGTTTGGTGGTGGCTTGCGTGCATGACACGATAAATCACAGGGTCTCTCATGTTCATGTTGGCGTGATTCATGTCAATCTTGGCACGCAGTACCGCCTCGCCCTCTTTATATTTGCCGTTTTTCATGTCGTCAAAACGAGCCAAATTCTCATCAACAGTAGCACTGCGTTGTGGCGATTCCACAGATGGCTTACCAAAACCGCCACGGTGTTCACGAATCTCATCAGGCGTTTGAAAGTCTACATAGGCATCGCCTTGTTTGATAAGCTGTACTGCCCATTCGTGCAATTTGTCAAAATAGTGCGACGCATAACGCACGTCCCCTGCCCAGTCAAAACCAAGCCACTCCACGTCCGCCTTAATGCTGTCCACATAATCCTGCTTTTCGGCGGTGGGGTTGGTGTCGTCAAAGCGTAGGTTGCACGCTCCACCGAACTCTTGTGCCACGCCAAAATTTAGGCAAATGGATTTGACGTGCCCGATGTGCAAATAGCCGTTTGGCTCGGGTGGAAAACGAGTCAAAATGTTGTCGTGCTTACCGCTTGCTAGGTCATCACGGATAATTTGGCGGATAAAGTCGTTTTTTTCGGGTAGGTCGGTCATGGGTTTTTTCCATTATTTATTAAAGGGTAAATTTTGTTATTTTAGCATAATTTTTATAGGGTGTGTTAAACTTTGATGTTTGCAACAGGCCAATCGTACTACAAAATTTTACATAAAATTGATTAAAAATAAAGCAAATTTAGTGCTTATAATTAGGGCGTGCCTACCTTTGGTATTTACAATGAAAAATGCCTGTTTAAAAAAGCAGGGGAATCGCACGTTTTTCAAGCTTGAATTGTTAAACCAACTGCAACATCTTTATAAGTAATGCCAAACATCTTTTCACTGGTTGTGGTTGGACTGTTTGTTTAAGACCAGATGAGTCCAATCACGCCAGCACTCGCCACACCACAAACCCTAACGCCAATACATGAAACACCACACCCACCCACCAAATCGGCACGGTCAGTCCAATGGCGATAAAGGCAAAAAATCCGCCCAACGCCATCCAGTCATGGCGTTTTTGATTTAAAAAGTCGGCTCGTAGGGCTTGGATTTCTCTTAGCTGTTTGTCCTGTCGTCCGCCAAGCGTGGCAAGTGATTGGATGCTTTGGGTGGTAAGTTTGGGCAGGTCAGTGGCGGACAGTAGATGTTCGGGCAATTTGTCATAAAAATCATTCAATAGACGTGTGGGGTTAAGCTGTGATTTTACCCAATCGGTCAAAATCGGCTTGGCAAGCGACCAAATATCAAGGTCAGGATATAGTTCACGCCCAAGCCCTTCCACGTGGACGAGCGTTTTTAGCAGTAGCATGAGCTGTGGCGGTATGCTCATCTGATGACGGCGAGCGATGTTTAAAATCTCAAACAATATCCCTGCAAAATCAAGCTCACTCATGGGCTTAGACACCATGGGGGACACCGTGCGAGCCATGTCGGCGATGAGTGCGTGCTTGTCAGCAGACGGCGGTATCCACCCTGCGTGACTGATGATGTCCACCAGCGTAGTGTAGTTGCCATTCATGACCGATAGGAGCATACGAGCGACAACGAGTTGGTCATCGGGAGCAAGTTGCCCCATAATCGCACAATCTAGCCCCAAATAGCGTGGATTTGCCACCGCTTGACCGTCTGGCATGGTCTCCACAAAGATGTTACCAGGGTGCATGTCGGCATGAAAAAAGTTATCCCGAAACACTTGGGTAAAAAATATCGTCAAGCCATTTTTGGCAAGGACGGCACGGTCATAGCCCAAGGCGTCAAATTTATCCGTCTGGCTAATCGGCACACCAAAAATCCGCTCCGAAACCATGACGGACTTGTTTGCCATATAGATTTCGGGGACGTAGATGAGTGGCGAGTTTGTGAAGTTACCTCTCATGCGAGTGGCGTTGGCGGACTCCAAGGTCAAATCAAGCTCATTTAGCATGATTTGGCGGTAGTCTTCCACGATACTCACGATATGCACCGCCCGAGCCGACTCCATGCGAGCCGACAGGAATCCTGCCAGCTCCCGAAGCAACTCAAAATCCTTGATGATGACAGGGCGAATGTCAGGACGGACGACCTTAACGACCACTTCTCGTCCGTCAGGCAAGCAAGCGGTATGCACTTGGGCGATACTGGCGGCGGCGAGTGGCTTGTCATCAAATCGGCTAAATATCTCACCGATTGGCTTGCCCAGCCCTGTTTTGGGGTGTTCTATTTCACGTTTTAAAATCTCAACATCAAAGGGAGTGACTTTATCTTGTAGTAGCGATAATTGGGCGATGATGTCAGGGGGCAGTAGGTCAGAGCGAGTGGAGAGCAGTTGCCCGAGCTTTAAAAACAGCGTTCCCATCTCTTCTAAGGCGAGCTTGACCCCTAATGGGTTGTGCGATTTGCCAATACTGGCAGGGTGCATTTTGATGAGCCGTACCAAAGGGGCAAGCTCTGGTACGTCCGCAAAATGCGTGTCAAGGCGGTATTTGGCACAAATGCGATATAGGTCAAACAGGCGGTTTTTATAAGAGATGAGCATGGTTTTGGTAAAAATGGGTTTGATAAAAGGGGTTTTAAAAAGATAAAAGGCAAATGGGTAAAATCTACCTTTCGGGGCAGGCATTTAAAACCTTTAATTTTAAATGGATTGTACACTCTACAAAATGAAAAAGTACTACGGTTTCCGTTCGTGGTGAGCCTGTCGAACTATGACGGAAACCGACCCTTCGACAAGCTCAGGGCGAACGGTTTCCGTAGTAAAATTCAATTTTGTTGACTGTAGGGGTAAATGACATTCGCCCACAATTTTAAAATGCTTTTGTAGGGGCGTGCTTTCCACGCCCGAGTATATTTGAAGTTAAATGATATAAAAAATCAACGAGCCTTAAAGCCACGATGTACCGCCACGATACCGCCTGTTAGGTTGTGATAATCACAATTGACAAACCCTGCTTGCTCCATCATGGCTTTTAGCGTGGCTTGGTCTGGGTGCATGCGGATACTCTCTGCCAGATACTGATAGCTTTCGCTGTCGTTTGCAACCACTTTACCCATGAGCGGTAGGGCGGTAAATGAATACAGGTCATACGCTTTTGACAACGGCTCAAATACAGGCTTGCTAAACTCTAGCACAAGCAGTCGCCCACTTGGTTTTAGCACACGCCACATGGCTTCTAGGGCTTTTTGTTTGTCGGTAACGTTACGCAGTCCAAAGCTTATGGTAACTAGGTCAAACGAGTTATCGACAAAGGGTTCTAAGGTTTCGGCATTGGCAAGCACAAAATCCACGTTGTTGCACCCTGCATTGATAAGGCGTGTGCGACCCACTTCTAGCATGGCTTCGTTGATGTCGGATAAGACCACACGACCTGAGCGACCGACTTCTTTACTAAATACTTTTGCCAAATCGCCCGTACCGCCTGCGATGTCAAGGACGCTTTGTCCTGCACGCACGCCACTCATCTTAATGGCAAAACGCTTCCAAAGCCTATGAATGCCAAAGCTCATCAAATCGTTCATGATGTCGTATTTAGTGGCGACCGATGTAAATACTTGTCCGACTTTGGCTTCTTTTTCACGAGCATTGACGGTTTGGTAGCCAAAATGGGTGGTTTCGCCAATGTTTTCAGAATAGCGGTTGTCAGTTTGGGTGTTGGTGTGGGCGGTTTCGCCATTGGCAGGGGTTTGCATGGCGGATTGTCCTTGGGGTTTGCCTGTGGGTAGGATGTTAGGATTGGTGAAGTCGTTGTCGGTCATGGCTATTTTTCCAAATTTAAAAACACGCCCTTATTATACGCTAATTTGGGCAAGAATGGGCGTGTTTTGGGAAAATTAAAAATTCATTCATGAATTTCATGAATAACGACAAGCTCATTTGCCACAAACGGCACGGTAAAATCATCAATGCGTTTTAGGGGCTTCATGGCAACCAAGCCGTCCCCGATGAAGTCGTATAGGGGCTGATAACCGTTGTCGTATGCCATGCCTTTGGCAAGTTTAAAGGCGTTTTGTAGGATGAAAGAATTAAAATATTTATAAGACTGCTCGCACACGTCTTTGATGGTGTGGATTTGGGCGATGCGTTCGTCTTTGGCATTGACGTGCCGATACACGTCATGCATGAGCGTGTCATCAATGCCCCCATTGGCGTAACGCTCGCCAAAGTCAGCCAGTAAGGACGTTGCCAATGCCAAATCAAGACGGATGGCATGAACTGCCGACTGCACGCCAAGCACGCCTGACCCTAAGGCGTTGGTGGGGATGAGCTTTTCAAGTTTGCCCGAGCCGTTTAGGGCGTTCGTCCCTGCGGTCAGAAGCTGGCCGGCAAGCACGTCAAAATCATCATCACCATAAATCCGCTCAATGAGATAATTGGCAAGTGGGGCGGTTTTGTCATCAGTAAATGGGGCGTGATTGGTGCGTTTGATGCGAGCCTTTTGCCATGCTTGCACGTCGCCAAGTGCCTGTTTTAGGGCAGGGTTGGTGTGGTGGGGTAGGGCTTGATAGGCTTTTAGCATATCGACTAGGGTTTGGATTTGGGACATGGTGTTAATTTTGTTGGTGGGTTAAAGTGGGGTTAAATGGGTTAAGGCTGAGTTAAAAGTTGGGTAAAAGGTCGGGTTTGTGAGCTTGATGGTATTGTTTTTCACAAGGCGTGCAGAGCCAATCCCTGCACCCCCATTTTATTTAAAATCATGGCGATTTAAACGGTTTTGTTATCATAAAAATACCAACTGGTCGGTTTTTATTAAACGCTCTCGCCACGCCACAAATCGTCCAAGCTCTCACGCTCACGCACAACCCGATGAGAACCGTCATCACACATAATCTCGGCAGGTCTGGGGCGGGTGTTGTAGTTGCTTGCCATGACAAAGCCATACGCTCCTGCCCCTGTGATGGCAAGAGTGTCGCCCACGTTTAGGGCAAGGGTGCGATTTTTTGCCAAAAAGTCGCTCGACTCACACACCGAGCCGACTATGTCCCACACTTGGGGGGTGGTCGTGGCGGTCAAATCAGCAGGGATAACCGCCATAACCGAGCCATATAGGGCAGGTCGCATGAGTTCGCACATGGATGCATCCACAATGGCAAAGTTTTTGTGTTCGGTGGGTTTTAGTACGTCCACATTTGTGAGTAGTACCCCTGCATTGGCAGAGATGTTTCGCCCTGGTTCTAGATGTAGCCCTAAGCCGTATTTTTCTTGTAAATCAAGCAGTTTAGGTAGTAGGGCGTTGGCGTATTCGCTCACGCTGGCAGGGGTCTCATCGGTATAACGCACGCCCAAGCCCCCACCCAAATCCACATGACGTAAGCTAATGCCCTGTGCGAACAGCTCGTCAATCATCTCAATGACTTTATCCAAAGCATCTACAAAAGGCTGGGTGTCGGTCAGCTGTGAGCCGATATGGCAGTCTATGCCGATGATGTCAAGGTTTGGCAGGGAGCTAGCAAAACGATAAGCGTCTAGGGCGTTATCATGGCTGATACCAAATTTGTTATCTTTTAAGCCTGTGGAGATATAAGGGTGAGTTTTGGCGTCCACATCAGGGTTGATACGCAGGGCAATGGGGGCGGTCTTGCCAAGCTCGCTTGCCACTTGACTGATGAGTTCAATCTCACTCACCGCTTCGACATTAAAGCACCCAACCCCTGCATTTAGGGCGGTGGCGATGTCGCTTTTGGTTTTGCCCACGCCCGAATAGACGACTTTGTCCGCCTGTCCGCCTGCTTTTAATACACGGGCAAGCTCGCCTGATGACACGATGTCAAAGCCTGCCCCTGCATGGGCAAGTGTGGCAAGGACGGCAAGGTTTGAGTTGGATTTGACGGCATAGCAAATTTTTACGTCTGACAAGGGGGCGAAACTCTCCACATAGGCACGGTAATTGGCAAGTAGGGCGTTTTTGCTGTACACATAAAGCGGTGTGCCATAGGTCTGGGCTAGGGTTTTGGTACTGGCATTGTCAATAAATAGCGTGTCGTCTTGGTAATGAATAAAAGGAAAATCCGCCACGTGCGTGCGTGGGTCTATGGTTAGGATTGGGTGTTCGGTGCTGTCTGCCATGGTTTTTCCGCGAAAAAAGTATTTGGGGCTTATTTTAACAAAAAATTTTGGTTTGTCATTTTTTATTTTAAAAATAATTGGGGTTTGAGTGGAATGTATAACGATTTTTTAAATATAAACCATTTTTCATTGTTATATAAAAAAGGCTTTATGATAAAATACCCCAAAAATTAACCATTTAACATCATGACCGCAACCACTTACACCTTTAAAGACAAACTCATCGCATGGCTACAACTGACCCGTTTTGACAAACCTGTGGGGACGGAGCTTTTGCTATACCCGACTTTGTGGGCATTGTTTTTGGCAAATGCAGGCGTGGGGCGACTGCCAAGCATGGCTCACATCGTCATTTTTACGCTTGGGGCGGTGCTGATGCGAGCATCAGGCTGTGCCATCAATGACTTTGCCGACCGCAAGGTGGACGGACAAGTCAAACGCACCAAAGACCGCCCACTGGCAGATGGGCGACTGTCCGCCAAAACCGCTGTTTTGACCTTTGTGGGCTTGTCGGGCTTGTCGGCGTGTTTGCTCTTTTTTTTGCCCATACAGGTGTTTTATTGGTCGCTGGTGGCGGTATTTCTTGCCTTTATTTATCCCTTTATGAAGCGTTACACGCACCTGCCACAGGTCGTTTTGGCAATGGCGTTTGGCTGGGCAGTGCCGATGGCATATGTGGCGGTACGTAGCGAGCAAGGGCAAAGTGGCGTTGGGCTGATAGGCTGGCTTGTCTTTGTTGCCTATATGTGCTGGACGGTGGCGTATGATACGATGTACGCCATGTGCGATAAGGACGATGATGTCAAGATTGGGGTAAAATCCACCGCCATTTTGTTTGAAAAGTGGTTTAGCGATAAGGACATTTATTTTATCATGGCGTTAAATGGCGTGTTTTTGGTCATCATGACGGCGTTGGTGTGTCGCTTTTTTGGGGCGTGGTCGGCTTGTGGTTTGGCGGTCGGTTTGGTGGGGCTGTTTGCCATGCAATATAACAAAATCAAAACCCGTGAACGCCTAAACTGCTTTACCGCCTTTCGCCAAAATGCATGGGTGGGGCGGTATGTGTTTTTGTATGTGGCGGTGTTGGCGGTGGTGCAATATGGGTAAAATCATAATGCTGACTTTAATCCCAAATGCTTGCAAAATGGTAAATATACATCATCGGTGTGATTGAAATCGGATTTTCCCATAATATTCTTGCGTAATAAAATTGCCTTGTATGTCCAAAAAATACCTTTGACCATCTTTGACCACACTTGCCACTTGATGCGAAAAACTTTCTACTTCATCATAAATAAAATCAATCACAGCATTGCCATTATTATCAAAAAATCCCCATTTGCCATTTTTGCATACCGCAATTCTATCATCCTTGGCATTATATAAATACTCATGAATGCAAGGAACAACTTCATTACCCTGCAAATCACAAATACCATATTTGCCATTTCTTTTAACACGCACCAAATTGCTAGAAACTTTTCTTAACAATTCGTATTGGACTGGAATACAAATATTTCCACATTCATCAGCCAAACCTCGTAACCCATTTTTCTCAATGACAAAATAAGGTTCTACATTATCATAGCTAGAAATATAATCATATATGATTGGTAAAATAATATTGCCTTCAATGTCCATTAAGCCATATAAATCCTTATCCTTAATTTTAATTGTACTATTGTTTGATATTTCCATAGATTGATAATTAAAATCTCTAAGTTTATCAAATAAATTGCGTTTTATTTTTATTAACTCCCATTTTTTGCCATACTGATGTTGCAATAAAATCAATCCTGCATCTTTACTAACTTCTATTGATTTGTATTGAAATTGAAGTATTTTATTTTGATAAATATCAATCATGCCAACTCTATTATCACCTAAACAACCAATAAAATAATTATCAAAAGCATGATAAATATATTTATATTTTGGCTCTATTACGATTTCATTATTGATATTAATATAACCTTCGTGGGTTTTTATATAGGATTCATTACGGTAACGCTTAATATGAACTCTAAATATTCCCAATTCTTGTATCTCATCATCTATCAAATCGTAAGTATCGGCTTGAACAACAATCTCGCCATTACCATTAATAAGACCGCATTTACCATTTTTCCAAATTTGAATATATGATGTTTCTTCTAGTCGATAAGGTGTTTCATAAATTTGGTCGTAGGTAATTGATAAAAGAATATCACCCTTATTATTGATAAGTCCCCAATATTTATCTACTCTAACAGAAAATAAATGCTCATTGATTTTTTCAAGCCAATCATATTCAGTATCCGTAATTAACTTGCCATTATCATCAATAATACCATATTTGTCTTTTTTGCAAACTTCAAATAGCTTTTCTGTAAGATAAGAAATACCATCATAAACATATTCAGTAATGTTGCGATTATTTTTATCAACCAATGCCCATTGTTTGCCCTGAGCGTAACGATACGTGATTTGTTGAATTGACATAGCGTATTCCTAATGTTTGTATTACCCCACCTTCGCATCACACCAATCAATCACGCCCCCACCCAAACACACATCACCGTCATAAAAGACCACAGATTGTCCTGCCGTTACCGCTCGTTGGGGGGCGTCAAAAACCACTCGTACGGTGTCATTTTCAAGATAAACGGTGCATTCTTGGTCGGGTTGGCGATAGCGGGTCTTGGCGGTGCATTTTAGTCCGTTGTCATGGATTTGGGGTGGCTCGCCTGTTACCCAGTCCAATTTATAAGCGGTTAATTCGGTGGATTGTAGCCAAGGGTGGTCATGCCCTTGTCCGACTATCAAGCGGTTGTTTGTCAAATCCTTATGCAAGACAAACCACGGCGCATCGGGGCGGTTTGCCACCCCGCCAATGCCAATGCCCCCACGTTGCCCAATGGTATAATACATCAAACCGTCATGTTTACCTAGCTTGACACCGTCATCGGTGTAGATGTCGCCTTGTTTGGCAGGTAGGTAGGCTTGTAAAAAGTCTTTGAATTTACGCTCACCAATAAAGCAAATGCCTGTTGAGTCCTTTTTCTTGGCGGTGGCAAGCTCGTATTTTTCAGCGATTGCCCTAACTTCGCTTTTTTCAAGCTCACCCACAGGGAATAGGGTTTTGGCAATTTTGTCGCCCCCAACTGCGTGCAAAAAATAGCTTTGGTCTTTGTTAGTGTCTAGTCCACGCAGTAAGCACGCCTTACCGTCCACTTCAAAACTTCGGCGAGTATAATGCCCTGTGGCGATGTAGTCCGCCCCAAGTGTTAGGGCATAATCCAAAAAGGCTTTGAACTTGACTTCTTTGTTGCACAAAATATCAGGGTTTGGTGTGCGACCTGCTTTGTATTCTTCTAAAAAATGCTCAAAGACATTGTCCCAATACTCCGCCGAAAAGTTGGCGGTGTGGAGCGGTATACCTACTTTATCAGCGACGGCTTGGGCGTCCGCTAGGTCAGTCATGGCGGTGCAGTATTCGGTGCCGTCATCTTCTTCCCAGTTTTTCATGAACAAGCCTTCAACGTCAAAGCCTACTTCTTTTAGCAGGACTGCCGACACCGAGCTGTCCACACCGCCAGACATACCAACGATGACTTTGATTTGATTGGGATTTTTGTCGTGAAAAGGAGCGACATCGGATAGACGGTAGGGGGTCATGATTGTCTCTTGTTATAAAATTGTGGTAAACTTGCCATTATATAAGGCTTGCTAATTATTTTACAAGCCTTGTCTGCTCTAAACCAAGATAAACTAAGGCAAACCAAAAAAGGCTCAATCATGATAAAAATCGGTCAAGGCATAGACGTTCATGCTTTTACAGATGGCGATTTTGTAACGCTTGGCGGTGTGTGCATTCCTCACACGCACGGCATTAAGGCTCATTCGGACGGCGATGTTTTGTTGCACGCTTTGGCGGATGCACTGCTCGGAGCGTTGGCACTTGGCGACATTGGACAGCATTTTCCCGACACCGACCCTGCTTTTAAAGGGGTGGATAGTAAGATTTTTTTAAAGCACGTCTATGAACTTGTCAAGTCGCACGGCTACACACTAGGCAATGCTGACATGACGGTTATTTGCGAGCGTCCAAAAATCGCGCCATATAACACCGCGATGCGTGAGACCATCGCAGGTGTGCTTGGCACAGGTGTGGACTGTGTGAGTATCAAGGCGACCACCAATGAAAAAATGGGCTGGATAGGGCGTGGCGAGGGCATTTGGGCGAGTGCGGTGGTGTTATTGCAAAAGGTGGATTGATTTTATTGATAAAAAACCCAAAAATTAGCCAAGTTGTAAGGTGTGTAATACGCACCTTATAGATTATGATTATTTTCAAACTTATTTAATGGGAAATTTATGATTGACGAAAGCACCGCTTTACTTTTAATTGATTTGCAAATTGGCTTTGACAATCACGCCCATTGGGGTGGCAATAGAAATAACCTAAATTGCGAGCAGGTTTGTTTTAAATTATTGCAACAATGGCGTAAATATCATTTACCCATTTTTCATATTCAGCACAATTCCACCGACCCCAATTCCCCACTTCGCTCCAATCAAATTGGTAATGACTTTAAACCTTTAACCGCTCCGATAAATGACGAAATTATTATTGGCAAAACGGTTAATTCTGCCTTTATTGGTACAAATTTAGAACACGAATTAAAAGTTCGTGATATTAACAAATTGGTGATTGCGGGATTGACCACCAATCATTGTATCTCTACCACCACCCGAATGGCGGGAAATTTGGGTTTTAAAGTGTATGTGGTGGCGGACGGCACGGCGACTTTTGATAGGGTGGGCTTTGACGGCAAACGCTATGAAGCCGAGCTTGTACACGCCATTAGCCTTGCCAATTTACACGGGGAATTTGCGACTGTTTTGATGAGTGATGAGATTTTAAAATGAATGCCATCACAAAATAACACTGTTTAAACTTAGATTTAAATGGTGTTATTTGCATTGTCATTATGGTATAATCCCAATCATATTCCCTTTATTATAGTAAATTCAATTCAAAATACAACAAAGGTTTTTTGTCATGGTTTGACAAGCTCACCACGAACGAAAAACCGTTATCCGCAGGCATAGCTCAGGGCAAACGGTTTTTGTGTAGTTTTGATATGAATTGAGTGTATCATCATGTCCATATTTTCAAAAGATTTTCTAGCAGAACGCCAACCCACCCAAACCACCGCCATTATTTTGGGTACTTTACAGTCTTTTTTAAAAGGCAAGCCCCTTGAAACAGGTTTTGCCTTTGAAAATGAACTCAAAGCCTGCCGATTGGACTACACGCTGGCAAGTTTACAGCGAATTGATGATTTTTTGGACAACATTCGCACCACCCACAGCCTTGACCGCAACGATTTTTTAAATGGCGGTGTGCCAAGCAATCATACTTTTTTGTTTTTGCTGGCGTTTTATTGTGGCGAAATGCGTGGACGGCTGGCAGGGGTTGCTCCCATTTGGCATGATTATGAGGAATACATCGCTGAAAATCCCCAAATGCAAAGCATTTTCCCCGCCATAGACGAATACCGTTTTGTTGCTACCTATCATCGTGCCGATAATATTAATCAGCATTTTCCACTCGTTGCCATTTTAGAACGCCTATTTCCTGAATTTGATGAACCTGAAAAATCCGTCTATTTTTCTACCATTACGGGTGATTATCAGGCGTTTGCCCCCGATGAAGTCGTACAGCCTGCAAATCAATCTTTACCGATTGATTTGCAGGCTGCCTGTCAAAATCTGTCGGTACATTGGCAAAGTTATTTACAAATTTTGCCACCCAAATGGATGCTGGGCGATGATTTGATGAGCCAAATCAAGGCCATACCAACCCTTTACCAAAAAGGGCGTGTGGTCTGGGGAGCGCTCGTGCAAGCCAACAATATGCTTTTTGAAGAAGATAATCCTGCCAGTTGCCCTGCCGAGATTATTTATGACAAATCAGGGCGTACGCCACCGCATTTATTGCACGAACTTGCCCAAACTTTATTTTCATTTAAAAAACAAGCGCCTGACGACCTACCACCCAAACTCAAACAATACGTCCAGCACCTACAAAACGAACGCACCCGTTTTTCAGGCGAATTGCCTGCACCGCCAACAACCGCCATGTCGCTTTATGCTAAGACGATATTTGTGTGGCGACTGCATTTGCCTGATGCAATGCTGACTTTACCGATTTTCCCGATTATTATCAATGATGATAATGATGAAGTGATGATTTTGCCTGCAAAATTTTGGGCGCATACCGAGTATTACCAAAAATGGATTGCTAACCCAAAAGATTTCATTCAAGAAATTGTGCCGATGTGGGCGAATTTATCTGCCGATGAAGTCAAGCATTTTTGGCAAGATTATCAAGAACTCGTTGTGCCACAAGCCGAAGAATTGCCCCAATTTGGCAAACCTAATAATGACAATCCGCCAACGATTTCAAGTGATGACACACGCTTTTTAAAACGCTGTCAAAACAAAGCACAGCAAGAATATCGCCGTTGGTATGAATTTTTTGAGATACAAACCGATGACCCTGAATTAGCAGAAGACTTGGCAAAGTCCAAGTTACCTGAAAATTTATACAAGCAATTACGCACAATCAATCTCGCCCCATTTTTGGACGATTTAAAACGTGAAATCAATGTGTCACGCTTGCCAAATGCCAAGCCTTTGCCCAAAGTAGCAACCACTCTTTCGCAAAATTTATCGCCTTTACAGACGGCAAAATTGGTGCAATTTCTACACACGCACGGCAACACTTCTTTGTCCAAATTATTACAAAATGAACGGCAAGTCGGCGAACCTGAACGACCAAGCACAATCAACACTACTGCCGCATTGGCTTTGGCATTGATGTATTTGACGGGCAAAAATGTTCCGCAAACCATTGAAGAAGGGCTTTCGTGGCTGGATTACGCGTCAAAACTGGGCGATAGTCGTGCGTTGTATTGGCAGACCAAACTGGCTTTGGCTGTTCCAAATCTTGTGCCAATCTTATTTAAAGACTTTTTACAAAAAGAAATGGTGGATTTTAATCTGGTTTTGATGAATGAAGGCTGTTCGCCTTTGGCGATTGAGGAAGCGGTCGAGGCATATGCAGAAAATCCCAAAGCACAAAAATGGCTGGCTCGCCGACCGCTCCAAACTGCCTATGAACAAGGCGATAAGGTTGCCGAACAACTTTTAATAAGTTACTTGAACAATGGCATTTTACCAAGCCAAGATGAAGATAAGTTTCTTGATGTGAAATTTTGGGTGATTGATTATTTACTTCATCACAAAAATCAGGATTACACTTATCTGATAAGCTATCCAGATGCTGATTATGCGACTGACGAACCTCCAGCGTGGCACAAATGGGCAAAAGTGGCAGGCGTGCTTATATTAATGAGTCTGGTTAAAATGTGCTTTTTTAACAATAAAAACACAGACCAACCGCCCATAACCACCGCACCCATTAGCACGCAGCCTAATACCGTTCCAAACCCTACGACACAGGTAATCGAGCGGGCACAAAGCATTTCACCAAGCGATGCCGTTGCCCAATTACAAGGCACCTTACCCAAAAAACTGTTTACAGGTTACAACGAAATCACCACCATTCGTCAAGAAAATGGCGTGGTTATTGTAAGTCTAAGCGATAAGAATAAGGGAATGATGTCTATTCAGTCCGCCCAAGCCTTGTATTGCAAAGACCAAGCTTTTGATTTACTGCGTCAAAGTGGGGCAGTCGTCAATTTTGATATTTTAGCTCAAAGCGGATTGCGTTATAAGATAGATAATGTGGCGTGTCAGTAAAATTTCACAAAAAATTGGCAACTTATTAGAAAAAGGCTTGAAATTTACAACACATTCCCCAATTTATACTAAAATAAGCCAATTTTCCCATTTTTGGAGCTGCTATGAGTGAAATTAACCCCCAAGTCAAAGAATTGATTGAAAACCAAATCAAAGACCACAGCGTTCTTTTGTATATGAAAGGCACACCACAATTTCCCCAATGTGGATTTTCAGCTCGTGCCGTGGAAGTTTTGACTCAAATTGGCAGACCATTTGCCTTTGTTAATATCCTAGAAAATCCCGACATCCGTAGCACCTTGCCACTGATTGCCAACTGGCCAACCTTCCCACAGTTATGGGTAAATGGCGAGCTGATTGGTGGTAGCGACATCATTCTACAAATGTACCAATCGGGTGAATTCAAGCCACTAATTGAAGAGCATAGCCCAGAAGTGTGATGGCTGCTTTTAATTGACAGAACCCTGTTAAGTAAGCTTGGCGGGGTTTTTGTTTATAAAAAAATTAAAATTGCTGAGTATCAAGAAACCCGTCTGGAAAAATTATGAATAAAATCAAACAAATCTCCGAAAAAATCCTAACCTTATGCGAGACGCCAAACACCGCCCTAAAAGCCATTCATCTCATCATTTCGCACGGCGGGGCAGGCGAGCTGGCTTGGCAGGTGGTTTATAATCGTGTACTGGCGGATGGTGATGTTGATGGGGCGTATTATTTGGCAAGCTTTGCCCAAAAGGTGGATGATTTGCCTTTTGAAGTGTTGCCTTTGTTGCGTTTGGTAATGGCAAGTAATGATGAGCTGATGAAGCAGGCGTTGCTTGATAAAATGCCCGATGAGGCTTGTGCCAATCTTAACACTTTGCTTGCTGATGATACCCAAAAAGACCTTAATTTTTAAGATCTTTTTTGTCTTTGTGTGATGATAATTTAGGAAAACAGATGAAATACTTTAACAAAAACTGGATGATGATTTTGATGGGCGTGCTGTCGGCAGGGCAGGCGTGGGCGTGTGAAAAACCACAGACCGAAGTTGAATATCATTTTGTGGATTGTTTATCACAAGAAGGGCTTACCCAAGTTTGGCTGTTTGACGAACAAGGCTCAAATGCAAAACACGGCTTTGTTAATAAAGCTGGAAAATTGGTTATTCCATTGCAATATGACCGAGCGTGGGGTTTTAAAGATGGCTTAGCAGGTGTTCAAAAAGATGAAAAATGGGGCTTTATTGACATAACAGGCAAGGTTATCATTCCATTGCAATATGATTATCTTTATAATTTTAATGAGCAATTGGCAGGCATTCAACAAGACGATAAGTGGGGGTTTATTGACAAATCAGGAAAAACCATTATCCCTTTTATGTACGATTGGGCTTTGGATTTTACAGAAGGTTTGGCAGGCGTTAGGAGAAATGATGGCAAATGGGGATTTATTGACAAATCCAATCGTGTGGTTATTCCATTTATTTATGATGAAGTTGATGTTTTTGTTGATGGTTTGGCAAAAGTTGAGCAAGACGACAAGTGGGGGTTTATTGAAAAATCAGGCAAAGTGGTTATTGAGATAAAATATGATTATCTTAATAATTTTAGTGAAGATTTGGCAGGTATGAAAATAGATGGAAAATGGGGATTTATTGATAAAAGTGGAAACATTGTTATTCCTGCCAATTATGACAGCCTTTATGTTGGATTTAATGATGGTTTGGCAGGTGTAGAAATAGATGGCAAATGGGGGATGATTGACAAAACAGGAAAAATTGTTATTCCAATACAATACGACCAACCCTTTTCTTTTTATAATGATGTCGCCGAAGTTGAATTAAACGGCGAAACTTTTTATATTGACAAACAAGGCAATCGTATCAGCCAATGATTTTTAAAAGTGAGGAGTGACAATGAAATTATTGATTGCTATTTTAATTGGTGTATTCTCAATGGGGCAGGCGTGGGCTTGGTGCGAACAACCAAAATTAAATGACAACTATGTTTTTATAGATGGTTGTTTGATTGATGGACTAACAAGAGTCTTAAAAGATAATAAATGGGCTTTTGTGGATAAAGAAGGCGAATTTGTTTTTTCTGCTTCGCAATATGATGAAGTGTCATTTTTCTCCGATGGCTTGGCAGAAGTCAAAAAAGATGACAAATATGGCTTTATTGATACAAGTGGGAAGTTGGTCATCCCATTGCAATATGATAAGACCATTGGGTTTTCCGAAGGCTTAGCAGAAGTTCGTATTGGTAATAAATTTGGTTTTATTGGCACAAAAGGTCAAATGGTTATTGATTTGCAGTATGACGATGTTTGGAGTTTTTCCGAAGGGTTGGCTGCTGTTGAAAAAAATGGAAAATGGGGATTTTTAGATAAAGCTGATAATGTTGTTATCAAACCACAATTTGATGAAGATTCGTATTTCTTTGAATGGGGAGTGGCGACAGTTAAAAAAAGATGGTAAGTATGGGGTGATAAATAAAACAGGAAAAGTGCTTATTCCTTTTGAATACGACAGTTATCTTTTTCCCATTGCTAAAGGGATATTTATGATAGAAGTAAATGGTAAGTATGGTGCAATATCTGATGATGGCAGAGTTTTAATTCCAATACAGTATGATTTTATAAGTGAATTCTATCACGATGTCGCCAAAGTAGAACTAAACGGCGAAACTTTCTATATTGATAAACAAGGCAATCGCTTACCCTAACTTTTATCAACCGCTTTATTCTAGCCATAAAGCGGTTATTTTTCGCCCAAATTCCCCCTAAAAATCCCCAAATCTGCTATAATAACCCAATTTTTCCTAAATTTTTAGACAGATTAACAACTATGACAACACTCTACACTCACCCCAAATCTTATGGTGTCATCGTCATCGGTGGCGGACACGCAGGCACAGAGGCCGCTCTTGCGTCCGCTCGCATGGGGGCAGATACCCTACTTATCACGCACAACATTGAGACGCTAGGGCAGATGAGCTGTAACCCTGCCATTGGTGGTATTGGTAAATCGCATCTGGTGCGTGAAGTGGATGCACTGGGCGGGGCAATGGCACTCGCAACCGACAAGGCAGGCATTCAGTTTCGGGTGCTAAACAGCCGAAAGGGGGCGGCCGTGCGAGCGACCCGAGCCCAAGCCGACCGTATTTTATACAAGGCAAGTATCCGTCATACGCTTGAAAATCAGCCAAATTTGACGATTTTTCAGCAACCTGTGGACGATATTATCGTGGAGAATGGGCGTGCGGTGGCGGTGGTTACAGCCACGGGTATTCGTCTAAATACCCGTGCGGTGGTGCTGACATCGGGGACGTTTTTGGGTGGGGTGATTCATGTCGGGCTAGACCACCAAAGCGGTGGACGGGCAGGCGATATGCCATCCATTCGTCTTGCCGACCGTTTGCGTGAGCTTAAACTGCCAGTCGGACGACTAAAAACAGGTACGCCTGCTCGTATTGACGCTCGTACGGTGGATTTTAGTGTGATGACCCCACAACCAGGGGATACGCCCTTGCCTGTGATGAGTTATATGGGCGATGTTGCCATGCACCCACGCCAAATCATGTGTTATATTACGCACACCAACGAACGCACGCATGACATTATCCGTGCCAACCTTGACCGCTCGCCCATGTTTAGCGGTAAGATTGAAGGGGTGGGGCCCCGTTATTGCCCAAGCATTGAGGATAAGATTCATCGCTTTGCCGACAAAGATAGTCATCAGATTTTTATTGAGCCTGAGGGTTTGACCACGCATGAGCTATACCCCAATGGCATTTCAACGAGCCTGCCCTTTGATGTGCAGATTGAGTTTATTCATACGATGAAAGGGCTTGAAAATGCGCATATCACACGCCCCGGCTACGCCATTGAATACGATTATTTTGACCCACAAAATCTAAAACCCACGCTAGAAACCAAATCCATTGACGGCTTGTATTTTGCAGGGCAAATCAACGGCACGACAGGCTACGAAGAGGCGGCGGCACAGGGGCTACTGGCAGGGCTAAATGCAGGACTCATGGCACTTGGCAAGTCATCGTGGACACCACAACGGCATGAGGCGTATCTTGGCGTGTTGGTGGACGACTTGATAACTCACGGCACCAAAGAGCCGTACCGTATGTTTACAAGTCGTGCCGAACATCGCCTCTTACTGCGTGAAGACAATGCGGATGAACGCTTGACTGCCATTGGGCGAGAGCTTGGGCTGGTGGACGATGAACGCTGGGCGAAATTTAATCAAAAAATGGAGTCCGTCGCTAGTGAAACCGCCCGCCTAAAAGACATCTGGGCAACACCAAATAACGCCATTGGTAAAGCCTTTATGGAAAATACAGGCGAGATTTTGACCAAAGAAAACAGCCTGCTTGACCTTTTAAAACGCCCAAATATCACGTTTGCCGACATTGCCAAAGTGTCAGACAGTACGGTGGGCGATGACGTGGGCGAGCAGATTGAGATAAGTGTTAAATATCAAGGCTATATTGACCGCCAAAATGATGAGATTGAGCAGATGAAACGCCTTGAAAACACGGCTCTACCGCTTGATTTTGATTATGTAAGCGTGTCAGGCTTATCCAATGAAATCGTGCAAAAACTCACCCAAGTCCGCCCTGCAACACTGGGGCAAGCAAGCCGTATCAGCGGTGTTACCCCTGCGGCAGTGAGTTTACTTGCGATGACGGTTAAGAAGATGAAGAAGGCGGAGAAAATGGAGAACTTGGAAAGTTGATTTTTTAAAAGGGTATTTTTAAAAATGCTCAATTTTCCTTGTAATTTTTCCCCAATTCGTAAGGTGCGTATCACGCATCAAAAATTAAATACTGCACCTAAAATGGTGCGTTGTACGCACCTTACGCCTAAAATTAACCGCTTTCAAAAATGAATTTAAACAGTCATAAGACCATACCATAAAATTAATGCATTAAAATTAGGAGATTATTGTGAAAAAATATGCGTTTTTAATGGCAATTTTAATAGACTTCCTGCAAAACTAGGCTTTCCGTTCGCCCCGAGCTTGTTGAGGGGTGGCGGAAAACCGTTATGGTTCGACAAGCTCACCACGAACGGTTTTCCTTATTTTTGGGTTTTGCAGGAAGTCTAATGGTTGGCTGTGTTAATCCAACACAAAACACAACCAAACCAATGACCGCACAGAAACAAACAACTTTGGCAGATTTTGATGTTTGCGTTGATGTGTATGATGAGGCTCGTTTGGAAGATTTGTATTTTGAAAAAACCAAGCAAGCCTTGCAATTTTTTCCAAAATTACTGGACAAAGATAATGCTCCTGTACCAAAATACAATGACGCTAATTTTAATATGATGTGTGGCGGCACCGCTTTAACAGGTAATATCAGCACCAGCCCAAAACAAGGTAAAACTTGGGTGGAAATTCAAACTTGTGGCGATTTGACTTTGCAAAGCGAAAAAGACGCTTGTAGTGTTGATGAAGGATTTTATCACAATGGGTTAAAGGGTCAAAATGGCGAAACCATTATTTTAAAATATGGCTATATTTTCTACATTGGAAAAGATGGTGCGGTAAATGCCTATAAAATTTCATCATTTTAATAACGAGCAGATTTTGACTTTATTTTTGAGTAATTTTTGGTTATGATAAGTCATTTTATCACAACCAGAATTTACCATGAATCCCCAAGAAATCCTCCAAGCCATTAATTTCGCCTTTATGATTGTCTTTCCAAACCTAGCCTTGATGGGGCTGGGTTTTTATATGAAAAGGGCGGGCAAGATTGATGGGAATTTTATTGATACCGCATCCAAAATCGTCTTTAATTTTGGTTTGCCGTGCTTACTGTTTTTTAGCGTGATAAAAAGTGAGGTGAACTATGCCGAGCAGTTACCGCTCATCATGGCAGGGTTTGTGACGACTTTTGTGATGTTTTTTGGGGCGGAACTGTACGCCAAAATGCTCATCAAGGACGTGCGTGATAAGGGCGTATTCGTACAAGGGGTATTCCGCTCGAACATGGCGATTATCTCGCTGTCGGTGGCGACCAACGCTTATGGGGTGGTGGGAACGAGCGTGGGGGCGGTGTATATGGGGATTTTGACGATCTTATATAATATCTTGTCGGTCATTACGCTATCACGCACGAGCCAGAGCAAGGGTTTATCCGCCCAAAGTCGGGACATTGTGATTAAGATTTTTCAAAATCCGCTCATCATCGCCTTGGTGTCTGCCTTTATTTATAAGGGGGTAGGCTTGCCTTTACCGCCTACACCGATTACCAAAACAGGTCAGCTACTGTCAAACATTGCCTTACCGCTTGCCTTGATATGTGCAGGCGCGACGCTGGACATTAAGTCCATGTTGGGGCTGTCGGGCGTCTCCATGCAGGCAAGCATTGGACGGATTATTATTGCGCCGCTGCTTGCGGTGCTGATTGGTGTGGTGTTTGCGCTGCCGCCTGTGCAGTTTGGCGTGTTATTTGTCATGGTGGCAAGCCCTGCCGCCGCCGCAAGCTATGTGATGGCAAAGGCAATGGGCGGTAATGACGTGTTGGCGGCGAACATTTTGGCATTTACCACGGTGGTGAGCATGATAGGTATGGCGGTGGGCATGGCGTGGCTTCGGGTACTAGGGTGGGTTTAGAACCCTTTTTCTATCAGTGTTGCCACGTCTGCCTTGGTGTGCTGACTGTCCCATGTGACGAGTGCTTGTAAGCGACGTTTATAAATCTCGGATAGCACGATGTTTTTGACGTTTTCGCCTTGTTTTTTTAATACGTCTTGGAGACGTTGGCATAGAAGTTCGTTAAATAGCAGTACCATTTGTTCCAAATAATGGTGTTGGTTCAGATAGAAAAACTCACGCCACAGCCTGCTAAGATGGTGTTGTAGCTCCACATTGGGCAGGCTTGCCATGATAAGATGAGCCTTGCCGTCGATGGCGGGTGCCGATTTGTCATGTAGGTCAAACTGAGCGATAGCCCCTGTGTCCACCATGCCCAAAATTATGTCAATGGCACCAATCAACTCTGCCAAATCAGTATCAATGTCTTGCCAGTCGGGTAGGGCAGGCACGGACAGCCCTTGGCGTTCTAAGTGAGTCAGATACGGTTTGTGGGCATCCGCCACGCCAGAGTTGGTCAGTAGGGTGGTCAGGGGGTTGTCTTTGATGATGTGGGGGGCGTAGAGTAGGCACAGGTACAGCTGAGTGCTACTGTCCGTCTCTTGGTGGTAGTTGGCGGTATCCCGAGTGGTTTGTTTGTGGTTTTTGCCACTGAGTCTTGCCCAAAAGTCGTTATTGAGCCACCAGCGAAAACTTGACCCTTTGGGCAGTTTGGCGGTCAGCTCTTTTAGTTCAGCGACCGCTCGGGCTTTATTTTCGGGCAAGGATAAATCATAACGGTTTTGTAGCACGCCATGGATATAATCCGCCATGCTTTGGGCGTGCGTGATTTGGGCATGCATGGCATCTGCCCCATAAGCCTTGATGTAGGTGTCGGGGTCATGTCCATCAGGTAGGGTGAGAAATTTTAAGGCCTTACCATCGGGCAACACAGGCATGGCAACTTCTAGGGTTCGCCACGCCGCTCGCTGTCCTGCGGTGTCGCCATCAAAGCACAGTGTTAGGGTGTCGTTATATTTTAATAGCCCTGCGATTTGCTTGTCATTGGCTGCTGTTCCCATTGGAGCGACTGCCCCATAAATCCCTGCTTGGTGCAAGGCGATGACGTCCATGTAGCCTTCTACCATGAGATAGTTTCCTGCTTTGGCTTGGCGGGCTTCGTACAGCCCATATAGGATGTGCTGTTTGCTAAATACGGGCGACTCCGATGAGTTGATGTATTTGGGCATCTCATCGCCCAGCGACCGCCCTGCAAAACCGACCACTCGCCCCTGTCTGTCCTTGATGGGGAAAATCACACGGTCTCGTAGCAGGTCAAAATCCCGCCCCTTTTGCGATGTTCTGACCAGTCCTAGAATACGCAAGCCTTCGATGTCATGGGGAAAAGCCTGCTCCAAATGTTGCCAACCACTCGGAGCATAGCCCAAGCCAAACGTGGCTATCGTCTCATCGCTTAGCCCCCGTGAGACAAAATATGCCTTTGCTGTGGGGTTTTGATGAAGCATGTTTTGATAAAACTGGGCGATGGCGGACAGCAGGGTGTATAAATCCCCTTCGCCATTTTGGGGGGGGTGATATGGCGGATTGGTGCTATTAAAAGTGTTATCCGCTTGATAAGGGAGATTGTTGTAGCTGTCGTTATAACCGCCATTAAAACCACTGTCAAAGTCGGTATTAAAGTCGGCATCAAAATCATTGCCATAACTGCCATTAAAATTATCAGCAAAATCAGGATAATCATCATTGGCTGATGGAGCGGTATTGTTATGATGGGTTGGTTGGTTGGTTGTGTGGGTGTTTGTGCTGTCTGTATTGCCTTGATTTGTCTTTGTGGGTGTTTGGCTGTTGGGTTTTGGGATTTTGTTTTTGGCGTAGCGGATTTTTTGGGCGAATTTGTCGTCTTTGGGCAGTTCTATGCCCGTTTGTTCGGACAGATAATCGACCGCTTCTTTGAAAGTCATGCGTTCAAATTCACGCAAAAAGGTGATGGGATTGCCTTTAACACCACAGCCAAAACAGTAGTACAGGTTGGTTTGGGGATTGACATAAAATGACGGGGTTTTTTCACCATGAAACGGACAGCACCCCTTAAACTCACGCCCCGCAGGTTTTAGGGTGGTGTGTTTTTTGATGATGGCAACCAAATCGGCAGATGAGTTTAGTCGTTCGAGCGTGGTGTCAGGGATTCTCATGCGTGTATCAAATAAAGGGATGGGAATTTTCCAATTTCAATTTTCCAATTTCAATTTTCCAATTTCAATTTTCCAATTTCAATTTTCCAATTTCAATTTTCCAATTTCAATTTTCCAAT
>NZ_KE384584.1:0-47720 GCF_000426885.1 Moraxella caprae DSM 19149 | reverse complement strand
CAATTTTCCAATTTCAATTTTCCAATTTCAATTTTCCAATTTCAATTTTCCAATTTCAATTTTCCAATTTCAATTTTCCAATTTCAATTTTCCAAGTGGTAAATAATTATCATTATTATAACCAACCTGCCTTTCTAAATTTATGATAGAGATATAGGCAGACCGCCAAGACCATGCCGATGACCATAAAATAGCCGTATTTCCAATGAAGTTCGGGCATGAAATCAAAGTTCATGCCGTACACCCCTGCCACGGCAGTCGGCACGGCGGCAATACCTGCCCAAGCGGCGAGTTTTCGTACCACGTCGTTCTGTCCCATGGTGACCATTGCCATGTAGGTGTCCATGGCGACCGATAGCATCTCGTTAAGACCGTTCACCGCATCAATGGAGCGGAGAAGGTGGTCGTTCACGTCACGAAAATAGGGCTTGGCAGCGGCAGGAAAGGCGGAGACCAGCTCGTTTTTTTTGTGGTTGATAAAAAAGTTACACACGTCTTGGACGGGCAGAATCACCGCACGCATGTGTACCAGTTGCGATTTTAGCTCATACAGGCTTTTTAGGGTGGATTTGCTAAACTCATACGAGAAAATGTTGCGTTCTTGTTCACGCAAATAGTTGCCCAAACGGTCGGTAATCGGCAGGTAGTTATCGACAATAAAGTCCAAAATGGCGTGCAGGACAAAAATCGGGCCTAGGCGAAGTTTCTCGGGTCGTCTGTGGCAATGCTCACGCACGGGGGTGTAGGAGTTGGACGCCCCACGCCGTACGCTGATGATGAAGTTTTTGCCCATAAAAATGGCGGTCGTGCCATAGCGGATGTAGTTGTCTTCGAGCTTGGCGGTACGCACGACCACGAAAATGGTGTCGTTGCCATAGCTTTCGACTTTGGGGCGTTGGTGGTCGGCAAAGGCGTCTTCTAGGGCAAGTTCGTGCAAATCAAAGGCATCTTGGACTTCCTTGACTGTCTCAAAACTGGGGTCGTGTAGCCCAAGCCAGATGAATTGGCTGTTGTTAGTCAGTTGGCGACTGACTTCATCGATGGCGAGTGTGGCAACAGGCTCACCCGTCTTACGAGAGTAGGCGTAGCAGACGACAGTTTCGTTATCGCCTGAGTTCTCTTCTAGGTCTTCAAAACGGTCGGCATCGGGATCATAGACCGTCATGGTCTCGATGGTGTCTTCATCGGTGGCGTCAGCGTCGCCATAGATGTAGCTGTCTTCTTCGTCGTGGAGATTTAGGTCGTCATCAGGCTCGCTGGGCAAATCGGCAGGCTCAAACAGCTCTTCTTGTAGGGGTGTGGTGGATGTTTTTGTTGTAGGCGTGGTGTGTGGCATGCCGTCCCCTAAAAATCAAAATGAATAAGCAAATGCGATATTATAGCAAGATTTGCTTTGTTGTGGCAAAAATTTGTTGGTCGGTATAAACAAAATTTCATGGTTTTTTGTGGCTAATGGGGGGCTAAAAGTGGTAAAATAAGCCAAATTTTAACCTTGATATGACAACATGAAAATCTACCTAGCACGAAACAACGTCCAAGCAGGGCCTTATAGCTTAGATGAACTAAACCGCATGCTCCTATCGGGCGAAGTTGCCCTAACTGACTTGATGTGGCACACGGGCATGAGCGAGTGGCAGACGGTCGGGCAGATGACAGGTGGGGTCTATGCTTATCAGCCGTCTGTGCAAACACCGCCCAGCCCAACACCTCCAACTGCCAAGCCCGAACAGCGCGGCTTTGGCGATAATGTCGATTTTGTCAAAGACAAGCCTGAGCAAAAGCGGGTATCGGTTGCCGAACTCTATGGGCGTAAACCCATACAAGACCCCAACGCCAGTCAGAATGACAAGCCAAAACGAACTGAGTCAAATGCCCGTCCGACCAAAGAGCGGATGGCAAGCGTGCTAAAAGATGATGGTACGATAGAATATGCCAGTATTTTGTCTCGCTTTTCGGCATTCGCCATTAATGTGGGGCTGTATATCTTGGCGTTACTACCGCTCATCATGGCGTTCATGCAGGTGGTGGATGTCAATGAGATAGCACGCCACGCCCAAGATTATCAAGCCTTGCAAGCGTATAGTCAAAGTTTGGTGGATAAAGTGTCAAAGACTACGGTCATGATAAGTAATCTTATGTTTTTGGCGTTGCTTGGCATTCAGCTACTGCTTATCATCATGCGTGGACAATCGTTTGGCAAACTGGTGATGGGCATTCGTGTCGTGGACGAAAAAACAGGCAAATTACCCAGTTTTGGCACGCTTGTATTTATGCGGACGTTGTTTTTGATTGTGGTGTATGCAATTGGGGCGAGTATTATGTCAGGACTACCTGCGATGGGAATGCTTGCGGTAAATTATGGCATGGCAAAAGGTAATGATAAAAATCAAGGCTGGCACGATAAAATGACCAAAACTTTAACGGTAAAAGCCAAACCTTCACAATTGGATAAAACCAAAAAATAATTCTTGATATTTTATTAAAGTGTAGGGGCGAATTACATTCGCCTTTAATTAAAAATTTAATCAAACCAATACAGTTTTTTAAATTTTTATTTTCAAAAAATAAATTATCAATACCCATTTTTAATTTATCAACATAAAAAACATGAATACCAATCTTACCCAAGACCAATTAACCGCCTTAAACAAAGTACAATTACCCGATGATTGGAAATTTGCCTTAGCGGATATATTATTATCACCTATGATGGATGATTTGCGTGCTTTTTTGCAAAACGAATACGCCCAAGGCAAAACCATTTATCCGCCAAAATCACAAATTTTTAATGCCCTAAATACCACACCCTTATCAGCCGTCAAAGTTGTGATACTCGGTCAAGACCCCTATCATGGGGCAGGGCAAGCCATGGGGCTGTCGTTTAGCGTACCAAAAATCATTCCCAAACCGCCAAGCCTTGCCAATATTTTAAAGGAACTTGCCACCGATTTGGGCATTCCTGTCTCGGCTCATGGCGATTTGACCCATTGGGCAAATCAAGGCGTGCTACTGCTTAACGCCACATTAACGGTAGAAAATGGGCAGGCAGGCTCGCACCAAGGTAAAGGCTGGGAAGAATTTACGGACGCGGTGATAGATGTCATCAACCGCCAAACTGACCGCACGGTTTTTATTCTGTGGGGCAGTTATGCCAAGAAAAAGGGGCGGTTTATTGACACCTCTCGCCATTTGATTTTAACCGCCAATCATCCATCCCCTTTATCGGCGAACCGTGGCGGATTTTTTGGTTCTCGTCCGTTTTCGCAGACCAATGATTATCTCATTAGACATGGCAAAGGGGTGATTGATTGGGCGTTGCCACAGTAATGGCGTATCGTGAAATTGTGCCTAAAATGGCGTGTGATTTGCCAAATTTTAGTTCCTTAACATTTTGGTCGCCTACCGATGTCGCCATGATGAACCACGCCCTAACCCTTGCTAGACTTGGGGCGGAGCGTGGTGAGATACCTGTGGGGGCGGTGGTGGTGCATGATGGACAGATTTTGGGCGAAGGCTTTAATTGCCCGATTAGCACGCACGACCCCACGCACCATGCCGAGATTGTCGCCTTGCGTCAGGCGTGTGAGCGGGTGCAAAATTACCGCTTGCCGATTGGCAGTACGCTGTATGTTACGTTAGAGCCGTGTACCATGTGTTTTGGTTCGCTCATTCATGCCCGTGTCAGCCGTGTGGTGTTTGGGGCGTATGAACCAAAGGCAGGGGCGGTGACAAGCCAATTAACCCTCGCCAAAGAGTCGTTTTATAATCATGTCATCAATATTCAAGGCGGACTGTTGGCAAATGAAAGTTCAAAGCTACTAAGTCAATTTTTTAAACAAAGACGAGCCGATAAGAAAAAGGCGAAAATTGAAAATCGGTTAAATGGCGAGCATTGATTTTTGTATTTTTAATTCTGTTTTATGATATTTTAAAATCATCATTTAAAAATTTGCTATTGTTAATCAAACATATCTTTGAAAGGGCTTGTGGGAGCGAATTACATTCGCCCTATGATAAAACATTAAATTTTGGCAAATAAATTTATACCTACATACCCAATTTTAAAAGACATTTTTATTTTAAAAATTTATTAAATTTATTCTTAAAAGAGAAATCCCCATGACAACCCCAAAAATCATCACCATTGACGGTCCATCAGGTGCAGGTAAAGGCACGGTAGCATATCGCCTTGCCGAGTATTTTGGTTTTGAGCTGTTAGATAGCGGTGCGTTGTATCGCATTGTTGGGCTAATGGCATTTAAAAACGGCTTGCTTGACGGTACCGACATTGACGAGCAAAAAGTTGCCAAATTAACTAAGTCTTTAAACCTATCTTTTCGCCCCAATACCGCCACAAAAACGGTGGAAATCCTAGTGGATAACACCCCCCTAACGGACGACATTCGCAACGAAATCGTGGGCGGATATGCGTCCCGTGTCGCTTTGTTGCCAAGCGTACGGACGGCTTTGTTTGACCTACAAAAAAACATGGCAAAAGACAGAGCAGGACTTGTGGCGGACGGGCGAGACATGGGGACGGTGATTTTCCCCGATGCTTCTGTCAAGGTATTTTTGACCGCAAGTGCCAAGGCTCGTGCCGACAGACGGGTGCTACAACTACAAATGGCAGGCAAAGTGGCAGATTATGAAGCGATATTAGCGGACATCATCGAGCGAGATGAGCGAGATGAAAACCGTGCTGTTGCCCCAAGTCGCCCTGCTGTGGATGCCCTTGTCATTGACAGCTCCGACAAATCAGTAGATGTGGTGTTTGATGAGATTTTGACGTTTGCACAGGGCAAATTATAAATCATCAAAAAAGATGTGCATTTACCCAAAAACTTTGCTATAATATTGCCGTTTTATTTTTTATTTGCCTATCATTTGCCAAAACCAGTATCGCAAACGACTGGCAATCATCTGAACCGTACTGACTGGACAGGCTACGGCTATTTTTAAGGTATACATAATGGTATCATTTGCTGAACTGTTTGAACAAAGCAATGCAAACGAAGTAAAAGTTGAAATTGGTGCAGTTATCCAAGGTCAAGTGGTTGCGATTGACAACGACTGGATTACCGTGGACACAGGTCTAAAATCAGAAGGCATCATCGAGCGTGGCGAGTTTTTAAACGAAGCGGGCGAGCTTGAAGTTGCTGTTGGTGACACTGTGGACGTGGTTATCGAAAAAGTTGATAACGGCATGGGTCAAACAGTGCTTTCTCGTGAAAAAGCAAAACGTGAAGAAAGCTGGCGTGCACTTGAACAACTTCATGAGAATGACGAAATTGTTACTGGTCTTATCTCATCTAAAGTTAAAGGTGGCTTTACGGTTGAGATTGGTTCTGTGCGTGCGTTCCTACCAGGTTCATTGGTGGATGTACGTCCTATCCGTGAGACCACTCATCTTGAAGGCAAAGAGCTAGAATTTAAAGTCATCAAGATTGACAAAGTTCGTAACAACATCGTGGTATCTCGCCGTGCCGTTATGGAAGCTGAAAATAGTGCTGAGCGTGATGAACTGCTTGCCAAACTAGAAGAAGGCATGGAAGTTCAAGGTATCGTTAAGAACCTAACTGATTACGGTGCGTTTGTTGACCTAGGTGGTATCGATGGTCTGCTACACATCACCGACATGGCGTGGAAGCGTATCAAGCACCCATCAGAAGCGGTAGAAGTTGGTCAAGAGCTTAAAGTTAAAGTATTGAAGTTCGACCGTGAGCGTAACCGTGTTAGCCTAGGTCTAAAACAGCTTGGTTCTGATCCATGGGGCGAAGTTGAACAAACTTACCCAGTTGGCACCATCACCAAAGCTCGTGTAACTAACCTAACTGATTATGGCTGTTTTGCTGAGATTGCCGAAGGTATTGAAGGTTTGGTACACGTTTCTGAAATGGACCACACCAACAAAAACATTCACCCATCAAAAGTTGTCCAAGTGGGCGATGAAGTGAATGTGATGGTTCTTGAAATCGATGGTGAGCGTCGTCGCATCAGCCTAGGCATCAAGCAAACCATGCCAAACCCATGGGAAGAGTTTGATAAGAAATACTCAAAAGGCGACAAAATCACTGGTACCATCAAATCAATCACTGACTTTGGTCTGTTCATTGGTTTAGAAGGTGGTATTGATGGTTTGGTTCACTTGTCTGACATTTCTTGGAATGAGTCTGGCGAAGAAGCCATCCGTAGCTACACCAAAGGCGACACCGTAGAAGCCCAAGTGCTACAAGTGGATGCCGAAGGTAACCGTATCAGCCTAGGTATCAAACAGCTTAACTCTGACACATTTAACGAATACCTATCTGCCAATGAGCGTGGTGCCATCGTTAAAGGTACAGTCAAAGAAGTAGATGCCAAAGGTGCAGTTATTACCCTAGCGGATGACGTAGAAGGTTACCTGGCCGCTGCCGACATCGCACGTGAGCGTACCGAGGATGCATCAAAAGTGCTAAACGTGGGCGATGAAGTAGAAGCTAAAATCGTTCGTGCCGACCGCAAAGCTCGCAACATTACTTTGTCTATTAAAGCCAAAGACGAAGCCGATGAGCGTCAAGCACTAAAAGAGCTGTCAAATGCAGTCACTGAAAATCAGCCAAAAACTTTGGGCGACATCTTTGCCGACCAACTAAAAGGCTAATCGCTGATTTATCAGAAGACCTTGAAGTGATTCAAGGTCTTTTTTTGGATTAAATATTTGAAAATTAACAAAAAATTGATTTTATTTTTGGCAAAATTGCGGTATGATGGCACTTTAACTTGAACCTTGCTCATTGGTAATTTTGTTGTGAATTTGAGTAAGGTGTGGTTCAAAAGGTGAAAAAATGCAAGAAATTAAGCAAGAAATCAAGCAAGAGAACAAGTCTAGCCATAACAGCGAAGATGTGATGAAAAAGTCAGATTTGATTGCAAATGTGGCATCTAAATGTGATAATTTAGAAGAGATGGCAGTTGATGAGGCAGTGCGTGAGATTTTGGACATGATGACGTACAGCATTGCCAAAGACGAGCGAGTAGAAGTTCGTGGCTTTGGCAGTTTTTGTTTACATCATCGTGATGCTCGCAGAGCTCGCAACCCCAGAACGGGCGAGTATGTGGATGTCGAAGCCAAAGCCGTGCCACACTTCAAACCAGGCAAAGCGTTGCGTGAGCTTGTAGATATTCATAACAGATAAGGTATCTTATGTCTTTATTTATCATTATTTTATTGGTGTTGTTTTTTGGTTATGCCATCGCCTTGGTACTTGCCAATAACAGCGAGATTGCGGTCAATCTGCTGTTCTCACAGGTACCAACCACGAATTTGGGGTTATTGCTTGTCCTAACCATTGCTTTGGGTGTCTTCATTGGTATCTTGTTGTCGGTGCTACTATTTAGGGTGCTACAAAACAAATTAGAAATCCGCCGTTTGCGTAAAGAAAAGGCAGATTTGCAAACCAAATTAGACGAAGCTAATGTCGTGATTGAGCATTCTCGCCAGTCGCATATCTTGGCGGACGAAACCAAAGTTACCGTCCCTGAGCAGACCATCACGACCATAGAATCTGACACTCGTCCCCTGTCTGATACTCGTTCTTTATAATCCTTGCTTTTAAGACAAAGAACCATGCAAATAAATACACATACCCCAATCACATCTCCCATCATCGTTGCGGTGGATAAGCATGATTTACCATCGGCTTTGGCACTTGCGGACAGCTTAGACCCGAATTTATGTCGTTTAAAGGTGGGTAAAGAGCTGTTTACTGCCTGTGGCAGAGATGTGGTGGATGCGTTTCATGAGCGTGGGTTTCAAGTTTTTTTGGATTTAAAATTCCATGACATTCCCAATACCACAGCTCAGGCGGTCTTGGCGGCGGCTGACATGGGTGTGTGGATGGTGAATGTGCATGCATCCATTGGCTCCGATGCGATGGCACTGTGTAAGGCACGCCTAAATGACGGTGGTTATGATACCCTGCTCATCGCAGTGACGGTACTAACATCAATGACACAAGATGTACTCGGTGAACTGGGGGTGCAAGGCACGCTAGATGAGCATGTCATGCGACTGGCGGGTCTGACTCATCGTGCGGGGCTTGATGGGGTGGTCTGCTCTGCCAAAGAAGCGTCGCTTTTAAAATCTACGTTCGGGCAGGCGTTTAAACTCATTACCCCCGGTATTCGCCTGCCCGATGATGATAAGGACGACCAAAAACGCATTTGTACGCCCAAAGAAGCCTTGGATAATGGTTCGGATTATTTGGTGATTGGGCGTTCTATTACTCAGGCTGATGAGCCAAGACAGAAATTGACTAAGATTTTACAGACGATTTAGGGCTGTTTATCAATATTTTAGCGTTGTTGGGACGTGCTTGCCTTTGGCATTTGCAATGAAAAATGAGAAAAATCGCCCATCTTTCATGTAAAAATTGATTGAAATTTTCAAGTTTTCATCTTATTTTATAAGAATGTTATCAATGGTAAGCACGCCCCAATTAAAATAAACTATTTTCAACGCTCTCTTTGATGGTTGAACCTATATATTTTACCTTAGATGTAATTCGTCGGGTCCCTCTCATCTTGTCTGCCAATATCATTAAAAAATTCCCCAAGCACATTATCTCTTGCGGTATTATAATGGGCGAATGCCTGACAAGTGGTAGTTAAGTCGCCTTGCCAAGTAGGTATCACGCTTTTCATCTTGCCAAAGCGGTTTGGCACATCAGGCATACCTTTGGCAAATTCTACCGCAAGGATAGCATCATCACGGCTATTGCAAACGAGTGCCATGTCGCACCCTGCGTCTATGGCGGACTTGACCCGAGCGGTTACGTCCCCTGCCACATGGGCGGCTTTCATGGATAAATCGTCCGAGAACAACACGCCATCATAACCCATTTTATCCCGCAAAATCTCCTGTAACCACACTTTTGAAAAACCTGCTGGCTTGTCATCAATTTGACTAAAAATGACATGGGCAGGCATCAGGGCAGATAATTTGGTTAAGTTATTTTTAAAGCTGATTAAATCACACCCCCAAATCTTATCAAGCGAGCGGGTATCCACCGCATCGGATACGTGCGAATCAGGGGCGATAGAGCCATGACCAGGGAAGTGTTTGCCCGTGGCTTTCATGCCTGCGTCATTCATGCCATCTATAAAGCGTGATGATAGGGCGGTAACGACTTGCGGGTCGGCATGAAACGCACGATCGCCGATGACAAGGCTATACCCATCAATGTCTAGTACAGGGGCAAAGCTAATGTCCACACCCACGGCAAGCACTTCACACGCCATGAGATACCCTGTATCATAAGCAAGCGATAGAGCAAGCTCGGGGGGGTTATCATCATAAATCTCCCCCAATCGCCCCATGGCAGGCAGGGGCGTAAAACCGTCTCTAAATCGTGCCACCCGTCCGCCTTCTTGGTCGGCACTGATGATAAGGCGTGGATTGACCGCTCGCATGCTGTCGGTCAAGGCTCGCACTTGGGCGGGGTCTTTTACGTTACGTTTAAATAAAATCACCCCACCCAATGCGTCATTTGCCAAAAACGCCTTATCGTCATCGGTTAGGGTTAAACCGTCCACGTCCGCCATGATAATACCAGTTGCCATAAATTATCCCATAAGAATTTAAAAGGCTTATTATGCCATAAATTGTACAAATTTTACTAAAATTCATCACAAATTTAGGCGGATGAAAGAAAGATGTGTTATGATAAGTCATTTTTAATTTGTCAGTTGTGACAACCAAGTTTGGAAGTACTATGATGTCAAAAAAACAACTTTTTTTATCAGGGGTAGCAACAGTCATTGCAGGCGGTTTGTTTGCCCAAAGCTATGTGGGCGTGGCGATGGCACAGGACAAAGTCGGGTTTGAGCCGACTGCCGAACAAAAAGTCACCGCCCGTCAAGTGTCATTATTGTTGGACAAATCCCATTATCTAGACCAGCCCCTAAATCAGGAAATGGGGGCGAAAATCTTGACCATGTACTATGACCAGCTTGACCCATCACGCACGCTGTTTTTGCAGTCGGACATCGATGAGTTAAATGCCAAATATGCCGATAATTTTGCCGAACGCCTAAAACGTGGCGACTTGTCGGCAGGGATTGAGGTGTTTGAGCGTTATCGCACACGTTCCAATGAGTATTATGATTTTGCCAAAGAGTTTTTAAAAACCGATGTCAATCTAAACACCGACAAAACCATCGTGCTAGACCGTGAAGAAGCCCCACGTTTTAAGAGTGTTGATGAGCAGCGAGAGTTTTGGCAAACGCAGACCACCTATGCACTCATCGGGCTGACGCTTGGTCAAGAAGATGACAAGGCAAAGGATAAGGCATTTTTGGATAATCCTGAGTTGGCTCGGGGACAGGATTTGGTGCGTGGCGATGAGCGTACGCCCACCGAGATTTTGCTAAACCGCCTAAACCGTCAGCAAGAACAGCTTGCCCGCCTAAAAAATGATGAGATCATGGAGACGATTTTAAATGCGGCGACCTTGACTTACGACCCACACAGCAACTATTTTGCTCCTGTCCAAGCCAATGAAATGCAAATCCAGTCAAATTTGCAATTAGAAGGCATTGGCGTATCCATTCGCCCTGACCGTAAGAACCCTGATTATATCCGTATCGTGAGCCTAGTGGACGGTGGTCCTGCCCAAAAAACAGGGCAAATCCAAGCCAATGACCTGATTTTGGGGGTTGCCCAAGATGGCGAGAGTATGGTGGATACGGTCGGATTTAGCACCCGTGAGATAGTGGCACTCATTCGGGGAGCAAAAGGTACGTCTGTTACCATTCGTGTTAAACAGCCCAACACGCCCGACAGTTCGGCTCGTACGGTCACCATCGTGCGTGACGTCATCAAACAAGAAGATTCAGGCGTGCATCACCGTGTGATTGAAGTGCCTTATGATGGTGGCATCAAGCGTGTGGGCGTGTTAGAAATTCCTAGTTTTTACCTTAACTTTGCCGCACGTCGTAGTGGGGCAGGGGCGGATGAGTACCGTTCGGTCAGCCTTGACACCGAAAAAGCCATCAAGGCGTTAAATGAGCAAAACATTGATGGCATGGTGGTGGATTTACGCAATAACCCTGGTGGTTCGCTAGATGAAGTTGCCAAAATGCTGGGGCTATTTATAAAAGAAGGTCCTTTGGTGCAAATCCGTGACAATAAAGGCAACGTGCAGGTATTTGCCGATAAAGACGGTGGCAAACAGCTCTATGCAGGCGAGATGGCGGTGCTTATCAATCTAGGCTCGGCATCTGCGTCAGAGATTTTCTCAGCGGCGATTCAAGACTATGGGCGTGGACTGGTGGTGGGCAGTACAACCACGGGCAAAGGCTCGGCACAGGTACAGCGTGATGATTTGGCACTTGGGTCAATGACGATCACACAGCGTAAATTTTATCGTATCACAGGTGGTAGCACCCAAAACAAGGGTGTGGTGCCTGATGTGCCACTGGTGAACATCTATGAAGGGGTTGAGTTTGGTGAGCGTGAGTATAAAAACCCCTTGGAGTGGGACACCATCAAAACCACGCCATTCATGGCACATGGCAAATACGCCAAGGATTTGATGGCATCGCTCATCGCATCATCAAAGGCACGCCAAGAGAGCAATCCACAGTTCAAATATTTGACAGCACTCAATGACATTCGTGCCATGGATGATGACAAAAAACCTGCCGATGTGGACATTGACAAACGCCGTGCCAAGCGTGACCTTATTGAGCAAAAAACCTTGGCTGCCGAAAACGCCCGTCGTCAAGCCACAGGCGAGACCCCATTTACCGACTGGTCGATGTATCAGGCAAGTATGGACGCCCTAGCCGAAGAGCGTAGCTTGATGAAAGAAAACGAACGCCCCCAACTGCCCGAGAGTGAAGCGTTTGTCATCGAAGCGGCGACCTTAATGTTTGAAGCCAAAGACAAAAAGACAGTGGTGGAATAGTATAAGGCAAAAGTGGGTAAAGAAAAATAAAGCATGGCGGGTTTGTCATGCTTTATTTTTTGCTAAAATTTATCGTTATCCCCTAGGATTTTTATCAAAACTTGGTTATAATAAAAAAGATTTTGACCGACAAAACGGCAAAATTATGAACTTATTCATCCATTTATTTTAAGGAAATATCATGGCTATTGAACGCACACTTTCTATCGTAAAACCAGACGCAGTGGGTGCCAACCACATCGGTGAGATTTTCTCTCGCTTTGAAAAAAATGGTCTAAAAATCATCGCCACCAAGATGAAACATCTATCAAAAGAAGAAGCCGAAGGTTTTTATGCTGAGCATAAAGAGCGTGGTTTTTTTGCTGACCTAGTGGCATTCATGACCTCAGGTCCTGTTGTTGTGTCTGTACTAGAAGGTGAAAATGCGGTACTTGCTCACCGTGACATCCTAGGTGCGACCAACCCAAAAGAAGCAGCAGCTGGCACCATCCGTGCTGACTTTGCTACCAGTATTGATGAGAACGCCGCTCACGGTTCTGACAGCACCACATCTGCTGAGCGTGAGATTGCTTATTTCTTTGCTGATGACGAAGTTTGCCCACGCACTCGTTAATCTTTGCCCAAAACTGCTAAGCAAACAAAAACCGAGCCATGATAAATGGTTCGGTTTTTTGTTAAAACAAAAATCAATCAAAATCAGTCAAAGACCACAGTTTTATTACCATCTAAGATAATACGGTCTTCTAAATACCACCTGACCGCACGAGATAGCACTTCACGTTCAATGTCTCGCCCAAGCTCTCGCAGTTCTGCCACATCAAAGGCATGACTGACACGCTCCACGTCTTGCTCGATGATAGGGCCTTCATCAAGCTCGCTTGTCACATAGTGAGCGGTTGCCCCGATGAGTTTGACCCCTTTATCAAAGGCTTGTTTGTAGGGATTGGCTCCCACAAAGGCAGGCAAAAATGAGTGATGAATGTTAATGACTTTGCTCTCCCACTTATCAACAAAACTTGGCGTAAGAATCTGCATATAACGAGCCAGTACCAGTAAATCATTGCCCTGCATGACTTCATCGATTTTATCGCAGACTTCGTCTTTGTTGTCTTTACCGACGGGAATATGCACAAAAGGAATGCCAAAGCTCTCAACATCAGCACGCAAATCTTCGTGGTTGGAGACGACTTTGGTAATCTGACAAGGCAATGCTCCACGACTATAACGCCACAGTAATTCTAACAAGGCATGGTCTTCTTTGGACACCAAAATCCCCATTTTTTTGACATCAAAACTACAAGACAATCGCCAGCTCATTTGGTATTTGTCAGCGACATTTTTGGCAAAGGTATCAAGCAGAGTTTGTTTTTTGTCTGCCAAATATTCTACATGAAATTCTACTCGCATGAAGTATTTACCGCCATAGGCTTCGGTCGTGTGTTGGTCAAGCGAGATGATGTTTGCCCCGTGATGATATAAAAAGCCTGATACCGCTTGGACAATGCCTGCTTGGTCGGCACAAGTTACCAAAAGTCGTGCAATGTTTTGATTCATGGTCTTACTCTGTTTTCATTAAAAAAGTGTTAATTTTACCACCATCTGAGTCCGATGGGGGAATTTTTTGATAAAAGATGTTGTTTTGGCTTTTAAAATGGGTGTGTTGATTTTTCTAAAAATAAAAAAGGATTTAAAAGCCGTTTAACCTTTAAATCCTTTGTTATAACAAAAAACCTTAGCCTAATATCAAACTGCCATCCGCCACTTTCTCGCCACGAGTTTTTTCAAACATATCTAGCAGGTCTTGAACATTCATACCACGGCGTTCATCGCCTGAGACGTCAAGCACCACTTGCCCTTGATGAAGCATGACGGTGCGTGTGCCGTGGGCTAATGCCTGAGCCATCGAATGCGTGACCATGAGCGTGGTTAGCCGACCTTCATTCACGATTTTGTCGGTGAGTTCTAGGACAAAACTGGCGGTTTTGGGGTCAAGGGCGGCGGTGTGTTCGTCTAGGAGTAGGATTTTTGATGGTTGTAGGCTTGCCATTAAAAGACTGACCGCTTGGCGTTGTCCGCCTGAGAGCAGTCCCATGCGGTCGGTTAGGCGGTTTTCTAGCCCTAGGTTCAAGATGGCAAGTTTGTCACGAAACAGCTCACGATTTTTGCTGTTTAGGGCAGGGAGTAAGCCACGCACACCCCCACGTTTAAAGGCGAGAGCCATGTTCTCTTCGATGGTTAGGGCTTCACAAGTGCCTGCCATCGGGTCTTGGAACACACGGGCGACCCAGTGACTGCGTTTGTGCGTGGGCTTTTTGGTAACGTCCGTGCCATTTATCACAATCGAGCCAGTATCGGGGCGTAAGGCGCCACTTACTGTGTTTAGAAAAGTGGATTTGCCTGCCCCGTTAGTGCCGATGACAGTCACAAACTCGCCATCGTTGATGTGTAAAGACAGCCCACGCAAGGCAGGGTTTTCGATGGGTGTGCCAGCGTTAAAGGTTAGGCGTAAGTCGGTTGCTATCATCATGAGACACCCCCTGTTTTGGCAGATTTTTTGCCCATGCCAAACGCACTTAGGGCTTTTGAGCGAAATTTGGGTAAAATCAGAGCAATCGCCACAAGCAGGGCGGTTACTAGGTTCAAGTCCTGCGGTCCAAATCCGATACTGCGTAAGGTTTGGCTAGATAGGGCGATTTGGATAAACAGCTTGTACAGCACGGCACCGATGACCACCGAGAGCGTGATAAGAAAGATTTTTTTGGCACTTAGCACGGTCTCGCCGATGATGACCGCCGCCAGACCGACCACGATGGTGCCGATTCCCACCGAGATGTCCGCCCCGCCTTGGGTCTGTACAAATAACGCCCCTGATAGAGCAATCAAGCCGTTGCTAATCGCCATGCCAAGCATGATGGTAAAGGAGGTGTTAATGCCTTGGGCTTGTGCCATTTTTAGGTTGGAGCCTGTGGCACGCATGGCAAGCCCTGTCTCGGTGCTAAAAAACCAGTCAAGTAGGAATTTGACCACAACCACAACCGCCCCTGCGACCAGTACACGCACCCACATGCCATTATCGCCACTGATAAATGGGGTAAAAACGGTCGGTTCGCCAAGTAGCGATAAGTTGGGAGCATTCATGATACGTAGGTTTACCGAATACAGAGCGGTCATGACCAAAATACCTGCCAGTAGGTGTAATATGCCAATCTTGACGTTAAGCCATGCGGTAACAATCCCTGCCATCATGCCTGCCATCATGCCAAAAAGACAAGCCACCCAAGGGTTAAATCCCGCGATGATGGATACTGCCGCCACCGCACCGCCCAAGGGAAAGCTACCATCGGCGGTCAAATCAGGAAAATCCAAAATGCGAAACGATATGAGCACCCCAAGTGCCATGATGGCATATATCAGTCCGCTCTCTAACGCCCCTAAAAAGGCAATCAATGACATATCTGCTCCAATCAAAACAAAACACACGCCCACGATTTGGCGTGCATTTTGTATTTATAAAATAATTATCTAAAAGGCATTATTCTACCACTGTTTTGGCTTTATCCAAAATGGATTGTGGCACGCTCAAACCCTGCTCGCTGGCATTTTTCTTGCTGACCATCAAGTCAAGCTCGCTGGCACTGTATACAGCGATGTCGCCTGCTTTTTCGCCTTTTAGGATGCGGGCGGTGATTTTACCTGTTTCTAGCCCTAGCCCATGATAATTCACGCCAAGAGCCACGCTCGCTCCACGCTCGACCACGCTAGGGTCAGATGAGACAAGGGGGATTTTGCCTTCTTTGGCGACTTTGGCAAGGGCTTCATAGGCGTTGATGACGTTGTTGTCGGTTGATGTATAAATCACGTCCACTTTGCCAACCAGACTTTGGGCGCTCATGGCGATGTCTGAGGATTTTTGGGCGGGGGCTTCAACGATGGTAAGGCCTTGGGGTTCGGCGATGGCTTTTAGGCTGCGCAAAGTCACGGTGGAGTTCACCTCGCCAGGGCTGTACACGAACCCGATGTTTTTGACGCTGGGAATCAGCTCTTTGATAAGGTCAATCTGCGGTCCAAGCGGTAGTACGTCCGATGTCCCTGTTGCGTTGGTGCCAGAGCCATCTAGTTTGGGTACCAGTTTGGCTTCCACAGGTTCGGTCACGGCAGAGAATATCACGGGAATGCTTGTCGTGGCATTCACGACCGCTTGGGCGGATGGGGTGGCGATGGCGATGATGGCGTCAGGGTTGTCCGCCACGAACTGTTTGGCGATTTGTCCTGCGGTGGCAGGGTTGCCTTGGGCGGATTGGAAATTGACCGTTAGGTTCTCGCCTTCTTTAAAGCCTTCGCTGGCTAGGGCTTCAAGCGTGCCTTGACGAACGGCGTCCAGTGCAGGGTGTTCGACGATGGCAGTAATGGCAATCGATTTGTTCTCGGCAGTGGTGGGGGCTTGGGCGGTCTCGCTTTGACTGGCAGGTTTATCACCGTCACAGGCAAACAGTAGCGAGCAAAGCATGCTCATGCCGATGAGTTTGGGAAATTTGGCACTGATGGTCGCCATGACGAACTCCTTGTGTAACAATATGATGACTTTTATTATAGAGTAGTTACAGAGCGATGACAATAGTTTTTGGAATGAAAATATAAAAATTTTTAAAAAATAGTTGGTAAAATAAAAGTGGGTTTATCATCACAAACCCACTTCGGTGTTAATTAACCTTATCATCACCCTTACTAAACCGTAACCCTGATGTCTTAATTGCCCAAACCAGCTCAACCAAAGCTCGGTTGTTGGTCAAAGGCTCGCCATCTAGGATAAGTACATAGCCTGTACCATCAATCCATAAAAACATAAAACTGGTGGTTGGCATCAGCAGGGCGACATCATCAAAGAGCGACACGGCTTGTTCGGCGATGGCAAGTCCACGCTCACGTTGCCGTACAAAAAAGTCAAAAAAGTCCGCCCCTGCCACTGCCAGTCTGTCGGCTTCATCAGTGGTATAGCCAATGCGAGCTAGGCAAAAGCCTTCGTTAGAGCCGATGGCGGCTTTGCGTGTGCCTGATAGACTTGCCACGACATAAGGCAAAAATTTATCCAGTGGCATATTAGGGGCGGGCAAATCTTGCGATAGGCGTTGTACCCAGCCTTTTTCATTAAACTCGTCAAGCCATTCGTGCGAGTATTTGTCCAACCACTCTTCGGTGGGGATGGAGTGGCTTTGTGAGACGAGTGCTTGCAGGGCTTGCTGTTTTTCGTTGGGACTGGCATCAGCAAAGGCATGCATGACACCAGATGGCGTAAGAGCGAGATAAGGATTTTGACGTTCGTTTGGCATGACGGGTTACCGAATATAAAAATTAAGATGAAATCATGTAGATGAGTGAACGCACCATGCGACGCATCTCTTCACGGTCACGAGCATCGACCACCATCACGTTAGCGGCGACACCACGCTCGATCAGTCGCTCTGAGAGTGCGTCATGCAAATCCCAAGGCATGTTCTCAGCATGGGTCACACCGACCACCAAGGCACTGCCTTTGATAAGCGGTGAGAAAGCATCCAGATAATAATCTAGATCGCTCACAGGGTCTTTCTCTTCGGCGTTTAGCAATAGGATAAGCCCCAAGGCGTTCTCGCTTAGAATCTCCCACATAAAATCAAAGCGTCTCTGACCGGGGGTGCCGTACAGTCGCACCTGCTCGCCACTGTCTAGTATCATGACCCCATAGTCCATGGCAACCGTGGTGGTTTTTTTCATGAGTTTGACATCATCGGACGCCACTTCATCGGTAGTTACCACACCTTTGTCGGACAGCACTTGAATGGCAGCTGTCTTGCCTGCCCCCACAGGACCTGCGATGATGAGTTTGTAAGTTTGTTCACGGGCTTCGTCAATAATGCTCATTATACTCTCCGTCTCATGATTGGTGTTGTGACTAAAATGACAGTTTGCTAAGCAGTCGTTTAAAAAATCCGGTTTTAGCAGCTTGGGTAACACCTTTGTTGGGGGTAAGCTCAGGCACAGGTTCAGGCTCGCTAACGAGCTTTATCTCTTCTTCACTTAGGATTTTATCTAAGGGGTTTTCAGTATAGAACGAGCGTTTTAGCACATCAATGTCTGCTGACCCTGACAGAATGGATAGCAAGAATATGCGATGCAGAATGGATGGGTTTTTTTGGGTTAACTCACCAAACACCATGTCTAGTTGGTCAAGGTTTTTGGGAACGACCAAACATGATGACACGACCGCATGCACGTACTCAGGGATGTCTTTCATGCCTGAGAAGTTGGGCATGTAGCGGATTTTTAGTTTTAGGGTATTTCTGGGCACGTTGATGCGAGTAGGCAAGATGACCGAATAGATTTGCCATAAAAAGCTGTTTAATGAATAACGGCGATAACCTTGGCTTTTGACATTTTGTAGCACTCTGTCAAACTCGCTGTCGCTTAGGGCGGTATTGGTAATGTTGGTTTTTAAAACTTGACAGTTGCCTGCTACCGAAAAATAGTCAAGCAGGCGTTCAAGGCTTTGTACCAAGGCGATGGATTTTTTGGGATAGACATAGACCGTTTGGTTGCCGACCGCCACTTTAAAGGGATGCTCTTGGGAGAAAATTTCAATGAGTTCACACATGACATTATTGGGGCAAACACCACTAAAATAGGTGCTAATCACGCTTTGGACGAACTCGCCTTGAGTGGCGCTGTCGTTGTCGTCTAGATGTCCCACGGCTTTGGTGCGGATTAAGGCACGGTTTTTGGCGGCATCGACGGGGTTTTCTTGTAGGCGAGTAGCGGTACTGACAAGCTGGGAGAGTGCCGCTTCCATGTCTTGTTTGGTATAAGGCGTGCTTAAAAAGAAACTGGTGGCATGGGGCAGAAAGTCAGCATTTTGCCACTGTCTGATATTGCTGCGTGTCAATAATAAAGATGCCCGAAAATCCAAAAAATCCACCAAGTTTTTGATGTGTTGGTCGTTAAAAAGTGACATGCCCACACCATCAAGATTGACGATGGCAGCAAAGGCATCATCAGCACTTCTACCAAGCGTGGGCAGGGTTAGGCGTAAATCATCACTAAAACAGCGTTCTAATACCAAATACTCCACATCGGGATAGTTGCGTTGTAATAACAAGGTCAATGCCCCAGCACTCGGGCCTGAAAAACCTGCCAATAATATTTTTAATGCCATATTGTCTCCAACAACCAGACCCTAGCGGTCATAGGTAAAAACAAAAATAAAACAATAGTCTAAAAATGAAAATTTAAAAAATCTTAAAATAAAAATCACTGCGTTAGTCGTTCAAGCTCGGTACGGCAAGCGACCCACCGCATGTCAAAATCCCAGTCATGTTTGCCAAGCTTGAACCATGCTTTCATAAACGCCACTAGGTCATGACAGGCAAGACAGTGGTCAAAAAACTCATCTTCTAAGCGAGTGACTTCATCAAAATTTTGGGCTTTGTGAGCGGTTAAAATAGACTCTAACAGACTTTGGGCAAGATGAGTGGCATCATCACTGCTGGCACGCAGTTTATGGCTAGGCACATCAAGGGTGGGTGTGGTAATCACACTCCAACGTGTCGCTAAGAGATTATTTTTTTGTAGATAATATTGCCGTGACATGCAGTCATTGATGATTTGCCATGCTTGGGTGCTAAGGCGAGATTCAAACTCTTGGATGAATTCGGGGCGAATCATAGGGATATCATACCAACAGCCAAAAAAATAGTCTGATAACGCCCCTTGCAAGGGTTCGCTTTCGTCTAATTTTTTGGCAATATTAATCCGCTCTTTGTGATATTCTGCCACCGAAGGACTGCTTAGTACCGCCCGAGAATAATGACGAAAGCGGTGATAAGCATCGGCATGTTTGGTTCTGTTCATAAGCTTATCTGTGATGGTAAATAAAAACAAATGGGCTTGGCATAACCAAACCCACCTGCAACCTTACTTAGTCAAGCAAAGTTTCCATAAGGTCAATCATGAACTCGGCATCTTCTTCATCCATGGGTTCAAAACCATCAGGCATGCCAAGCTCGCTTAGCACCGCTTGACCATCGGCATCGTCTTTTAGTGACAAAATCACTTTGGCGACATCGTCCGCCTCGGCAAAGCCATCTTTAACCAAAATAACATGCGAGATGGTGGCGATGTTGCTCTCGATGAGTACATTAAGTTGTGATTTGGTCAGCTTGGATAGAGAGTGATAAATCTCAGCGATAAAAAATGCTGCATCTACCTCGCCTTTGACCACTTGTTTGGCGGCGGCTTGATAAGTCTCAGTGATGACAAATTCAACATCATCTTCGGTCAAATCCACCGCTTCAAGCAGACGCAGACCGATAAGTTTGACATCACGGTTGTCTGCCATGGCGATTTTGGCACCTGCTTTTAAATCATCCAAGGTCTTGATATTGCCACCTGCTGATGAGATGATTGCCATTTCGTCAGACTTACCAACAGGGCGAGCAACAGCACGGTAGCCATCTTCACGAATGAGTTTGGCAGCATCAAAAGGGTTAGCGTAGATGATTTTAACATCGTCTTTTGCTACACTATTTTCTTGCTCAGCGTGTGAAGCGGGCGTGATAAGGTGCAACGCTTGACCCGAACGTTTTTGTAGCAAGGTGTTAAACATGTGCCAACCAGCAAAACGCTCTGGCGAGAAATCGGGGGCAATCAGAAAATTATGAGCCATTATTCTGCTCCTTTCATGGTAAAGTATTGGGCAGTTGCCGCTTCAATCTTGCTACGGCTAGGCTTACGGCGTACAGACGTATAACCAACGGTCTTGCCACGACGCACGTTTGGCACAACAGTGGCATACACCCAGTAGTGCGAGCCGTCTTTGCATAGGTTTTTGACATAGCCGTGCCATTTGTTGCCCGCTTTGACGGTCGCCCATAGGTCGGCATAGGCGGCTTTTGGCATGTCGGGGTGGCGTAGGATGTGCTGGGGCTTGCCGATAAGCTCGTCTTCGGTATAGCCACTAATCTCAACAAAGGCATCGTTTACGTGAGTAAGTATGCCGTCTAAGTCGGTGCGAGAGACGATGAGTCTGCCGTCAGGAAAGGGACGTTCTACGCCAGTGTCATAAACGGTGCGTGTTGTGCCATCAAAGAAAGTTAGGGTATGTTCGGTGGCATCGCCAGCAGGTTTTGCCATGTCTTCTAATTGAATACTCAAAACAAGTCTCCTTAATTTAACTTGTTAATAAAATAAGGCAAAGGATTTAGATGAGTTTTGCCAAGGCTTCTGAGGCACGTTTGATGTCTAGGAAAATCAAGCCTAGTTTGGCATTTGGTTTGGCAAGAATGGTCAATACCGCTTCTCCGCCTGCTGAGGTCATGATGACATAGCCTTTCTCGCCTTGTACGAGTAGGCGGTCGATTTTACCACGAGCCAACTCAGTACCTGCACGGTCGCCTAGTGACAGTAGGGCGGCACTCATCGCACCCACACGGTCTTCGTCAATGCCAGAGGGTAGGGCGGAGGCAATCATCAAGCCGTCTGTTGAGATAAGGGCAGAGGCTTCGACATCCGCAGATGAGCTGTTTAGGTCGTCTAGAATTTGTTGGAACATGTCTGTACGCATGGTGTATTCCTTGAAATGAGTGGTTGTGAATGAATTAATGTCAAGGTATTAGCCGTTGTCCAAAAGATTGACATCAATCAATATTATTATACACTCGCCATTCATAAATACAAGCATAAAAACGGTTGTTACTAAAAGATTTGTTTTAACAAAAAACTTGTCGATAAATGGCGGACAAAAATAAAACCCTTATTATTATAAGGGTTTTATGGGTGTTTGACAATGATTATTTATCTATTTTGTGATAATATTTATATTTTAAATATATGTTTAACAAAGATTTTAATCATTGTTTAAAATGGTCAAGCATTAACGGTTTGGGCCAAAGGCAGTCAGCTCTGGGTTGATGTCGGTCTTGGCAACGGTGTTGGCGTAGTTGCACAGGGTAGACAGTGCCACGCCCATGATGACGTCTAGCACGTTTTGATCATTGTAGCCGGCTGATTTAAACGCTTCTAGCTCTTCGTCAGAGACTTGACCACGCTTGTCGATGAGTGCCATGGTGAACTGGGCTAGGGCTTGGTATTTGGCGTTTTCGTCAATGCCCGTGCGAGTACGCAGGGCTTCTACGACCGCGGGCGACATTTTTAGGCGAACTTCGGCAATCTTGGTGTGTCCTGCCACACAAAAATCACAGCCGTTATGAGCAGCAGCGGTGATTTGAATGACTTCAATCTCTTCGGCAGTCAGCGAGTTTTTGCTGTTTAGTTTACTCACTTCTTGATACATTTCAAGGGCTTGGGGTGAGTTGGCAAGCACACCAATAAGATTTGGAATAAAGCCGTTAGCTTTTTGTACCGCTTCAACACGCTCTTTGGCTTTTTCGGGGGCGGTATCAACGGTATGTAGGGCTAGACGAGGCATGTAGTTCTCCTAATTCATTGCTTCTTAACTTTGGCAGAAGCAATTCATGTTTTGAGTTGAGTTAAAATAATAAAACCTATATGGGAACGGGTGTAAAAATTACAAGGGATTTTTAAAAATTTATAAATTTATATAAAAATCAATAGTTTATAAAAATTTTATGGTTTAGCCGATTTTTTGTTATTGAAAATTTTGCATTTGTCAAGCATATATTTGACAAGTGGGAAAAACTTTTCCCAAATGTAAAAATAAACGACAAAAGGTAAAACATGAACTTTGATAAACTCACCCAAAAAGTGCAAAAAACTCTGCAATCCGCCCAATCCCTAGCGGTGGGGCGTGATAATACAGCGATTTTTGCCATGCACGTCTTGTCCGTCATGCTCCAAGATGAGAGTAATGTCGCCATGCTAAGCCAAGCAGGGGCGGACATCAACAGGCTAAACCATGACACCGCCAAAAAACTAGACGATTTGGCGACCTTATCCACGCCCACAGGTCAAGCCAGTCTCGCCCCTGATTTGACACAGGTGCTAAACCTTGCTGATAAATTTGCCACCAAGGCAGGCGACAGCTTTGTGCCAAGCGAATGGGTGCTGTTCGCCCTAAGTCAGACAGGCGACACCAAAAAGGTGCTGACAGATGCGAGCGTGGATACCCAAAAATTACAAGCTATCATTAACCATATCCGTGGGGGAGATACCGTGAACACTCAAAATGCCGAAGACACCAGACACGCCTTGGAAAAATACACCGTCAATCTCACCGACCGAGCCCGTGACGGCAAACTTGACCCTGTCATCGGGCGAGACGATGAGATTCGCCGTACCGTGCAAGTTTTGTCAAGACGCACCAAAAACAACCCTGTGCTAATAGGCGAACCGGGGGTGGGTAAAACCGCCATTGTGGAGGGCTTGGCAAGCCGTATCGTCAATGGCGAAGTACCTGAAAGCCTAAAAAATAAAGAAGTGCTATCGCTTGACATGGGTTCGCTCATCGCAGGGGCGAAATATCATGGCGAGTTTGAAGAACGTCTAAAAGGCGTGCTAAATGACCTTGCCAAACAAGATGGCAACATTATCCTATTTATTGACGAGCTACACACCATGGTGGGGGCAGGCAAGACTAGTGGGGCAATGGATGCAGGCAATATGCTAAAACCTGCCCTAGCCCGTGGCGAGTTACGCTGTGTGGGGGCGACAACCCTTGATGAATACCGCCAATACATTGAAAAAGACCCTGCTTTGGAGAGACGTTTTCAAAAGGTGCTGGTGGATGAGCCGAGCGTAGAGGACACCATTGCCATTTTGCGTGGGCTAAAAGAGCGGTATGAGCTACATCACGGGGTCAAAATCCTTGACAGTGCCATTATCGCCGCCGCCAAAATGTCGCACCGCTACATCACTGACCGTAAGCTCCCTGATAAGGCGATTGATTTGATTGATGAAGCAGCGTCTCGCATAAAAATGGAGCTTGACAGCAAGCCTGAAAGCCTTGACAAACTTGACAGACGTATCATTCAATTAAAAATGCAGTTAGAAACTGTCAAAAAAGAAGATGATGCAGGAAGCCTTGCACAGGTTCAGCAGTTGCAAACCCAAATTGACGAATTAACCAAAGAATACAATGACTTAGAAGAGATTTGGAAAGCCGAAAAAGCCCTGGTAGAAGGCACCAAGCACGCCCAAATTGAGCTTGATAAGGCACGCATTGCCCTAGAAAAAGCCCAACGTGAGAGCAACTGGGAGCAGGCAGGTCGTTTGCAATATGAGATTATTCCTAATTTGCAAAAACAGCTTGCCGATGAACAGCATGATGACACAGGCACGCCAAAGCTCCTTAGAAATAAGGTAACGGACAATGAGATTGCCGAAGTGGTGTCGGCTGCCACAGGCATTCCTGTCGCCAAGATGATGCAAGGCGAGCGTGATAAAATGCTTGGCATGGAGGCGATTTTGCATGAGCGTGTGGTCGGTCAAGACGAAGCGGTCAAATCGGTTGCCAATGCCGTCCGCCGTAGCCGTGCAGGGCTGTCCGACCCCAACCGCCCTAGTGGTTCGTTCCTATTCTTAGGGCCGACAGGCGTGGGTAAAACTGAGCTTACCAAATCGCTTGCCAATTTCTTGTTTGATGACGAGACGGCCATGGTGCGAATTGACATGAGCGAGTTTATGGAAAAGCACAGCGTAAGCCGTCTGGTGGGAGCTCCTCCCGGCTATGTTGGCTATGAAGAAGGGGGTGTTTTGACCGAAGCGGTTCGCCGTAAGCCGTATAGCGTGGTGCTGTTTGACGAAGTGGAAAAGGCTCACCCGGATGTCTTTAATATCCTGCTACAAGTCTTAGATGACGGGCGTTTGACCGACTCTCAGGGGCGTGTGGTGGACTTTAAAAACACCGTGATTATCATGACATCAAACCTTGGCAGTCATAAAATCTTTGACATGGCAGGGGACGAGTACGAAGAGATAAAATCGGCGGTCATGGAGTCGGTGAACGCTCATTTTCGCCCCGAGTTTATCAACCGTATTGATGAGATTGTGGTCTTTCATCCGCTTGGGCAATCGCAAATGGCAGGCATTGCCAGCATTCAGCTTGACCGCCTAAGAGCCAGACTAAAAGAGCGTGAGCTTGGCCTTGTCTTATCAGACGAAGCGATGAATGAGCTGGTGTCGGTGGGGTACGACCCTGTGTTTGGGGCAAGACCGCTCAAACGTGCCATACAGCAAGAGATTGAAAATCCCCTTGCCCAAAAACTCCTAGCAGGCGAGTTTGTCGCAGGCGATACCATTTCGGTAGGGGTAGAAAACGGGGTATTGACGTTTGATAAACTAAGATTTAGTTAATTTATCAAGTAGTTAAACCAATCTAATGAACAATGCCCCAAAAGTCAAATACTAACTTTTGGGGTGTTTGTTTTTAAATATTAATTGGTTATTTTTAAACACAAAAAATCAAGGTTCTAATCTCTTAAAACCTTGATTTTACTTATTTTAATATGGTAGGCCCAGCAGGACTTGAACCTGCGACCAAAGGATTATGAGTCCTCTGCTCTAACCAACTGAGCTATAGGCCCGAAAAAACAGAGATAATTATACTTGATAAAGTGCGTTTAGTAAAGTGCTTTTTTGCATTTTTATAAAAATCACAAATATCGCCCGAAAAGTTATCAGCCGCTCTGATTTTTGTTATAATAGGACAATTTATTTAACCCAATAGGAACTCTCATGACTTCTCATTCTCTTAGCTACAAAGATGCAGGCGTTGATATTGACGCAGGCGAAGCCCTTGTTCAGCGTATCAAATCTGTCGCCCGTGCCACGACCCGCCCCGAAGTGGTGGGCGGACTTGGTGGGTTTGGGGCGTTGTGCCGCATCCCACAAGGTTACAAATCACCCCTTTTGGTCTCTGGCACGGACGGTGTTGGTACCAAATTAAAGCTCGCCCTAGACCTAAACCGCCACGAAACCATCGGTCAAGACTTGGTGGCAATGTGCGTAAATGACCTTTTGGTGTGCGGTGCTGAGCCACTCTTTTTCCTAGATTACTACGCCACAGGCAAACTTGATGTGGACGTTGCCGAGACGGTCATCAAGGGGATTGGGGACGGCTGTCAGCTGTCAAACTGTGCCTTAATCGGTGGCGAAACTGCCGAAATGCCTGGTATGTATCAAGACGAAGATTATGACCTGGCAGGCTTTTGTGTGGGCGTGGTAGAAGAATCTGAGGTCATCACAGGGGCAAACGTCCAAAAAGGTGATGTGCTGATTGCCTTGGCAAGCTCTGGCGTGCATTCCAACGGCTACTCGCTTGTGCGAAAAGTGATTGACGTGTCGGGCGTGGACGTCAATGCTCATACGCTAGGCAATGGCGAGAGCTTAGCGGACGCACTCATGAAGCCCACTCGCATTTATGTCAAATCGGTAAACGCCCTACAAAAACAGCTTGGTAATGAGAACATTCACGCCATGGCACATATTACAGGTGGCGGTCTGACCGAAAACTTGCCCCGAGTGTTGCCCGAGAGTCTATCTGCCGAGATTGACCTTGCCACTTGGGAATTTCCTGCCGTCTTTGACTGGCTACAACAGGTAGGTAACATCGCCCAAAGTGAGATGGTGCGTACCTTTAACTGTGGCGTGGGCTTTGTGATTGTCGTCCCTGCCGAAAAGTGCGATGAAGCCATTGATATTTTAAGCGAGCAGGGCGAAATCGCTTGGCGATTGGGGCGAATTGGCAAACGAGACGATACAGCGGTGGTGTATTTATAATTTAAGTGGTAAATTGGGCTTGATACAAAAGTTAAGCCCAATTTATAAAAGATTTCTAAGAGTAAGTGTAATGACAATTAATGATTTTAAATGTGACTTTAGTGATTTTAATCCTAAAATTTTTGTTAATCAAAAAGCAAACTATGCAATCTTAACTAATTAAAGAAATACATTATGAATAATCTTGAATTTGAACAGCGTTTAAATGACGCATTTGAAAATAATTTGCCGATTGCCGACAAAGTAAATCAATTAAGATTGGATTTAGATGACACCAAATCTAATCAAGAATTAATGGAAGGTTTTTGGGACAACTCATTATTTTCCGATATTGAACAAGCCAATTCCTATGATAATTTTTATCAGCTTTGTCAATTACATTTTAAAGTTGCTGACAGTGCTGAATTTGATAATGTGGCAACTACGCCGATTAAAAATACTGATTTATGGTCAGATAGTGTGATTTGGCTTGCGGTATATTTAGATTTTATTATGCATCTTGATAGAAACCATGATAAAAAGTTTGGGGCATTTATCAATAGCTCAATATTATGGCGTTTAAAATGGGTTTTAAACCATATTGTAGAAAATCCGTATAAAGACTTCTCAGAAATTTATAGTTGTAGTTCAATGTTGCATTATTATTATGATTTATATGGTCTTGGTGAACGCTCTATCCATAAAATAAGAGTGATGCAAGGCATTAAAATGGCAAATAAAGAAATCATAGAAGAAAATCTACAAAAATGGCTTGAAGCACCAACCAATGATTTTGATGACTGTTTGGCTTGCCAGTATGACGACATTATCCGAGCTTATTGTTTTTTAAAACAATATGATAAAGCCTTGGAGTGGGTAAAAGAGATTTTGGACGGCTCAGTTACTTGCGGTGAAGTGCCACATGTCACTAACAGCCTAATTGCTGAAGCCTATTTTTACACCAATCAAACTGACAAAGCAGTAACAATTTTAGAAACAGGATATCCGCTCATTCAAAATAAATTGGCATTTTTGCGTCCAATCAGTGAATTTATACGCCTATATCGTGAAATGAATATGACAGATAAGGCGGTTGCTATTTTTGAAGAAAATAAATATTTGTTAGAAAACTGTGAATCACCTTACGAAAAAATGTTATTTTTAATTGAAGCTGTCAAATTACCGATTGGTAACAAAAAAGCATATGCTTTAGAAGCAATGTCTTTAGCCACACGATTTGACATACGAAATGGCAATGCCTATTATCTTTCACAATTACCAAAAGTTATAACTTAATGACTAAAAGCCCTTTAAGAATCGCCGTGCTTGTTTCTGGTAGCGGTAGCAACCTACAAGTATTAATTGACAAACAATTAAACAACAGCTTAAATATAGAAATCGTAGGCGTGATTTCCAATAAAGAAACCGCCTACGCCCTAACCCGTGCCAAAAACGCCAATATCGCTACCTTTGTCATTGATAAAAACGAACAAGGCAAAACCTATAAACGAGCCGAATTTGAACGGCTTGCCCTTCATGTATTAAAGCCGTTGGAAGTGGATTTGGTGGTGCTGGCAGGCTTTATGAAAATCCTAACGCCACTATTTATCAATGGGGTTAAAGACGAGCTAAACGCTCCCATGGTAAACCTGCACCCGTCCTTACTCCCTGCCTATAAAGGGCTGGACACGCACGAGCGAGTATTAAAGTCAGGCGAGCGGTATCACGGCTGCAGCGTGCATTTGGTCACATCAGAGCTTGATGCAGGGCAACTGCTTAGCCAAGCGGTGCTAGATGTCCGCCCCGATGACACGCCTGCCACGCTACAAAACAGGGTTCATGCCCTAGAACATATGCTCCTACCACGCACGATAGATTTTATCGCCCATGGCGTGATAGATGTGGAGAATGTGGGCGATGTATATCGGTTCTGGGGAAATTAGACCAATGAAAATGGACTGATGAATTAAAAGGCGATCATGTTTTTGACCGCCTTTTTAATGCAAATTATTTTAGTTATTTCAAATAATCCTTCAATGCCTTCGCCTGTTTATCAGCATTACCGATATAGGTGGCAGGGGTCAGCTCGGCTAGGCGTGTACGCTCATCGGCAGGAACGGCAGACAGCTCATCGCCATTGACAAAACCTACCATCATCTCACGGGTCATCGCTTGCCCACGAGTGAGAGCCTTTAATTTTTCGTAAGGTTTTTCTACGTTGTAGCGTCTCATCACGGTTTGGATAGGCTCGGCAAGTACTTCTTGGGCGTTATCCAAATCTTCGGCTAGGCGGTCAGTGTTGATTTCTAATTTACCAATGCCTTTTAGGCACGCTTCAAAGGCGATGAGACTTTGGGCAAAACCCACACCCATGTTTCTTAAAACCGTTGAGTCGGTCAAATCACGTTGCCAACGGCTAATCGGCAATTTTTCGCCAAGATGAGCCAATACCGCATTTGCCAAGCCAAGGTTGCCTTCGGAATTTTCAAAATCAATGGGGTTTACCTTGTGGGGCATGGTGGAGCTACCCACTTCGCCGTCTTTTAGTTTTTGCTTAAAGTAGCCAAGCGAGATATAGCCCCATACATCACGGTTAAAATCAATCAAAATCGTATTAAAACGGCGTAATGCGTCAAACAGCTCCGCCATATAATCGTGTGGTTCAATCTGCGTGGTATAAGGGTTAAAGGTCAAATCTAGACTCTCAATAAAACCTTGGGAATGCTTTGCCCAGTCAATGTTTGGATAAGCGGACAGGTGGGCGTTGTAGTTACCGACCGCTCCGTTGATTTTGCCAAGAAGTTCTACATTTTTGAACTGCTTTAATTGGCGGTACAGACGGTAGGCGACATTTGCCATTTCCTTGCCAAGCGTGGTGGGGCTTGCCGTTTGTCCGTGCGTGCGAGAGAGCATGGGTGTGTCGGCATAATTGTCAGCAAGTTTGGCAATCTCATCAATAATCGCTTGCATAGACTGGGCTAGCACATCACGACCTGATTTTAACATCAGAGCGTGCGATAGGTTGTTAATATCCTCGGACGTGCAGGCAAAATGGATAAACTCGCCAGCGTGGGCTAGCTCGTCAATATCGGCGATTTGCTCTTTTAAAAAATACTCTACCGCTTTGACATCGTGATTGGTGGTGCGTTCTATCTCTTTGATTTGTAAGGCGTTTTGTTCGCTAAAATTGGTAACAATGGCATTTAGCTTGTCGTTGGTGGATTGGCTAAATGGTGTGATTTCGCCAATCTCTGGGTGGTTTGCCAAGGCTTGTAACCAACGAATCTCAACGGTTACACGGGCGTGAATGAGTCCGAACTCGGACAAATAAGGACGCAGGGCATCACATTTGGACGCATAGCGACCGTCAAGGGGTGATAGGGCACTCAAGGCAGAAAAAGACAGCTCGGACATGGGGTTTTCCTTTACGATAAACGGGTTTAAATGGGATTTGGATTTGACAACAAAAGCCCACAAATCACTTGTGGGCTAATACGGGATTACTTAATCTCAACAGTCACGCCTTCTTGGACGTTGGCATACAGCTCTAACACGTCCCAGTTGGACAGACCGATAGAGCCAATCGGGGCAGGCTGCCCGATAATCTCAGGGTTGCTCACGCCATGAATGCCATAACCTGCCTTGTCTAGGCTCATCCATACCACGCCAACGGGGCTGTTAGCACCGGGGGGTAGGATAAAGGTTTGTTTGCTGTCGCCTTTGGTGACGGTGGCACGATAGTGGGGCATTTTAACTTTGCTGTTTAGGCTATAAACGCCTTTTTCGGCAGGTTTTTTGCTGTTGCCGATGGTGGCAGGGTAGCTTGCCATGAGCGTGTCGCCTTGGTAGGCGGTGACGGTGTTGGTTGCGGTGTTGGCGATGATTTTGTCAAAACCGCCTTCAAAGGCATCTTTGGTATTGACCACAGTAATGCTCTCGCCTGCCACGAATTTTTTGTTGGGGTTGATTTTGGTGAGATAGTCGATACGCATGTGAAAGCGTTCGGCAAGTTTTTCTTGAATGCTCTCATAGCCTAGGTCGCTAAGTTTTGAGCGGGCTTCGACACTGCTTGGTAATTTGCCAAACTTGGTGATGTCATCTTGGGTGATGGTGTAGCTGACCAGTACGTCATCCGCCCCCACGCTTAGAGCGTCCCATGTTTCTTGGTTCATCTTGCCAGTGGCGGGCAGGTTTTTCATGCGTTGGAAGTTGGCAAGGGCGTTTTTGCTATTATTGCCCCAACCGCCGTCAATCGCCCCGACAGATGCATGGTGTTGGTCTAGCAGTGCCTGAATTTTGACCGTCATGGCACTATTGACTTTCATGTTGGGCGACCATATGGACTCGTTTACGGTCTTGGCGTATTCGGACAAATCCACTTTGGTGTAGCGTTTGCCTGACTTTTCAAGGCTTTTGATGGTGGCGGTGTCGCTACTGGTTTTTTTGGTGTCAATCTGACTGGCGGTGTCGCTGTCATCGGTGGTCAGCAACGTAGGGTCAAAGGTGTTTTTTGTTCCCGATTGGGTGGTTTTAACATCAAGTTGGGCAAAGGCAGTCGTGCCACAGATGGCAAGCATGGACAGTGTTAATGTGGTGAGTTTTTTAGAACAGGACTTTTTAAAATAAAACATGGCAAATCTCATTTTGTAAACAAAAAACACCGCTTATTATGCGTGAAAATGGCACAAATGACAAGGGCGTACAAGTAGGATTGTTGTAAATTTTGTATCGCCAATCCGCCTAAAACACCATTTCTAAGCGATTAAACACCCCCAAATGATGGTCTCGGTCTTGGTTCTTGTCATTATAATAACTGATGTCCGTCTGCACAAACAGCCATTTTCGCCATACAGGTTGGCGATAGCTGACATAAGGACCATAAATGTCGAGTTCAAACTTCTTGTCTGCGACATCGCCCCCTGTATAAATGCCATAGCTAAACGCCCGTGTGCCGTGCTTGCCGTCTAGGTAGTGCTGTTGGTACAAGCTGTTACTCCATGCGGTCTCCTCGGTGTCTTTGTGGGCATAGGATAGGTGCGTGCGATTGACGAGCGTGCGGTGCTTGGACTGGGGCTGGCTAAATTCAAGCGTGGATAGGGCATAATGCTCGCTCTTGGTGCCGTAGCGATACATCTGTTCAAAGCGGGCGTTAATGCGGTGGTCAAGCTCCCATTTTTTCTCACCTCGCAGTTTAAGATATAAATCACTAGACCGCAGACCGATGTCAGCATCCGTCTCTATGCCGATGTCGTCTTGGAATTTTGACCAGCGCAGAGCGAGCGATGTGTTGTCTTTATGACTTTGACGGCGGTCAAAGGTGCTGTCGCCATAAGTTACGACACGTCCATCATTATAGATACCGCCCCCTTGTTCTAAGTCCAAATCGTCATCACCAATCATCACGCTTAAGCGATTTTCAAGTGTTGGCAATTTGATACGCCCACGGATACGGGGCTTGACGGTCGTGCCATCATATTCATTATGATGCGTGTCAAGCATTAGGCGGATGGACGCACGAGCAGGTTCATTAGGGTCGGTCTCACCAAACCAGCTGTCCATGTGTCGTGCGGTGCGATTGAGCCAGCCTTTGGTGTCGTCTCGGGTGTCATCAAGCCATGTGTTGTTCTCAGGTTCTGGGTTAGGGCTGTCCGTGTCTGATGTCATGGTGTCATTAGAATGAGCAAAGGCAGGCAGGGCAAGACAGGTCAGCAAGCACAAAGCGGAGCGAGAGATGATGGGTAACATAAAAACACCAAGCTGTCAAAATTTATCCAAATCATATCATATTATTACTGGGACGTGTTAAACATTGATAACATTTTAATCAATTTTTGCATGAAAAATGGCTATCCGACCACTTAATTTAAAAAGTTACACCCAACCAACTTGATATTTACCACGGGTTTGTAGGGGTGTGCTGAGCACACCCTTTGATGATATTACTATACAAGGCGTGATCAGCACGCCCCTACGTCCACACATCATTGTATTTGTAGCAATTTTAAAGTTTCTTGGGTGTAAGTTAAAATTCTTAAAATTTATACAATTAAGTGGTCGGATTGTTTTTCATAATAAACACTTGCTTGATAGAAAACTCACAACCTTTGTTTTTCCCTTGAAAAACGTGCGATTTCCCTGCTTTTTCCAATAGGCATTTTCATTGTAAATACCAAAGGCAGGCACGCCCTAAAATTTAACCGAGTTTCTTTTTCTTAATCAGCACCAGCACCGCTCCATTACCGCCATCACCCGCAGGGGCAGAGACAAACGCCATGACATCGCTGATTTGGCGTAACCAACCATTGACACAGGTTTTGATGATGGCATCTGTACCTTTGCCGTGGACGATTTTGACCACGGTTTCGCCATGTTTGACCGCATTGGTGATGATGGTTTGGACGGCATCTCGGGCTTCATCAATGCTTGAGCCGTGCAAATCTACCGCATCATACCAACGCAGTTTGCCTTGCCTTAGCTGTTCAAAGACTTTGTTTTGCAAAGTGGGGTGTTTGTAGCTTAAAAATGCTTCACCTGCCACGGGGTTTAGCAGGGCTTGCATGTCGGATAAACTGGCTTGGGTTGGCTCATCAGTCCCTTCGGCATTGGCACGGCGAAATAGGGCGGTGGGGTCTTTAGGGTCGGTTTTTTGGGCGTGATTGACCGACTTTTCATGTTTTAGGGGGCGGACACCGCTCATCGCTTGCATGAACAGGACTTTGTCGTCATCGATGAGTTCACTGCCAAAGCGTTTGACTTGCTGGGCGACTTCTTTTTTGCCCATGACATTGGCACTGGTAGGTTTGCCGTTACTGTCGGTCTCGGGTTTGGTGGATGATTTACCGCCCATTTCTTTGAGCTGGGTTTGGGCGTCTTTGGAGAGTAAGTCTTTAAATGTAGTCATGATGATACTTGTCGTTACATAGATAAGTGATTAAAAATAGATACAGTCAACAAAATTGAATTTTACTACGGAAACCGTTCGCCCTGAGCCTGCCTGAGGGTCGGTTTCCGTCATAGTTCGATAAGCTCACCACGAACAGAAACCGTGGTACTTTTTCATTTTGTAGAGCGTAAGTGATTAAAAATAGATAAGTGATTAAGCCATGGGTTTGATTTTTTGCTTGATAAAACTAATGACAATCGGCAACACACTAAATCCGATAATGCCAAAAATCACATAAGTAAAGTTATCCTTGATGACGGGCTGATTGCCAAAAAAATAGCCGAGTAGCACAAAGGATGTAATCCACAAAAACCCGCCAATGACGTTATAACTGATAAACCGCTTATAATTCATGCTCCCTGCTCCTGCCACAAAGGGGGCAAAGGTGCGAGCAAAAGGCAAAAAGCGGGCGAAAATCACAGTTTTGCCACCGTGTTTTTCAAAAAATGCTTGGGTTTTGAACAGGTAGTCTTTGTTAATAAAGCGGTAATTTTTTTCAAAAACTTTTGGACCGATGTATTTGCCAATGTGATAATTGAGCGTATCGCCAAGTACCGCCGCCACAAACAGCAGAGCGATAAGCAAGGCAGGATTTAGCTCGCCTGTAAATGCCGCCAATGCCCCCACCGCAAACAGCAAACTATCCCCTGGTAAAAACGGCATAACCACCAAGCCTGTCTCGACAAAGATAATCAAGAACAAAATGCCATAAATCCACAAGCCATAATCCGCCAAAAATACAGCTAAATGCTCATCAATATGTAAAATAAAATCAAAAAGTTGCAGAATAATGTCCATGGCGGTCAAGTTGTGATAAATGGGTTCAGATTATAACAGAAAATGACGGATTTTAAGTGATTTTATATGGGGTATGCCCAACCTTTATAACACTATTTATAAAATAGAAATATTTTAGAAATAAATGAATCGTTTTTGCATGAACTGTTTGTCAAAAGCTGGGGCTAAATCTTGATTTTAATTGTAAATACAAAAGTTGGGTACGCCCTATGTTTATCTTGCTCTTTTTTACCATCACACTTCGCTTGGCAAAAAGAATGATAAAATCCCCGCTCCAAATACATCAAACACCGCATGAGCCAGCATGAACGGCACCAGATTTTGTACCTTACGGCGGACAAGAATGAACATTAGTCCTGTCATCGTGATGGCGATGGCAGATGGTATGCCTTGATAGACATGAAAAATAAAGCGGACAAATAGGCTGGTGGCTATCGCAAGCGTGCGATGCTCAGGTTTGACAGCGAAGGCAAGTCCCATAAAAAGCAGCTCTTCAAAAAAACCGTTTAGTAGTGAAAACAGCACCAGACTAAGCGTAAGCTGACCAAAAATACCAGAGATGGACAGATGAGCGGTGCTGATGTCGGCAAAGGGGTGGTAGCCTGTCAAGAGATAATGCCAGCCGTACAGCACGGCATCGGTAGTCATCGCCCCAATGATGATGAGCAGTAGGGTCAAAGGCAGGGTGTATCTATCCCAGGAAAAAGCCAATAATGAAAAATCAAAGCGTCGCCACGCTAGATATGCCCCTGCAATCGCCAGCAGGATAAGCTCGGTGGCGATGCTCAGATAATTGGCGGTGTCATCAAAGGTGGTGGCGGTGATTGTTTGTTCAGGTGTGGCATACAGATAGCCTGTGATGGCAACATAGCTAAAATAACCAAAAAAGATGACAGATAGGATAATAAAGTCGGTGTAGGTTAGGGTGGTTTTGTTGGATTTGTTCATGGAAATTAAAAAATGGTTGTTTGTTATTATTTGAATGATGATAAATTGTAACCACAAGCAATCTGGCGACTGCCTGTGGCTGTATTTATGATAAAAGTGAGCTTGTTTTAGAAAGTGTATTGAAGTTTGACACCAAATTCATGGGTGTAATTTTTAGGCTCGCTGTATGCTGCGGTGACATCATCGCCATCCTCGTCCTTTTCGATGCGATATACCGTATCGGAGACAGGCACACGCCAGCCACGATAATAGGGTGTGTAGCTGATTTTGTGCTGATTACCTCTGGTGCGACTGATGGGCAGTTCAACTTCCACACCTTTGGCATGGTGCTGTTTTAGGGTGATGGTATCATCACCAAAATAGGAGTATTGGCGACCACGAATGCCGTGATTATAAGAGATTTTTGGGGAAATCTCCAAGCCATTTGCCAAGGCAACTTTTGCTTCAACACCAATTTGAGCATAAGTGGTCTCGTTCTTGCGGTCATAGTCCTCAGGGTCAATGCGAGAGTTTAAATCTCTAAGCACTCGATGTCCGATACCTGCCTCGCCAATGAGTGTAACATTGGAGCGAACAGGTTTTTGGTAGCCATAGACAGCACGCACATCATAAGCACGGCGGGGAACGTCTTTTTGGTGTACCGAGCCATAAGGTGTACCCTCTGGGTTTTCTTTGCTGGGGTTTTCCCCGCCTGTATAATCAATCTTGCCTTTGGCGTACCTACCTTCTAGCTTGACACTGTGAGCGTCATTAAAGTGGTATTGGGCGGCAGCATTTAAGCCGTATAGACGACCTTTTTGCTGCATAAAACGCCGACCATCTTCATACTCTCGGTAGGTTTCTTCGTAAGTTTCAAGACCCAAACTTACATCAAGTGGTGCAGTAGCAAATGCTGTTTGAGCGGTCATCAGCCCACCAATAATCAGCATTGGTATCATAGTTGTTTTCATGTGTTACCTTATTGTTTTATTGTGATAAAACCATGATGATGGCATGGTTTTTTGGTGTCAAAAACCCATTTAAGATGAATTTTAACCAAAAGTCATGCATTGAATTAACTGATGCATAACTTTAATATATTATAACATAAAAAATTGATTTAGAAAATATTCTCATTGAATTTATTGGTATTGGCTACCTCTTCCCACTCAGCACCCCACTTGTCACAATCACACCAATACCAACAAGGCTTAATGCGTCCAATCGCTCGCCAAACAGCCATGCCCCAAAGACAATGGCAAATACCACGCCAAGATAGGACAGTGTCGCCACGACAAATTTTTGCCCGACTTGATAAGCATAAGTCATTAAAAGTTGCCCTGCTAGGGCGGTAACGCCAATGCCAACAATATAAGGCAGACTTGCTAGGCTCACAGGCGTAAAGCCAAAATACCACGCCAAAACGCCTGATGTCAGCGTGGATAATAACGAAAAATAAAACACAATCCGCCACGCAGGCTCGCCAAGCAGAGAAAATGACTTTGATGTCAAAGAGTTGTAACAGTCCGCCAAGCCCAAACGCCAAAAGCACCCCAAGCACACCGCCTAACGCACACACCACCATCGCCTCGATGAGAAACTGCCAAACGATGTCGCCATAAGTTGCTCCTACCGCCATACGCACGCCAATCTCGCCTGTGCGTTCGGTAACGGAGACGAGCATGATGTTCATCACGCCAATCCCACCAACCAGTAGCGAGGTGACTGCAATCGCCCCGATGAGCAGGGTCAAGGATTGGGCGGTTTTTTCGACCGTTTTGGCAAGGCTGTCGCTGTTAAATAGGGTAAAGTCTTTTTTGCCGTGCCGTTGGGTCAAAAGCTGGCTGATGCTTTCGCTGGCAAGGGCGGACGACTTGTTTGGTAATGCTGTTTAGGCGTGGCGACTCGCCTGCAAAGCGGGCTTGGTAGGTACGATAGGGAAGCCATACTTTGAGATTGCGGTCAAAATTGCCCTCAATGCCATTGTATTTAAATACGCCCACCACTTTGGTGGGTACACCATTTAAGATGAGAATTTGACCTAAGGCGTTGTTTTGTTTGAAAAAAGCTTGTTTGGTTTTTTCGCTGATGATGACGTTTTGGCTAAAATTATCCAAATCACTTTGGCGAAACATACCCCCTGCGACAAACTGCACATTTTGCAAACGATGATGGTTTAGCCTCACGCCGTCCACCTGCACGCCTTTGCTGTGATTGCCAACTTGGGCAGTCATGCTCATGCTCAAATCTGGCTGAGTACTTGCTCTTTTTTGTCAATAATGACAGTAACGTTTGCGGTCATGCCGATAAAGAGTTCATGGTCGGGGTTTGGGACGCTCAGTAGCCCATAATAATACACCGCCCCTGATTGAGCAGTGGTATCAATGGGGACTAATTCTAAATCTTGGAGCGTGGCCTCAAACTGTCGATTTGGCAAGCCCAAAATAGTAAAGTGGGCATTCATGCCTGTTTTTAGCTTGGGAATGTCCGCTTCGGAGAATTTGGCTTTGATTTGCACCGTATCAATCTGAGCCAGCCTGATGATGGTTGGCGATGACTGCATGGCGTTGATGTTTTGACCTTCTTTGGTAACGACCGCCACCACCACACCATCCATGGGGGCGGTAATGCGAGTATATGCCAGATTGGTTTTGGCGGTGGCGATTTTGAGTTTGGCTTGCTCAAGCTGAGCCATGCTTGCACTTAGCTCTTTTTGGGCGGTGGATAGGGCGGTTTTTGCTTTGGTGTAGTCTATTTTTGCTACCACGCCTGCTTGATAGCCTTGCTTTTGTTGGTTAAATTCATGCTCGATTTGAGCAAGCTGGATTTTTTTGATGTCGTGCTGAGCAAGCAAGGATTTGTAACTTGCCTCATCATCTTTTAGGGCATTTTTTTGCTGAGTGGCATCGATATCGGCGATGGGTTCGCCTTTTTTGACCCGTTGTCCTAGCTTAACGTGCAGTCTATCCACACGCCCAGTCGCCTGAGCCCCCACGTCAATCAGTTCCTCGGCATAGACTTGACCACCCGCGATGACAGTACTCTCGATGTTGGCAAGCCCAGCGGTGTGCGTGAGGTATTGCTGTTTTGGTGGTTGTTTTTGATAAAAAAAGAAAGTAGCACACGCCACACCAATCATCAAAATGATGATAAAAATCAAGGGTTTTTTGAATTTTTTGTTTGTCATAATGTATGATGTTAAATGAATATTATTGCTATTATACAAAAAAATTCACCACAATAAAAGTATGGATTGTTATGTTTTGACTGTGAGTAATGGCCTAAAGATAGGTTGAGCTGGGTTTGATTTTTCAAGCAAAAACAGATGGTGTATTTTACAGATTAGATGGTTGTAAAAGGTCGGGTATTTTTTTACTGTATTTGGTCTAATAAAGCCAAAGAATACCCAACACAATCAAGAAGTTAGTGGGATTATTTAGTGTGTGCTCTGATTTGAGTATTTTGGTATTGGATTGCCGTCAGTCCACATCATTCATCACGGCATAAGTATCCATGCCGATATCGCTGTGCAACTTTGGCAAATCAAGCAGTACCAATGCCCCAAGCACCTCATGCCCTGCTTGTTCGCACAGAAGTTTGCTTGCTTTTAACGTCCCGCCAGTGGCAAGCACGTCATCAACCAGTAGCACTTTGGATTTGGGGGCGTCTGCTTTGATTTCTAGGGTGTCGGTGCCGTATTCTAGATCATAGCTTTGGCGATGGACAGGGGGTGGCAGTTTGCCAGCTTTACGAATGAGCAGGAGTGGTTTGCCAGTACGTCCTGATAGCAGACTACCGATGACAAAGCCCCGTGCTTCGGTGGTAGCAAGGCATTCTACTTCATCAATCATGCCATCGGGCAGGGCGTTTAAAAGCTCGTTAATGAGTTCATCAACATGCCATAATAGGGGCGTGATGTCATAAAAATCAATGTCTGCTTTGGGAAAATTGGGAACGGTGCGAATGATTTGCCAAAAAGGATGTGAGTGTTTCATAAGTTGTCTTTAAAAATTTATCTTAAAAAATTGCCATAAAAAAGCACGAATAAAATCCGTGCTTTCCATTATTATAACAAATAACCATGTAATTGGCAACTTTGTCCGCAACACTTACATGGTATAAGTGGGTTTGGTGGATTCTACTTCACCGGCAAGCAGTCGCTCAATTTCGTTTTTGAGTTTTAGGCTGTTAGGGTCGGTACCAAACTGCATGCCAAAACCAGCGGGCTTACTGGGCGTGCCTTTTTCATTAAGCCACACGATTTTGCCGTTAAGCGGATAGCGTTCGGTAGAGCCGGGTAGGGTAAATGCCACGAACACGTCTTCGCCAAGGCTGTGCTTTCTGGCACTCGGCACAAAAATACCACCATGAGTGACAAAAGAGAGATAACTGCTGTATAGGGTTTGGGTGTCAGCGATATTGCAGGTTAGAATACCGCCACGAATAGGCATTGCCATAGCTTTTCCTAAAAATCAAAAAATAAAACCAATTTTATCATCAACACCATGATTTGGCAAAACTGACCGCCAAAAGGTAGATTTTTGGCGGTCAAATGTGATGATGTTAGGGAGTTTGGTTGGTGTTACCTGCCTCGGATTCATCGGCAGGCAGACCTAGACCGATACGGCGTGTGTTGCGTGTGTCGGCAGGTTTTGGTGTGGCGATGTCGGCACTTTCAGGGCTTGCTTGGGGCAGGGCAAGGGCTTGGGCGGAGGTGATGATTTGTGTGCGTGTCGCACCGTCATACTGACCGCCTTGATAGGTGGGGGTGTCTTTGGCACGTCCAAATTTACCAAAACTTACCGATGATAAGGCTTTTTTGGCAAAAGATTGGCTGTTGCCGATATTGACCTGCCCATTTGCCCCAAGGTATTGGGGGTAGTTGATTTGGAGTAGGGTTTTGTATTGGTTGGCGGTGTCGGTCAGCCCCAACTGCTCATTGCTGTGTGCTAAGATGGCGATGGCTTCTGGCACACCGTCCGATTGGGGGAAGTGCTGAAACACCCATTTGGCACGGTTGGCGGCGGCGACATAAGCATCACGCTTGACATACCAACGAGCGGCGACCAGTTCATGCTCGGCAAAGTCGTTATAAATCGCTCTCATACGCTGGGCAGCGTCAGGGGCGTAGGCACTGTTTGGGAAGTGCTTGATGAGATTGGAAAAATCTTGGAATGCCAAACGCAGGTAAGATACATCACGTTGGGACTGGTCAAGGTTAAATAAGCGGGAGGCTTTGGGAGCCCCGCCCATGTTGGTTACGCCTTGGACGTATAGAGCATAATCAACATGGCGACTGGTTGGATAGGAGCGGATAAATTCGGCAGTGCTTTTGGTTACCAACTCAAAGTCGTTGGCACGATATTGGGCATAAATCAAATCAAGCAATGCCTGCTCAGCATACTGCCCTGTCGGATAAAACGTGCGTAAGCTATTTAACGCACTCATGGCTTCGTTATAACGGTTTTTTTCAAGGGCGGTTTGGGCGGTTTGATAATAGCCTAGCTCGGACTGTTCGGCACTTTGTACAACTTCACTGTCTTTTTTGCCAATGCCTTTTAGGGTGGAGCAACCAGAAAGTAGCACGGCAGATGTCATGATGGCGGTTAGGGTAAGTTTGGCAGTTTTGTTCATTTTTTGTCCAGATTACAATAACAATTTGAAATAGTTTACCACAAAATTTTAAGAATGAACAACACCAAAATAAAATCGGCTATTTTTTACAAAAAATGCTAAAATGGCTTATTTTTTCCAAGCAATTTAAACATAATCATGAGAGAGCATTCTTTTAATCAGACCGCCAATGACGATTTATCTGATTTGCCTAATTTATCCAGTTTAAATGATAATGATGATGAATTTGCCGAGACAGACTCGCCAAATCCGCCTACCCAAAGCTACACTGTAAGCGAATCCGACATCGGCACACGCCTAGACAAAATCGCCACCGATGTGTTTGACGGCTTTTCCCGAGTACAGATACAGGGCTTTATTGATGATGAGAGTTTGCTTGTCAATGACACGCCCCAAAAAAGCAAATACCGTGTCAAATTGGGCGATATTTTGACCCTATCCGCCACACTTGACAATCACAGCGAAGATTTGCCTGAAAATATCCCCCTTGACGTGGTCTATGCTGATGATGATGTGATTGTGATAAATAAGCCTGTCGGTTTGGTCGTCCACCCTGGGGCAGGCAATCGCACAGGCACGCTGGTCAATGCTCTATTGTATCATTATCCTGATAATGCCCACCTGCCACGGGCAGGACTGGTTCACCGTATTGATAAGGACACATCGGGGTTACTTATTGTCGCACGCACCAAAACCGCCCAGCTTGATTTGACCGAGCAACTAAAAGACAAATCGGTTTATCGGGAGTATCAATGTATCGCTACAGGTGTGCCAAGCGACATCTTGCGCCATGCCACGATAGATGTACCGATAGGGCGACACCGCATTCATCGCACCAAGATGACGGTAACGGACGGCGGTAAACCTGCCATCACGCACATCCTATCCGCCACGCCACTGGGTACGCATTATAGTCTGCTCCATGTTCGTTTGGAGACGGGGCGTACTCACCAAATCCGTGTACATCTGTCCCATGTTGGTCATGCCTTGCTTGGCGATAAGGTTTATGGCGGATTGCCAAAATCGGGTCTTGCTCCCACCACTCGCCAAGCGGTGATAGATTTCCCCCGTCAAGCCCTGCACGCCCACAAGCTCGGTTTTGTCCACCCGACCACAGGCAAGGCGTTGGTATTTGGTCGTGATATGCCGTCTGATATGGTTAAGATGATTGGGATTTTGCAAGAATAGTTTTATAAAACAAAACGCCATTTTCAACGTTATATAATTGGTTGATTTATCAAGGGTAAATGGCAATTTACCCCTACCAATTTATCCAAAATCAAATTTAAAAATTAACAGGATTATCATGTTTGATATATTATACCAAAATGACCATGTACTCATCGTTCAAACCCACGCAGGTAAGTTTGATAAATGGGGCGATGATTTATATGGTTCATTTAACGTGGGGTTGCACGTTGGCGATGACAGCGAGCAAGTTTTGGCAAACCGTATGGCGTTATTGGATGAGTTAAATAAACTGACAAATGATAAAATAAGCCAAATCCACTGGCTAAACCAAATCCACAGCGACATTGTGGCACACGCTAGCTGTGCCATACCCCCCCAAGACGCAGACGCACTCATCACTGATAGGGCAGGCGTGGGACTGTCTATCATGACCGCCGACTGCGTGCCGATTGCTCTTTTTAATGATGATTGTGCGGATAATGAGAATGGCCAAATTGCCTGTATTCATGCAGGTTGGCAGGGGCTAACCAAAGGCATTATTAAAAATACTTATCAAAAGTTTACCAATAAAACCAACATCAAAGCCGTCATCGGAGCGTGTATCAGCCATGATAATTATGAAATTAACAAAACCCTAGCCCATGACATCATCAGCCAAGTGAGTGATAAAACCTTAGTGGCATTGACAGTTGATGGATTGTATCAAAATATCATCACGGACAAAGACGATGATAAATGCTTGATTGATATTGTAAAATTAACCAAATTACAACTGTCCCATTTAAATATTACGGTCATAAACGATACCGTTCCGTGCAGTTATGCTAACCCCAAATACTATTCATACCGCCAGCAAACCCACGCTAAAAAGTCCGCCACAGGACGTATGGCGACTGTGATTGTTAAGTTATGATAGTCCGTGATAAACACAATAGCCTAAAACTACTGTTCATGTGGCATGGCACGATACTGCCCAAAGTGCTACCGATGATCATCCTGCTTATGGCGGTGTCTATGATAGCGTGGGGCTTGTCGCATTATCAGCTCTACACCGTCAAAAACGTCCCTGCGGTCGGCTTTACGGTGTTTGGCGTGGTGCTGTCCATCTTTTTGGGATTTAGGAACAATGCTTGCTATGACAGATGGTGGGAAGGGCGTAAGCTGTGGGGTGCTTTGATTGCCAATACCCGTCATCTGAGTCGGGACAGTCATTTTTTACATGATGATGACAGGCGAGTGATACTCGTGGATATGCTGATTTTTGTCAATTTATTTAGAGACCGCCTACGTCATCAAAAACTGCCCGTGGAGAGATTTGCCGATTATCTGGATATTGATGATAAAGATAAAGATGAGTTAAATACGCTCATTCGTCAGCACATCAACGCCCCACAGGTGGTGTTAGAGCGAATACAACACCGTCTTATCCATGCTGTCAAATCAGGGCAAATCAGCGACATTATCTACACCAGTATCCAACGCCACATCATCGAAATGGGTAACATCCAAGCAGGGTGCGACCGTATCAGTAGTACGCCCTTGCCACTCGTTTATTCGGTGCTACTTCATCGGGCGGTGTTTTGTTTTTGTTGGATGTTGCCGTTTGGTATTGAGTCGGTACTGGGGATTTGGACGCCGTTTTTGGTGGGACTGCTTGCCTATATGTTTTTGGGGCTTGATGAGCTAAGCAGTCAGCTAGAAGAGCCGTTTGGCGTGGCACAAAATGATTTGCCCTTAGATACGATTACACGGCTGATAGAGCGTGAGACCTTGGCACTCATGGGCGTGGCGACGGATGATTTACCACAGGCGATGGGCGATGATGGGCGATTTAATTTTTTGTGATGCAGTCAGATGGGCATTTACTTAGGATAAAATTTACTTTATTTTAAAAGATAAGTATAATGGCTGTTTGGATAACTCACTAAAATTCATTCATGCTTTTACACCTACCAAAAGGCACATTATGACCACATTTCCCATTGCTCGCACGATTGACACCGCCAGCCAAATGAATCTCTTAGGCAGCATGGCAAACCGCCATGGACTCATCGCAGGGGCGACAGGCACGGGTAAGACCGTCACGCTTAGAACCATGGCAGAGGGTTTTAGCCGTGCAGGTGTGCCAGTTTTTTGGTGGATGTCAAAGGCGACTTATCAGGGCTTGGTCGTGCAGGCGTGGCAAGCGGTAAGATTGGCGAGCGTATGCAAGAATTTGGCATGACCGATGACCATCTAACAGGGTTTCCTGTGCGGTTTTGGGACGTGTACGGCATTTGATAGATTTAAAAGATCTATAAAGCCATGCTCACTCACGTCGCTGATAACGCCAAAACCTATCGCACGCAGTATGGCAACGTCTCGCCAGCGAGTGTTGGGGCGATACAGCGTCAGCTTTTACAGTTAGAGAGTGAAAGGGGTAATGACTTTTTTGGCGAGCCTGAGCTGAACCTAGAAGACTGGGTGCAGACCGAGGGCGGTCGGGGCGTGATTAATATCCTAAATGCCCAAAAGCTCATGCTCTCGCCCCGTCTGTACAGTGCGTTTTTGTTGTGGTTTTTGGCAGAGATTTTTGAGAGGTTTCCCGAAGTGGGCGACCTTGACAAGCCCAAATTTGTCTTATTCTTTGATGAGGCTCATCTCATGTTTGACAATGCATCATCGGCTCTGACAGAGCAGGTGGTCAGACTGATTCGCTCTAAGGGGGTGGGGTGTATTTCCCACCAACCCAAATTTGCATGTCGCCAGTGCCATTACCGAGCTTGGTGTTGGCGAGGCTCTTGTCTCATTTTTGGATGAAAAGGGCATGCCAAACGTGGTCGAGCGTGCCTATATCCTACCGCCTGCGTCTGCCTTGTCGCCTTTGACATCCGAAGAGTGCCGAGCCAGCTTTGAGTCGGATGTGCTGTATCGCTATTATAAAGATAGCGTGGACAATCATTCGGCATTTGAGGCTTTGGCATAGCTAGAAGCCCAACAGTTTGCCCAAAAAGAAGAAGCAGAACAAGACAAGGCAAAAAGCCAATCAGTCCAATCATCAGACAAAAAAGAGCTGGGGGCGTTAGATGGTTTTATTGGTGGTCTGTCAGGCGGGCGTAAAAGTCGCAATCAAGGCATGGCGTATGATGTGGCGGACGCACTGGGCAGTCAGTTGAATAAGCAAGCGACCCGAGCAATCAGCCGTGGACTGATGGGTGTGATAAAAAACTTACTTAAATAATCCAATCAAAAAGGTCAAACATGAACAAACAAGACATCCTAAACAGCCTAACCCCCGAAATCGTCGCCAAATTCCGCACCGCCATTGAGATTGGTAAATGGGATAATGGCGTTCGCCTAACGGACGAACAACGCCAAACCTGCATGCAAGCGGTCATGGTGTGGGAGCATGAGTACCTGCCCGTAGAAGAACGCACAGGCTATATTGAAAAGCCTAAGGATGATAAGGGGGCAACGGTGGGCGAGGACTGTGATGTCGAGCATGAACATCATTATCCCAATGCCGAGCGACCTGTGAAGTTTAAGTGAGACGGATTTAAACGAGTATCATCACGTTCTTTTGTATTTGGTTTATGAGTGTTTTCATGACTGTTTTTGAATCAACAATGTTTCATGGGTCAAACCGTTCCAAAAAACCTACCAAAATCTACCCAAAGGCAAATTTAGCGTTTTCTTCCTACTTCATCGCTTGTTGCCCTTGCCATTTGGCGTAGGTCTTACATAAGCTCCATAGGCATTTTAAAATTGGGGATAGAACTCACCCGCCAAGATTTTTGTTAAGATAAGGTTAAAATCTTATCCGCTTTGTTTAAAATGTTGATACTGGCGTTGATGTCCCTATCGTGGTTTGTGTTGCAGTTGGGGCAAGTCCAGTTTCTAACAGATAAAGGTAATTCATCTAACTTAACACCACAACAAGAGCAGGTTTTGCTTGAGGGATAAAACTTATCCAGTTCTTTGACTGTCTTGCCCCATTGATTTGCTTTGTAGATGAGTTGCCTTTTAAGTTCATAAAACCCTAAATCATTGATAGCACGGCTTAGTTTGCGATTTTTTTACCATACCTTTGATATTTAGGTTTTCAATACAAATCACATCAAATCGTTTTACCAAATCAGTGGTGAGTTTGTGCAAAAAGTCTTTTCTGATACAACTGATTTTGTAATGCAATCGTGATAGCTTGGTTTTCGCTTTTTCACGATTTTTAGAGCCTTTTTGTTTATGGCTAAGTTGTTTTGATAATCTTTGAAGTTTTTTAAGTTTATTCTTTAAAGGTTTTGGTGCTTGTATCTTTTCTCCTGTTGAAAGTGTGGCAAGGTCGGTAATGCCTAAATCAATGCCAACAGCATTACCTGTTTTAAGAGTTTGATTGGTTTTAAGTTGTTTGGCTTGTGTGTTATTGTTCAGTTCAACCGCAATGGACACAAACCATTTACCACCTTTTGTAAAGACTTTGGCGGATAGGATTTTGCCATCAAAGCGTAAGTTTTCACGCATTCTTACCAAACCTAAATTTGGGATTTGAATGTATGGTTTGTTATTGATGGTTTTGAGTTTAAATTGGTCGTTGGATAGGCTAAAACGGTCATTTACACCTTTTTTGCGAAATTGGGGGTATTTGCTTTCGCCTTTAAAAAAGCGTTTAAAGGCATCGCCTAGTTGCATAATGGCAAGCTGGGGAGAGCATTTGGTAATTTCCAGCATAAAGGGAAACTGGGTGCGTTTGATGGCATTAAGCTGTTTTCTTAATTTGCCTTGTGTGGGTTTGTTGAGTTTGCTTTCGTTAATGGGTAGGTTCTTTGCTAAACAGTCATCACGATATTGTTTATCTTGTTCGTATTGCCTTTTCCACTCCGCCAATGCCCAATTATAAGCAAATCTTGCAACCCCGCAAGCCTTTTTAAAATAAGTGGCTTGTTTGTGATTGGGTTTTAGTTCAATGATGTGCCCACGAATGGCGGTCATTCTAACACCGCCTTAACAGCTTCTAACACTTTTTTATTTTTCTTACTGCGTGAACCATACAGACGAGCGGAAAATACCGTAATGATTTCTAGCACATCTTGAGCAAGCTCTTCTTCAAAGGATGGGTTTTCACCTTGATTGATGATGATAACTTCAACGTTTCTTGCTTCACAGATAGCAAAGACAAGTTCTGCACCAAAGCGTAATAGGCGGTCTTTATGGGTTAAAACCAATCTGCCGATTTCATTGTTTAATATGCCGTCAAGCAGTTGTTTAAGTCCTTTTTTATGGTAGCTCATGCCAGAACCTAAATCATTGATGACCTCATAAGTCCAGCCTTGTTTGGCACAGTAGCGTTCTAAAACTTGGATTTGACGCTCTAAATCGTCCTTTTGGTCGTGGCTTGATACTCGTGCATAGGCAATGGTTTTTCGGTCTTTGTTGCCTATGCCATGCAGTAGGTTTGGGTTGATTTTACTAATATCGTAACGTCTGTGTCCTTTAGGTGTTCTTTCGGCAACAAGCACACCACTTTCGTCCCATCTGCGTAATGTTGAGATGGACACGCCAAGTTGTTTGGAAGCTTCGTTGATACTAATCAATCTATTCAT
>NZ_AUGF01000012.1 GCF_000426885.1 Moraxella caprae DSM 19149 | reverse complement strand
TAAGCAGTCCAAATGGCTTCCCTATGGTGGGGAAGCAGTCTTGTGTTTTTGTGTATGTTCATTTGCAGTATTTTACCTTAATACTGTAAATAACGCGACTGTTTCTAACACATAATCCCTACCCCACGCCCTTTTTAAAACCCATTATCAATAAATTGAGTATCAACAATTTGGATTATGTTAAATAAAATTTCCCTTAAAAATTTCCCAACTTAAACACTCAAAAATCAAACAAGCCCTATACTCAGCGAGCTTTTGATGGTAGAATAAGCCATTTTAAAATGCGTTATATTCCATGAGTATCTTTTCCAAGCTAATAAATTCCAAACTCAAAAACCTAGCCTGTGCCATCGATGATGATTTGAGTGCGGTGCTAGAACGTGACCCTGCCGCTCGCACCAAGATTGAGATTGCCCTGACTTATCCGGGCATTCATGCTCGCACCTTGCACCGTGCATCTCACACCCTATGGCAGACTGACCACAAATTTTTGGCAAGGGGTTTGTCGCACTTGACACGCATGGCGACAGGTATTGAGATTCATCCTGCTGCCAAGATTGGCAAACGTCTGTTCATTGACCATGGCATGGGGGTCGTCATCGGTGAGACAGCAGAGATTGGTGATGACGTGACTTTATATCATGGTGTCACGCTTGGTGGGGTGTCATGGGAGAAAGGCACAAAACGCCACCCCACGCTTGGCGATAATGTCGTGGTCGGAGCAGGGGCGAAAATCTTGGGCGGTTTTAGCGTGGGCGACAACGCCAAAATCGGCTCAAATGCCGTGGTTGTCAAGCCCGTCCCTGCAGGGGCGACCATGGTTGGTTCGGCAGCTCGCATGATTGACAAAAACATCAAAAACACCGAAACAAGCGATGACATCAAAAGCGACACACCCAAGCCTAGCACCCCCGATAAGGGTATCCGCCTAGAATCTACCAATGACGCCAGTTTCAACGCCTATGGGCTAAGCCCAAACAGTGCCGACCCTGTGGCAACGAGTATCGCCAAACTACTCGCTCACATCCAAGCCCAAGATAAGCACATTGAAGCATTGCAAAATGCCATCTGTCGTCTTGACCCTGATTTTTGCAAGTCCAATATTGACAACCTTTGCAAAGACGATTTGGCAATCTTAACCGATGATGACGGCAAATAACCATCAAACCCAACATTTACCCCACCCAGTATTCGCCAATTAATTTGGCACACCAACAAACAGGAAACTCTCATGGCATGGCAACAAATTCACCTACAACTGACCAAAGAGCAAGTTGAACTTGCCGAAGCACTGTTCTATGAAGCCGAAGCGGTCTCCATTCTACTAGAAGACGCAGGCGATGAACCGCTGTTTGAGCCCATGCCCGGCGAAGAGCCATTATGGGGCGAGGTGGTGCTGACCGCCATTTTTGACACCAACACCGATGGGCGATTTGATGGCACCAACTTTGAGAGCCTTGCCTATGACATCGCCGCCGAAGTCGGGGCAAGCCGTGTGTGGTTGTCGGTGCTAGATGATAAGGACTGGACACGTGAGTGGATGACCCATTACAAGCCCATCCAATGTGCTGGCAACCTGTGGATAGTCCCCGAATGGCTAGACGCTCCCGACCCAGACGCTACCAACCTCATCCTAGACCCCGGTCTTGCCTTTGGTACGGGCTATCACGCCACCACTCGGCTGTGCCTTGACTGGCTGACCACGCAGGATTTGACCGATAAAGTCGTCATTGACTATGGCTGTGGCTCGGGGATTTTGGGCGTAGGAGCGTTACTGCTTGGGGCTAAGCAAGTATTGGCGGTGGATATTGACCCCCAAGCGGTGCTTGCTACCCGCCAAAACGCCAAACTAAATGGCGTCGAAGATAAGATGTTGGTATTTTTGCCCGATGAATTTAAGGCTTATCAACAAACGCATGATATAAAAGCGGACACCATCACCGCCAACATCCTAGCCAAGCCACTCATTCACTTTGCCCCCTTGTTTGCCACCTTATTAAAGGATAAAGGCAATATCGTCTTGGCAGGGCTTATTGAGAACCAAGTCGATGATGTTATGATGGCATACCAGCCCTATTTTGACCTTGATACACCTTATCATTATAACAACAGCGAAGACCATCATTGGTATCGTTTATCCGCTATTAAGCACAGCTGAGCGGATTAAAATTGTCAAATGCGTAACAATTTAGTAGCATAAAGAAAAATAGTTTGTACGATTTTTGCAAGTTGTTACTTGCCAATTTCCTATCTTTGCCTATTATTTTACTGGATTTGACAAAAACATGAGTAATCAAACTAAGTGCCCCCATTGCCAAACGACTTATCCCATGCCGGCCGCCAAACTTGGTGACCCCAATGCTCGTGCCAAATGCGGTAAGTGCCAACAAGTGTTTTTTCTAAATGCCAATCTGGTCGGTAGCTCGCCTGCCGCCCAAGCTCAAAGACAGACAAATCCCACCCCACAACCCCAAGCTCAGACAGTCCAAACAGTGGCACGCTCTGCCCCAACCACCCCCAAACGTACCAAGCGTGTCAAACCCGCACCCACCGAAGGCATGATTCATGACGAGATGGATGGCATTGAAGAGAACAAAACCAAAGCTGTCGCGGGCGTAAGCTTTTCTGATGATGAGTTGGACAGCTTTTTAAAAGACAACATCAGCTTTGCTCCGACAGTCGCCAAAAGCACCAAGGATGAGATGGCGGATAACGAAGGGGAAGAATCTTGGGCTGATGATTTACTCAAAGACACCAAGCCTGTCAACATCACCCAAACCACTAATACCAGCTCTGCCATAAACAACGTCGATTTGGATGCCATCATCCCTGTCGCCACACCCAAACCCAAAAAACCAACCAACATCAAAGAAATCCAATCAAACAAGCCCACCACTCAACAACTTGCTACCAAAAAATCCTTAGGGTCACAGTTTTTGTGGCTCATTGGGTGTTTATTGCTCGTTGGGCTATTGGTGGCACAATACGCTCTATTTAATATAGATAAACTTGCCAAAAACCCTGAGACTGCCAGCCTTGCTCATACCATCTGCGGAGTTATTCCCTGCAATATTCCATCGGCAGATTTAAATGGCTTGGAAATCGCATCATCCCTAGAAAATCAAAAAGATGTCATCATTAACATCACCAACAAAACCAATTCTGAACAACTGTTTCCTTACTTACTGGTGCAGTTTAAAGACAGTAGTGGTGTGGTCGTGGGGGACTTTGTGGCGGACACCAAAGACTACCTTGGCGAATCTCAGACCACCTTACTTACCAATCAGCACAAGCGGATCATGCTTTCAGTGAACCCTGCCCCCAAAGCAAGCTCGGTAACAGTTACGCCATTTTATCAACAACCCTAAGTCACCTAGCACCAAGCTAACTTGCTCTGTTAGGTAAAGATTCATCCCATCATTTTGACGGATAAATTACCACTTTGTAATTATTCATTAACACAAATTAACAACAGGATAATACAGCTTAACATTACAGACATCTCACGACTTGCCAAATTACGGCAATTGTTTTACAATAATTCTAGGAAATACGCCTTCTACCAACAGGTGATTGATAGGTATTGACCAGGGCGTGCCTGCCTTTTGTATTTGCAATGAAAAATGAGAAAAATCGCACGTTTTTCAAGGAAAAAATGCAGACTGATAGCCATTCTATCAGGCAAATTTTTGACGATGAAAAACCAGATTTAGCCATTTTTCATGCAAAAATATACTTTTATTTCTAAAAATTTGCAAATTGTAAATAGTGTTATAAAGGGCAGGCACGCCCCAGCCTACCACTCGTAAGAACAAGGTTAAGTGAGACACAGGAGCTTTTATGATGACCCCCACGCCTCCCATTCAGGAAACTACCCCCCTACATGACGAAGTCAAAAAAGCAGTGGAAAGTTACTTGATGCACCTAAATGGTGAGAATACTACAAGCATGTATGAGATTTTTTTGCATGAATTTGAAAAACCTCTGTTGGTGGCGGTCATGAAGCACACACGCAACAACCAATCCAAAGCCGCTCAAATGCTTGGGCTAAATCGTGGCACGCTCCGCACTAAGCTAAAAACGCATGGCTTATTATAATTTCTAATTTTTTGCACCCGTCATTTTTTGGCGGGTTTTCGTTTTGTTTTAATCCCACTTTTAATCCTGTTTTATCCACCCTTGTAACCCAAAAAGGTATTTTTATGAAAAAATTCGCCCTACTCTCCGTCTCTGACAAGGCAGGCATTGTAGAATTCGCCCAAGAATTATCTGCCTTAGGCTTTGGTATCCTATCCACTGGCGGTACCTTTAAACTTTTGACCGAAAACGGTGTCAATGCCACAGAAGTCTCCGCCCACACTGGCTTTGCTGAGATGATGGACGGACGAGTTAAGACCTTACACCCCAAGATTCATGGCGGTATCTTAGGTCGCCGTGAGATAGATGCCGACATCATGGCAGAGCATGGCATCGATGCCATTGATATCGTGGCGGTGAACCTATACCCCTTTGCCCAAACAGTTGCCAAAGATAGTGTTACCATGAGTGATGCCATTGAAAATATTGACATTGGCGGCCCTGCCATGGTACGCTCATCTGCCAAAAACCACAAATATGTGGGTATCATCACAAGCCCTGCCGACTACGCCACCGTCATCAACGAACTAAAGGCAGACGGCAAATTATCAGACAGCACTCGCTTTGATTTGGCGGTTAAAGCCTTTGAACATACTGCCAGTTATGACGGCATGATAGCGAGCTTTTTAGGGGCAAGACTACTGGACAAAGGCGAGACATTAAGCGATGATGCCACCGCCAAAACCCAATTTCCACGCACCTTTAACATTCAGCTTAACAAAGCCCAAGAACTCCGCTATGGCGAAAACCCCCACCAAACTGCCAGTTTTTATGTAGAAAGTGGGACAACAGAAGCATCTATTGCCACCGCCAAGCAGTTGCAAGGCAAAGAGTTATCCTACAATAACATCGCCGACACCGATGCGGCATTAGAATGTGTCAAATCCTTTGCCAAGCCTGCCTGCGTGATTGTCAAACACGCCAACCCTTGCGGTGTGGCGGTATCGCTTGACGGTATTTTGGACGCTTATAACTTAGCCTACGCCACCGACCCTGAATCTGCCTTTGGTGGGATTATCGCTTTTAACCGTGAGCTAGACGTGGATACCGCCAAAACCATCATCGACCGTCAATTTGTCGAAGTCATCATCGCCCCAAGCGTGGCAGACGGTGTACTTGACATTACATCAGCCAAGAAAAACGTGCGTGTAATGACTTGTGGCGAATTGCCAAACATCAACGAACGCGCGCCACAGCTTGATTATAAACGTGTGAATGGCGGTCTGCTTGTTCAAGAGCAGGATTTGGGTATGATTGACAAATCCGACCTAAAAGTCGTTACCAAGGCACAGCCCACCAAGCAAGAGCTTGATGATTTGATTTTTGCATGGAAAGTTGCCAAATACGTCAAATCCAACGCCATCGTCTATGCCAAAAACCGCCAAACCATCGGTATCGGTGCAGGGCAGATGAGCCGTGTGAACTCTGCTCGCATTGCCGTCATCAAAGCCGAACACGCAGGATTGCCTGTTGAAGGGGCGGTTATGGCATCGGACGCCTTTTTCCCATTTAGAGACGGCATTGACAACGCCGCCAACGCTGGCATTAAGTGCATTATCCAGCCCGGTGGCTCTATGCGTGATGAAGAAGTCATCAAAGCCGCCGATGAGCATGGCATTGCCATGGTGTTCACAGGCATGAGACATTTTAGACACTAAAATTAGGGCATATCCCAACCAGCAATAAACCCCTATCTTGGGGTTTATTTTTTGCTTGTATAATCACAAACCTCAAAATACACCACCAAAGGGCGTGGAAAGCACGCCTCTACAAAGGCATTTTTCAAGATTTAACATTGGTGCAAATTGGGGTTAATTTGTTGTATCTTACACCATGCGAATGTTTGGCAAATGCCAATCATATCGCACCGCCAGCATTCGCACGCCAAACACCACCATCAGCATGGCAAGCTCGCACAGCCACGCCACCACACCCAGTCGCCCCAGCCCCAGATAGGTCAGCGACCCCAAGATACTGGCGGTAATATAAATCTCCTTTTGCAGTACCATCGGCAACTCTTGACAAATCATGTCTCGCATGATACCGCCTGCGATACTCGTCATCACCGCCATCATCACAGCGATGAGTGGTGTCGCCCCCATTGATAACGCCACCGTCAGTCCAATCACGCTAAATGCTGACAGCCCAATGGCGTCAAACAGCTTTAACACGCCATTCATGCGTGCCGTCGGACGAAAAAACATCTGACATAGGATTGATGTTATCGTAATGGCGAACACATAATTCAAATCTATCGTCCAAAACAGTGGGTGCCTATCAAGCATGACATCACGAATCGTCCCACCGCCAATGGCATTAACCATCGATGCCAAAATACAGCCAAACAAATCAAAACCCTTACTAATGGCAAGCATGGTACCTGCCACTGCACAGGCAATAACCCCAATAAAATCAAGCACATAAATCAAACTTGCCGTATTAATCGGCTGGGCTAACTCTATCATAATCATTCTATCATCAAAAAATCGGGCATGATACCCGATTTTTATTTATAATTTTAAAATAGTTTATATAAATCAATGAGTTATCATTACAACCCAATCTCGCCGATAAATGGTAAATGGCGGTATTTTTGTTCATAATCCAAACCATAACCCACGATAAAACGGTCTTCGACTTCAAAACCTAAGAATTTTACGTCCATGTCTATCTCACGGCGAGACGGTTTACTGACCAGTGTACAAAGCTCAATGGAGTTTGGCTCACGGGTTTTTAAAATCTCCACGACTTTGGACAACGTACGCCCAGAGTCAATAATATCTTCAACAATCAACACGTCTTTACCACGAATGTCGCCGTCCAAATCTTTTAAAATCTTGACATCGCCACTAGATACCGTGCCTTTGGCGTAGCTAGATGCGGTCATAAAATCAAACTCATGCGGTTTATCAATCGCTCGGCACAAATCCGCCATAAAAATCACCGAACCACGAAGCAGTCCGATTAAAATCAACTCTTTATCGCTGTTGGCATAATGGGCGGTGATTTGCTTGCCAAGCTCGCTCACTTTTTGGGCGATTTCTTCGCTACTAATCATGATGTTTAGATTTGGTATGGTCATAAAACTACCTTTTGGTTTTGTTAAAATTGATTTAAATTTGATGGTATATTTGTGCGTATGCACTCTACCACTCTTGATATTAAAAAGTGAAATAAAATATCACCCACTTATGGAAGTCATCATCGCTGGCGAATATATCGCCCAAACAAAGGCTAAGGCGATTAAAAAAGCAGCACAAGCACCAATAGCCCAATATGCCATTCTTTTTTAATGATTGCCATAACGCCAATGATTAAATTAAGCTTTGGGATTAGCCAAATGGCTTTTGCTTGGGTGATTGCCAGCATAAAAGCCGTATAAGGCACAATCTCAACACCAAAACTCTCCCACATTTTGCAATTTATTTAACTCGTGTGGGTCGTAACCGCCAAGAAAATAGATAAACACACCTTGAACGCCCACACATATCAGCAGTAATAGGATAAAAATTGCTTTTATTATCATGACATCTATCCTAGCTTGGCTTGTTATCAATCAATAACAGGATTTATCGTTGGGATTTTGTTGCTAAATTTTGGGTTAAAGGTCTGCACTTGCGGGGCGGTCGGCAAACCAATATCGGCAAGTTTTTCGCTTACGCCCACTTGGATATTGTCCCCCTCAAACAACCGCTCATCGTCTGTTCGCTCGGTTTTGAGACTTTCAAAATCAAACAGTTCACGGTCGGCAAGCTGGCTTGGGGCAACATTTTGCAAGGCTTTAAACATACTCGCTAGGCGTTTTGGGTGGGCGTTGTCCCACTCCCGAAGCATGTCATTTATCATCGCCCGTTGTAGGTTTTCTTGTGAGCCACACAGCCCACACGGGATAATGGGAAACTGCTTATAATTGGCGTATTTAATAATGTCCTTTTCAGCAACATAGGCAAGCGGACGGATAAGTACGTTTTGCTTGTCGTCGGATAACAGCTTAGGGGGCATGGCTTTTAGGCTTCCACCATGAAACAAATTCAAAAAGAAAGTCGCCAAAATGTCATCACGATGATGACCCAGAGCAATCTTAGTCGCCCCAATCTGCTTGGCAAAGCCATACAGCGAGCCACGTCTTAGGCGTGAGCAAGCCGAGCAGTAAGTTTTGCCCTCTGGCACGACTGATTTGACGATACTATATGTGTCCTTTTCTAGGATATAGTGCGGAATGCCTTGTTTGGATAGGTATTCGGGCAGGACGTGTTCGGGGAAATTGGGCTGTTTTTGGTCAAGATTGACCGCCACGACATCAAAGTTAATCGGAGCAATGCGTTTTAAAAACAGCAAAATATCAAGCAACGTAAAGCTGTCCTTACCGCCTGAGATACATACCATGACAACATCGCCGTCTTCAATCATGTTAAAATCACGAATCGCCCACGACACTTCTTTACGCAGTTTCTTTTGTAGTTTTTTGAAGCGGGCGGATTTGATGCCGTCATCAAAGTCATGCTCATCATCGCCGTCCGTGTCCGTCTCTCGCTCGCTGTCGGTAGATAAGGCGTGAATGATTTCAGAATGGCTTTCTGCATCGTTTATGATTTCATCGGTTAAATTTTGGTTATCGGTCATGGCTATTTCTCAAATTTTTTGATTTTGCGTTTAAGTTTTTGGGTTGTGGTTTAAATATCGTATTTAAAAAAACCGTTCGTGGTGAGCTATGCCTGCCCATAGCGGTTTTCCTTACCCGCAAGCATAGCTCAGGGCGAAAGAAAAACCCATATAAAATTAACTCACGATTTTGGTTTTACCGTATATTTTTTGGGTTTGTTGGATTCATTGGTTTGGGTGTTATCAATGGGCATGGCAACCAATTTTCCGTCAATCTTTTCATAGCGTACTTTTGGCTTATCTGATTTAACAGGTTCATTACCATAAAATCTGTCTTTGCCTGTTTGTATTTTATCAAATGGCTTATCAGACTTATCAAATTTTTTATTAAAAGATTTATCTTTATCAAATGACTTTTTGCCATTATCTCTAAAACCGTCTTTTTTAAATCGTGGATTGTCTGATTTATCTTTGGGTTTTTTATCAAACGATTTGTCAAACGATTTATCAAAAGACTTTTTAAATACTCTGTCTTTTGAACGTTTTATCTCGCCTTTTTTATTATAAGCGGTTATTTCATCTTGCCAATCATCATTAATTGTATCAAACACACTTTCAAATTCATACACTTTCATCATTTGATTTTTGTGCGTGATTTTAAAACTTTGATGGATGGGTTTTTTTAGATTAAAATCTACGCCAATGGTTTTATCTGTGATTGGTGTTACGTCATAACGAGCCTTGACTTCATCGTCCAGCACAAATTTGGTAAAGTTATTGCTAAAATACAGCACGCCATTTGGGGCAAGGCGGTTCATGGCACGGCTTATCAGGGCGACATGGTCTCGCTGTACATCAAACGTTCCCTTAAACTTTTTAGAATTAGAAAAGGTGGGTGGGTCAATAAATATCACGTCAAATTGTTCGGTATTATTTTTTAGCCAATCAAACACATCAGTGGCGATGAATTGATATTTTGGCGTATCGTCTAAGGTTGTGGCAGTCAAATCAAGCCCATTTAGGGCAAAGTTTTGCTTGCCCCAATTTAAATAATTGGCGGATAAATCCACGCTCGTTACTGATTTGGCTCCGCCCATTGCCGAATGCACGCTGGCAGTGCAAGTATAGGCGAATAGATTTAAGACATTTTTGCCACGACTGGCATTTTTTATCATTTCACGAATATTGCGGTGGTCAATAAACAACCCCGTATCCAAATAATCGGTAAAATTCACATACAAATACGCCCCATGTTCATGAGCGACATACATTTTTTTATGTCTTTGAGTATCGTCTTTGGTGTTTTTGGTATATTGGTCATTGCCCGATTGTCGCATACGGGTTTTTATAAAAATGCTTTCACGGTGAACATTAAAAATATCCCGAATGGCGGATAATACCAAATTAAAACGGGCTTTGGCGACATCGGTGGGAATTTGTTTTGGCGGGGCGTATTCTTGAACATGAATTTTATCGCCATAAATATCAATCGCCACATTATAATTGGGCAAATCAGCATCATAAATTCGCATATTGCTGATATTGTTTTTTTGGGCGTGTTTTTTTAGATTGATGATATTTTTTTGTAAGCGGTTGATAAATTCTTGGCTATCAGGATTATCAATTTCTTTTTTATTAAAATCAACAATCAATTGATGAGCCAAACGGTCGGTTTTGGCAAATTCTACCGCCCCATGACGAAAATACACGGTCAATGCTCCGTTATGGCACTTTAGGGTGTTTGGCTCGGCAATCGGCAGGGTGTCAGCGTGTTCAATGTGGCTTGCCAGCACCGCCATGTCTGCACGCCCCACATGACGCAAACCGTCCGCCACGATAAGCCCCAAGCCGTGATACAAGGGCTTGATAAAATCGCTCTCGCCCAGTCGTTCGCCATAGGGGGGATTGGTGATGACAAGCGGATAGGCGGTGGTAAGCTCGCTCAGAACGGCTTTGGCGGTGGCAAGCGGTCGCTGTTCTAGGCGGACGTACTCGGCAATGGGGGCAAGGGCGGACGCTATCAGGTTTTTGTGGCAGGCACGCACGGCATGAGCGTCAGCGTCTAGGGCAAGGGCGGTAAAGTCGCCTTTGATAAGGGATTGTTCTAGACTTGCAAGGTTGGCATGAAAGTCATCCAAGGCTTTACCAGCAAGGGTTTGCCACAGCTCATCATCGTGGTATTGCCAATGATAAAAGCCAAAATCGCTTGCTTTTTTGTCAATGCCCACAGGGTAGGCGGTTTTCATGAGCAAGGCTTCAGTGATGAGCGTGCCAGAGCCACACATGGGGTCAATAATGGCGGTATGATCGCCCTTGTGCCAGTTGCATTCATAAAGCAACGCACTTGCCAAATTCTCCTTTAAAGGAGCGTCCGTGTTCGCCACACGATAGCCACGGCGGTGCAGGCTTGTGCCTGACAAGTCCAAATACAGCTCGGCAAGCTCAACTGTGGCGTGGGCGTAAATGTGAAAATCGGGGGATTTGTCCACGTTTGGTCGCTCGCCTAATTTTTTGTTAAAGCAGTCGGCGATGGCGTCTTTGATACGCAAGGTGGCAAATTGTTGGTTTACCGACAGGCGTTTGTCGGTGGATAGGCGTACGGCAAAGGTGTTGTCCACGCCAAATATGCTCGTCCAATCATAGCGACTGGCGAATTCATACAAGGCGGTAGGAACGTCTTCGTCAATGACTTTGGTCTCAACCGTGCGGGTGGTTTTTTTACCGCCACTTTCACGCACTTGGCTCACAGTTTGGGTTTTTTGGCGAAAATAATACTCGCCAATGGGCAGTAACACACGGCTTGCCACACGGCTATATAGGCAAATTTTGTAAAAGTCGGCAAGCGACACGCCCACACGCACACGCCCCGTCCGCACAATCTGCCCGACCAGCCCAAATAAGTCAAGCTCTATCAATAAGGCATTTTCAAGACCGTCCGCACAGGTGATGACAACGTCAAAGGCGGTGGGGGTAAAATCGGCGAAGGGTAGTTTTGGCATGGTGTGGGCTTATTTGATAAGAATTTTGGTAAGAGATTTGGGTAAACTAAGTATTATAGCATAATTTGGGACGGGTATGGTAGTGGCAATTGTTGTTTTTGGGGCGGTATTGGCAGGGTAAATAGGCGGGGCAAAATGATGTTAATGTCATTGTCAAGATGATTGCTTGTTATTATCAATTTAAATTACAGATAATTGTATAAATAACACCAGTTTATTTAATTAATTGCTACTGCTTTTTTATGGCACTCTCTACATCTTCTTCTTTGTCATTGATATTTTTATCCAATGCTTGATGAATCATTGCCAAGCGTTTTTCTTTATCATCTGAGCGGTTAAATAATATCTCTTGATAAGGATAAGGGGTTTCAAATCCTGCTTCGTCTAAGGCTCGTTTAATACGCTCATTGATGTTTTCTTTGATGATCGGGATACGGGCAACCGATAATGGAGCAACCCAAAAACGCACAATAAAATAAATGGCATATTCGCCCACTTCACTGACGGTCGCCATAGGGGCTGGGTGTTTTAAAATCACTTCATCTTTGCTTAATGTTTTGATGATGATTTCTTTGGCGTGGGCGACATCATTATACAAACCAATTCTTGCTTTAACATCAAATCTTATCATCTTTTTGGACGTTAGGTTAATCACTTCTGATGATGACATGGTCGAATTGGGAATGATGATAATGATGTTATCACGGTCAAGGATTTGCGTGGCTCGCAGGGAGATTTTAACCACTCGTCCTTCTTTGTCGCCAAGCCGAATCCAGTCGCCCACTTGAAACGACTGCTCTATCAAAATGGTAATGCCAGCGATGAAGTTGGCAAGCGTGCTTTGGGCGGCAAAACCCACTGCCAAACCCACAATACCCAGACCTGCCACTAAGGATACAATATCAAAACCAAACTGGGCGAGTACGCTTGCCAAAGCAAAAACGATAATCAGCACCAAAATCAAGTTTTTGAGCAGTTGTTCAATGGACGCATTGAGTTCATAGTAACGTAACACTCTGGCAACCATTTGCCCACTGGTCGCCCACAGCACATAATAAAACCCCGCCCAAGTCGCCGCTTTTGCCGTTGCCTTGATGATCTCCGCCTGTGTGCCAATCTGCGTCATCACCGCCAGCAGGCTCGCCACAAACCATGTATAGCGTAGCACCGCCCGAGCAATCCAAACATGACGCTGTGATAGGTGTAGTGGACGGCGACAATGCTTTAATAAATAGACCAACAGCCAATAAAAAAAGCCAATAATCACCAATAAAATCAATATCTTAATGCTAATACTGGCAACAGCCATGCCCCGCTCTGTCCAGTTTAGGGTCTCATCTTCGAGCGAACCGCCAAGCGACACATACACGCTTTGGTACAAATCATTTAGGATTTTTTCAAAAAAATGGGGTAGGTTCATGAGCTAATGGATGGGCGATGATAAAATGGGCGATAGCAACTGACAAATAAACCACATCAGCAAAAATGTGGTAGAATGAATAGGGTTTGTGAATTATAACATAAAGCCTATGGTGTTAAAAAGGGTTTTAGCCAAATATTGACCCCCACAGCCCTTGGATGAGCATAATTGGTTAGATTTTTAGGATTTTTAACTTAATTTTTTAAATTAAGTGGTCGGTTTGCTTTTGTTCGTCAAAAAACTTACTTCATAGAAAACTCACAACTTGCGTTTTTTCCTTGAAAAAAACGTGCGGTATTTATAAGGACTTGGCCTTAATTTTTCTAAAGAGAAATCTAATAGACCACTTGAGAAATTACGATTTTATTGGGTTTTTAAAAATTTCAAGCTCAATAAAATAAGGCTTTAAAGACCATTGTTTTTGAATTTCGCAAGAACTCTAATGTATTTTTCATAAAAAAAGATTAAATCTTATCTTACTTGCCCACACCCAAAGACAAGCAAACTCCCAACAATATGAAAATAAACCCAGCTTATCACTAAACTGGGTATGGGTAAGATTGCAATAAGTTTTCCCTGCCATTCCTAACGGCGATTTAGCTCCTGTCATCCTAGTTTTATCTTGGTTTTACCATTTAATTTTTGTAATTTTTGCGTATTATAAAAATCCTTCCCGTCGCTGACCATTGGTAAAATACTTAAAATTTTGTAAGCGATTGCCGACATTTGTGTGAAAAATTATCAGTTTTTATCAGTTTTACTGGTGTTTACTAGAAAATTTATGAAATTTGACAAAAACACTTGCTTTTTTTGTCCAAAAAAGGCATAGTTATGGGTTACAACTTTTTAATAAATCTAAGGTGTTAATTATGACAGATAAATTAACTGTTGGCTTGGTGGGCTGGCGTGGCATGGTGGGTTCGGTACTCATGAACCGTATGCTTGAAGAAGGCGACTTTGACCACATCAATCCTGTGTTTTTTTCGACCAGTAACGCAGGTGGCAATGCTCCTGATTTTGATGACAAAATTGAGAGCACTGGCACCTTAAAAGATGCAAGCGACATCAATGAGCTTGCCAAATGTGATGCCATCATTACCTGTCAAGGGGGCGATTACACCAAGTCCACGCATCCCGCCCTTAGAAAATCAGGCTGGACAGGCTATTGGATTGATGCAGCAAGCTCACTTCGCATGGAAGACGATGCCGTCATTATCCTAGACCCTGTCAATCGTGATGTCATTGATGTTGCCCTAAAAGACGGCAAAAAAGACTTTATTGGGGGCAACTGTACTGTATCGCTTATGCTTATGGCAATTGGCGAACTGTTCCGCCGTGATTGGGTGGAGTGGGTGTCAGCGATGACCTATCAAGCCGCCTCAGGAGCAGGAGCAAACAACATGCGTGAGCTTATCTTAGGCATGGGCGTACTGCGTGATAGCGTGGCGGACAAACTTGCCGACCCTGCCTCTGCCATTTTGGAGATTGACCGCACCATCGCCACCACTCAGCGTGCAGACGATTTCCCCAAACAGCATTTTGGGGCGGTGCTTGCAGGCAGTCTAATTCCCTATATTGACAGCCAACTTGACAACGGTCAATCCCGTGAAGAATGGAAAGGTCAAGCCGAAACCAACAAAATCCTAGGCAAAGAAGAAGACATCATCAGCATTGATGGTATTTGTGTGCGTATTGGGGCAATGCGTTGCCACAGCCAAGCCTTGACCATCAAACTCAAAAAAGACATTCCTTTGCACGAAATCGAAAAAGCCCTAATCGATAGCAAAAATCCGTGGCTTGATGTCGTCCCCAACAACAAACCTGACAGCATGACACGCCTTACCCCTGTGGCGGTAACAGGTACATTGGGTGTGGCGGTCGGTCGTCTGCGTAAGATGAACATGGGGGGCGAGTATCTGACCGCCTTTACTGTGGGCGACCAGCTATTGTGGGGAGCTGCCGAACCACTTCGCCGTATGCTTGCCATCATTCAAGGTAGAATTTAATACACGAGCCTACTTGACCAAACCAAATCACCTTGTTGGCGGTCAAGTGGTTTTAATCTTTGCAAGTATTGTAAACTTTTGCAAAAATCTTACCACTTGCCCACGTTTTAATACCATATATTTGCAAATTATCAAAATAAGCTAGCATTTTTTGCCATATTTTGTTATAAATACACCGTAAAACTGTTTATTGAACAGTCTATTTTTATTCATTATTGACAACCTTTTGAAAGGATAACTATGTCTTGGCATAAAACTCACCGCACTACTTTTATTTATCAAGCAGTGCTTGCTTCGTTGTTTGGTATGGTAAGCCTAAATGCTTCCGCCATGAATCTAGGTCAAGCCAACATCACATCGGCACAACACGAGCCTTTATCTGCCACGATAAATGTTACTAATATTGACGCTGCCAACTTCCACGCATCTGTCGCCAGTAACGACATATACCGCCAAATGGGGCTCAGTCCTGATGCTCAGATTTCAGTAAATTTTACACCCACGTCAAACAATGCAGGTCAAATTACCCTAACTTCTAATCAACCCATTAGCACGCCCTTTGCCGATGTGGTATTAAACCTAAATAACAACGGCGAGCAAATCATTGAGCCGCAGACGCTACTTATGCCCTTGCCCGCCGCCAATGCTTTCATCCTACCCGAAGACAAAGTAACACAAGTGGTTACCGCTGAGACTCGACCCAACTTACCCGAGACTAGCCCCACCACCAAAACACCTGATGACACCATGTCATTAGACGAGCCAGCAACGCAGGTCATTACCCAAGACATACCTGTGCTTGAACCTGTTCCTACCGCTGTTGGTACCAGCGAAGGTAATATCATCTCTAAAGAAGAAACGGTATTATCTCAAATTACCCCTGAAGGCACTAACAGACAGGTTGACATCCTGACCGAAGAAATCGTCCGTCGTGTATATCCTGCTGGGCAAGTACCACCCACACCTACCAGCCCAACCTTTGACGAGCCATTCATTGCCCAAGACACCACACCAGAGCAGGTGTCGCAACCAAAGCAAGATCAGGTGACAACACCTACCGAGTCACAGTCAAGTCAAGCCATTTATGTCGTGCAACAAGGCGATAGTTTATGGAACATTGCTAATGTTATTGCACAGGCAAATAACATGAATGTCAATGAAGTAATGGCCGCGATTCATGAAACCAACCCCGATGCTTTCAATAAAGGCAACATCAACCAGCTCAAAACAAATGCTAACTTAAACTTACCCAACTATCAGGTCATACCATCACAAAAAGCGATTGCCGAAGCTATTGAAGCCAGACGTGCCAGCAAAGAGCGAGCTGTTACTGCAAGACAACCAACAAGTAGAAGTAACACAGTAAGACAAACCAGAAAAGAGGCACCAAGACGTGGCAGTCAAGTGGCCGCCAAGCCTGCTCAAAAAGCCCTGCCAAAGGCTCAGATGACCTTGGTAACACCCACGCAACAAGGTAGTGCTACAGGCACCAACAACAAACATTCATCCAACACAGCGACAGGTGGCGGTAATTTAGTAGGTACTTTGAAAAATACACGTCAGCAAACTGCCAGTAATGCCAAACGTGTTAACAGTCTAAACGAAGAACTCTCATCAGCTGCTAGAAAAGTTCAACTACAAAATCAAAAACTTGCTGAACTTGAAAGCCGCTTAAAAAGCCTCAAAGAGAAAAAATAATTAACAAAGGGCAATGCCCATTAAGCCCATCTATCAGGCTTAATAAATCGGAGTTATCATGGAAACCATTATTATCGCCATTGGTGCTGTTGTTGTAATTGGTATTGTGGCGTTTTTTGTATTAAAAAAACTACAAGCTCAAAAAACAGAACTGCCTGCCAGTCCACAGGCTCACATCCCTACTCAGCAAACCCCAGTAGCACCCACACCGACAGCAACTGGTAATGATCTTGCCATCGCTGAGGCTCATATCCGCAATCAGAACTACAATGAAGCGATTGCCGAGTTAAAACGGGTACTAATGACCAATCCCCGTCATAACGATGCGATGCTAAAACTGCTACAAACTTATGGCGTCACCAAACAGTTTGCTGCCTTTAACCAGCTACACCAAAAAATCCATGAGATTGCCGATGGCGAGACCATTCGTGAAGCTGATTTTTGCAAATCGCTATTAGAAGATGAGATAAACAGTGGCGCAGGACAAGCACCCACACCACAGCCCACTCCTGCTCAAACAGCCGCCGTGGTCGCTCCTGTTGCTGCTGTGGCAGTTGCTACGCAAAATCAGACATCTGATGCCTTTGATAATGGCTTAGATTTTGACTTTGAAACACCAGCATCCAAGCCCACACCAAGTGTTACCACCAACACTGACACCTCACTTGATTTTGACTTAGAAACCTTAGATGCACCAGCACCTACCGCTGAGCCTACGCTGAGTGGTAGTGACTTTGATTTAGACTTTGACACTCCTGTTCAGCCACCACAGCCTACTGCTGAGCCGACATTAGATTTTGATGATTTCTCCTTTGACGAACCAGCAAAAGAGGTGGTAGCACCTGCACTTAGCAATGAGCCTACGCTTGACTTTGACACCACATCAGATGATTTGATGAGCCTAGATGGCAGCTTAGAGAGTGATTTAGATGTGCAATTTGGTCTTGACCCTGCCCCCGCTCCAACAGCGGTAGACAATCAAGCCAATGATGCACTAGATGGTTTTGATTTTGAATTTGAAACGCCAGAGCCTACCCCTGCTGTCAGCGAACAACCCAACTTAGATTTAGATTTTGGTACGATTTCATCAAATAAAGTTAATGAACTTGCCATCGAAGATACCTTAGGAGGTCTGGGCAATGATTTGGGCGGTGACCTAGACTTTAATTTTGAAGCCACTCCCGAACCCATCCCAACTCCTGCTACACCTGATACAGCACCAAGTGATGACTTAGCTCTTGATGGTTTTGACTTTGATACTGATGTATCAATCGCCACACAAAAGCCTGTTAGTACACCACAAGCAGAAATCAAGCCAGAAACCGAACTAAGTGAGTTTGGCGACTTTGATTTGACATTTAGCACCGAAACCCCATCTGCTCCTGTGGTAGATACCACGCCAACTGCCAATTTGGATTTTGGTGATTTTGATACCAAGCTTACTGCTGAACCTGCTACTAAGCCAGCTCCGATACCAACCATTGACCCCAGTGATGAATTTGCTGATTTTGACTTAGGGTTTAATGAGACTACATCAGCACCTGTGGTTACACCAACTGTTACCCCCACTAGCAGTGCCGATGATGATTTAGGGTTTGGCGATTTGGATTTGGGGGTAGAGTCCACGCCAGCAGTGAGCGAATCTGTACAAGATGATGGCTTGGCATTTGACACTACCGATTTGGCGTTTGACACCACGCCTGTCACTGACATACCAAATGACAGTCTTGATATTGACGGTTTTGATTTTACCGAAACACCTGCCACAATCACGCCAGAGCCAACTCCTGCTTCTGTTTCTGAGCCAGTTACTTCTGTTACACCCGTCACAGCCGTACCAACGCAAACAGCAGGCATTCCATCAGAGCTTGGTTTTGTTGATGAACTGGACAATACCGGCATCACTTTAAATCTTGCCAAACAATATCTTGACCTTGGCGAGTACGACAGTGCCAAACGTCTGCTTGATGAAGTAATACAAACAGGTAATGCCACTCAGCAACAAAACGCACGTGAGTTATTAACCCAATTAGTATAATGTCGTAGCTACCAACATATAAGGCATGTCTTACGATGTGCCTTTTTGCTTTTTTGTAAAAACCATGTTATGATTCGCCCAATCATTTTACACTTAGCTTATCATGCTCTATCAATCAGACGACATCCATCTCATTTATGCTGGCGGTACTTTTGGCAGTCATGGCACGCCTTTATCGCCCTTACCCGCCCATGAGTTTTTACCTGTTTTACAAGATTTATTAAACAGCCGATTAGGCAGCAGGCAAGTCATTTTGGATAATGACTGCATCAAAGACAGTAGCACCTTAACCCCGACTGACTTCGCCCATTTTTATGAACTCATCAGTACCGCCCATCAGCAAGGTGCCAGACGATTTGTACTGATTACAGGTACGGACACCCTAAGTTTTTTGGCAAGTTTTTTATTTCACGCCTTTACCAACCGCGACTTATCCTTGGTAATTACAGGAAGCATGAATCCACTACTTGTGGCAGATAATCCTACTTATCACATAGATGATACCAGCGATGCTTGGCATAATCTATCAGATGCCATCAATGTCGGCCAAACCCGTCAAGGTGTGTTTGTGCAGTTTTGCCACCAAACCTTTTGGGCGGACAACACTCAAAAAATAGACAGTCTCAATCCCAATGCCTTTTATGGCACACACGTTAGTCATCCAAGCCTGACATTACCCACAATCCATCCCGAGTCTTTTGACATCATCAAACATCACGCCAATACCGCCAACATCAAAAGCATTTTTTTACTGCCTAATGACACAAACCACATCGCCCAAGAGCTAGCCAACATCAATGACAACACCACCGCTGTCATCCTTATCGCCTATGGGGCAGGCAACTTACCCAAAAGTGATGCCATTATCGCCGAGCTTGACCGACTACATGAGCAAAACATCCCTGTGGTATGCACCACCATGTGTCCTTTTCATGGGGTGAGCACCACTTATGCCGCAGGGTCTTGGCAATATGCTCATCATGTGTGGTCAGGGGGGAAATTGAGCATTCCTGCCATCTACGGGCGACTTTTATGGCTGGCGATAAATAACGCTTTATGTTCTGATAACTGGTGATTGGTGATGAGCATGACAATCCACGCCATTGGCATTGAGTTCATTGGCACGCATTATAAAGGCTGGCAACGTCAGCAAGAAGTGGACAGTATTCAAGCCCGCCTTGAATACGCCATCTCCAAAGTCGCCAACGAACCTGTGGAAGTCATCGCCGCAGGTCGCACTGATGCAGGGGTGCATGCAGGTAATATGGTAGCTCATTTTGCCACCACCGCTCATCGCACGCCCCACCAGTGGCTTCGTGGCGTGAACACCCTACTGCCCGACGACATCGCCTTAACGTGGGTTACACCCATGCCTGATGACTTTCACGCACGCTTTGGTGCCATCGCTCGCCGTTATCGTTACATCACCCTAAACCAACCTTATCGCCCTGCCATCTTACGCCATCAAGTCACTCATTTTTATGAACCCCTTGATGTCGATATTATGGTGCAGGCAAGCCAACTTCTGCTTGGCACGCATGATTTTAGCAGTTTTCGCTCATCCATGTGCCAATCTAACAAGCCCGTCCGAGACATTCATCACATCCGCCTATTTAAACATGGGGCGTATCTTGTGTTAGACATTCAAGCAGACGGCTTTTTGCACCACATGGTGCGTAATATCATGGGCATGCTGTTTGCCATTGGCACAGGCAGGCTCCACATTGACGCTTTGCCTGCACTCATCGATGCCAAAGACCGCTCACTACTACCACCCACGTCAGATGCGGACGGGCTGTATTTTATCAACGCTTATTACCCTGATAAATTTCAACAACTACTGCCAAAACAGCCTTTGACCCCACTATGGCTTGGTTTATTAGAGTAATCCATTGCTATTTTATGTAATTTCCACTATAATACTGCTTTCATTTTTAACTTATCTGACTTATGGCAAAAAAAGACGACATCATCGAGTTTGAAGGCGAAGTCATTGACACGCTACCAAACACCCTATTTAAAGTCCGCCTTGACAACGGACACGAAATCATCGCTCACATCTCAGGCAAGATGCGTAAACACTATATCCGCATTCTGACAGGCGATAAAGTCAAGGTTGAGATGACCCCTTACGATTTATCCAAAGGTCGCATTACTTATCGTGGCAAATAAACCTACCACGCTCGTCTTGCATGGTTTGCACCAAACCAGTTTGATTGTTTATCCGCTTGCTAGATACATTCGGCGAGCGGGTTTTGTCGTGCATATACCCACCTATCAGAGTCTACGCCAAGACGTCTCGGCACACGCCAAACGCCTAAATGACTACCTGCTCACTCATCATAGTCCCGACAAACCCATCAATCTCGTGGCTCACAGTCTGAGCGGATTGGTGATTCGGCAGTTTTTACACGACTATCCCGCATGGCAAGTTCATCGCTGTATCTCCCTTGGCACGCCCCATCAAGGCAGTGTTTGTGCCACTTATGTCAAACGCACGCTGTCACCCTTAGTCGGACAGTCCTATATCGGAGCGTTGGACGGCACTTGCCCGAGTGTACCTAATGACGTGGAATTTGGTGTGATTGCAGGGGATAAGTCCCAAGGCTTGGGTCTGCTGTTTTTAAATTATCACAATCGCCACTACCGCACCCGACATGCCCATGACGGCACGGTATTTGTCCATGAGACCGAACTACCATCTGCCACCGACAGCCTGATTTTACCTGTCACTCATACAGGCATGCTAACCAGCTCTGCTGTTGCCAACCAAGTGGTACATTTTTTGGAATACGGTAAATTTAGACGGGCTTAGCCTATCTAGGGTGTGCTTTTGGCTTTTTAGCTTGCCTTTATCGGTTGCAATTTTAAAAGGTGAGCCACGCCACGCCCCACCGCCTGCCCTGTGGCAAAACATGCCGTCAAAAGATAACCACCCGTTGGGGCATCAAAATCCAACATCTCACCACAGACAAAGACAGCAGGATTAGATTTTAGTTGCAATTCATCAGTTAATGCCGACCGCTTGACACCGCCACCTGTGCTAATGGCTTCATCCATCGGGCGAAAACCATCAAACATCGTCGGCAGGCATTTAACAAAACTTGTCATGCGTTCGTGATTTGCCCAGTCTGCCCTATGGGTACATTCACGAATTAGGGCGATTTTGATGTCATCCAAGCCGATTTTTCGTAAAATGTTATTTAAAGACTGCTTTTTATTTTTGGCAAATATCTTGGCGATGTCATCTGGCGATTTGTCAGGCAATAAATCCAAATACACCCTTATCCCATCATGACACGCACGCATGGCTTTGTTGTATTTATAAATCAGCCCGCTCTCCATGCCATAATGAGTGATGATGATGTCGCCTTGGGAGGCAGGCTCGCCCTCTGTCCACAGACCCACCCTTTTTAACGGTTTACCAAAAAACTTCTCCATGTAAGGCGACCACGACCGCACCACCCCGACATTACTGGCGTACAACGGAGTTAGCTCATCGTCAGACAGCCATGCCTGCCATGTGCCTGTCGCCCCCAATCGCTGATACGAACCACCACCACACGCCAGCACAATGGCATCAAACGTCTGCTCAAACTCCGCCCCATCATGGGCAAATCGCACAGCATTACCATCCACGCCCAAGCACTCATGACGATAAAAAATCTGCACGCCCCTCGCCATCAAGCGACGTAACCACGCCCTTAGAAATGCCGATGCTTTCATCTGCACGGGAAAAATCCGCCCACTTGACCCGACATAGGTCTCAATGCCCAGCCTAGTAAGCCAATCCACGACCCACGCATTATCACAGACTTGCAAAAAAGGTGTCAGCCAGTCGGACGGGGTGTAACGCCCCACAAAAGCCGTCATCGGCTCGGCATGGCTGACATTTAGCCCTGTCTTGCCTGCCCATAGGATTTTGCGACCTGCACTTGGCATTTGCTCATAGACACAAATGTCCACATCATAAGCGGACAAATGCTCTGCGACCATAAGACCACTCGCCCCTGCCCCAATGATGGCAATCTTAGGCTTCATCGCTTGACGACCGTGATAAATGCAAGGGCAATGTCTCATCAAAACGGGTGCGATAACCGCCAGGCTTGGTAATGATAAGTTCTTGGCAACGCTCGCCCCGTGCCAAATATTTAATCTCAAAATGCGTGCGTGCCGACGTCGACTCTATCTGCCTTTTGCTATAAGGCAGTTGCCACATCTCAGTAAGCAGTCGCTCAGCTTCGTCGATATAGTCGCCAATGTTACTTGCCAAAATAATCTGTCCGCCATCTGCCATCTTGGACAGTAACAGCTCAAAAAATGGCATATTCAAAAAACGTTGGTTTTTGTTTTTGGGTTCGGGGTTGGGGTATAAGATAAAGCAGGTTTGGATCTGCTTGGGATACACCGCAAAGGCTGTCCACGCAATGGCGTCAGCGTGAATGGCGGTCAGGTTGGGCGGATTTGCCATGCCTGCTTGTTTATCAAACGCTTCAAACTTTATGGCGGTGCGTTCTATGGCATACAGGTGTTTATCAGGGTTTTGGCTAGCAAATAACAAGGCATGCTTGCCCTTGCCTGCCCCGATTTCAAGGCAAATGGGTGTATCAGCAATGGGATAAAAATCCCTAGGCGGATGCAAACTGGCTAAATGAAATATTCGGGGGAAATGATGAGATAACGGATTGGATGGCATAAAAATAATGAGCCTAAAAATGATTGGAAAATGATAGAAAATGACAGTTTTTGTAGCAATACTGTTTTAAAGATAAGATATTGATTTTACACAAGAATATATTTTATTCTGTTATGCTCTCTTTAAAGTAACCAACAGCGGAAACTCGGCTTCTTCGGCATACTCTTGCACGATGGCGATTTTCATCTCGCCAATCTCTTTGGGTAGGGTCGCCACAATCGCCTGCCCTGTTTGATGAATGTCCATCATCAAAGATACGGCTTTATCCATGCCATGAGCAAACACTTCAACGAGCACAAACACCACAAAGTCCATCGTGGTAAAGTTATCATTATGCATGACCACATGAAACAATGGGACTTCTGCCTGTTCTGGCTTAGTTATCACATCGTTTTGGCTGTCGATATCAGATTCATGTTGGCTCATATCACACCTTTGCTTTTACTGTTATTCGCCTGCACCGACAGGACGCTCACTCACGCCCTTATCTTCCCTTTGGGCAACGACTTCGCCCACTTGCCAGTTATAGAGCTGTTCGACACGCTCACCACCTGCATTGATTTCTAGCTTGATTTGCTTAGGCACAAAATCTTTGGGCATGACAAACCGCCCACGAATCCGCTCCACGTCTTTAATCTCATAAATGGCAGGTTTTAAGGGGATTTGCACCATGCTGGTGGCATTTAGCAGGGTCATCTTGGGTGCCATGTTCATGGTCGAGCCTGATGACGCTATCATCGCCACATCAAAACGATACTCATAGGTGTTATCAGGCAACGCCAGAATCTCACTGCCCAATATTTCAAGGGGAATACCGCCATCTTTGGCAAGTTTTTTCTTAAACAGCTCATTAACCTGAGCCAGTTGCAGGTTTTTTGTGGTCAGCTCTTCATTTTGTTCACGCAACGTTTCTAGGTTTGACAGGCTAATGTCACGCTCTTTGACCGCTGAGTCAAGCTGTTGTTTTAACTTGGCTTCATTGACCGTCATGCCTTGTAATGGGTCTTCACTGCCGTCTTGGGCTTGAACGGTTTGCAGGCTCACCCCTTTTCTTAGTCCTTGCTTGTGTCCAATTTTATAGCCAAAAACTGCCATGACCATCGCTACCAACGCCAAAGCAATGACAAACAGCACCAAAATCTGCTGTGCCGAACCACGCTGATGAGAAATGCCTTGCTGGCGAAACTTACGATTTAAAGAATTCATGACAAAATCAAACCACACAAAGTGAACAATAAAGAGACATGTATATTTACACGTAAAAATGCATTATTATACCAAAAAATTAACAAACGTTACGCCCTAATTTTTACCAATTTACCCTTTAAAATACAAAAATCATTTATTTATAAAATTAATCATAAATTGTTATCAGCTACCCACAAATGTGCATTGACGTTTTTATCGGTTTGCGGTATTGTAAGCGATGGTAAATTTTGGTTGGTTTTTTAAAAGACCATTATTTATTAACTTTATTTATTATGCAATAAACTATTCTGATAAAGCAATCTAGGAGATTGTTTATGTTGTGGTTTTTCTTTTGTGTCGCTGTGTTGGTGGCAGGCTATTTTGTGTATGGCAAGATGATTGAAAAAATCTTTGTCATCAATCCCAACAAAAACACCCCTGCCTACACTATGACAGACGGCGTGGACTACATCCCCATGTCCAAAAAACGCATTTGGCTCATTCAACTGCTTAACATCGCAGGCACAGGCCCAATTTTTGGCCCCATCTTGGGAGCGTTGTATGGTCCTGTGGCAATGCTATGGATTGTGTTTGGTTGTATCTTTGCAGGGGCGGTACACGACTACATGTGTGGCATGCTCTCAGTGCGAAATGGCGGGGCAAGCATGCCGTATCTGACGGGCAAATATCTGGGGCAACCTGTTAAGCATTTTATTAACTTGCTTGCTGTTGTCCTGCTTGTGCTTGTTGGCGTGGTCTTTGTCGCAAGTCCTGCCGCCCTACTTAGCTCCATCACCATGGATACTTTTGGCAGTAACGCCACAGGGGTGATTAATATCAATAATGCCGAGAGCGTTACTGTTGCCACCGAGAGCGTCAAAAATACCGTGTTTGGTATGGATAAAGACACCATCGTGGTGTTGTGGACAGCCCTGATTTTTATTTATTACATCATCGCCACATTACTGCCCATTGACAAAATCATCGGTCGGGTTTATCCATTTTTTGGCGGATTATTACTATTCATGTCGCTTGGCATGACTTATGGTCTGCTTAAAAATGAATTTGGCGGACAGGGTGATTATTTCTTTAATAGCATGGGTGGTTTGACGGTTGAGAGCTTCTTTATGAACTTACAACCCAAAGGCGATTTGCCTATTTGGCCTCTCTTGTTTTTGACCATTACCTGTGGCGCGTTGTCGGGCTTTCACGCCACGCAGACCCCGCTCATGGCTCGCTGTGCTGAGAATGAGTCCGAAGGTCGCTTTATCTTTTATGGAGCGATGATTACCGAAGGCGTTATTGCCCTGATTTGGTGTGCGGTCGGCATGTCGTTCTATCCTGACTTGGCTAGCCTACAAGGTGCCATTGCTGACGGTTCACCCTCTAAGGTGGTCTATGACAGCTCGATTGCCTATCTTGGCACCATTGGCGGTATCTTTGCGGTGCTTGGCGTGGTTATCCTGCCCATCACCTCGGGTGATACAGCGTTTCGGGCGGCACGGCTTATCATTGCTGAGTTTATAACCATGGAGCAACGCACGCTCGTCAAGCGTTTGTGGATTGCCATTCCGCTATTTGTTATTGGCTTTATCATCTCAAAAGTGGACTTTGAAATCCTATGGCGGTATTTTAGCTGGGCAAACCAAACTGTGGCGGTGGTCATGCTGTGGACAGGGGCAGGCTATCTGTATCGTTATCGTAAGCTCCACTGGGTTTGCACATTGCCTGCCATCTTTATGAGTGCGGCATGTTATACGTTTTTAGCGTACAACAAAATCGGCTTTGGGCTTGATTATACGCTGTCGGTATGGATTGGCATTGGGCTGACAGCACTAACCACAGGGGCATTCTTTATGTTTGTCAAACGTGAAAGCGTGGCAGGCGACCCTGATGCGGTGGTGGTGGAAGAAAAAATCACTTCTACGGCGATAAAAGTGTGAAAATGCAATTATAACATGCAAAAAACCACGTCCTAGAGCGTGGTTTTTTAACAAATTTAAAATGCAATTTGTGTTACAAAAGATGGGTACGCTTTAATTTGATGCCCTTTCTTCTATCACCACCTTTAACCGCTCGCCTTCAAACAGCTCCATCTCAGGGGCAAGTGTCACCATAAATCTATCAAAGTACAATAACTGCTTGGTTAATAACGCAAAATCCCTAGGAAAATGTACGCCATAACGCTTGCCAATCTCCACAAGTTCTAGCATGAGCAGGTTCAGATTATCCGTCTCTTGGGGCGAGCCATGCACCTTGTCCATCATCGCTTTTAGGTCGTCTGCCAGTTGTCCTACTTTGATTTTATCATGGCTGTGGGTCATGCCAATATCGACCATCGCCTGTGCCATGCCGTGATAGTCGTTAAGCTGCAGAGACTGCACCAATGAAAAACACGCCTGCAAACTGCTCGGCTTAATCTGCCCCATCAGCCCAAAATCCAAAAAGGCAATCCGCCCATCGGTCAGATACATGAGATTGCCTGCGTGCAAATCCGCATGGAACTCGCCCGTCATCATCAGCGACAAAAACCACGTATCTAACACATCCGCCATCACTTTTTGGGGTGTGGTGTGATTGCTTTGGGCGATGTCGCTAAGCAAGCTTTCATCAACGAGCGACTTACCAACCAACAAATCCATGACCAACACACGCTTGGTCGACAGGTCGTGATGAACTTTGGGAGCGGTGATGTGCTGACTGCCTGTTTTTTCTAAAAATTCACGAAATTTATCAATGTGGCGAGCCTCCGCCAAAAAGTCAGTCTCAGCAGTCATGCGAGTGCGAATCTCATCGATGATGGGGGCAAGATTGGCAGTTTTCATCATCGGCAAGAGTCGCTCCATCGCCCAAAACGCCCCATGTAACACCCCTAGGTCAGTCTGCATAATCGCCCCAACATCGGGCTTTTGGATTTTTAGGGCGACTTTTCGCCCATCTTTTAACACCGCCTTATGCACCTGTGCGATACTCGCTGACGCCAGTGGCACAGGGTCGATGAACGCAAAAATATCATCAAGCCCACGCCCATCATCGGTCAGCTCCTCAGTCAGCACGGCTTGCATTTTGGCAAATGGCACAGGCGGTGTGGCATCCAAACAGTCAGCAAAGGCAAGCACATACTCACGGGGAAACAGTGATGGTGTGCTGGCGATGAACTGCCCAAGTTTGATATAAGTCACGCCCATCTGCATAAAGGCATCTTTTAACAGATAAGCATCCATCTGCTCGCCCTTGGCAACACGCAAGGCGGATAGCCCTGCCACGCTGGCACTTTTATGTAGGCGACCTAGGACGTTTGCCCCTGTGTTTAGGGATTTTTTGGCAAATTGTAATGGTGATGTTTTCATGGTTTTATCATCTAAGAATGGTACGGCTAAGCGTGGCACAGTGGGCAGTGTTTATTGGTGGCAAATCGCATTTTTTGTAAAGTCATGGTTCTACCCCGCCATAATAACAGCTCGTGAGCGATGGGGTTATGCCTCCGTCCGAGATAATCTAGGGCAATCTGTGCCGACATCGAGCCGATGATACTCACGGTGCTAGACAACACCCCTGATGTGGCACAGTTTTGGGTAATACTGCTGTTATCATCTTTGTCCTGCCCAAACAAACACTCATAACAGCCTGTCTGCTTATCAAACAACGCAATCTGCCCCACTTCACCAATGGCAGAGTTGGACAACAGGGGTAAACCGAGCGTTCGGCAGGTTTGGTTAATCAAATAACGACTGGTGAAATTATCCGTGCAATCAATCACCAAATCCGCACCACTACCCCCAATTATCGCTGTGATGTTATCTGCATTTAGCTCCACGTCCTGATGAGTGATGTTAATAAACTCATTATGCATCGCCAATGCACGGCTTGCCACTGCCACCTTTGGCTGACCGATGTCCGACTCTCTAAACAGTGTTTGGCGTTGCAGGTTACTACGGCTTACCACATCAAAGTCAATCAAATGCATGCTCCCCACGCCTGCCCGTGCCAGAATCTGCGAGACAGGACAGCCCAGACCACCCACACCCACAATCAGCACACGGCTACTTTTTAGGCGTAGCTGTGCATCCATGTCCCAGTCATTTAGCAGAATCTGACGGGCATACCGCATGAGTTCATTATCGCTAAGCTCACTGGTAGTCATTTTTTTATCATTATCACTCATCACAAATCCCCATCGTGATTCTATCATTGCCGCCATAGTCTTTGACGGTGCGAACGTCTTTAAAGCCTGCCTTGGCAAAAAGCGTCCGCACGCCTGCCCCTTGGTCGTAGCCATGTTCTAAGGCTAATACGCCACTGGGCATGAGATACACTGCACTGCCCTTAATGATTTTTTCAATATCGGATAAGCCGTGATTGTCTGCCACCAATGCCGTGATAGGCTCCGCTCCCAACTGCGCCAAATGCTCATCGGTGCGTGCGATATAGGGCGGATTGGAGGCGATGACATCAAAGCTCTGTATGGGGATATTTTCATACCAATTTGATTGGATAAATTGGCAATTTGCCACTTGCAAATCTTGTGCATTTCGCCGAGCAACGTCTAAGGCACGATGAGAATAATCCACCGCCAGCACCGTACTAGACGGCAACGCCTTTGCTATGCTTAGGGCAATACACCCCGAGCCTGTCCCCAAATCTAATATCCGAGCCTGCCCCAAACCCTTATCCGCCGCCACATCAAGCGCCGCCTCCACCAACATCTCTGTATCAGGGCGTGGGATAAGCGTGTGTTCATTGACCGAAAACTCATGCCCAAAAAAGCCCTGCCTGCCGATGACATATGCAAGTGGCACGCCCGAGCATAGTTTTGCCATGCCACTTTCTAGCCCATCATATTCATCAGCAGTCAGCAGATAATCATCGTGGGTGATTAAAAAGGCTTTGTCTTTATTTAACACAAATAACAGCAACGACTCAAACCAATGATAAGGCAGGTGTGCGTGCGATAGCTTGCGAAATTGGGCTTTTAGGGCATTGATGGTGTGCATGTCATTCTTTGTCAAGTACAGACTCGTCCAGCGAGATGTGTTTATCTGCCAAATGAATCAAATATAAAATCGGCAGTCCAATTACAAATGTGATGGCAAAAAACGTGGGATAATCGGTCGCATCCACAATCGCCCCCGAATAACCACCCAAGATTTTTGGCGATAGGGTCATGAGTGATGAAAACAGGGCATACTGCACCGCCGTGAAGCGAATGGATGTCAGTGCCGACAAAAAGGCGATGAATACCGCACTTGCCAAACCTGCCGCTAGGTTATCGGTAATCACCGCAAAATACATGACCAGAATGGTCGGCATATTGGCAAGGATGATAAATAACAGGTTCGTGGCACACGCCAGTATCGCCCCCACCATCATCGCTCTCATGACCCCCATCTGCTGAGCCACCCAGCCCCCAACAAAGCCACCGCCAATACTGGCAATCACGCCCACCACTTTGACCGCATTGGCGATTTGGATTTTGGTAAAGCCCAAATCTTGATAAAATAGGTTGGAGATGTTCCCTGCCACGATGTCCGAGATACGATACAAGCCAATGAGTGCCAACAGTAGCATCGCCTTTTTACCATAACGAGCAAAAAAATCGGTAATAGGGGCAACCCATGTCGCCTGTGCCACTTCTCGTCTGACCACGCCTGCCTGCACCAAGCCATAGCTGACCGCCCCCATGGCGATTGCACTACTGATGAACTGCACACAGCCCAGCAAAAAGGCAATACCCACACTCTCTGACTCTGGCAATACCCCACCCATCGTCCGATACGTCATGATAAAAGCCACCACCGAGAGTGCGAATACCACGCACAGTCTTGCGTAGTCTGCGGTCTGGGTAAACACAGGTTTGACCTGACGGATAGGCTCACGAATCAGTAGCGTGGTCGCCACACCGATGAGCATGACACACGCCATGATGAGATAGGTTTTTTGCCATGCCACATACTGATACATGCCTTCTTTGGAGCCAAACAGCTCCGCCAAATACAACGCCCCCGCCCCCGAGATAATCATGCCAATGCGATAACCTGCCACATAACTTGCCGAGAGCGCCGTTTGCATCTCGCTCGGGGCGGACTCGATACGATAGGCATCTATCACGATGTCTTGGGTCGCCGCCGAAAAGCCAAGCAACACCGCCCCCACCGCCATCACGGACGGGGCAACCTGAGCGGGGTCAGTCATCGCCATCATAATAATGGCAGTAATGATAAACACCTGACATAGTAGTAGCCATGAACGGCGATGACCGAGTATTTTACCAAGCACAGGCAAGGGCAAAGCATCCACCAATGGCGACCAAATAAACTTAAACGAATAACCCAACGCCGCCCAGCTAAACATCGTCACCGTACTGCGGTCAATGCCTGCCTCTCTTAGCCACAAGCCCAAACTAGAAAAAATCAGCAAAATCGGCACGCCTGCGGCAAAGCCTAAAAATAGCATGGATAAGGCTTGACGATTAAAATAAGCCGCCTTAAATGCCGAAAAATCAGATTGTTGTATCATCGCTGTGCATGAGTTAAAAAATAATCTGCCATTTTAGACTATTTTTGGTTATTTTACAAAAAGTTATTGTGATATTTTCAAAATCAGACATGCCCATGCCCACATGTCGACCCCACACATCAAGTTAAATACACTCACCGACAGAAACCATGCCGCCTAAATCGCAATATCCACATAAGATACGTTTGGTAAACAAATCAACCATCTAACCTTTTAAAGTTACCGCCAGTCTTAACATATTGCCAATTTATTATAATTATGACAAAATAAAAATCCCTTTTAGCACATCAATCCATCATGAAACTTTTTAGCGTTGCCATTAGACAAGAAGATGATACTTTTCATGCCCAAGTACCTGATTTGCCAGAAATTCACGTAATTGGCGACAGCATCGCCGATACGATTAATAAAGTACGTTCTACCTTGATTGGGCATTTACAAAAACTGGCAGATGATGGCAGTGACCTGCCCCAACCTGAGAACATCACCAATCATCTAACCAACCCCAAATTTGCAGGGCAAACATGGGCAATGATTAGCTTAAATTCCATGCTCTTTAACAGCAAGCAAAAACCCTTTAACCTGCACCTACCCCGTGCCTTACTTACCCAAATCCAAGCACAAATCGGCTATGACGAACACGATATTAAAGCCTTTATTTTAAAAGCAATAGAGCATGAACTTGCCAATGCTTAGCGGATAATCTCCATCTTTATACCGCACAAATGCCGATATTCCTAATCGGCATTTGTTTTTTCTTTTTGGGTATTTTCTTTTTTGGTGGTGGCTTTTATAATGACAGCACTTTATAACTCAGATTAAGGGGCGTATCATGGCGATAGATGTGGTCATCAACCAAAAGCATTTACAAATTCAGCTCAAACAGCTAGAAACCGTCTGGCATACCGTCGTCAATGGTTATAACCTATCCCAAGCCGCCGAACTGCTCCACACCAGTCAGTCCAGCCTATCCAAACAAATCGCCGCCCTAGAAAATCAGCTCAAAGCGGACGTATTTACCCGTCAAGGCAAACGCCTAACAGGGCTTACCCCCATTGGTAAATCGCTACTGCCCCACATCGAAGCGATTTTTGCCGAGATACGCACCATCGAAAACCTAAGCCTTGATTTTAATAACGCCCAAGAAGGCACGCTGACCGTTGCCACCACCCACACCCAAGCCCGCTATGTCTTGCCCACCATTGTCAAGGAGTTTTTGCAAAAATTCCCTAAGGTCAATCTGGTACTACAACAAGCCGACCCTGAGACCATCGCCCAAATGGTCATTCGTGGGCAAGCCGACATTGGCATTGCCACCGAGAGCCTGCTCAACAACGCCGTGTTACGCTGTCATCGCTATTATGACTGGTCGCACGTAGTCATCGTCCCCAAAGACCATGAGCTGGCAGGAGTAGCAGGCGTGATGGATGGTGTGGATTTGCCTGAACTGGCAAGTTTTCCCATCATTACTTATCATGGCGGTTTTACAGGGCGAAGTGCCATTGATAAGACGTTTGAGCAGGCAGGATTACAACCCAAAATCGTGCTTGCCGCCCTAGACTCGGACGTGATTAGCACCTATGTATCGGCAGGTCTAGGCATAGGCATCATCGCTGAGATGGCGTATGAACCTACCAACTATCCTGACCTTGTTGCCATCCCTGTGAGCCACTTTGGGCGGTTTACCAGTTGGATTGCGGTGCGTGATGACAGCGACATTCGCAAATTTGGCGGTGAGTTTATCAAACTGTGTCAAGCTCAATTTGATAGACGCTAGGGCGTACCCGCCTTTGATATCCACCATACAAAGCCTGTTTAAAAACAGGGAAATCGTACGTTTTTCAAACAAAAAACTTGCTTGATAGAATGACTATCAGCCTACGTTTCTCCTTAAAAACGTGCGATTTTTCGTGATTTTCATTGCAAATACAAAAGGCAGGCACACCCTACAATGTAAATTGTGTCACAAAAGACAGGTATCCCCAATCTCTGTGTAAAAACCATAAGCAAATAGATTTCTGGTAAGTCGGTTGGACAGATATCATAATTCTCTTATCCATCATCAATATTAGCAGGTGTTAAACCAAAGTCAATCACTTGACCTTGCATACCCATCAGTAGATAAGTTTTAAAGCCAAATTAATACACATGTTGATTTGCACAAAAACCAAACTTACCACAAATTTAAAGTTCTTGAGTCATCCTGCACCACCATGACGACACACAGACAAGGGAACACCACCAATCAAGGAAGGTTTGTGTGCATTTTGACTGGGTGTGTTATCGCATTCATCTTATCTTTTGCCCGAAGCGAAATTGAGAATGGGGCAGTATTTACAAACCTGCTTCCAACTCGCCTGCTTCGACACTTTGGCGGATTAGGGTGTTAATGGTCATCGGTCCCACACCCCCTGGTACAGGCGTGTAGAAACTGGCAATCTCTTCAATACCATCAAGCTCAATATCGCCCACACCGCCTGTCTTAGTCGGGTGAAAGCCTGCATCCACAACCACCGCCCCTTGTTTTATCCAATCTTTTTTGATAAGCTCTGGCACGCCCACCGCCCCCACCACGATGTCCGCTTGGCGGACATGGTCGACAAGATTAGCGGTCTTAGAGTGGCAAATGGTTACGGTGCAGTTGGCATTTAGGAGCATCATCGCCATCGGTTTGCCCAAAATCGCACTACGCCCCACCACCACAGCGTGTTTGCCCGCCAGTGGTACGTTATGGTGATTTAGCAGGTGCATGATACCTTGCGGTGTGGCAGAACCATAAGCACGCTCGCCCATCGCCATACGTCCAAAGCCCAGACAAGTCACGCCATCCACATCCTTGGATAGGGCAATCTCATCAAAACAAGCACGCTCATCAATCTGAGCAGGCACAGGGTGCTGCAATAAAATGCCGTGCACATCGGGGTTGGTGTTTAATTCACGGATTTTAGCAAGTAGCTCATCGGTGGTCGTCTCGCTTGGCATTTCCACACGGATAGAGTCCATGCCCACACGCTTACAGGCATTGCCTTTCATGCGGACATAGGTCGCTGACGCTGGGTCATCGCCGACTAGGATAGTCGCCAAAATGGGTGTACGTCCTGTCTTGTCTTTAAGATTTTGCACTCGCTCGCTAAGTTCTTTTTCAATTTGACCAGCAAGGGCTTTACCATCTAAAATCTGTGCCATAAATCCACCTTTTATATTAACGCAATCATCTAATGATATGCTTAGGATAATCCTACACCATATCTACTGTTTGTGCTGATTTTACCACATCAAAGCGTAATTTTGATGACTTTTTATCATCATTTGCCAATTTTTCATCATCAAGCGACACTTGCACCACCCCACCTTGTGCCAGCTCGCCAAAGAGTATCATTTCGGCAAGGGGTTTTTTAAGCTCATCGGTCACCAGTCGTGCCATCGGTCTTGCCCCCATGAGTTTATCATAACCCTTCTCGCCCAGATATGTACGCACGTCATCGCTGACTTCTAGCACCACGTTTTTATCATCTAGGGTACTTTGTAGCTCGATGATGAATTTATCCACCACCGAACCGATGGTCTCACTAGATAACGGAGCGAACTGCACCACCGCGTCCAAACGATTGCGAAACTCTGGGGTAAAGGTGCGTTTCATTGCCTCAGAGTTATCACTGCTGTGGTCTTGCTCGGTAAAGCCCATCGATGTACGGCTAATACTCTCTGCCCCGACATTGGTCGTCATGATGAGAATGACTTGTTTAAAGGACACGCTTCTGCCGTTATTGTCGGTCAGCGTGCCATGATCCATGACTTGTAGCAGTAGGTTAAAGACGTCATGATGGGCTTTTTCAATCTCATCAAGCAGTAGCACACAGTGGGTGTGTTGATGGACTTTTTCGGTCAAAAGTCCGCCTTGATCATAGCCGACATAGCCAGGGGGAGCCCCGATGAGCCGTGACGCGGTGTGGGCTTCCATGTATTCACTCATGTCAAAACGGATAAGCTCCACGCCCAAGGCAAAGGCAAGCTGACGGGCGATTTCGGTTTTGCCGACTCCTGTTGGTCCTGCAAACATAAACGCCCCGATGGGTTTTTCGGCGGATTTGAGCCCTGCCCGAGCCAGCTTGATACTGTCGGCTAATTTACCAATCGCTTCATCTTGCCCAAAGACGACGTGTTTTAAATCTCGCTCTAAGTTTTTCAACACTTCCACATCATCACGACTCACCGATTTGGGTGGTATGCGAGCGATTTTAGCGACGATTTCTTCGACTTGTGCCACGTCCACCGTGCCGATGATGGCTGTTTGTGTGTCATGATTAGCATTGTCCAACTTCTCGCCATGTTGCAGTCGCATTCTCGCCCCTGCTTCATCGATGACATCGATGGCTTTGTCGGGCAAAAAGCGGTCATGGATGTGCTTGGCAGACAGCTCCACCGCCGACTTGATGGCGTCATCGGTATAGCTGACCCGATGAAAGGCTTCGTATTGGGCTTTTAAGCCTTGTAAGATACCAATGCTGTCTTCTATGCTTGGTTCTTTGATGTCGATTTTTTGAAAACGTCTGGATAAGGCATGGTCTTTTTCAAAGACTTGGCGGTATTCGGCAAAGGTCGTTGAGCCGATACAGCGTAATTCGCCATTGGCTAAGGCAGGCTTGATAAGGTTAGATACGTCCATGGTGCTATTCATCGATGAACCTGCCCCGATGATGGTGTGAATCTCATCAATAAATAGCACGGCATTGGGCTGTTTTTTAATGGCTTTTAATAAGTCTTTGATACGGTTTTCAAAATCGCCACGAAACTTCGTCCCTGCCACCAATGAACCGATGTCAAGGCTATAAATGATGGTATCGGCTAGGGCTTTGGGGGCTTTGCCACTGGTGATGAGCCATGCCAACCCTTCGGCAATGGCGGTCTTGCCCACCCCAGGGTCGCCCACCAGTAGGGGATTATTTTTACGGCGACGGCATAGGATTTGGGCGGTGCGTTCTATCTCCGCCATGCGTCCGATGAGCGGGTCGGTCAAACCCTGCTTGGCTCGCTCGTTAAGATTTTGGGCAAACTCTTTGAGCGGGTCTTTTTTGGGGGCGGACTTTTGGGCTTTGGGACTGTCATCTTCTTCGCTCTCGCCCTGCTCATCATTAGGCTCATTCATGCCATGCGACAGATACCGCATGACTGACAAGCCTGATATTCCCTGCGATTTGAGCAGTGCCACCGCCTGTGAGTCCCGCTCTTTAAATATCGCCACCAATACATCAATGCCTGACACCGCTCGCCCCTGCCCACTGGTCTGTACGTGCCAAATCGCCCGTTGCAACACTCGCTGATAGGCTTTGGTCATCATGGGCGTGGCGTGCGTGCCTGTAATGCGTGGGATATAAACTTGCAAATATCGCTTTAACTCATTTGCTAAAAAGTCCAAATCCACCCCACACGCCGTCAAAATCTCTCGTGCTTCGGGGTCGCTGATAAGTCCCAGCAGCAAATGCTCAACCGTGATGTATTCGTGCTGTTCTTTGCGGGCGAAATCTTCTACCGCTTGGCGAGTGTTTTCAAAGGTTTTATTAAACATAAAAGTCCTACTTGATAAATGCTTTTATAACAATATGGGGATAATGCCACAAAAAACCATGATTGTTTTGCAAAAAATGATGGATTATGGGATTATTTATTCGCCTGTGTGACTTTTAAAAACTCATCAACAACTTTATATTGTCCGCTTGTCGTCTCTTCACGGTACATCGCCTCACGAAAGGCGTTGGAATTGGCAAGTCCGCCTGTGTACCAAGCGATGTGTTTGCGGGCAATGCGACAGCCTGAATATTCGCCATAAAATTGATACAGCTCGTCCAAATGAGCCAGTACAATCTCACGCAGTTCACTCACGCTAGGCGATGGCAAAAGCTCACCTGTGGCAAGATAATGGGCAATGTCCCGAAAAATCCACGGTCGCCCCTGCCCTGCTCGCCCTATCATGACCGCATCCGCCCCTGTGTACTCTTGTACCCATTTGGCTTTTTGGGGGCTGTCAATGTCGCCGTTTACGATGATGGGGATTTTGGCGTCTGCCTTGACTTGCCTGATAAGCTCATAACGGGCGTTGCCTGTATAAAAATCCTCTCGGGTGCGTCCGTGTATGGCAAGGGCGGATATGCCTGCGTTTTCGGCAATTTTGGCAACCGTTAGGATATTTTCTTGCCCGTTGGCAAAGCCGAGCCGTGTTTTTAGGGTAATCGGCACGCCCAAATCGGCAACCGACTCTACCGCACTGTCAAGGAGTCTTTTTACCAAATCTAAGTCTTGCAAAAGTGCCGACCCCGACAATTTGCGACACACCTTTTTGGCAGGACAGCCCATGTTAATGTCCACGATACACGCCCCATTTTCTACTTGAAATCGCACCGCTTGGGCAAGTTTATCAGGCTCCGCTCCTGCCACTTGGGCGGATATGGGAGCAATCTCACCCGAGAAGTTGGCACGGTACAGCGACTTTTGGCGGGCGTATAGGGCGGTATCGGCAATAATCATCTCGCTGACGGCATGACCTGCCCCAAAGGACTTGGCAAGACGGCGAAAGGGGTTATCGGTTACCCCTGCCATTGGGGCGACAATCAGGCGATTGGCAATGGTTTGATTGCCGATGGTTAGGGGGGTCAAGAGTATGTGTTTATTCATAAATTATTGATTTTATTAGGTTAAGTTATAGCATCCAAGCCTACCGCCACTTGCAAAAAATCCTTTGCCAGCACCAGTTTGCCGTCATAATAACTCTCCACTTCCTTACGAATATGCCCCATGTTGGGCTGTTTGGCGGTTTCATCATCAAAAGGGGCGTATCTGGCACTAAAATGGGTCAATATCAGCATGGGAACGTGGCAGGCGTGGGCGAATTGAGCAACCATTTTGGCACTAGAATGCTTAGGGTCAAATCCGCCCTGATCGGCAGGTTTACTGACTATTTTTTGCATGACATCATCGGTATAAGTCGCCTCGTGGACGAGAGCGTGGCAGTCTTTGACGGCTTGGGTCAGTAGGCTTGGCGTGTCGTTGTCGCCTGCGATGACGATTTTGGTGGTGCTTTGGGTGTGGATTTTATAATCACGCGGATTGATGGTATTATCATCAAGGCTTAGGGGTGTATCCGCCTTTAAAATCTCATGCCAATATTTATTGGCGATGTTATCGGTTTTTAATTTGCCCATCAAAAGTTTGTCTTTATCAAGGGTCTGGACAATCTCAAAGCCAAACGATGCAATGCGGTGCGATAGCGTGTGCAGGCGTATAAGAATGCGATGATTGTCGCCCAAATCAAGGGGTAATTCACGCTCCAAATTATCCTCAATGGCAATAAAATCAATGGGATAATTAAACTGTAGCTCACTCACGATGGTCAGCGTATCAAGCAGTTTGGCAATGGCTTTTGGGGCGATGAGCGTCAAAGGCTTGGTACGTCTGTTCATGCCAAGGCTCGCCAAAAGTCCGCCCAGCCCATAGCAGTGGTCGCCGTGCGTGTGCGTGATGAGTATGGCGGATAAGTCATTGGGCGACAGATGGCTTTTCATGAGCTGATGCTGAGTGCCTTCTCCGCAGTCGATGAGTAGCCAAGTATTGCGTTTGGCATGGGCGTTAGCAATGCATTCTAGGGCAAGGGCAGAGACGTTGCGTTCACGAGTTGGCACACCGCTTGATGTGCCTAAAAAGGTGAGTTTGAACATGGAGTTAATTGATAAATATGGTGGCACATTGTACCATATTTATCAAAATGGGTTGGGATTTATCAAAATAAATCAGGGTGATTTTACCGTCCCGATATGTCGCCATCCATCATCCCTAACCATTATTAGACAACCACAAACTGCTGTCGTCATCATAAAATTCCTGCTTCCACACAGGAATGTCGGCTTTGATGGCGTTCAGTAACCATTCACAAGCGTGAAAAGCAGGCGTGCGATGAGACGCACACACCCCAATCCACACCGCCATATCGCCAATGCCAAGCTCGCCAATGCGGTGAATGGCGACTGCGTGTGTGATGTCAAATTTGGCTTTGGCTTCACGGATGAGCTTCGCTCCGTGGTTGATGGCAAGCTGTTCATAGCCATAATAAGTCAGACGGCTCACCGCTCGCTTATTATTATGGTTACGCACCCACCCTTCAAACGTGACGAGCGCCCCTGCGGTGTCGTTTAGCAGATACGATTTTAACAATCTATCATCAATGGGGCAATCCGACAAAGCAAAACCGTCCACTCGGGCAAGCTCATAGGCTTCATCCTTGGGCAGGCTTGTGATTAACGCATTATCATGAACCGTTTTCATATCAGCCCCCTGCCACAGGCGGAATAAAGGCAATTGTATCGCCCGATGACACGCCATCGCCCCAACTGCCAAACTCGTGATTGATGGCAACTGCTACCTTGTCTTGGGGCAAATCAAAGCCGTATTTGGCGGACAATTTGGCATAAATTACCGTCAAGTCATCACTGTCCACCTGCACAGTCTCGCTATCCTTACCTGCCTGCTCGGCAAGGCTGGCAAAGTACAGCACGGTAAGGCTTATCGTATCAAATGGTTGATTGTTATTTGTCATAATCAGATTTCCCCCCTGTTTTTTGGACAAGATGAATGCCTTCTATCGTGATGTCGTGGCTGATTGCCTTGGTCATGTCATAGATGGTAAGACACGCCACCGACACGGCGGTCAGGGCTTCCATTTCAACGCCTGTCTTATGGGTAACTTTGGCGGTCGCCCCCACCACGATGGCACACTCATCATCGGCATAACGAAAGCTCATCTTGATGGTGTCAAGGGGCAAGGCGTGGCATAAGGGTATCAGCTCATGCGTTTTTTTGCCTGCCATAATCCCTGCGATGTGGGCGGTTTGAATGATACTGCCCTTTTTGGTCATGCCGTCTGTGTCTTTGATGTGGCGGTACACGTCAGGGGTGAACACCACCTTGCCCTGTGCACTCGCGGTGCGTGCGGTGGCAATTTTGTCGCCCACGTCCACCATGGTGATGTTGCCGTCTTTGTCTAAATGGGTAAGATTCATGATTGCTCTTTTTGTGGGTTGTTTTTAAAATACGATAATGCCAATTTAAATTCATCGGGCGCATTAAAATTGGCAAGATTTCGCCAATCTGTTGGCGTGGATAGTGGCATGGGTATTTGGCAAATATCTTTATCCTTTAAAAATTTCATCACAGACCGCTCGCCCTTATCCAAATATATTTTTAATTCATCATATAAAGACAACGAATAACAGCCTAATAACGGATAATCTTTATCGCTTGATATGTCTTTTAGATATGCCCCATGATGATTTTTTAAATTAGCCTTTTTTAATAAATTAAAAATTTGACCAACATCAATCAAATTATCACAGCTAATCACCATCAAAAATTTATCGGATAAATTATTGTCCGTTGATTTATCTTGATTAATAAAATGAGTTTGACAATAATGAAAAGCGGATAATATACAAGATAATGCCCCTGCATTTTTGATATAGTCATCAATGATAACAACAGATGAATTGATTGAATTGGTATTGTTTGAAAAACACTTATCCAAAAATCCTTTATCATTATCACCAATGAGTATCGGCAGATTTAACATATTGGCATTATTGATGTGAAAATTAAGCAATGTCTGATGATTTGGCAAAGGCAACAACGCCTTGGGCGAACCCATACGGCGAGAATTACCCCCTGCCAAAATCAATAGACCAATGACGCTCATGGCTTTGCCCATCGCTTAGCTGTGCGTGGGATTTTGACGCATAAGATGTGGCACAAAGTTGCATGGGCGTGTGCGGTTATCAAGCTGTTCTAACAAAATGCCTTCCCAGCCCGTGCGACACGCCCCTGTCGAACCCGGCAAGCAAAAAATCGCCGTGCTGTTCGCCATACCTGCCACCGCCCGAGATTGCAAGGTGGACATACCGATGTCATCTTTGGAGAGTAGGCGAAACATCTCGCCAAAGCCTGCCACTTCTTTGTCAAACAGCACCGACACCGCCTCTGGCATATTGTCCCGATGATAAAAGCCCGTACCGCCCGTGCTGATGACGGCATGAACATTGGGGTCAGCAATCCACGCACTCATCACGGCACGGATTTGGTAGATGTCATCTGTTGTGAGTTTTCGGTCAATGAGCGTATGTCCTGCCTTTGTGATACTGTCCGCCAGATACTGCCCTGATGTGTCTTCATCCAGCGTGCGAGTGTCCGAGACGGTCAGCACGGCGATGTTGAGCGGAATAAATGGCTTGTCCGCTTTTGGTGGAGCGATGTGGTTGGGGTTATTGCAAATCTTGCACATAGGATTGCCCTTTTAAATTAAAGTAAATAAAATATCAATGAGCTTTACGTTTGTCATGGATTTTCTTTTTCCAGCTGATTTCTAGACAGTCAATACCAAGCCATTTATCCGCCGTCTGTGCCTCAATGCCAGATTTTTGGTTAATTAATGACCACAGCGCCGTCAAATTAGCAAAAGGATAAGGGCGGTCAATAAGATAAACAGGCATGTCCGCATGAAGCACCCCAGTTCGCACCACCTGATAATACCACCCTGCAATGCCCTCTCGTGCCACGAAATAGGACACGCCTGCGTTGCCAAGCTTGTCATTAATCTTATAGCAGGGGCGACGTGGCTGTATCAGACGCGCCTGTACGCTGTCATCGCCCTCGCCAAACTGATAAATGTCGCCAATGCAGACATTATCCTCGCACATCGGTTCGCCTGATGTCATCACGGTTAGGTTCTCGCCCAATGAGCCGATGGGTGCGTTCAAATTAAACTCTTGATTGATGGCGTCATAGGTCGTGATGGGCATTTGATGCAGGGCTTTTAGATGTCCGCCATGAAATTTATGTTCTGCCTGCTCATCCTCGGACAGACCCAGCAGATTTACCGTCATGCTACCGTCAATCGCTATTTTGTTAATGGCACTCACGCCACGCACGAACGGCTCTACCTTGCCTGCTCGTACATCGGTTAATGTGCCAACAAGTCTGGGCAAATCATCTGCTTGTGTGATTGTCTCTGCGGTCATGATTGAACACCTAATGCATTAAAAGCCATATCATATCATAAGATATAACTAACCGCCCACCAGTGATAAATTATTCATCATACCGCTATGACTGTCTAAATAATGGTGTTCAGGTTTGATTGGCATTAAGCCTTTTAGTGCTGTCATTAGCCCTTTTTTATCTTGTGTGGCAAGATAAGGGCGAATGTCATAATTTTGAGAATCAAATAAGCACAAATGCACTTTGCCAAGACTGCTGACTCTTAAGCGATTGCAACTATCACAAAAGTTTTTGGCATACGGCTCAATAATGCCAATACTGCCTGCATAATCAGGGTGGATATATTCAATAGCAGGTCCATCGTCTTGGACTTTAGGCTTGGGTTGCCAGCCATGTGTAACAAGGTAGTCTTTGATAAACTGGGCGGTTTGATTTTGAGCAAAAAACAAATCGGCATTATCACTGGTTTGCATAAATTCAATAAAGCGATAAGTAACAGGACGCTCTTTGACAAAATCAAGGGCGGATAATAAATTATCATAAGCGGTATCGTGCATTAAAATACCGTTCATTTTTAATTTAATGTCGGTCATTTGTAATAATTTATCCACATCATTTAATAGCGTGGGCAATATGTCAAAGCCTGTGATTTTTTTGAATATGTTTTTATCAAAACTGTCAATGCTAAGATTTAATTGATTAAGCCCAGCGTTTTGCCAAGATGATAGGTGTTTGGCAAGTTTGTAGCCGTTTGATGAGATGGCGATTTTGGCAATGCCATGCTGTTTGGCAAGGGCAATGATGTCCGCCAAATCACGGCGAACGGACGGCTCTCCGCCTGTCAGACGTACTTTTTTTGTACCAAGACTGACAAAGCCGTCAAAAAGCGTGTCAATCTCGGCAAGTGTCAGCTCGTCATCGGGTCGTTTGCCTTGATAGCCGTTCGGCAAGCAGTAATCACAGCGAAAGTTACAAAAGTCGGTAACGGATAGGCGTAGGTAGGTCAGCTGTCTGTTAAATCCGTCCACAAGTGGGGTGGGGGCAAGTTGAGTGTGTGAGCCTTGCCCGCCCATGTCAGCAAAGGGGGCTTTGGCGTGGTAGGTGGGGACGGACGTTTTCATGGCTTCGTAAGGCGTTGCCTCGGTTGTGGGTATGGGCTAAGTGTAGCAAAACCGTGCATCCACCCCAATCGCCCAAAAGGTAAACAGCATACTACTTTGGGGGTAGGGGTGGGGTGATGGGGTTTTTATTTGTACAGCCACAACATTTACTCACAAAACTACTTGAACATCAAACCAAATCGCTGTATGATTTAAAAATCCAAATCAAAGGCTAAATGATATGACGTCACTCTTAGGTTTATTTATTGGGGTATTGATTGCACTTTGTTTATTATTTCCTATATTGGCAATACCTTTGATTATTTTGGCTGTGGCTTTGTGTGCTTTTATTCAAGGGTTTTTGGAGTCGCTCATCGAATTTTTTTAAAAATAATAAAAATCATATTTAGGGCGTGCCTACCATTGGTAACATTTTATTGAAATTTAACAAAACCTGATAAACTAAATCAAGAAAACAACCCCATGATATTGATATTATTCTTTATTCTTTGGCTGACTGGGGCGATTATTTTTGGTACGATATGTACATTTATTGGCGGTTATGTCCGCCCCTATAATGATACTGGCATATGGCTTGGTCTTGTGTTATCTGCAATTATTTATGTCGTGGCGACCATGATATGGTTATTGGGTTATGTACACCCGACCAACTTGATATTTACCACAGGTTTGTAGGAGTGTGCTGAGCACACCCTTGGATAACATACTGTGCAAGGCGTGCTCAGCACCCCCTACATCCACGCTTATTGAGTATATTTATTTACAAGACAGCCTAGTATTTAAAAAAGGGCAAAATCAATTTACCCTTTTAAAAAACAAACCCCAATCAATAAAACCCCCACCCAAACGGCTCTATCGTTATCTCATCGCCTGCCAAATAACCTTCGCTGTCTTTGTCCGCCACGATAAGGCAGTTGGCAAGCGATAATTGCTTGATACGGTGCGAGTCTTGCACGCCCACCGCTTGCACCACAAATCTGCCAAACTCATCTTGATGGTATATGCCACGCATAAATTCTTTACGCCCTGCCCTTTTTTTGATGTCGTGGCTTGGGGTTGCGCTTAGGGTCAATCGCTTGGGTAAGTCATCATCACGCACCCCAGACAGTCGCCACAAGGCAGGAATGATAAACTGCAAACAGCCCACCACGCAGGACAAAGGATTGCCCGGTAGCCCAAAATACAGCACCGTTTTGGGGCTGTCGGCATTGTCATAAAGCTCGCCAAAAACAAAAGGCTTGCCTGGTTTCATGGCGACTTTGTAATGGGTGATTTTGCCCAGTTTGTCAATGGCGTGCGTCAAAAAATCATAATCACCCACCGACACCCCTGCACTTGACACCACCACATCGCATTCATGCACCGCTTGCTCTATGGCGTGGCAGGTCTTGGACAAGTCGTCAGGGATAATGCCGTAGTCTTTGATGATGACAGGCAAGTCTTTTAGAAGTGCTTTTAGGGTGGGTGTGTTTGAGTTGTAGATATTGGCAAGGCTTGGCAGGCTCTCGCCCACGTTCACAAGCTCGTCCCCTGTTGCCAAAATCCCCACCACAAGCGGACGATACACCACCACATCTGCCACACCAAGATTGGCAAGCAGACTGATGTCGGCAGGATTTAGGCGTTTGCCCACGGTCAGCACGCACTCGCCTGTGGCGACTTCTTCGCCTTGGTGTCTTATGTTGTTGCCTGTGTATGAGTCTTTGGCAAGGGTGATGGTGTAAGTGGTGGATTTGTCAATGCTATTTTTTATGTTGTCCCAATCGGTGTTTTCTTGCATGACCACATTATCGCACCCATCTGGCACGACCGCCCCTGTAAAAATTCGCACCGCTTGCCCCACACCTATCGCCCCATGATAGGGCTTGCCTGCACACGACTCGCCAATGACAACAAACTGACTACCGCTTGCCAAATCCGACCCTACCCCCAAGGCAAAACCATCCATGGCGGACAAGTTTTGGCGAGGAATGTCAAAGCCTGCCGTGATGTCCTGTGCCAGTACATGACCGATGGCGGACAATAAGGGCAAAGCTAGCGTATCCTGATAAGTCTTGGCGTGCGTGCTTGCCGTGGTGTTGATGGCGTGTTGTAAGTCTTCCACACTAATCATAATCCCTCCTTATCCTCGATAAATGTTCTCTTGATTAACACTAATATCAATGCCCACGATGTCGGCATTTTGTTTTAGGGTGTACAGATAATCAATTAACGCATGATGAAATGCCTGCTGAGACAGTCTATTTCTAATCATGGGCAGGGCTTCATCAAAGCTCAATGCCTTACCGTCCATACGCTCCATCACGTCCACAATATGCACCCCATAACGGCTCTCAATGGGGCTTGGGGCAAGTCCTTTGGGCAGAGCAAAGACCGCCTTTTCAAACTCGGGTACAGTCGCCCCTTTTTGTAAAATACCAAGCTCGCCCCCATCTGTCTTGGACGGACAGGCAGAGTATTGCATGGCTTGGGTAATAAATTCGCCTGACGGATTGGGGCTGTTTTTGATGGTATCAATCAGCTCATAGGCACGTTTTTTTAGCTCAATGCGTTCTTCGCCTTCTTCGGGCGGACAAGCAAAGAGAATATGGCGAACTTTCATGACAGGCGGTGCGGTAAACTCGCCTTGATTGGCGGTGTAATACTGCTCACAAATGCTGTCGGTTGGCGTGTTGGGGTGGACGTTTTTGGCGATGAGTTTTGAGATGGCGTTCTCATCATCGACTTGCCATTCGTCTTTTAATTCATCATCCGCCATGACCGCTTGGCGTAATAACTCACGAATGACCAACGCTTGGGCGGATAAAAACAACGCTTCGTCTTGGCTGTCGGCAGGGTGATACTGCACTTCTTCGCCAATGGCTTGCTCGCTGATAAGCACGCCATTGACCGTAATGGTCGGCACGCTTTGGCGAGATGAAGCGATAAGATTGCTGTGATTGGCGTTTTCTTCGCTGATGGCTTGCTGTATGAGTTCGGCGTCCGATGATAAGCGTTTTAGGTCGTCTGATGTGGGCATGACCCGAATGCCGTCATCAAAAAATTCAGGCTCGTGGTTATGATGATGGGCATGGCTATGGTTGTGGTTGTGAGAGCCACCACAACCGCACGAACCATCTGACGGTTTGGCGTGGGCTTGGCTTGGCTCGCTGATTTGTAATAGCTCAGGGCTGGTTTGGGGGTTTGAAGTGGGGGCGGGGTTATTTGGGGCTTTGGGGTTATAGGCTTGGACGGTCATAAGACACCTTTGGGATATTGGTTTTGGTGTATTATTCATGATATTTGTCAAGGATAAAATACTCCTTTTGGTTAAGTATTTGGCAAGCATGGCACGCCATAGAACCCCGCTTGTTGCTTTTAAATACTAGGACGTGCCTACCATTGATAACATTTTTATAAAACAAGATGAAAATTTGACAATGTCAATCAATTTTTGCATGAAAAATAGTCAAATCTTATGGCGCGAAGACCAAAGCTTGTTTGATAAAAAACTTACAGCCTGCGTTTTTCCGTTGAAAAACGTGCGATTCCCCTGCTTTTTTAAAAAGGCATTTTCATTACAGATACCAAAGGCAGGCATGCCCTAGCTTTTACACCATACAAAATGAAAAAGTACTACGGTTTTCGTTCGTGGTGAGCCATGCCTGCCCATGACGGAAAACGATCCACAGGCAAGCTTGTGGCGAAAGGTTTTTGTAGTAAAATTCAATTTTGTTGGCTGTATAATGCCGTGCCGTCATCAGTTTTATGATAATTACGGTTAAAATAAGTCAATGCCTTATCACTGTCGCCTTGACGAATGGCGATAATCTCACAAATGAACACCCCATGCGTGCCAACTTCTTTAATCTCGCTAATCTTGCAATCAAAGCTCATCAAGGCATCAGTTAGCATTGGCGAGCCTGTGGTTAGTGTCTCCCAAGTGCCGTGCTCAAAACGCTCATCAGAATTTAGCCGTGATGCGAACGTATTAGATAAGTGCGACTGTTCAGCGGTCAAGGTATTGACCATAAGCACGCCATTTTTGACAAAATTGTCATAAAATCCGATGTTTGTATTCATACACACAAGCAAAGTCGGGGGCGTGTCGGTCACGCTACATACTGCCGATGCCGTAAAACCATGTCGCCCTGCCACACCGTCTGTCGTTATCACATGAACAGCGGTGGTGAGTTTTGCCATTGCGTCTTTAAAATCTGTTACTGATACCATTGTTATTTTCTTAAATTATTTTATAAATACAAATGTTGGATTTTCATACAGAAAACCCAACATTCATTCGATTTGGCTGATTATTTACCTGCCAACTCGTTACGGATAATTTTCGCCCCTTCGCTAAGAGCGTGCAACTTACCACGAGCAACCGTACGAGATAGTGGAGCCATACCGCAGTTGGTGCTTGGGTAGAGTTTATCTGCATCCACAAATTGCAAGGCTTTACGCAAAGTATCCGCCACTTGCTCAGGTGTTTCAACCTCATTGGTCGCCACGTCAATCGCCCCAACCATGACCGTTTTGCCACGAATCAGCTCAATCAAATCCATTGGCACACGAGAATTTTGGCATTCTAGCGAGATGATGTCAATTTTGGATTGTTGCAGTTTTGGGAAACTCTCTTCGTATTGTCGCCATTCGTTGCCAAGCGTTTGCTTCCAATCGGTGTTCGCCTTAATGCCGTAGCCGTAGCAGATATGTACCGCTGTTTGGCATTTTAGCCCGGAGGTGGCACGCTCCAAAGTTGCCACGCCCCAATCGTTTAGCTCATCAAAAAACACATTAAACGCAGGCTCATCAAACTGAATAATATCCACGCCTGCCGCTTCTAGCTCTTTTGCTTCTTCATTTAGGATTTTGGCAAATTCCCACGCCAATTTTTCACGGCTCTTGTAATGCCCGTCATACAAGGTATCAATCATCGTCATCGGGCCAGGCAACGCCCATTTGATGAGCTTGTCGGTATGCTGACGCAAAAATTTGGCATCGTCCACAAACACCGATTTCGGGCGAGACACATCGCCTACCACGCTAGGCACACTAGCATCGTAGCGGTTACGAATACGGACGGTTTCACGCTTGTTAAAATCCACACCGTCCAAATGCTCAATAAACGTGGTTACAAAGTGCTGACGAGTCTGCTCACCGTCGCTGACAATGTCAATGCCTGCACGGGTCTGCTCGGCAAGCGATATAAGTAGTGCGTCTTGCTTGGCTTGGCGTAGCTCATCGCCTTCAAATTTCCATTCTGACCACAGTTTTTCGGGTTCGGCAAGCCAAGACGGTTTTGGCAAACTGCCTGCGGTGGAAGTGGGAAGTAAAAGTTTGCTCATTGTATTTTCCTAAATTAAAATTTGCATTATACCAAAAAAATTCAAATCAACCGACAATTAAATCGGTTGATTGAAATTCATCTTTTATTTTTCGGCAAGCCAAGCGTCCAAAATCTCTTTGTACGGCTTGATAAACTGCTCTTCGGCAAGTTTGCCTTGTTTTACCGCCAAATCGTTACGCTCCACACGGTCATAATCCACTTTCGGCACGGCATAGTCTTCATAAGTTAGACTACCCTTGTACACTTGCCCCGCCACCGAATTGGCACTATAAATCTCTGGGCGATAGATACGCTGGAACGCTTCCATGGTCGCAATGGTGCTGATGAGCTCTAAGTTGGTGTAATCATTCAACAAATCAGCATTTTCATCAAAATAAAACGCATACGGAGCAACCGATTTTGGTGGCATAAAGTAACGCACTTTTAAGCCCATTTTGGCAAAATATTCATCGGTCAATGAATAGTCGTTTTGCACATATTCCACGCCCAAAATCGGGTGTGTGTTGGTGGTTCTGTGGTAGGTGCGAGTGGTCGCAACGCTTAGGCACAGTACGGGCGGTTTTTTGGATTGGGCTTTGTACTCTTCGGACGCAACCATGAATTTGAACAATTTGCCATGCAAATCGCCATAGCCTTCTGGCACACTAAATTCAGGCTTGTCCTTGTTGTACTCACGAAGTAGCACGCTAAAATCATAATCACGGACAAACGATGAAAAGCTGTTGCCGATGATGCCGTCAATGGTTTTGCCTGTTTTGTGGTCAAGTACAGACGTTTTTAACCATTCTAATCCTGAGAAAAATTCGCCCTTGCCTGCCACGTCAATGTCAATAGACACAATGTCAATCAGCACCGAATAGCGGTCGTTGGTGGGGTTGTCCCAGTTCGCCAAATCGTTAAAACGGTTGTTAATCATGGCAATGGCGTTTTGTAGGTTTTGTTTGCGGTTTTCGCCACGAGCTAGGTTAGCAAAGTTGGTGGTCAAACGAGTGCTACTGGCTGGCTCATAGTTTTCATCAAAACGCTGGGTATGCACTCGGCATTGAAATTGTGCGGTCATTTTTTCACCTTACGGGGTTGTTTTTGGAATGGGTGTAGGGCGTGCTGAACCTTTATAACACATTTTACATTTTAAAAAATTTTAGGTATGAACAATGTTTTTGCATGAAAAATGGCTAAATCTTGTTTTTCTGTGTCAAAAGCTCGTTTGATAGAGTGGCCATCAAACTTCACTTTTTCCTTGAAAAACGTGCGATTTTTCTCATTGTTCATCGCAAATACAAAGATTCAACACGCACTATTAAACCACATTTTCTTAATGAAAAAAACTGATATATTTTAAAAAAAAGTTGAAAAAAATTCAGGTGAAGACCAATAAAGGCAAAACACATTTATACACCCAATAACACGCCCAACAAAAAGGCGGACATCAATCCGCCTTTTTTATCATTCACTGTCTTGGCTCGTTTCTATCATCTCGCCATGTTCGCTGTCGCTATCATCATCGCTTGGCTCTTCATGCTCCACACACGCAAGCCCCACCAGCGTTTCGCTCTCGCCAATGCGAATGAGCTTGACCCCTTGGGCGTTACGTCCTGCGGTTGCGATTTGGGCGACCGGTGTGCGGACAAGCGTGCCTTTATCGGAGATTAAAATCACGTCTTCATCGCCTGTTACCGCCACCGCTTTGACAAGCTGGCCGTTACGCTCTGATGTCTTAATGGCAATCACGCCTTGACCGCCACGCCCTTTGGTCGGATAGTCGTCAATCGGGGTGCGTTTGCCGTAACCGTTTTCGCACGCTGTCAAAATCTCGCCTGCCTGTGGGGCAACCACGAGCGACACCACACGGCTGACCGACACCACGCTGTCATTATCACTATCATCGGTATCGTCATCGGTCGGCTCATCATCGTCCAAGCCGAGACTGGCGAGCAGATTGACACGGATACCACGCACGCCCTTGGCAGTACGTCCCATGGCACGAATGGCGGATTCTTTAAAGCGAATGGCTTTGCCTTCGTTGGAGAACAGCATAATCTGTTGCTCACCGTCCGTAATCGCCACGCCAATCAAGGTATCGCCATCCACAAGGTCAATGGCTCTTAGTCCGTTGGCACGCAAATTGGCAAATTGCGACAACGCCACACGCTTGACCGTACCGCTTGCCGTGGCAAAAAACACAAATTTACCGTCATCGGCTAGGCTCTCCACAGGCAAAATGGCGGTTACGCTCTCGCTTGGGTCAATGTTGATAAGATTGACAAGCGGTCTACCCTTTGAGCCACGAGACGCAATCGGCACTTCAAAGCCACGCAAGCCAAACACTCGCCCTGTATTGGTAAAGCACAAAATATGGGCGTGCGTACTGGTAACTAATAAATGCTCAATCACGTCATCTTCTTTCATGGCGGTTGCTGATTTGCCTTTTCCGCCACGTTTTTGGGCTTGGTAGTCGCTCACGGCTTGGGTTTTGGCATAGCCTGTATGCGACACGGTCATGACCACCGTCTGCTCTGGGATTAAGTCTTCACGGCTAAAATCGGCTCGTGCGTCCACAATATCGGTCTTACGCTCATCGCCAAAATCATCACGGATTTGGATAAGCTCCGCCTTAATCACGCCCATGAGCTTGTCAAAATCCGCCAAAATCATCTGTAAGCGTGCAATCTCGCCCAAAATCTCTTGGTATTCTTTGGATAATTTGTCCTGCTCCAAACCTGTCAAGCGGTGGAGTTGCATATCCAAAATGGCGTTTACTTGGTCGGGTGATAGGCGGTATTCTTTGTCGTCATTGACAAGCCCAAACGGTGCGTTTAAGTCCTCACCTTCGATGATGTCGGGGCGGATAGACGTTGCCCCTGCATTTTTTAGCATGGCAACCACATTGCCCGCCTGCCAGATACGCCCAAGCAGGTTCTCACGAGCCTCGGCACGGTTGGCGGACTTTTTAATGGTCTCAATGATGTCATCAATGTTGGCAAGAGCAATGGTCAAGCCCTCCAACAAATGTCCACGAGCTTTGGCTTTATTCAGCTCAAAAATGGTACGGCGTGTAACGACTTCTTGGCGATGACGGATAAAGCTGGCAATCAAGTCATGCAAGGTCATAAGGCGTGGCTGTCCGTTGTCAAGAGCAACCATGTTAATACTAAAACTGGACTCTAAGGGTGTTTGCAAAAATAGATTATTTACCACAACTTCGGCATTTTCGCCACGTCTTAGGTCAATGGCAATCCGCATACCCTCTTTGTCAGACTCATCACGCACGCCTGTGATACCGTCTAATTTTTTGTCATTGACAAGTTGGGCGATTTGCTCAATGAGTTTGGCTTTATTGACTTGATAAGGAATCTCAGTAAAGACAATGCGTTCACGGTCTTTGCTTGCCCCTTCCATATTTTCAATGACATAACGCCCACGAATGTGCAGTCGCCCCTTGCCTGTGCGATAGGCGTCAAAAATGCCACTTCGCCCATAGATGATACCACCTGTGGGGAAGTCAGGCCCGCTGATGTGGCTTGCCAGCTCATCGCCATCAATCTGTGGGTTATCGGCATAGGCAAGACAAGCGTTCACAACTTCAGTTAGGTTGTGCGGTGCCATGTTGGTCGCCATGCCGACTGCAATGCCCGTTGCTCCATTGACAAGCAGGTTTGGCACACGGGCAGGTAGCACAGACGGCATTTTTTCGGAGCCGTCATAGTTATCCTCCCAGTCCACCGTGTCTTTGTCAAGGTCGGCAAGCATTTGGTGCGTGAGTTTTTGCATACGCACTTCGGTATAACGCATGGCGGCAGGTGGGTCGCCGTCCACCGAACCGAAGTTACCCTGTCCGTCCACCATCATATACCGCATAGAAAACGGCTGGGCAAGACGCACAATGGCATCATACACGGCAGTGTCGCCGTGAGGGTGGTATTTACCGATAACATCGCCCACGACACGGGCAGATTTTTTGTAGGGTTTGTTATAATCGTTGGACAGCTCGTGCATGGCGTACATCACACGGCGGTGAACAGGCTTTAAGCCGTCTCGCACATCAGGCAAGGCACGAGAGACGATGACGCTCATCGCATAGTCAAGGTAGGACTGCTTTAATTCATCAACAATCCCAACGGGGGTTACGCTATCGGTCATAATTTTTCCAAGTAACACACATAAAGGCGACATTATAGCACAAAATGGCAAAAATGGCGAATTTTACGCCATAAAATGCAAGCTTTTTATTTTAAAAAATAATTAAAAATCAATATGTTAAAACTTTATGGTTTGGTGGTTTTTTAGCATTTTTAAAACTTAGGGTGTGTTGAATGTTGGTATTTGCAATGAAAAATGAGAGAAATCGCCCGTTTTTCAAGGAAAAGTCCGCAGTTGATATTGAAATATCAACAAGGATTTTGACGATGAAAAACAAGATTTAGCCATTTTTCATGCAAAAATGGGTTGAAATTGTCAAATTTTCATCATTACCTTGTAAAAAATGTTATCAATATTCAACACGCCCCAACAATACACTTGAATAAATCGCAAAAATTTGCTAATATATCGACTTTATTGTGTTAGGCAACGTGTCTCCTTTATTTTATTGGGTAATTCGGTGGCTGCCTGAATTATCGCCTACACTAAGTTACTTTTATCCATTTTTACTTTTTGTAAGGAAATCATCATGGCAAACTCAGCCCAAGCTCGTAAACGTGCACGCCAAAACGTCAAACGCCGTGCCCAAAACGCTTCTCAACGCTCTATGGTTCGTACCTGCATCAAACGTGTGGTATCTGCCATCGAATCTAAGTCTTATGACCTAGCAACCGAAGCCTACGACAAAGCCGTTCCTGTGATTGACCGCATGGCTGACAAAGGCATCATTCACAAAAACAAAGCCGCTCGTCATAAGAGCCGTCTAAACAAAGCCATCAAAGCCCTAAAAGCTTAATCGGCACTCATGCCAGTTTTGGTAACAGACTTAAAAAGACCTTAATATTAATTAAGGTCTTTTTTATTTTAAAGTGGCAGATTTTGTGTTAAAATTTGTGCGTTTTTTCGCCTTTATTTTGCTTTTATCCTGCCCTTATGTAAAGGGTTTTATAAGAATTTGTAAGGACGCACCATGTCAGACACCCCGCCCCAAGCCAACCAACCCACCCCAAGCCAACCCCCAAAGCCTGCCCCACTCACCCATCAGTTAAACCGTGAGGCCAAATGGTCTTTGTATCTGACCTTGCTGTATATGGCAGGTTGGGTGATTTTTGCCTATTTTATGCCAGCAGGGACGGGGCTTTTGGGTTTGCCGTTGTGGTTTGAGTTAAGCTGTATTTTTTTGCCCCTGATTTTTATTTTAATCAGCATGACGGTGTTAAAGGCGGTTTATCAGGAAGTGGATTTGGACGGTGAATTAAGTAACGAATTAAATCACAATGCCAAACAAGGGGAAAACGCATGAATTTAAATATCCAAATTTTAATCCCCCTTGTCCTGTATCTGTTTTTTGTGTTTGGGGTGGCGTGGCACGCTTATCAAAAACGCAAAACGGGCGGATTTTTAAATGAATACTATGTCGGCTCACGCTCCATGGGCGGATTTGTGCTTGCGATGACCACGGTGGCGACTTACGTCTCGGCAAGCTCATTCATCGGCGGGCCGGGGGCGGCGTATAAATTTGGCTTGGGCTGGGTGCTACTGTCCATGATACAAGTGCCTGCAATCTGGCTTACGCTTGGCACGCTTGGTAAGAAGTTTGCCATGCTCGCCCGCCAAACAGGTAGTATTACCATCAATGACCTATTATTTGCCCGTTATCAAAATAAAGTCGTGGTGTGGCTTGCGTGTGTCTCGCTCCTACTGGCGTTTTTTGGCATGATGGTGGTACAGTTTATTGGGGCAGGTCGTCTGCTTGAAACGACACTGGGTCTGCCTTATGAATGGTCGATTGGCGTGTTTGCCCTTGTGATTGGGCTTTATACCTTTATTGGGGGCTTTCGTGCGGTGGTCTTGACCGACACCGTGCAGGGGCTTGTCATGCTCATCGGCACGATGCTCCTACTTGGGGCAACGCTTGTCGCCACAGGGGGCATGGAGAACGCCATGACCACCCTGCACGCCATTGACCCACGCCTACTGACCCCAACAGGCGTTGATGATAAGCTGTCGGCAACATTTATGCTGTCGTTTTGGGTACTGGTGTGTTTTGGTCTCATTGGCTTGCCCCATACGGCGGTACGGGCGATGGCGTATAAGGACAGTCGCTCACTACATCGTGGGATACTTGTGGGAACGGTGGTGATGACGGTGCTGGTCTTAGGCATGCACCTAGCAGGGGTCTTGGCTCGTGCGGTCGTGCCTGAGCTTGATGTGCCTGACAAGGTCATTCCCACGCTCATGATGACGGTGCTACCGCCCTTTGTGGCAGGGATATTTTTGGCGGCACCTATGGCGGCGATTATGTCGTCCATTGACTCGATGCTGATACAGTCGTCAAGCACGCTGATTAAGGATTTGTATTTATCTATCAAGCCTGACGCTATCCACAACGAAGCCAAAATCAAACGCTACTCCACCACGCTCACGCTTGGCTTTACCGTGATTTTGGCGGTCGTTGCCATGCTAAATCCGCCAGATATGCTCATTTGGCTAAACTTATTATCCTTTGGTGGGTTAGAGGCGACTTTCTTGTGGGTGCTGGTCTTTGGACTGTATTACAAAAAAGCCAATGCCACAGGGGCGATATGGTCTATGGTGGCAGGTCTGACGAGCTATGTCATCATTGCCTATTTTAAAATCGCCTTATGGGATTTGCACGCTGTTGTGCCTGCGTTGGTGATTGGGCTTGTTGCATTTTTGGTGGGGAATAAGGTGGGGGAGATAAAAAAGGTATGATGTTAGAATGTACCTGTCTTTTGTATTTGCAATGAAAAATGTCTGTTTAAAAAAGCAGGGAATCGCACGTTTTTCAAGGAAAAAATGCAGGCTGTGAGTTTTCTATCAGACAAGTTTTTGGCTTTGAGCCACAATCCGACCCACTTAATTTTGAAAATTAAGTAAAAATCTTAGGGCATGTTGAACTTTTGTATTTGCAATGAAAAATGAGAAAAATCGCACGTTTTTCAAGGAAAAAGTGAAGTTTGATAGTCGTTCTATCAAACAAGCTTTTATTATGAAAAACAAGATTTAGTCATTTTTCATGCAAAAACACCATTTTATTTCTATAAAATTTCTAAATTTTAAATTGTGTTATAAAGGTTAGGCACGCCCTAAAATCTACACAGTTAAGTGGTCGGATAGCCATTTTTCATGCAAAAATTGATAAAGTATAAATTTGCATCTTATTGTATAAAAATATCATCAATGTTTAACATACCCTAGACATACTGCAAAATAAAATGTTTATACGTTCAGATCCTGATATTTTGAGTTTAAAAATTGAAAAATGCTGCAAAACCATTATTTCACAGTGACTCTGTTGTTATGAAAAACACAAAAACCAACACACCCCAACAAAAAAAACGCCCAATATCCATTGAGCGATTTTTGTTTTATAAAACCATTAGACTCTAAACTGTGGGAGCAATGCAGGCACACCGGGGAACATACCCACCAAGCCCATGGCAATACACAGAATCACAAAACCTGCCACAGGGATAATCACACGTCCCATCAGACCGAGCTCAACACTACGTTTCTTATCACCGATGAGACCTAAGTTGTCTAGCATCATGGTTAGCGACCAGCCAAACACGGGATTCACGAGTGCTGATGAGAACACCACGATGGCAGCTGATTGAGTTGTCTTACCTGCACGAGTCATTTCCATGCCTGCTTCTAGTAGGGGTACAAATACCGCCACGATAAGAGCTGTGGAGAGTACAGGTTGCCATACCGCCAAGTCCATGGGGTAACCCCAAATGGCTGCGACGATACAAAATACCGCGGTCAAGACAGCACCAGCAGGAATCGGACGTTTAGCAATGGACGCAGGCACGATGTAGGTACCCCATGATGATGTGAAGTTCGCCCCGCCCAGTGCTGAGCCCACCATTTGACGGATAGAGCACGTAATGGTCGTGTCATCAATATTCATGTGTGTACGTTCAGAGTGCTTAGGATAGCTGATTTGCTGAAATACTTTGTGTCCCAAGAAATCTGGTGGCCACATGGCAACCGCCAACACCGCAAAAGGAAACACCACGAGGAAGGCTTTGGCGTCGGGCAAACCTAGTGTCCAACCTGTATCCTCACCCCACCAGTAGGTCGGACTAAGTGGTGGCAGTCCCGGCTCGGTCTTAAACTCAAAGGGAGCTCCCAAGATAAACGCCAAAAATCCTGCCAACGCACAGCCGATAGGCACCGCAAGCCAACGTTTTTGCCAATGTTCTAGCAAGGCATACATGACAATGGTTGACAAAATGATGATAAAGGCGATGTGTGGCAGACCAATTTTATCCGCCCACGCTATCATGTTTTTGACCTGAGCTATCAGCCCCACAAAACCCAGATAGAGTAGTAGCCCGCCTGCCACCCCGTTACTGGTGAGTTTGGACATGAGGCTGCCGCCTTTTAAGACCGCCATAATCAGTCCAAATACCCCGATGAGTACACCAAAAGCAAGTGGGTGTCCACCTGCCGCCACCACAATAGGAATGAGCGGAATGAGTGGTCCGTGTGTGCCAGGTAAGTTGGATGTTGGCAGGAAAAATGCCGAGAAAATAAGTACAAAGATTGAAGCGATAATCATCTCATAGCGGACGTTTTGCAAAACAAAATCTTCGCCCAAGCCAAGTGGTGCAGCAAAGGCAGCTGCCATCGCTCCCACCATGACGATTTTACCAATCATCCCCGCCATCGCAGGAATGGTATCTTCAAACTCAAAACGATAATCACGAAATGGCAAGTTCACACCCCATCTTTTGGGTTTCATGATTTGCAATTCGTGTCTTAGATAAGCGTCACGAGACTCAAAGGCAGATGAAGGCTTATGAAGCTCTTCATAACTTTTGATTGCGTATTCTCGGATTTGCTCTTCGGTTAAATCAGATTGAACATCACTCACAAATATCTCCTATCACTGTGAGAAAAATGCGTTTTAAAATCCTTGTTTTTTCATTTGTTCAAGTCTTGCATTCATCTGCACGCTCAAACAATGCCAAAAAACACTTTTTAAAACACTAAGCAATCTTGCCATTTCACCAATTCATTAATTATTTCTACAAGATAACACACATATTTTTTGGGTTATTTTATAACAATAATTTAATAAATCAATCGTACTAGCAAGAGTGCAGTGCTGATTATAACTTTCTTTTTTGTGACTGTCATGTTTTATTTGCAAAAAATTATGAAATATTTGCTAAGTTACTAATTTTTAATGACATTAAATGACATTAAAACCCATTACACCCAGGGCATGCCTATCATTGATAATATTTTTATGAAAATAAGATAAAAATTTACATTTTAAATCAATTTTTGCATGAAAAACAGGCGATTTTCCCTATTTTTTATTGCAAATACCAAAGGCAGGCACGCCCCAGCAACACAAACTCATTTTGTGTAAATGATAAAAATTTGTTAAAATAAATCCCCATCACAAAACAATCACAAAGACCATCACATGACCACACCCACCACTTACCCCTGCCCCCAATGTCAAAAACCGACCAGTTGGTCTGATAACCCCAACCGCCCCTTTTGCAGTGAACGCTGTAAGCTCATTGATTTGGGAGCATGGGCGGACGAATCCTATCGTGTGGCAACCGATGATACGCCATTTAGTGATGAATTGCCAAAAGCGTGATTTACCTAATTTTAACAATTTATTTTTAGAAAAATTTAAGGATTTATTATGTCATATCTTATGCCAACCTACGTCCGTCAGCCCATCTCGTTTGTGCGTGGACAAGGCTCATATCTGTATACCGCAGACGGCACGGCGTATCTGGACGCTCTAACAGGCATTGCCGTGTGTGGGCTTGGGCATTGCCACCCTACTATCAGCCGTGCCATGAAAGAGCAAACCGACACGCTCATTCACACCAGTAATCTGTATGGCATTGACTGGCAAGAAAAAGCAGGTGAAATACTGTGCCAAAAGGCAGGCATGGATAAGGTGTTTTTTGCCAATTCAGGAGCCGAAGCCAATGAATGCGCCTTAAAGTTGGCTCGCCTATACGCCCACAATCAAGGCAAATCTCGCCCCAAAGTCATCGTCATGGAGCACGCCTTTCACGGTCGCACCTTGCTCACCGTAACCGCCACCGCCAACCCTAAGGCTCGCTCAGGCTTTTTTACCCTAGATGATGACTTTATCCGTGTGCCGTTTAATGACATCTCTGCCGTGGAAGCCTTGACCGATGATAAGGACATTTGTGCGGTATTTGTAGAACCCATTCAAGGCGAAGGCGGTCTGCATACCCCAAGCGATGATTATTTAGAAAAACTACAAAACATCTGCCATGATAACGACTGGCTATTTATGCTGGACGAAGTGCAAACAGGCAACGGTCGCACGGGCAAATATTTTGCTTATCAGTATAGCAATGTCAAACCCGATGTGCTAACCACCGCCAAAGGACTGGGCAACGGCTTTCCTGTGGGGGCGTGTATGGTGTCAGGCAAAGCCAAAGACTTATTTGGGGCAGGTTCACACGGCTCTACCTTTGGTGGTACGCCCTTTGGCTGTCGTGCGGTCTGTGCCGTCTATGATGAGCTGACCGATGAAGTCATGACAAATGCGGTGCGTGAGAGTGATTTTATCCGTCAAAGCATGCGTGAGCATTTCCCACAAATAGACGTGCTTGGGCGTGGCATGATGATAGGTTTTGGCTTGCCTGATGACGTGGATTGTACGCACATTGTGGATATGGCTCGTGATGAGTTTCATCTGATTTTAAATGTAACAGGCGGTAATGTCATTCGTCTGCTCCCTGCCTTAAATATCAGTCATGATGATACGGTGATTTTGACCGATAGGCTGATTGGTTTGTTAAAAAAGACTTTGGGGCGTGTTGAATATTGGTATTTGCCATGAAAAATGCCTGTTTAAAAAAAAGCAGGGGAATCGCCCGTTTTTCAAGGAAAAAACTTGAGGTTGATGGTCATTCTATCAAGCAAGTTTTTAACTTCGAGCCACAAGATTTAGCCATTTTTCATGCAAAAATTGATTGAAACATTAAATTTTCATCTTGTTTTGTAAAATGTTATCAATGGTAGGTACGTCCCAAGATAAACTTGGTGTAAAATTTGCCATATTCTAGCAACCATTGTTAAAAAAATGCCTAAAATTCATCCGATTTTGCAAAACTTGTTGAAGTTTATTTTGGTAAAATTACCATACTTTTCATTCTCAACTTCTTATAAGCGATTGATTTATCAAGGGCGAACTGCAACTCGCCCTACAATCCAAAAAATATCTATGGGTAATCAACGGGTTGTTATTTTAAGTTGGGAATGAAGCATACTTTATTTTATCAAAACAATTTTAGGAAAATCATGAACAACACTCGCCATCAAACAGGAGCAAGCATTTGGGTTATCCTGCCGTGGCTCATCGCCCTAGCCTTAGCCACGGCTTTGGTGCTATTGGTCGCCAAACACAACGCCACACCCATAACCGCCCAAAGCACCCCCAAAACCGAGCAGATTGCCCCAAATACACAGTCAAGCGAACAGGCATGGCAACCCACCCTTGCCACGCCCAAAGCTCACAACAACCCTGACACCGCCCCCACAGTAGATTCTTATCACGACGCAGTGACCCAAGCCAGTCTGTCCGTGGTTAATATCTACACCACCCAAAAGGTGCAAAACCCTTATATGGGCGACCCTGTGTTGGAGCAGTTTTTTGAATACTATGGGCAAGGGCAAGAGATTGACAGGGGAGCGAGCAGTCTAGGTTCAGGCGTGATTGTCTCCAAAGACGGCTATATCATCACTAACGCCCATGTCATCGAAAAAGCCGATGAGATTACCGTCGCTCTCAATGATGGGCGTAAGGCACGGGCGACCATCGTCGGGGCGGACGTGGAGAGTGATTTGGCGGTGATTAAGGTTGAGATGGATAACCTTGTTCCACTCGCGTTTCGCCGTGAACCCATTCGTGTGGGTGATGTCGCTCTTGCCATTGGCAATCCCTTTGGCGTGGGTCAGACCGTCACCCAAGGTATCATCTCTGCCACAGGTCGCTCTGGACTGGGTCTGACCACCTTTGAAGACTTCATTCAGACTGACGCCGCCATCAACCCTGGTAACTCGGGCGGTGCTTTGGTAGACGCCAATGGGGCATTGGTCGGTATTAACACCGTCATCTACTCTCGCTCTGGCGGTTCAATGGGGATTGGCTTTGCCATTCCCACCACTATTGTTGAACAGGTCATGAACGGACTGATTAGCACTGGCAGGGTCAGCCGTGGCTGGCTTGGCGTGGAGATTACCCCCGTTAGGGAAAACCCCACAAATCTCACCACTCACGAAGGTGTGGTCATCGCCAGTGTCATGGCGGATGGTCCAGCAGGTAAGGCAGGTCTACGGGCAGGCGATGTGGTGCTGTCACTAGACGGCAAAACCATTGACAACACCAACACACTCATCGGTATCGTTTCTGCCAAAGCCCCCAACAGCACACTTGATGCCGTGGTCAAGCGTGGCGACGATGAGCATGAACTTACCATTATCGTCGGCGAACGCCCCAGTCGTGGCAACAACCGTCAAAACAGCGAGCAAGACAGTCGCTCTCTAAGCCCTGAAGAACGTGCTTATCTTAATGAGCTGTTTAATCAGTTAAACCGCATGCACGGACGTTGATGGCAAAATAACAAAATAAACCCAATCTTTGCATTGGGTTTATTTTGTTGAATTTTTAAAATAAAGCCTTACTATTTATCAATCATTTACAAACCACGAGAACATCATGAGCAAACACATCGATGACGATAAAATCCTAACCGTCCGCCGATTTTTATTAACCTTACAAGACAACATCTGTCAAGCCCTAGAAGCCCAAGAACACGCAGGCGGTATCGATGGGGCAAGCTCTGCCAGATTCATCAGCGACGTCTGGGAACGCCCCGATGGCGGTGGCGGTCGCTCGAACGTACTCTCTGATGGCGTGGTCATCGAAAAGGCGGGCGTGATGTTTAGCCACATTCACATCCGCAACCTACCCCCATCTGCCAGTGAACGCCACCCCCAACTGGCAGGGGCGACCGCACAGGCGATGGGTGTGTCTTTGGTCGTCCATCCCAAAAACCCCCACGTCCCGACCAGTCATGCCAACGTTCGCCTGTTTGTCGCCACGCCTGCTGATGGTGGTGAGCCGATTTGGTGGTTTGGGGGCGGATTTGATTTAACTCCCTTTTATCCCGTGATGAATGATGTCGTGCATTGGCACACCGTTGCTCACAAGCTGTGCCAGCCTTTTGGCGATGATGTTTACCCAACCTTTAAGGCGTGGTGTGATGACTATTTTTACCTAAAACATCGTGGCGAATGCCGTGGCGTGGGCGGACTGTTTTATGATGACCTAAATACTGCCACACAGGGTTGGGATTTTGAGCGGTGCTTTGCCTTTATGCAGGCGGTAGGGCAAGGCTACATTGATGGCATCATTCCCATTTTTGAAAACAACAAACACAGACCCTATACCGCCGATGAACGTGCCTTTCAGCTGTATCGCCGTGGGCGGTATGTTGAGTACAACCTTGTCTATGACCGTGGCACGCTGTTTGGCCTGCAGTCCAATGGTCGCACCGAGTCCATTTTGGTGTCCATGCCCCCTTTGGCAAGCTGGGCATATCGCTACGAACCTGTGGCAGGCACGCCAGAGTTTGAACTGACCGACTTTTATTTAAAGCCCAGAGATTGGCTCGGTTTGATAGACAAATCATAAACGCCCGCTTTGTTATCAAATGTAACTTTGCGTGCTTTTATGCAATGGCGTTTGAAATCATCAAAGGCTTGTGATATATTTGGGTCAAGTTTATATCAAAAGTTTGTATAAACTCACGAATAATAAAAAAGAATTGGTTTTTGCCAATTCTTTTTTGTCAAATACCAAGCCACCTTGATAGGAAGCCCCATGAAATTTGTAAAAATGCAATCGGTAAAATCTTTCACTCTCATCACCCTAACCGCCCTTGCCCTGACTGCTTGTGGCGACAAAGCCCCTGCTGGTGCCGGCTCAGCAACATCAACCGATGTCAAAGCTCGCCAAGACCTAATGCAAGATTGGCGTGGTGCCAATGACATTTTAAAAGGCATGATGGAAAATCCTGCCAATTTTGACGTTGCCACCTTTAAAGAGCAAGCTGAATTCATCAGTGGTAGTACCGCCCAAATGTGGACGCACTTTAATGATGCCAATGCCAAAGGCAACTCTCAGGACGCTGTATGGTCAGATGCGACAGGCTTTCAAGCCAAAAAAGACGAGTTTGATGCCGCCGCCCAAAACCTTGTGGCAGTCGCCGCCACTGCCCAAAGTGCCGATGATGTCAATGCTGCTTTTGGAGTTATGGCAGAGGGCTGTGGCAGTTGCCATAAAGTTTATAAAAAGTGATTGTTGATTGCTGGACATTTGCATGATTTTAAGGATAAATTAGGTTTGCCCTTATTTATCCTTATCATTGTTCAATTAAGATAATTTTGGTAAATTGACATATAAAAAAGAGAGGGCGAGATTCACCCAAGTGTTTATTTTGCCACGGGACTTGTAGGGTCGTGTTGCACACGCCCTTGATGATACGTTGATATTTAGGGTATGCACAGCACACCCCCACAACTTCACTCAAAGACATTATTAATCAATAATATGGCTCTGGTTCAAAAAGTATGCTACAAAGAAAACCGTTCGTGGTGAGCTTGGGAAACCTAACGGTTTTCCTACCCGTAAGCATAGCTCAGAGCGAACGGAAAACCTAGTTCAGCATACTTTTTGGACTACTATCAATAATATTAATACCTATATTTTATACAAACAGAAACAAGCCCGATTTGAGCTTGTTTTTGTTTTTAAAGCAATAATGATTTTAAACAATCGTTTTGTAAATCATGCCTTATCAAAGTTTTCTTGGGCTTTGTCCCAGTTTACCACATTCCAAAATGCCTTGATGTAGTCTGGACGTTTGTTTTGGTATTTTAGGTAATAAGCATGCTCCCACACGTCAAGACCAATGATTGGCGTACCTTCACAGCCTGCCACGTCTTTGCCCATCAGTGGGCTGTCCTGGTTGGCGGTTGAAACAACGGCAAGTTTGTCGCCTTGCTTAACCAGCCATGCCCAACCCGAACCAAAGCGAGTGGCGGCGGCTTTTTCAAATTGCTCTTGGAACGCCTCTACCGAACCAAAATCACGCACGATGGCATCTTTTAGCGAGCCTTGAAGCGTGGTGCCAGTTTTTAGGATTGTCCAAAATAGGCTGTGGTTGGCGTGTCCACCTGCGTTGTTACGAACGGCAGTTTGTTTGTCGGCAGGCAGTGCAGATAGATTGGCAATCACTTCTTCGGCTGATTTGTCCGCCCATTCGGTGCCTTCTAGGGCGGCGTTGGCGTTATTAACATACGCTTGATGATGGCGAGAATGGTGGATTTCCATGGTTTCTTTGTCAAAATGTGGCTCTAATGCGTCATAGCTGTAACCTAGCTCAGGCAGGGTAAAAGACATGATAATTCCTTAATAAAATTAGGGTTAATGTGTTTGTACAAATCGTTGATTTGTCCCATCAATATAAAGGCAAAATTGGCAAATTTCAAGTGCTATTTTATGAGTTTACAAAAAATCAATCTATTAAATAATTATCATTATTTAATAAATAGTCAATACTTATCTTACCCACCACAAAGCAAAAAAAGCAAATGGCATTTTAAAAACAACCTTCTATCCAAACCAGATTTTTGTGCATTTTTAAAAACTTTAACCTTAGTGTTTATAAGGATTTATTAGAGTTCTTGCGAAATTCAAAAATACTGGTCCTTAAAGCCTTATTTTATTGAACTTGAAATTTTTAAAAACCCAATAAAATCGTAATTTCGCAAGAGGTCTATTCTTATTTTGGAAAGAGATTTGATAAAATAAACCTATCAGACCATACCTTATTTCTCAACTTTATAAACCAACTTGATATTTACCACGGGCTTGTAGGGGTGTGCTGAGCACACCCTTTGATGATATTACTATACAAGGCGTGCTCAGCACCCCCTACGCTCACATATCATTGTATTTGTAGTAATTTTAAAGTTTCTTGGGTGTATTTATTAAACCCACTTTTATAAAGCCAGCCAACCTATAAAAACACAACCGCCTTTTTGCACAATTTTTGCCACGCTCCAAATAAAAAATGCTACAATACCCCAAATCCTAACACACTCTCATCATGGCAAAAAAATCCTCTTACGTCTGCCAATCCTGCGGAGCCAATTACGGCAAATGGTCAGGGCAATGTGCCGACTGTGGCGAATGGAACACGCTCACCGAAGCCCCCAATGTCGCCATGCCCCACCACAAAAAAACCACCGCCAAATCCACCCCAAAAACCGCCAACTATGCAGGTGACAGCTCTGGGGTCATGACCCTTGCCAATGTCGGCTTTTCGCTAGAAACCCGTATGCCCACAGGCTTGGGCGAATTTGACCGTGTGCTTGGCGGTGGGCTTGTGGCAGGCTCGGTGGTGCTGATTGGGGGCGACCCAGGCATCGGCAAATCCACAATCCTTTTGCAGACCGCCATTAACATGGCAAGTAGTGATTCGCTGGCTGGCTCGGCTCTATATATCACAGGCGAAGAGAGCCTGTCGCAGGTTGCCATGCGTGCGGTGCGACTAGGGCTACCGACCGACCGCCTAAGGGTGCTTGCCGAGACCAATGTTGAGACCATTTGCATGGCTCTGACCGCCGAACAGCCTGCCATTGCCGTCATTGACTCCATTCAGACGCTCTTTACCGAAGCCATACAGTCCGCCCCAGGGGGCGTCGCCCAAATCCGTGAATCCGCCGCCGTCTTGACACGCTATGCCAAGCAGACAGGCACGGCACTGTTTTTGGTGGGTCACGTTACCAAAGAAGGGGCATTGGCAGGGCCTCGTGTGCTAGAACACATGGTGGATACGGTGCTGTATTTTGAAGGCGAGTCCGATAGCCGATTTAGAATGATTCGTGCGGTCAAAAACCGTTTTGGGGCGGTCAATGAGCTGGGTATTTTTGGCATGACTGATACAGGATTAAAGGAAGTTGCCAATCCGTCCGCCATTTTTTTGAGTCGATATGACAAACCCATTGCAGGGTCGGTGGTCATGGTCAGCCGTGAAGGCACACGCCCTTTGCTTGTAGAAGTGCAAGCGTTGGTGGACGATTCGCAAGGTCAGCCCAGACGTATGGCGTTGGGGCTTGATTATCAACGCCTATCCATGCTCCTTGCGGTCATGCACCGTCATGGCGGTATCTATACGAGCGGTCAGGACGTGTATGTCAATGTCGTGGGCGGGGTCAAGGTCATGGAGACAGGCTCGGATTTGGCGGTGCTGATTGCCTGTGCGTCTAGCATTAAGGAAAAACCGCTCCCTGCACGGCTGTGCGTATTTGGCGAAGTGGGGCTATCGGGGGAGATTCGCCCTGTGCCAAACGGTCAAGAACGCCTAAAAGAAGCGATGAAACACGGCTTTACCCACGCCATTATCCCCAAAGCCAACGCTCCCAAAGTAGGCGATAAAAATTTTGCCAATATCAATATCATTGCCGTGGATAGGCTAGATGATGCGTTGATAAAGGCGTTTGAGCTTGCGTGATTGGTTTTTGCAGTTAAATAATCCAAATAAAATTTATGTTAATCTCTTTTTTTAAAAATCTTACCGCCCATGGCATTCAATATAGCCTAATTATTCTATTGCTAATTATTTGGCAAATGGTCATTGGATTTGGGTTATTGCCTGATTATTTATTGCCATCGCCCATGCAAATTGTTAAGGCGTTTATTGATGATTTTTATTTGCTGATGAGTCATGCCAAATATACGCTGATTACGGCATTTTTGGGCACAATCATTGGGCTGATATTAAGTTTTGTGTTATCTATTTTAATGGATTTGTCCAAAAACTTTCGTCAAATGGTCTATCCGATTTTATTATTAAATCAAACCATTCCTACCATTGCCATTGCCCCTTTACTTGTGATTTGGCTTGGCTATGGCATATTGCCAAAAGTGGTGCTGGTGGTGTTGTCGGTATTTTTTCCGATGACGATTGCACTTGTGGACGGTTATAATTCGGTACAAAAAGAGCAATTAAATCTCTTTCGTTCACTAAAAGCAAGTCATTATCAAACTTACCGCCATCTAAAAATACCGTCCTCCATGGGGTATTTTTTTACAGGATTAAAAGTGGCGTTGTCGTATGCTCTTATCTCGGCAGTGGTGGCAGAATGGCTTGGCGGTTATCATGGGCTTGGGGTCTATATGACCCGTGTGCGAAAATCGTATGAGCTGGATAATATGTTTGCGGTGATATTTTTGATTAGCATTTTGACTTTGATTTTAATTGGATTGGTTAAACTATTGGAGCGAAAATTATTGGCTTATCAATATCAAAAATAAGTGTATTTAAAAATATAATCAAAAAAAACAATGTGGGAGAAATTGTGATTTGCTCTTTTTATCAATTGATGGATAATATAAATTTTAAAACCAAAACTTGACAAAATTTTATCCTTATTTTATACTATAAAAATAATCGGGTAATTTATTTAAAATGCGTTATTATTTTAAATGGTATAAGCGGTAATAATATGCGTGGCATATATTCTATTACCCATAATTTAACAAAGGGCAACATTGGTTTTTGGAGAATGTGATGTATATACAAACAGAACAACAGACAAAAAAATAATACCCAGTCACAAACCATGGGGTGTTTTGTGGGTGGTACCTTGGTAAAAACAGGCGATGGCTACTGGAAACCCATTAAGGACATTCAAGTGGGCGATATGGTCATGTCAATGCCGGAAAACGGTATTGGTAAACCAGTTCCCAAGCGAGTCATCAATACTTTCCAATACGAAAATAAAGAAATATGGTATGTGGGCACGACTCGACTAGATAACTCGGGGTTCATTACTGAAAATTTTGCTGTTACACCCAATCACCCCTTTATGGTGTATGGCTATGTCAATAACACAACCAAGTTCTTTGATTACCTTGAACGAGATGACGGTACCACCTATTATGATGAACCAAGATGGACACGAGTAGACCAATTGCGTATGGGAGATATTTTAATCAACTCATCAGGCAACTATTATGTCGTGGCTTGTGTTAAACCTTTCTATAAGTCTAAATTGGATAAGTATGCTTGGTTACAACGCGGGCAAATTATGGGTGGATGGCAAGGCTCATTAGAGGGGGCAATAGCAAATCCCAACTCCTTTGATTTATTTGGACAAATCTATATTAGCGATAACCATACTCGAACAAACGAGATAGAGCCATTGCCCGAAAATGAAGTGATGGCAACGCCCTATTATAACCGTGATGGTTTTACAGGAACAATGGTCAAAGGGATTGCTTATCCTGCTTATACCACGACTGTTTATAATATTGAAGTTGAAGATTATCATACTTATTTTGCGGGAAGAACTGGAATTTTAGTGCACGATATGCATTGATAAAGTTTTGTTATGTGGTATTTTTTGTATTTTTAATGATATATAGATATCAAAATTTTATTATGATGAATAAATTTGCCAATAAAAACTTTAAAGCGTAAGGTGCGTATCACGCACCTTTTTTATATTAAGGTTTTTGTGTTGGTGCGTATTACGCACCTTGCAAATTTTATTTGTTTTAAAAATGGTATTTTTATTAAAAATTTTATTAAAAAGTAAAAACTTGACAACCATTCTATTTTATTTTATAATTAAAACATTAGTCGGGGTGCTTTATTTTTTTTAAATAACGCTGAGATGATACCCGTGAACCTGATACAGTTAATGCTGGCGTAGGAAACTATGATGATTTTGCAAACTGGTTTTAAGATTGGTTTAAAAACTTGTTTTGGTGCGGTAAACGCCAAGATTGGCTGTGTTGTTTTTTATTTTTTGCCTTTGGGTGTTTGACACTTAAAGGTTTTTTTATGGAGCAAACAATGCACTTAACTTTCAATGGCGTGGCGTTTAAACATTTGGGCTTGGCAATGGGATTTTGCGTGGTGTTGGTAGGGTGTGGCGACAACAAACCTGCCCAAACCCAAACAGACACTAAAACCCAAACCGCCCCCACAGGCGAAAAAAATAAACCATTAGAAGAGCTTATCATCGCCCTTGACTGGGTGCCAAATACCAACCACACAGGGCTGTATGTGGCGTTGGAAAATGGCTATTTTAAAAATCAAGGCTTTGATGTCAAAATCGTCCAGCCGTCCGAAGACAGTGCGTCCACGCTGGTGGCGAACAATCGTGCCGATTTGGGCGTGTATTTTCAGCCGAACATGGTCAAACGCCTAAATAAAGGCGAGCCGATTGTGGCGGTGGCAACCATTGTCCAGCACAACAACGCAGGGCTGTTGTCGCTCAAATCTTTGGGAGCAAGTACGCCCAAAGACCTGCACGGCAAACGCTATTCCACTTGGGAAGACCCTGTGGACGATGCGACCGTTGCCGAAATCGTGGGCGAGCCATTGCACAAAATCCCCGGGGAGAGTACGGACGCCACCACCGCCCTAAAAATGAACCAATTTGACTATATTTTGGCGTATTATAGCTGGGACGGCATTCACGCAGGGCTAAAAGGCGAGCCGACCAACTTTTTTTATTTAAAAGACCACAACCCTGACTTTGACTATTATTCGCCTGTGCTGATTGCCAATACAGGCAAGGTGGGCGAAAACCCCGAACGCTACAAAAAAGCCCTAACCGCCATCAAAGAAGGCTACACCTATTCTGCCCAAAACCCTGCCCAATCTGCCGAAATCCTTATCAAACACGCCCCCGAAACCAATAAAGAGTTGGCAATGGCAAGCCAAGAATTTATGTCCAAGCAATATCTGGACGACAAGGGCGACTGGGGCAAAATTGACCCTGTGCGTTGGGATAAGTTTTTTGAATGGGTGAATGCCAAACAATTGACCGATAAACCGATAGAAAAAGGGGCAGGGTTAAATACAACGCTGTTGCCTTGATTTTGATTGGGATAATTGCAATTTGCCCAATAATGGAATAAAGGTGTGAAATTCGCATCTTTATTTAAAATAATAGAAAATCTTTTAAAATGAAATTATCCAAAAAAGATGGGTTAAAGTTTTTTGCTTTTATGATTGCAATGATTATGCTCATTGTAATAACAGGGTTTGATTTGATTTTTTCATTGCCTTTAATGGTAATTTATCTTATTCTATTTTATTTTGATAAAAGCACACCACAACACCAAAGTAAAACAAAAATTATCTCTTATTTGGCGTTGTTGTTTTTGGTTATTTTTGGCAAATCTTTGTTGGGGTCTATTTTTAAAGATAACATTCATCAAGTTTGTGGAATATTGCTTAAAAATGACTTTGAATTTTTTGATAGGCTTATTTTTAACCCACCTAATACCTTAATTCAAAAAGATACTCAAACGCTAGAATTTCGCTCTTTTAGTACAAATATTCCTATCAATTCCCAAGTGTATGTTAATTATATAGAAAGTGATAATACAATTTGGTTGTTTAATGATTATGTATTGGATATTAAACAATCAGAAAATTAACTTTCACCCCCAATTTATCTCAATTTTAAAAAATGTCCAAACTTATTCTAAACAATCTCCACCATTCCTTTGAAAACAAACCCTTATTTAATGGTTTGTCTTTGTCTGTTGGCACAGGCGAAGTAGTGGCGATTGTCGGGGCAAGTGGCGTGGGCAAGACGACTTTGTTTAATATCGCCTCTGGGCTGATTGCCCCAAGCGATGGGCGGGTAGCCATTGATGGCGTGGATAGGACGGGGCAGGCAGGCTTTGTTGGCTATATGCTCCAAAAGGATTTGCTGTTGCCCTTTAAAAGGGTCTATGACAACATTGCCCTACCTTTGACCTTACAAAACCTGCCAAAATCCGCCATTCATGACAAAATCATGCCTCTACTACCTGCCTTTGGGCTTGATGAGCTACACCATAAATACCCCGCCCAGCTCTCAGGCGGACAACGTCAGCGAGTGGCACTGCTTCGCACTTATCTGAGTAATGACAGTCTTATGCTCTTAGATGAGCCATTTTCGGCACTGGATTTTGTAACCAAAAATCAGATGTATGAATGGTTTGGGGCGTTTCAAAAAGACAAGGAACTGACCTGCCTAATCATCACGCATGACATTGATGAAGCGATTTATTTGGCAGATGAATTGTATGTATTAAAGGGGCTTCCTGCCACACTTGCCCATCATTTTGTCATTGATAAATCATCTGATTTTTTGCAAAGTGTAGAATACTTAAATCTAAAACAAGATGTGCTTAGGGCGATACAGGGTTAAGTGGTTGCATGGATTTAAATACCCCAATAAACACCGAGCCCACACCAAATTAAATTCTATTCTTGCTTTCCATTTTTAAAAACGTATTTTAAAAATTTTGATATTGAATAATAGCCCCACAAACCCCACATTACACCTTTGGCAATTTGCCCAATTTGCTACTTTTTCTTTCATAATTTATAAATAATAACCATGTCTTTATTTCGCTACTTTGAAAACCGCCTAAACCCCTACCCCGACAGTCCGATGCCTACTCCCGACCCCAGTCAGCGTGGGTTTTTTGGGTTTTTGTGGGCGTGTACCGAAGGGGCGAGATTTTGGGTTGGGGTGCGTATTGTTTTATCAATATTGCTTGGCATATTTAGCTCGCTGTTATTTGCATGGGCGGGCGATGTCGTGGACTGGCTGACCGTCTACACCCCCGAGACTCTATGGCAAGAAAAGGGGGCGACCATTACGCTGATTTTGGGGCTGTGTGTGCTGTCCATTTTTGGCGAATTTATCGATAACTTAATCCGCTTTCAAGTATTGCAGGGGGTCATGCCGATGCGACTGCGGTGGTGGTTTCATAAGCACATGCTTGGACAGTCCATGCAGTTTTATCATGATGAGTTCTCAGGGCGTGTCTCTGCTAAAGTCATGCAAACCGCCCTATCGGTGCGTGATACGATTATGACGATGGCAGAGATGGTGTCGTTTGTCGTGGCGTATTTGGTCACCAGTGGTGTGATTTTATTAGGGCTAGACATTTGGCTGTTTTTGCCGTTTGTGGCGTGGCTGATTTGTGTGGCGTGTATGATGAAATTTTTCTTGCCCCGCCTGCGTGAGACCGCCAGTAACCAAGCCGACGCTCGTGCCTTGATGACAGGACGTGTGACTGATGCTTATGCCAACATCAGTGCGGTCAAGCTGTTTAGCCACTCCAACCGTGAACTATCCTATGCCAAATCCGCCATGAGCGAGTTCATGACTACCGTCCACGCCCAGATGCGGTGGGTGTCCATCCTAGGGACGACGACCGAGACGCTCTCGCTTATCATGATAGTCGGCAGTACCACCATCGGCGTGTATCTGTGGATGATGGGCGAAGTGACCGTGGGGGCGATTGCGGTGGCAAGTGGTATCGCCCTGCGTCTTAAAGGCATGATTCAGTGGATTATGTGGGAGATGGCAAGCCTGTTTGAGCATATCGGCACGGTACAGGACGGCATGAGAACACTAACCACGCCCCACACCATCACGGATAGGGCTGATGCTGGTGAGCTTGTGGTGGCGCGGGGAGAGATTGCGTTTAAGGACGTGACCTTTAACTACGGGCGTGGCGAAGACAGAACTGCCCTATTTGACAAGTTCAACCTAGCCATTCAAGCAGGCGAGAAAATCGGTCTGGTCGGTCGCTCAGGGGCGGGCAAGTCTAGCCTTGTCAATCTACTACTGCGTTTTTATGACGTGGACGGGGGCAGTATCAGCATTGATGGGCAGGACATCAGTGCCGTCACTCAGACATCGCTCCGCCAAAACATCGGCATGGTCACCCAAGACACCGCTCTGCTGCACCGCACCGTGCGTGAGAACATCGCCTATGGCAGACCTGATGCGACCGATGACGAAATCATCGCAGCGGCACGCCTTGCCCACGCATGGGATTTTATCCAAACCTTAGAAGACAAGCACGGCAATACAGGGCTTGACACCGAAGTGGGCGAACGTGGCGTGAAACTCTCAGGCGGTCAGCGTCAGCGTATCGCCATCGCTCGGGTCATGCTCAAAAACGCCCCCATCTTACTGCTTGATGAAGCGACATCTGCCCTAGACAGCGAAGTGGAACACGCCATCACCCAAAGCCTAGATGAGATGATGAAAGGCAAAACAGTCATCGCCATCGCTCACCGTCTCTCAACCATCGCCAGCCTTGATAAGCTTGTGGTGATGGACAAAGGCGAGATTATTGAGATGGGCAGTCATGACGAACTCATCGCCCAAGGCGGGATTTATGCTAACCTATGGGCAAGACAGTCGGGCGGATTTTTGGGCGAGATGTAGGCGTGCCTGCCCCAGTCAAACACACTTGGCTACACAGTGTAACACAACTGACAACCCTGTAACAATTTACCACTAAAACAGTGTCCAATACATATAGATGATTAAGGTAAATTTCTTATAATTTTTAAAATTTACCTTTATTTTAAGATTTTTAAAAGAGAACCCCATGAAAACCCCACCCTTTTACAAAGTAGCACTTAGCACCATCGCCTTGACCGCCCTACCTGCCATGGCTCAGCTAAACACAGCAGGCATCGCCCCTGCCATGCGTGGTGAGCTAACCACACCCATCTCCCATGCCAACGCTACCAACCTACTTAGTCAGTCTGTGGCAGGCGTGCCATCCATCAGTGCTAATATCTCTAACGTCAATCGCATTGCCACCGTTGTCATCAATGCCAACCAAAGCGGTAGCACTCGCCTTGATGTGAGCTTGATTGATGATTTTATTGATGATGTCGCCCCTAACGCTCGCCACTATCCACCAAATTTCCCCAATCGCACCGCCGAGTTTGTCACCAGCGAGAACATCAAATATCTCTCCGACTGGCTAGAACCTTATGCCAATGCCAATGACGCAAGCCTCGATGTCATCTTGCGTGCCGCCAAAATCAACGGCATGGCTCGCAACCTAAACATCGGCACTGACTACACTCAGCGTGCCAATAAATACATGGCAAAAGCCATCGCTTTGGCTCCTGATAACCCCGAAGCCAACTTCCTATACGGCATGATGATTAGTGAAGGTGGTGGCTTTATCGAAGGGCAAAAATACCTACAAAAAGCTGCCAGTCTTGGCTATCTAGAAGCCGAACAAAGTCTCGCCCAAGCCGAGCTACTGGCGGACAACCACGCAGGAGCATTATCTCGCCTAAAAGCCTTGCAAAGTCAGCATCCGACCAATGCTCAGATTGCCGAGCAGGTTCGTATCGTTGAAAATGGCGGTTATTATATTTGGAACATCAAAAACGACAACATCAACGTCAAGCCATTGCAATTAGCCAGTAATCAATAAATACTTGCTTAGACTTTTAAAAATAAATCCATCAAACATTCCTTTTGATGGATTTTTTATGTAAAATTATCGGGAAAATATCAATACAACAAGACCCCGTATGACCAAACTTACGCTAAGTACCCTAAGCCTTACCCTAACCCTTATTATCACAGGGTGTAGCACGCTTCACAAGCCCAAACAAATCCAATCCAAAATCATCGAAACACATCGTGCCAACATCACCACTCGCCCACAAATCAGTGCTGCGGCAAGCAGTATCTTACTGTCATCAGGTCTGACCCAAAATGAGTGCATGAATGCCTTTGATGACTGTTTGGACAAAGTCAAAGAAGTACTTGCCTTTGGCAATCCACAAGTTGCCGTCAATGACCGCCAGCACATCGCCAGACCCACCCTTGCCCTACTCTCTGAGTTATACTACACCAAAGCCCTAAGCCTTGGCGAGCAGGACGCTTGTCAAAGCCCAACCCGCCCACCGCTAGACCCCTATTATGCCAACGCTCCCCTATCCGCCAGCGAGCAAGCCGATAAGCAAAAGGAACGTCACGCCTGCCTATCTGCTAAGCGAGATGCCATTAAGGCAAGCATTAACCACAGCTATGCCTATCTGTTTTATGACAGCTTAACAGAACAAAAGACCACATTGCCCCTAGTCACCGAGAGCGACATCAAGGCTCAGGACTTGTACCATGTGGCGAGCAACGCCCTGATTGGCGAGCTGTACCAAGCCCAAAACGGGGCTTTTGCCGACGCTCATCAGCAGGGCTTTCATCTCACCCCCACCAGTGACTACGGTCATATTCTTGCCAACAGCTACCACAGCGATGACGTCACCGTCAATCTCTACCTTGCCCATGACCCTGACTACATGGCAAGTCTAGATGTAAGCTCACAAAATCAGCACCTGCTCTCCGACCTAGTCTCAGCTTATGACTCACGTTTGGCAGACCTAAATACCACCAGTAGCCGAGCAGGTCTGGGTGTGCCTTATGTGAGCGTGCTGCCTAATCGCCCAATGATTACCCTACGAGAGCTGGTTGGTCAAAACCAGCCCACCGAACCACGCATCAGTCACGCCACCGACAGCCCTACCGCTGACCCTGCCGATAATCCAACCGACAACCCCACCAATGACATCAAAGCAAATAACCCCCTGCTTAGCCAAGGCCCTGACAGCATCGCCAGTCGCATTCATCCCACAGGACACATACTCCTGACAGGCGTGGTCAAGCCCCAAGGCACGCACTTGCCTGACGTGCTGTCAGCAAACGTGCTAGACGTGCATTTTTTTAACCCTTATAAAACCAAAGACATTGAGATTTTGGGCAAAAATTACCCCCTATCGGCAAACTTCTCAGCAGGGTACGCCCTATGGCTTGCCGAGAACCAACTACAAGGTGTGGGCATTTTAAACATGCTAAACAAAAACACCACCACCCTGCCCCAACTGTTCATGTTAAAGCCCTACGACCCCAACCAAAAAGTCATCATCATGATACATGGCTTGGCGTCTAGCCCTGCCACATGGGTCAATCTCACCAACAATCTCTTTGCCGACCCCGTCCTGCGTGATAACTATCAAGTATGGCAAGTGTTCTACGCCACCAACCTGCCCATGCTCGAAAACCGCTACCAAATCCGTGAAGTCATCGACACCGCCTACACACTCATCGACCCCAACGGCACTCACCCTGCCAGCCAGCATAGCGTGATTATCGGGCATAGCATGGGTGGTATCATGGCAAGAATGCTTGTCTCCGATGATGATTTGTTACCCCGATTGGATGATTTGGGTAAATTGGATGATTTGGACAAATTGGTTGATGCTACGCATATAGACGGCATGGATAATGGCGACCTAAATAAAATCACCAACAACCAAACCCACCCCCATGACAATACCCTAATCAGACAGCTACTGACCGACACTTACCAAGAAGATTTTAACAACCGCTTTGCCCTGCATACCCTGCCACAAGTTGATACAGCAGTGTTTATCTCCGCCCCTTTTGCAGGCACGGACTATGCCGACCGCTGGTTTACCCGCTTTGCCCGCCGTGTCGTCCGTCTACCCCTAGACATCACCAAAACTGTGACTGGCACCATCATAAACAGCGGACAAGTGGACAGCACCCAGCTCCAAAACAGTGCCATCGGCTCACTCTACCTACAAAATGGACCAAGCCAGCTCTCCGACCAATCCGCCTTTATAAAACTTACCAAAGAGCTAACCATTAATGACAATGTCGCCTACCACACCATCATGGGCGACCGTGCTGGTAGTGCCGAGAGCTTGCAGGGTAATCTGGTCGGGCAAAATCTCTCTGACGGCATCGTCCCCTATGACAGCTCCCACCTAGACGGGGCAGTCAGCGAAACAGTCGTCACAGGCGGACACAACATTCACGAAAACCCCAAAACCATTTTACAATTACGCAAAATCCTACACGAGCATTTGGCACGTCACGGCAATCATAAGATAACAGATGTGGCAAATGACGAAAAAGACGAGCAAGACAGGAAAGATGGGCAAGATAAAGAAAGTGGGAAATCCACAACAGATGATATTAACGAAAAAAGCATTAAAGAAGAGATAAACGCCAATCTCAATTAATATGGCAATTTTTTTGATGATTGGGAGTTTTTTGAGACATAAGGGCAAATCATGTTTGTCCTTGATGGATTGCTGATATAACGTTAAAAATGGCGTTTATTTTACAAACCAATCAAACACCCAAAGCCCTACGCCATCACTGTCCACCGCCCCAATCACCGCTTGCACTTTGTCATCGATATACCGCCAATCGCCAAGTACCATGCGTTTTTTGTCGCCCAACGTATGCACGGCAGGACGGTGCGTGTGTCCGTGTAGCAGGATATCGCACGTTTTCATGGTTTTGGCGACCATATCGGAGTTTATGTCCATGATGGTGGCGGATTTTTGGTGTTTGTCGCTGTGGGATTTGGCTTTGATTTTGTGAGCAAGGCGTTGGCGGTAGGCGAGCGGTTGTTTTAAAATAAGCCACGAGATGACAGGATTTTGGATGATTTTGCGGTAACGCTGATACGCCTTATCATCGGTACATAGCCTGTCGCCATGTTCTAGGCGGATAGTTGTGCCATTTGAAAGTGTCAAAAAATGCAGCTCTTTGATAAGTGTGCCATGAAAGGTATCACACAGACGTTGGCGAATGGCAAAATCTCTGTTGCCGTGCATGACATAAATGGCGGTTTTTGTGGAGAGAGTTTTTAGGGTATTTAAAATGGGCGTTAAAAAATGCCGTGCTTTTTTGTCATTGGATAAGGTCAAATAATCATCATCGCCAATCCAACTGTCCAGCCAATCGCCCAAGATATAAAGGCTTTGCAAATTTGGCAAAACGTACAAATCCTTGATAAGTGCCAAAAACGCTTGATTTAGAGCAGGCGTGTCGCTTGATAAATGCAAGTCGCTAACAAATACCGTACTAATATCATGGGGGCGAGTGGTTAATAAATGGTCAAATTGTTGCATGGCAAGGCTTAAAATGATAAAAAAGGGCGAAAATGATTCGCCCTTACAGCCCAAAATAACGGCTAATTACTTAGAAATCACTTTGGCAGAGTTAATGACAATTGGCGTGGTTGGTACGTCTGAATGATAGCCATAACGCCCTGTGGGTACGCCTTTGATTTGGTTTACCACGTCCATGCCGTCTGTTACTTTACCAAACACCGCATAGCCCCAGCCTTGTGGTGTTGGGCTTGAATAATTCAAAAAGTCGTTGTTTTTGACGTTGATAAAAAATTGAGCGGTTGCTGAATGTGGGTCAGATGTACGAGCCATGGCGATTGTGCCAACGTCATTTTTTAGACCGTTGTCAGCTTCGTTTTTGATGGGGGTGCCGGTGCGTTTTTCGTTCATCTCGCTATCCATGCCACCGCCTTGAATCATAAAGCCGTCAATCACACGATGAAAAATCGTGCCATCATAATGACCGCTTTCGACATAGTCAAGGAAGTTTGCCACCGTAACAGGGGCTTTTTCGGCGTTAAGTTCAATAACAATCGCACCGTGTGTGGTGTCAAACTGTACAATAGGCATGTCCATAAGGATTCCTTATAAAAGTGAAAACTGGCGAGTATTATAGTAAAAATTTGATAAATTGTTAAGTCTCATAATGATGACGGCATGAAATGATAATGAGCGTTTTATTTTCATAACAATAAACCAAGCGGTTGACATCATCAATGTGTCTTGACCAATATCCTGTTAGGTTGTATTTTAATGGCTCGGGTTTGCCGATACCGTCAAAAAAGGTCTCGTCTGCAATCCTTAATCAAGGCATTAATACGTTTTATGGTTTTCTTATCTTGGCTTTGCCAATACAAATAATCCTCCCACGCCTCATCAAACCAGCTAATCATCAATCAAATCCCTTTGGATAAGTTGACGATTTTTTACCGCTTGCACGCCACGCATAAGGTGTTCGGCATTAGCAAGGTTGGACAACAGATAATCTGTTTCTTTAAAAGCATTATATTCATCAAGACTAATCACTACCGCAGAATTTTTGCCACGTTTAACAATCACAGGGGCATGGCTGTCTTGAACATAATCAAGGGCGGACGCTAGGTTTTGGCGGAATTCGCTATAATTCATCACTTGCATGATAGTCTCCTATATAGTAATATCATCAAAGGGTGTGCTCAGCACACCCTTACAAACCCGTGGTAAATATCAAGTTGGTTGGGTGTACATCAATAAAAAATTCACTGCCAAAACTGTCGTCAGCAAAGAACAATTTGCCATCTTTGACATTTATCAAACAATGTTGAATGTTATGCAATCCATACATATGATGAATAGATGTTTCATCATTGTTTAAACGGCATATTTTATTAATAGGTTTTGCTCCATTAAAGTTAAGAAGATACTCTTTATAATCTTCTGGCATTTTTATTGAAAATTTTCTTTCAAAACTTTCAATTTCTTTTATACTGCATGAGTCAAAAGGGCAAAAAACAGCTACTTGAAATCTACCTAAATCTACTCTATAATGTGTAATTATGAATAGATTGATTAGTATCAACGAAGCTTCCAAACAACTTGGCGTGTCCATCTCAACATTACGCAGATGGGACGAAAGTGGTGTGCTTGTTGCCGAAAGAACACCTAAAGGACACAGACGTTACGATATTAGTAAAATCAACCCAAACCTACTGCATGGCATAGGCAACAAAGACCGAAAAACCATTGCCTATGCACGAGTATCAAGCCACGACCAAAAGGACGATTTAGAGCGTCAAATCCAAGTTTTAGAACGCTACTGTGCCAAACAAGGCTGGACTTATGAGGTCATCAATGATTTAGGTTCTGGCATGAGCTACCATAAAAAAGGACTTAAACAACTGCTTGACGGCATATTAAACAATGAAATCGGCAGATTGGTTTTAACCCATAAAGACCGCCTATTACGCTTTGGTGCAGAACTTGTCTTTGCTATCTGTGAAGCAAGAAACGTTGAAGTTATCATCATCAATCAAGGTGAAAACCCATCCTTTGAAGAAGAGCTTGCTCAAGATGTGCTAGAAATCATTACGGTATTTTCCGCTCGTCTGTATGGTTCACGCAGTAAGAAAAATAAAAAAGTGTTAGAAGCTGTTAAGGCGGTGTTAGAATGACCGCCATTCGTGGGCACATCATTGAACTAAAACCCAATCACAAACAAGCCACTTATTTTAAAAAGGCTTGCGGGGTTGCAAGATTTGCTTATAATTGGGCATTGGCGGAGTGGAAAAGGCAATACGAACAAGATAAACAATATCGTGATGACTGTTTAGCAAAGAACCTACCCATTAACGAAAGCAAACTCAACAAACCCACACAAGGCAAATTAAGAAAACAGCTTAATGCCATCAAACGCACCCAGTTTCCCTTTATGCTGGAAATTACCAAATGCTCTCCCCAGCTTGCCATTATGCAACTAGGCGATGCCTTTAAACGCTTTTTTAAAGGCGAAAGCAAATACCCCCAATTTCGCAAAAAAGGTGTAAATGACCGTTTTAGCCTATCCAACGACCAATTTAAACTCAAAACCATCAATAACAAACCATACATTCAAATCCCAAATTTAGGTTTGGTAAGAATGCGTGAAAACTTACGCTTTGATGGCAAAATCCTATCCGCCAAAGTCTTTACAAAAGGTGGTAAATGGTTTGTGTCCATTGCGGTTGAACTGAACAATAACACACAAGCCAAACAACTTAAAACCAATCAAACTCTTAAAACAGGTAATGCTGTTGGCATTGATTTAGGCATTACCGACCTTGCCACACTTTCAACAGGAGAAAAGATACAAGCACCAAAACCTTTAAAGAATAAACTTAAAAAACTTCAAAGATTATCAAAACAACTTAGCCATAAACAAAAAGGCTCTAAAAATCGTGAAAAAGCGAAAACCAAGCTATCACGATTGCATTACAAAATCAGTTGTATCAGAAAAGACTTTTTGCACAAACTCACCACTGATTTGGTAAAACGATTTGATGTGATTTGTATTGAAAACCTAAATATCAAAGGTATGGTAAAAAAATCGCAAACTAAGCCGTGCTATCAATGATTTAGGGTTTTATGAACTTAAAAGGCAACTCATCTACAAAGCAAATCAATGGGGCAAGACAGTCAAAGAACTGGATAAGTTTTATCCCTCAAGCAAAACCTGCTCTTGTTGTGGTGTTAAGTTAGATGAATTACCTTTATCTGTTAGAAACTGGACTTGCCCCAACTGCAACACAAACCACGATAGGGACATCAACGCCAGTATCAACATTTTAAACAAAGCGGATAAGATTTTAACCTTATCTTAACAAAAATCTTGGCGGGTGAGTTCTATCCCCAATTTTAAAATGCCTATGGAGCTTATGTAAGACCTACGCCAAATGGCAAGGGCAACAAGCGATGAAGTAGGAAGAAAACGCTAAATTTGCCTTTGGGTAGATTTTGGTAGGTTTTTTGGAACGGTT
>NZ_AUGF01000011.1 GCF_000426885.1 Moraxella caprae DSM 19149 | reverse complement strand
TGGGAAATTGGGAAATTGGGAAATTGGGAAATTGGGAAATTGGGAAATTGGGAAATTGGGAAATTGGGAAATTGGGAAATTGGGAAATTGGGAAAATTATTTAACATAATCCAAAATAATTTGGTTGTCATGACAAATCGTGATAAGATAGTTGTTCCTAAATTTCCTAGTCTGATTTTACCAATTTACCAAATCCACCCAAATAATTTGCCCGATATTTATCCAATACTTATCCAATACTTATCTAGCATCTATCCAATAATAGCCATAGCCATGAGACTGTCCGCCATTTTAAACCAAACCCACTCCGCTCAATCATCCAGTAACGCTCATCCGCCAAGCCTAGCTAGGCAAGCAGAGCAGGCTCATGACATGCCCATTAGCCATGATACAGACCCAAAGCAAGCCATGACTCAGACTCTGCTATCAGCGATAGAGCGTTGGCTGTCGTCACTGACAGGGCAGAATTATTCGCCCCACACGCTGTCGGCGTATCGGGCGAGCATGCACCGCTTTGGCGAGTTTTTGGGGCGTTATGGCGTGGACTGGCAGGACTGTCGCCCCAAGGATTTGGAGTGGTATGTCGTGACACGGTTGGAGCAGGATAGGGTGCAGACGGCGAGTGTCAAACGAGACATTTCTGCCATCAAGCGGTTTTATCAGTTTGCCATCAAGGAGCAGGAGCGGACAACAGACGACAAAGCGAGTATCTGCAACCCGACCATCGGTTATCGCCTAAAATCTGCCCCCAAGCCCCTGCCTGTGGTGTTGGATGTGGATTTGATGACACAGCTGTTGGAGCAAGCCCCACCCGATGACCCCAAGCAGGCGGATTTGTGGGTGCGAGATAAGGCGATGTTTGAGCTGATGTACAGTAGCGGTCTGCGTCTGGCGGAACTGGCATCGCTTGATGTGGCGGATGTGGATTTGACCGCCAAATCGGTTAGGGTGCTGGGCAAAGGCAAAAAAATGCGTGTCGTCCCTGTTGGCACCAAGGCGATACAAGCCATCAATGCCTACCTGCCTTATCGCACATCATGGCAAGCCAAAAAAGTCGCCAAAACTGCCAAGCCTGATGACATCACGCCTGCCAGTACCGTCAAGGCGTTGTTCATCAGTGAGCGACACGGCAAAAGACTAAGCGAGCGTGCGATACAGCTTCGCTTGTCGCTGTGTGCCACTCGGGTAGGTATCGCCCAGAGTTTGCATCCACATTTGCTTCGCCACAGTTTTGCATCGCACCTGTTGTCATCAAGTGGTAATTTGCGTGCGGTGCAGGAGCTGTTGGGGCATAGCAACCTTAGCACCACGCAGATTTATACCCATGTGGACTTTGGGTCATTGACCAAGGTTTATGATAAGGCACATCCTAGGGCGACCGCCAAAAAGCCTTAATTATAATTCCACCTGACATTCAAATATCGGCATATTTTTACGAATATCATCTTGCTCATCTTTATCAAAATCAGCATAAATGATTAAAAAATCACCACCGTCTGTCGTGTTTGTACTGCCCACGATTTGCCCATTGGCATTGACTGTCATGCCATGCCCCCACGTCTGGCGGGTTTGGGGCTTGTCCTTGTGAGTAAAATAGTGTGTGCCACCTTGTGCCGAGCCGATGATAAGGCATTGGCTGTCAAGCGAGCGAGCGGTTAGGAGCGATTGCCAATGAGCCTTGCCTGTGGTGTGGGTAAAGGCGGACGGCACAGTGATGATGTCTGCCCCCCATGTCTCTAAGTTTTTGATAAAGCGTGGGAAATCGCACATCAAAACACACCGTTAGCCCTATGCCAACCGCCATACCGCCTAGTATGCAGTGAGCCACCACGGGCGTATCGCCAGCCTCAAAGGTGCGACCTTCATCATAACTGCCCACGCCGTCCGCCACCGACGCCCGAAACAAGTGGATTTTGTCATAGCGGGTGATGAGCGTACCTGTATTGTCAAACAGTAGGCTAGATTGGCGGAACTTGCCGTCTAATTTGCCGTCTATGGGCGTGCCATCAGGGCGAGTAGGGCAAGGGAGTGTGCCTGCTAGGATATGAATGTCGGTATCACGGGCAAGACGTGCATAAAAATCCACCATTTCATCAAAACGGCTGGCAAGCTCTTTTTGCGACCCCATGACGCAGGCATTTTCGGGCAAAACTGCCAAATCCGCCCCGTTGTCTTTGGCGACAGAGACAGCCTGTTTGATAATGGCTAGATTGTTATCAATGTTATCTTGGGAATTTAGCTGAATGTTGGCAATTTTTGGCATGGTTGTCCTTACTGGCAAATAACTTTGAATTTATTATAAAGCCATTTATCAAGCTAGGCAACTTTTGGAAAAATTTGGGGTAACTTGATGGTTGGTGTAATGTTTATGATGGATGGGATTGTGATGGGATTTTAGGCAGGAGAATGAGTTATAAAATAACAATAATGGGCGTTATTGGGGTGTTATGTCGTAAAATTTACGCCTTTTGGCAAAATCTATGCAAAAATTATGCCAAAATGTTGTAAAATTTAAAAGTTGGTAGATATTTTAAATTGGTAGATGTTAACAAGTAGGACAGTAGTACACCCATGAGTCTCTCATTTGGCTTGGGCGTTGGCTTAAACCAATCCCAAAAACTCACCCCACAAATGCAACAGGCGATTCGTCTGCTGGCTTTGTCGCACCTTGAATTAGAGCAAGAAGTGCAGATGAAGCTGGACAGCAATCCTTTGCTTGAACGGGTTGATGAGAGTTTTGAGGTAGAATTTGACCGTGATGAGCTAAGTTTGGATGACTGGACGGATAATAATTGGCAAAAAAATGACAGTCAAGACTCAGATGGTTTTGATGAGCCCTTTGAGAGTGACAGTTATGACAAACTGACTGAATCGGGGCTGGATGATGGGGCGATGGACAGCGACTGGGATAATGTCTATACCCCTGATTTTGAGTATGATGGCGACTTTGGTGCATCGGGCAGGCATGATGATGAGCATGAGTTTTTGGGGGCGACTCATACTAGCATTCAAGAACACGTACGTTTTCAGATGAATTTTAGCCCCATGAACGCCAAAGAGTCGTTGATTTTGGATTATTTGCTGGATGCCATGGATGAGATGGGCTACATCCGTCTGGGCGTGGATGAGCTGTATCAGAACTTGGCGACCCTTGCCAGCTTTTATCAGTGGGAAGAGATGATTAGCCCACCTGAGATTGTTTCGGTATTACAACGCATTCAGGCGTGTTCGCCAACGGGCGTGGGGGCGAGAAATCTGCCTGAGTGCCTAAGATTGCAACTTGACGAGCTGACCAAAGATGACCCTGATTTGCCTTTTGCCGATGAAGCTTATATGGTGCTTGGGGCAACCACTCATTTGGAGACGAACAACATCAAGGCGCTCATGCAGGATACCGACCTAAGTTCTGCCGAGATAAAAGGGGCGATGGCGATTATCCGCAGTCTTAATCCCGAGCCTGCTTCTGAGTTTTATAAAAATGAAGGTAGTATTGACCAAAGTATTGATATTCCTGATATTTTAGTCATCGCCTTAGAAGAGACCAAAGGCAGATATGCCAAAAAATCTTTGGTTAATCTCACCGATACCGACGCATGGCGAGTGGTGCTAAACCAAGACATTATCCCCAATTTACAAATCAATCAAGAATACGCCAGTCTCATCAAAAAAGGTGATGATGGCGATGATAATGTTTATCTTAAAGATAAACTAAATGATGCTCGTCTGTTCATTCGCAGTATCGATGAACGCAACCAAAACTTACTTAAAGTGGCAAGTTGTATCGTTCGCCGTCAGCAGGGATTTTTGGAGCGGGGCGTGGAAGCGATGATTCCTTTGACCCTAAAAAATGTCGCCGATGAGATTGGACTGCATGAGTCTACCGTCTCACGACTGACCACCAATAAGACCATGTTTACCCCGCAGGGTTTATACCCATTAAAATACTTTTTCTCATCTGGTGTGGATAGTGAAGATGGCGAGGTGTCATCAATCGCCATCTCTGCCCAAATTCAAAGCATGATTCAAAATGAAGACCCCAAAAAGCCCCTGTCAGATGCTTATATTACTGGCGTGTTAGAAGGGCAGGGCGTGAGTATTTCACGGCGAACCGTGACTAAGTACCGTGAAGCGATGGGGATTTTGCCATCAACATTGCGTAAGCAAAAAATTTAAGTAAAAAATAAACCCTACAACTTGATGGTGGTAGGGTTTAATATGGGGTGACTGAAAAGTTAGACGCCTTGACAGTATTGGTCAATCAATTGTTGGTGCTGCTGACGTTTTGAGCTAATCTCTTGGTCATTTAAATAAACTCGCTCGCCATTGGCGTTGGTTTCAAAGATACGCCCACCAATGGTTAGGTTGGCAAAGTTAGCACGCAGTGATTGACAGCGGTTGGCAAGTTCTTGGTTTTGTAGAGCTTTATTTTGCTGTTCTAAGTCGGCAATACGCTGAGCTTCTGGCGTTGGAGCAGGGGCGGGCGTGGCAGGCTGTTGTGCCAGTTGTCCTGCATCAGCGGTGCGTCCATCGCTACGCATCTCTAATATTTGAAAGTTTTGGGTGTCTTTGGGTTGCATTTGGCTATAGCGTACTTCGCCATGTTTACCCACGCTTTTGTAAATCTTGGTGGTGTTGGCGTTGGCGGTAATACCAAAAGCGACAATACTAAGTAGGGCGGTTAAAGTATGAATTTTCATGAAAAGTCCTTAATGTTGGATGATGTCAAACACATCTCCATAGTCGGCAAAAAATAATGCTAATATTGCAACAAAACCACGATAAAATCAAGACCGATTAGGTAAATAAATGCGGTATTTGTCGCTTTTTGGCAAAATTTGGCGTGATTTGAAAAAATTAACAATAATGTTTAAAAAAGTATTGGCAAAAGCGAAATTTTAGGGTAAGATAGCAAAATCTTAGTTTTAATAACTAAATTTGTCAAAAGTTTTTTAACTTATAAAAATTAGTTATATAAGTCAGCGTTTTTTTATATCCAAAAAAGACGTTTGTTAAGCCCAAGCGAATAAATTACCGTTTATTCATACCGACTTAACATTGCCCAAGACTTACCGGTCTGCAAGACGACATTTTCATCTTTTTGTCAGTCCTTGTACCACGTCTTTGGTAAGTTGTTTTGTTTCACCCCATTTGGGAAAAGGATTGATATGACAGAGCAAACCACCCAAGCCCCCAACATGACGGGGCATACTCAGACGGCAGACGCTGCCAAACATTTCCATGAAAATCAAGCCAAACTTGCCCGTGGCGAAACCGTTGCCATGAGTGGGGCGGAACTGCTTGTGCAAGCCTTAGTTGATGAAGGCGTAACCCATATCTTTGGCTACCCTGGTGGGGCGGTGCTACATATCTATGATGCTCTATTTAAGCAAGACAAGATTGAGCATATCCTAGTTCGCCACGAGCAAGCGGCAGGGCACATGGCGGACGCTTATAGCCGTGTTACAGGACGTACAGGCGTGGTGCTAGCCACGTCAGGGCCGGGCGTTACCAACACCGTAACTGCCATTGCCACAGCGTTCATGGACTCCATTCCTATGGTGGTATTGGCAGGGCAAGTGCCAAGCACGCTGATTGGTGATGATGCCTTTCAAGAATGCGACATGATTGGCGTGTCTCGCCCTGTGGTCAAGCACAGCTTTGTCGTGCGTAATCCTGCCGAGATTCCCACGATTATCAAAAAAGCCTTTTTTATCGCAAGCTCAGGCAGACCCGGCCCTGTGGTGGTGGACATTCCAAAGGACATGACGAACCCTGCCGATAAATTTGACTATGTCATGCCAAGCGAGATTCATATTCGCTCTTATCAGCCAACATCAAAAGGACATAGCGGTCAAATCAAAAAAGCCCTAGACGTGCTACTGTCTGCCAAACGCCCTGTACTCTACTCTGGCGGTGGCGTGGTACAAGGTGGTGCGTCTGATGAGCTTCGTGAACTTGCCAATTTGTTAAATCTGCCTGTTACCAACACGCTCATGGGGCTGGGGGCATATCCTGCCACGAGCGAGCAGTTTGTCGGTATGCTCGGTATGCATGGCACTTATGAAGCCAACATGACCATGCACCATGCGGACGTTATCCTAGCGGTGGGAGCAAGGTTTGATGACCGTGTTACCAACAACGTCAAAAAATTCTGCCCAAACGCCACCATTATCCACATTGACATTGACCCAACGTCAATCTCAAAAACCATTAACGCTCATATCCCTATTGTGGGCGATGTCAAGCCTGTCTTGACCGAAATGGTTGCGCTTATCAAGTCGAGTGATAAACGCCTAGATGAGCACGTCCTTGCCGACTGGTGGACGCAAATAGGCGAATGGCGTAAACGTCATGGTCTGCGTTATGGCGATGACACGGACGCCGATGTTCATGCGATCATGCCTCAACGTGTTGTTGAAACGCTGTGTAAACTCACGGACGGTAAGGCGATTATCACCTCCGATGTCGGTCAGCACCAAATGTTCGCAGCCCTTTATTATAAATATGACGAGCCACGTCAATGGCTAAACTCTGGCGGACTTGGTACTATGGGTGTGGGCTTGCCTTATGCCATGGCGGCAAAATTGGCTTGCCCCGAAAAAACGGTCGTCTGTATCACGGGCGAAGGCTCCATTCAGATGAATATCCAAGAGCTATCAACATGCTTGCAGTATAATTTGCCTGTTAAGATTTTAAATTTAAACAACGCCCAGCTTGGCATGGTAAAACAATGGCAAGACATGCTGTACGAAGGTCGCCACGCCCAAAGTTATATGAAATCGTTGCCTGATTTTGTCAAACTTGCCGAAAGTTATGGGCATAAAGGCGTAAAAATTACGAGTCCTGCTACTATGGAACAAGAGCTAAAAGAAGCCCTAGAAATGGACGGTTTGGTATTTATTGATGTGTATGTGGACAGAAGTGAGCATGTCTATCCCATGCAAGTGGCAGGGCAGTCCATGCGTGATATGTGGTTATCAAAAGGGGAGCGTACCTAATGGCACAGTTACAAAAACACTTGATTTCGGTACTTATGGAAAACGAAGCAGGCTCACTGTCTCGTGTGGTGGGGCTGTTTAGTCAGCGTGGCTATAACATTGATACGCTAAACGTCGCCGCTACCGAAGACCCCACGTTATCACGGCTTACCCTGACCACGATTACGACCGCCGATAAGATTGAGCAGATTACCAAACAACTTCATAAACTCATTGAAGTGGTCAAAGTCCAAAATCTGTCCGAAGTCTCTGGCGGTAGTCAGATTGAGCGTGAGCTTATGCTCATCAAAGTACGAGCGACAGGGGCATACCGTGAAGAAGTGTACCGCACGGCAGACATATTCCGAGCCCAAATCGTGGACGTATCGGCAAACCTTTACACCATTCTTATCACAGGGGACGCAGGCAAGTTAGATGGCTTTATTGAAGTCATCGGACGAGATAAAATCCTAGAAGTGGTACGCTCTGGCGTGATTGGTATTGCACGGGGGGAGCGGACGCTTTCTTTGTGATTGTGTTAGCCATTAAACCCAAGCCTAATTTTTAAGGGGTAAAAAATGATAACCCAAGACCTAAGTTTGGATTTTAAAGTAACAGGGCAAGATGCGTATTGGCTATTGGATTTTTGTCAAAAAAATAACACAAAACCCCAAGCGGTATTTGAAGAATTTTTGCAAAGTTTTAAAGCCAATAAAGCAGTTAAAACACCTGTAAAAAAATCCGATTATGCAGGCGGACTTGCTGAATTTGCCAATCCTGAGTTAATTCCCCTAGAAGACCAAGCGGTAGAAATGGCAATTAAGGCAAAATATGGTATTGATTGATACAAATATTGTGCTTAGGTTTTTATTGCAAGACCACGAAACATTAAGTCAAAAAGCCAAAGATATTATTGACAATCATAGGGCGATTTGCCTAAATGCAGTAACCTATGAAGCAATACACGTTTTGCAAAGTATGTATAAAATTGACCGTGTGTTAATCGCTGACAAATTGTCAATTTTATTTGAAAAAAGTATTATTGAAAGTGAGAATACTCAAGTTACCATAAAAGCCTTGACTATTTTTAAAGAAACTTCATTGGATTTTATGGATTGTTTATTGCTTGCTTATCATATTATTGATAATGATACCATTTATTCTTTTGATAAAAAAGTGAATAATTATCTAAAAAGAGTAAATGGTGAAATTTAATTCAACCCACGCCCCTTAGTTTTATGGGTATTATTTTAAGGAGTATTTTATGAACAATGCCACAATGCATCAAATCCTAATAGAGAGTGGTTGGTTGGATAATCTTAATTGTGATGGTTGTGTACATACCAATGTTAATGATTTGCGTCAATATGTTTTAGAAAATCTTGCCGACCCAAATGGCGAATCAGGTGTACTACTATTGACCGAAGAGTGTTTTGATTCAGAAAATTTGTACGACCCTTATAAGATATTGAATAATATGTACAACCTAGCGGTTGGCGATGTTGATAAACAGGCATTTATGAATGCCTTTAAAGATGCTTACGAAACACCAGAAGCATTATTTGATGATGCCAATCGCTTTTTGGCAAGTCAAGGAGTGGATAAGGCGTTTTATATCTTGCCCCAAGTTGACCAAATGGTTTTTTATGTTTATAAGCCAATTTCAGTATATCAAAAGGCATTAGAATTGGGATTGCCTTTGGATGCGGTATATGAGTGGTGGGAAGATGATGAGTGTGAGTAAAGACATATAATGATCACCCAAACCATTAAAAACACACCAAGAACCTAATATATTTGTATTGTTTTAACCACAAACCCACGCCCCTGATATTTATCTATGGGCATTATTTTAAGGAAACCCTTATGAGTTTAACTATCTATTATGACAAAGATTGTGATTTGTCTATCATTCAAGGCAAAAAAGTTGCCATCATCGGTTATGGTTCACAAGGTCATGCTCACGCCCTAAACCTAAAAGACTCAGGCGTTGATGTTACCGTTGGCCTTCGTGCCGGCTCTGCTTCTTGGAAAAAAGCCGAGAACGCTGGTCTAAAAGTTGCCGAAACCGCCGATGCGGTCGCTGGTGCGGACGTTGTGATGATTTTGACCCCTGATGAATTTCAGCGTCAGCTTTATAAAGAGACCATTGAGCCAAATATCAAACAAGGTGCAACCCTTGCCTTTGCTCACGGTTTTGCCATTCATTACAACCAAGTTGAGCCCCGTGCCGACCTTGATGTGATTATGGTTGCCCCAAAAGCCCCTGGTCATACCGTACGTTCTGAGTTTGTTAAAGGCGGTGGTATCCCTGACCTTATCGCCATCTGGCGTGATGTGTCAGGCAACGCCAAGCAAGTGGCTTTGTCTTATGCATCAGGCGTGGGCGGTGGTCGCTCTGGCATCATCGAGACAACCTTTAAAGACGAAACCGAAACCGACCTATTTGGCGAACAAGCCGTTCTTTGCGGTGGTGCGGTTGAGCTTGTCAAAATGGGCTTTGAGACCCTAGTAGAAGCAGGCTACGCCCCTGAAATGGCGTATTTTGAGTGCTTGCATGAATTGAAACTCATTGTAGATTTGATGTACGAAGGCGGTATTGCCGACATGAACTACTCAATCTCTAACAATGCTGAATACGGCGAATACGTTACAGGTGTAGAAGTCATCAATGACCAATCCCGCGCGGCCATGCGTAACGCCCTAAAACGCATTCAATCAGGCGAATACGCTAAGATGTTTATCAGCGAGGGTCAGCTAAACTATCCGTCTATGACTGCCCGTCGCCGTAACACTGCCGAGCATGAAATTGAAAAAACTGGGGCGAAACTTCGTGCGATGATGCCTTGGATTGGCGGTAACAAAATCATTGATAAAGAGAAAAACTGATTTAGATTTTCTTTTTAAATAAAAATGACCGTCCTTATGGGCGGTTGTTTTTTTGCCTTGTCAGTACGCCCCAATCAGCGTATAATAGCACATTTGTGCAGATTTATTTTTTGATGATAGCTTATAATATTCACCATTTTTTAAACAGTTTGTCCGATTTTGCCATTTTATACATTTTGGCAAGTCTTGTCATTGCCATTTTGATTTGGGTGGAGTCGGCATGGGTTGCCCGTAACGGTGGCAAATTGCCCCAAAATACCCCCTTTGTCGTCATCAGTATTTTAACGTCATCATGGCTTATTGTGTCGGGGCTTGCGTTGTACTTTTTGGAATTTGACGGGGTGCTGATGAGCGTGCCTGTGGTGTATGGCGTGTATTCACTGCTAAGCTGGATAAAAGGGGCGAAACTCATCGGCGATGACCTGCCCGATGACCCAAAGGATATCGTCCTGCCTAGCAAATATCTCACCTATTCGCAGTCGTTTGCCCTCGTCTTTGCTGTGCTTTGCGTGAGTATGCTTGCCTTGCCCTACACTGATTTGCCTTTTTTGTAAAATTACAAAAATAAATCCCCTTTTTGATAAAAATTTTGTTATACTAGCTGTACGGTATTTATGTACCATAGATTGTGTTTTGCTCGCCTTGTGCGAAAAAACGACTTTGATAACTTGCGGACGAGTGCTGGTATCAGGGCGTATGTTAGATTTATTACTGAACCATTAAGGCAACTTATCGGTTTGATATAGAGTTTAAGCGTCGTATCTTTAACTTATTTTGCGGTTTTGGCAACATAAATATTTTCACGGCATTTTGCCATTATTTCCCCATTTTTAAGGAAAACTCTCATGTCAAACAAAGTTACTGGTACCGTTAAATGGTTCAATGAAGCCAAAGGTTTTGGTTTTATCGCCCAAGATGCAGGCGGTCAAGACGTATTCGCCCATTACAGTGCCATTGCTGGTTCTGGTTTTAAAACCTTAGCCGAAGGTCAAAAAGTGGCGTTCATTCTAGGCGAAGGCAAAAAAGGCCCACAAGCCGAAGAGATTGAAAAAATCTAATTGCCAATATCATTGGCTAAGCACTCAAAGTAATTTGGGTGCTTTTTTGTTATTTTAGTAATGTATAATCAATTAACCCCAATTTGCACCCATGCTAAATTTTAAAAAAATTCATTTGTCGCATGGCGGGGTGCGTAATACGTACCTTACTGTCATTGGTGTATTTTGAAGTTAAAGGATTATATGTTGGAAAAGCTGTAGCAAATTGCAATTTGTCCTTGTGCTACCCTTGTGGTATATGATTTTAAAAGAATGCCATTTTCTATTATCCAAACACCCCAAAAATAAAAATGACTGCTCATTCACGTTAAGTATTTGACCAAAATTTGTAAATTTTAGACAATCTAGCATGGCATAAAGCTGATAAATGTGATATATTTTTATTAAATTTTTAAAACTCAAAAAAAACGGAGTAACCATGAAAGTATTAGTTGCTGTCAAGCGTGTTGTTGACCACAACGTCAAAGTGCGTGTTAAAGCAGATGAGTCTGGCGTGGACTTGACCAACGCCAAGATGAGCGTAAACCCATTTTGTGAAATCGCCATTGAAGAAGCGGTTCGCTTAAAGGAGGCGGGCGTGGCAAGCGAGATTATCGCTGTATCTATCGGCACCAGCCAATCGCAAGAGCAGTTGCGTTCGGCATTGGCATTAGGTGCTGACCGTGGGGTATTGGTTGAGACAGACGCCAAACCATATCCGCTACAAGTCGCCAAAATCCTAAAAGGCGTGGCACAAGCCGAAGGGGCGGAGCTTATCCTACTCGGCAAGCAAGCCATTGATGACGACAACAACCAAACAGGGCAAATGCTGGCGGCACTTATGGGTGTCGGTCAGGGTACTTTTGCGTCCGAAGTGGTGGTAGAAGGCGGTGCGGTCAAAGTAACTCGTGAGATTGACGGTGGTTTGCAAACCGTGAATTTGCCACTGCCTGCGGTCGTTACCACAGACTTACGTCTTAACGAACCACGTTTTCCAAAACTGCCTAACATCATGGCTGCCAAGAAAAAGCCACTAGATACCAAAACTCCTGCGGATTTTGGCGTGGAGATGACATCTAAACTGATCACATTAAAAGTCAAAGCCCCTGCCGAACGCAGTGCAGGTGTGAAAGTGGGTAGCGTTGATGAGTTGATTGATAAGCTTAAAAACGAAGCAAAAGTAATTTAATGCCTTCCCCATAAGTCCTATTACTTCGTCAAACTCGCCGTGTACTATTTGTACAACTTCGCTCGTTTTTCTCGTACTAGAACTTAGGGATTTGGCATTACCTTTATAAAAGTTACACAAAATTATTTAAGGATACAACCATGACCGTATTAGTTTATGCTGAACACGACAACCAAGAATTAAAATCGGCGACCCTTGCAACAATCACCGCCGCCAGTCAAATTGACAGCGACATTCACGTATTGGTTGCAGGTTCAAACGCCCAAGCCGTTGCCGACAGTGCCGCCCAAGTGGCAGGCGTGAATAAAGTGCTACTTGCTGATAACCCTGCCCTTGCCAATGCCCTTGCCGAAAACATCGCCCCATTGGTGGTGGAGCTAGCCGGTGCATATAGTCACATCATCGCCCCTGCGACCACGACAGGCAAGAACTTTTTGCCCCGTGTGGCGGCTCTGCTTGATGTGAGCATGGTATCAGATATCACGGCAGTGATTGACGCCAAGACTTTTGAGCGTCCTATCTATGCAGGTAACGCCACAGCAACCGTACAATCAGCAGAAGATAAAATCGTGCTAAGTGTGCGTGGTACAGCGTTTGACTCGGCACCTGCCACAGGCGGTAGTGCGTCTGTTGAGAGCGTGAGCGTGGGTGGTGATAGTGGCAAATCAAGCTTTGTTGGCGAAGAGCTTGCCAAATCTGATCGTCCAGAGCTAACATCTGCCAATATCGTGGTATCAGGCGGACGTGCGTTGGCAAGTGGTGAGAACTTCACCAAATACATCGAGCCACTGGCGGATAAACTCGGTGCTGCCATGGGTGCTAGCCGTGCGGCGGTGGATGCAGGCTTTGTACCCAATGATTTTCAAGTGGGTCAAACTGGTAAAATTGTTGCCCCAAATCTATACATTGCGGTGGGCATCTCAGGGGCGATTCAGCACCTAGCAGGTATGAAGGACTCTAAGACCATTGTGGCGATTAACACCGACCCAGAAGCTCCGATTGCGAGCGTGGCGGATTATTTCTTAGAAGCGGATTATCAAGTGGCAGTGCCTGAGCTGACTTCTAAGTTATAATTAATAAGATTTGTCAAAAACGCATTTGATGACATCAAGTGCGTTTTTTATTAGGCAAGTCCATACTGTATTTTTCGCCCATTTTAGATTACAATAACCGCTTTATTCTTAGCCATTTGCCGTTATTCCTGCCATGTCTGATGTGATACCCAAAAAACTGCCCTATCTGTCGCACGAAGAGCAACAGCGAATCACTCGCCTGTGTGTTCGCTGTGCGTTGCTACTCATGCAGTATGGGGCGGAGTCGGTGGTTGTGGTGGATTTGACCAAACGCTTGGGCGTGGCGTTGGGGGTTGGGGGCGTGGAATGCGGACTGTCTTTTAATGCCATTACGCTCACCACGCTGTATAACGGTCATTGTATCACAACCGTACGCAACACCGTTCATCAGGGGATTAATGTGAGTATCTTGGTGCAGATTCAGCAAATCGTCCTAGATGTCGAACGCCAAAGACAAGCAGGCGGACGAGACGAACACGCCGTTACCCACACCGAAAAGCGACTGGATAACATTGACCGCACCACATATCCCAACACGCTCATGGCGTTTTTTGTGGGTATGTCCTGTGCTTGTTTTGCTTATCTTAACGGCGGTGGTTTGGCTATCTCGCTGGTAACGCTCGTGGCAGGGTTTTGTGCCATACGCACTCGCATGTATCTGTCTGCTCATCACTTTAACCCTTTTGTGGTGGTCATCATCACTGCTTTTGTGGCGACTTTGCTTGGGGCGGTGGCGTACTTTTTAGAGCTTGGGGTCAATGCCGATGTGGCGGTGGCGTCTAGCGTGCTGTTACTGGTGCCGAGCTTTCCTATCATTAACGCCTTATCGGATATTTTAAAGGGGTATATCAACATGGGGGTAGGGCGGTGGATGTTTGCGACCATGCTGACGTTGTCGGCGTGCGTGGGGATTGTCATTGCCTTGATTTTGTTACGCATACCGCATTGGGGGCTGTGATGACTGTGCTAACGCTACTGACAAATGTGGGGCTGTCTTGCGTGATTACGCTGGGGTGGTGCTTGATGTTTACGCTACCGAGACGTTATGTCGGGCTATGTCTTATCATGACGGCATTGGGTTATATCACCAAAACAGGGCTGTTGGCGGTGGAGAGTCATCTGGCGGTGGCGACATTTTTTGGAGCGATGTTGCCGAGCTTTTTGGGGGTGTATTTTGCTCAGCGACATGGACTACCGCCAAAGGCACTCATCGTGCCGAGCGTGATTTTTCTCATGCCGGGTATCGTGGCGTATAAGGCAATGGTGAGTATGGTGCAGATAGGGTATTTTGGGTTTAGTATGGAGCTGTTTGTGCTGATGATGACGTACTTTTTTGAAGCGATTTTTGTCATCTCGGCATTGGTGTTGGGACTGTCTATTCCAGGGATTTTGTTTTATCGTAGAAAGCCGATTGTGTAGTTAAGGCTGTCCCAACACTTCATTCATGAGCTGATGATAAGCAATAGCCCCCTTGGACGATTTTTCGTACTCAAAAATAGATTTGCCAAAACTTGGGGCTTCTGCCAATCGGATACTTCTTGGAATGACCGTTTTGTACAATTTTTCGCCAAAATAATTGGCAAGCTCTGCCGACACGTCTTGGGCAAGTGTGCTTCGCCCGTCATACATCGTCCGCACCACGCCACGAATGTACAGTTTGGGGTTGATTTGGGTCAGCTTTTCAATCGTATCTATCAAATCGGCAATGCCTTCTAGGGCAAAATACTCGCACTGCATGGGGATAATCACGCCGTCTGTGGCGACAAGGGCGTTCACGGTCAGCATACTCAGGCTTGGAGCGCAGTCCATGATGACATAGTCATAGTCTAGCTTGGCGTTTTTTAAGGCATTTTTTAATAAAAGCGGAGCGTTCGCTACGTCCGCAAGCGACACGTCAATCCCTGCCAAATCACGGTTTGCCCCCACCACGTCAAGGTGCTGACTTGCCACAATGGTTTTGACCAGTGGTACATCGTCAAGCAACACGTCCGCCACCGTATAATCGAGCTCATTTTTGTCAAGCCCCAGACTGGTTGTGGCATTGCCTTGTGCGTCAAGGTCAATGAGTAGCACACGCTTTTTACCGATAAGTGCCAACGCACTTGCCAGATTAACCGCCGTTGTGGTTTTGGCGACACCGCCTTTTTGGTTGGCGATCGCGATAATTTCCATAAAACACCTTTTCAATCAATATATTAACTATTATTTGGCTATCAAATACACCACACACCGCTCGTCGCTCATTTGTGGCACAAAAATGGATTTGACTTCAATTTGCCAATCTGTCAAATTTGCCACATCATCGCTTGTTGGAGCTTTGCCTTTCATGGCATATAACACGCCGTCCGTCTTTAAATAAGGCTTGGCAAGATTGACAAAATCATCAAGGCTGGCAAATGCCCGAGACGTAATGACATCAAACGCCCCGTCAAAATCCTCAATGCGACTTGCCACAGGATTGACGTTAGCAAGCCCCAATTCGCCCACCATTTGACGGATAAATCGCACCTTTTTGCCATTGCTATCTAAGGCGGTAACGTGCCAATCAGGTCTCATAATGGCGATAATCACAGAAGGCAAACCTGCCCCTGTGCCAATGTCAAGCACGCTTACGCCTGATTTATCAGCAAACGGTAAATCCGCCACGATTGCCAAACAGTCTAGAATATGCTTAATAAACGCCTCTTTTGGGGCGGTAATGGCAGTGAGATTATACGCCTTTGTCCAAAGCAAAAGATTGTCCAAATAGCCAAGCAGTTGTTTTATTTGCACTTCACTAAATGTTAAATTTAGCTTATCGGAGACACGCTCTAATTCACGAGCAAATTCATCAGCATGGGCGGATATTTTATGATAAGTCATTGTTATAAAGTCAAGTTAATTTCAAATCCCCTATTTTATCACGTTTTAATCTGTTAAAATATCCCTTTTTCATATTTTAATAACAACAATGACCGACCAATTCGCCCCCTACCGCCTGCCCCACACCGCCCTAAAACGCTACACTGACACCCATGCCCTACCGCCCGACAGCACGCACGCAAGCCCCGCCCCGAACGACTTTGGGCAACGCCGAGCCGTCAATGCCATACAGACCGCCCTTGACATCAAGGCAAACGGCTACCACGTCTTTGCCGTGGGCGAAAACGGGCTTGGTAAACGCACGCTCATCACGCGTCTGCTTGCCGAGCGTGCCAAACATGAGCCGACCCCGCCCGACTTGGTCTATGTGCATAATTTTGACGCACCCCGCCACCCCATTGCACTTACCCTGCCAAGCGGTCAAGGGGCGATTTTTGCCAAGGACATGCACAAACTTTGGCATGAACTTTATAAAAAAATCATCGCCAAATTTAATAGCATCAGCTACCAAAACAGCATTACCACCATTAAGCAATCCGCCCAAAAACAAGAAAGAAATTTGCTTGATGAAATCAACGCCACCGCCAAAAGTCATAATTTGACCTTATTACATTCTGCCGACCAAAAAGCGGTATTTACCCCCATTGATGACAAAAAACCCATTAACAATACCGCCCTTGATAAATTACAAAAAAAACTCACCAAAATAAATATAGAATTGGACAATTTAGATGATGAAATCAATCAAAAAATAGACGAACTTCACGAAACACTTTTGATTAAAATCATCAAGCCATTATTTAATCCCATTATAAAAAAATATGATAATAAACATGATAAAAAAATCAGCCAATATTTAATCGACTATCAAAAAGATATTATAGAAAATATCCTATTTATCGTAGAGCATGATGAAGACTTTATGGTAAAAACGGCAAATATCCCCAATCGCTATTATGTCAATGTGGCGGTAAGCCATACGCCAAATAGCGGTTCGCCCATTGTCTTTGAAGACATGCCAACCCACCCCAATCTGTTGGGGCATATTGAATACATCACTCAGCTTGGCACGATTTTAACGGACGCAAGCATGATACGGGCAGGGGCATTGCACAAAGCCAATGGCGGATATTTATTATTAGAAGCGTCATCGCTATTAGAGCACCCCTATGCGTGGCAAGGGTTAAAGCGAGCCTTACAATCAAAATCGCTAAGCATATCAAGCCTAGAACAAATGCTAACCCTAACAGGCTCAGTATCTTTATCGCCTGACAGCACGCCATTATCGGTAAAAGTGATATTATTGGGAGAGCCTGATTTATATTATGAATTATTAGAATTTGAACCTGAATTTAATAACCTATTTAAAATCCGAGCCGATTTTAATGATACCCTACCACGCAATCACGACAGCGAATTATTTATCACCCATAAAATTGCCGACATGATAAAAAAACAAGCATTGCCCATATTTGATAGTACTGCCTTTGGGGCGATATTGGACGAATTGTCCGTCTATGCCGATGATAAAGACAAATTGGATTTACACAGCGATAGATTATTGCAACTTGTGGTAGAATCGGCACGACAGTTTTATTTAAATCATTCTTATGATATTGATAATAAAAACAATGATAAAAATATTGTCAAAACCGTCAATAAAACTCACGTCCAAAATGCCTTAGATGACATTAAAGAACGTAAAGGCTATTTAAAAGAATTATATTGGCAAGAGATTCAAAACGGACAACAGCTTATCAATACCACAGGAAAAGTGGTCGGACAAATCAACGCCTTGACCGTGATTGCCTATGCCGACAGCGAATTTGGCTTACCTGCTCGCTTGACCGCACTCATCGCTCCTAAGTTTGGCACGGGCGAAATCTTAGACATAGAGCGAGACGTGGAGCTTGGCGGAAGTCTGCACGCCAAGGGAATGCTTATCATGACGAGCTTTTTACGCTCATTATTTAGCCAATTTGCCGAGCTTAATTTCTCAGCAAGCCTTGCCTTTGAGCAAAGTTACGCCCACATTGACGGCGACAGTGCCACCCTTGCCGAATGTGCCGTGCTACTGTCCGCCCTTGCAAATGTGCCGATAAATCAATCACTTGCAATCACAGGCTCCATGAATCAGCTTGGGGACGCTCAGGCGATTGGCGGTGTGAACGAAAAAATTATTGGCTTTTTTGACGCTTGTGCTGAGCATGGGCTTAACGGCGAGCAAGGCGTGATTATCCCAAAAACCAACATCGGACAGCTCATGCTCCCTGATAATGTCGTGAGGGCGGTAGAGCGTGGCGAGTTTCATGTTTATGCGGTGAGTAGCATTTACGAAGCGTTGTTTATTTTGACCGATATGCCGATTCATGATAAAAATAAAAAAGGCGATTATAAAAAGGATACGCTATTTGGCAAAATCGTAAGACGGCTTATACAATGGGAAGATGATGAAAAAGAGAAATGAAAAACTGGCATATGATTAAAGGTGTGTGCCAAAACCCATACCGTAGGGGCGTGCTGAGCATGCCCAATAATACCCACAACCCAATAATTTCAACAAAATGACATATTCTCAAAATAGGCAAACCATTCGCCTACAACATTATGATTATACCAATCATAGTTATTATTTTATTACCATTTGTTGTATTAACCGATTGCATTTATTTGGTTATGTCATAGATAATCAAATGATATTAAATGATTGTGGAAAAATCGCTCATGATACTTGGCTGTATAATCAAAATAAAAGACAAAATATTCAATTACATAATTTTATCATCATGCCAAATCATATACACGCCATTATAGAAATAAAAGAACAATTAACAAACATTCATCAAGATAAATTTATCAGTCAATCCAATACTATTGGTTCTATCATTCGTGGTTATAAATCAAGCGTGAGCAGTCAATTAAAACATATATTTAATCATTCGGTTTGGCAGAAAAATTATTATGAGCATATTATTAGAAATGAGCAATCTTATCAAATGATTTCAGAATATATCAGCAACAATCCTGCACTGTGGGAACAAGATAGGTTTTATGGGGCTTAAAAATACGGTCAATTAGCCCATATCTGCATTATTCTGAATTTTGAAAACAACCCCTTGTAGGGGCGTGTTGCACACGCCCTTTGGTGTATTTTATATCATCGGGCGTGCTCAGCACGCCCCTACGTCCACATATCAAATTTCAAGCATTGGATATATCACACCCCACAACACTCATTTAAAAACCCCAAAAACCTACACCCCAACAATCCCCACCACCCCAAAATCAAACGGATATGCCACCGTTATCACGCATTCGCCAATATAGATATTTTTAAAATAAAATTTCCCAATCTTATCATGACACACGTATCCGCTATCTTGTGTCATAAATACCGCTTTTAATTCATTTAACGATAAACGAATGCCAAGCCCGCTTGCCTTTAATACCGCCTCTTTAATCGTCCAATAAGCAAACCATAATTTATCATCTTGACTATTTTGCCAAGCGTGATATTCATCATCATGAAAATAACGTTTGGAAAGGGTGTTTTTATTTAACTTACGATTGGCATTTTCAATATCCACACCGATATTTTGAATGGTTAAACTATATATTAAGGCATAATCAGTTTCGCAATGCGATTGATTAAAATGCAGATTGGAGATATTTGCAATAAATGGTTTGCCATTATCATATTTATCATAAATGGGTATGGGTAAATGATTATTTTGGCAAAAGTGTATTAAATGAGCATGGCGATGATTAGCGATGATTTGTTTTTTATCAAGCGGTGTTAAATCATTTGATAAGATATTTGATAATGGCGTATGGTATAAATAAATCATAAGTAGAGCATAAAAATGATATTGAGATTTTTAAAATAACGAGCGGTGCAGTTGTGGTATAATAATCATCAATTCTGATTTTGTCTAGCCCCTTGCCATGACCGCCAAAACCACAAAAACGAAACTCACCACCGCCAAAACTGCCGACACGCCAGCCTCTCGCCCGATGAATGCCGACAGACGTGAACGGTTTTTTGCCAAGCTGTCCGAACATATCAAAGAACCTGTAACTGAGCTTAACTACTCGTCCGATTTTGAGCTACTCATCGCCGTCATGCTCTCCGCCCAAGCCACCGACAAAAGCGTGAACATCGCCACCGCTCGCCTGTTTGCTGTAGCGAACACGCCAAAGGCGATTTTGGATTTGGGACTGGACGGCTTAAAGAGTTATATCAACTCAATCGGACTGTACAACTCCAAAGCGACCAATGTCATCAAGACCTGCCAAGACCTGCTAGACAAGCACGGCGGACAAGTGCCACGCACCCGAGACGAGCTAGAAGCGTTGGCAGGTGTAGGTAGAAAGACCGCCAATGTCGTGCTAAATACCGCCTTTGGCGAGCCTGTCATGGCGGTAGATACGCACATTTTTCGGGTGGGCAATCGCACGGGGCTTGCCACAGGCAAAACGGTGCTGGCGGTAGAAAAGGCTCTCATGACACGCATTCCTGCCAAATATCTGGTGGACGCTCATCATTATCTGATTTTGCATGGGCGTTATACTTGCATGGCTCGCTCGCCAAAATGTGGCTCGTGCGTGGTGTTTGATGAATGTATGTTTAAGGATAAGGACAAATGGGCGGATTTGGCGTGATGGGTTAGGCGTGGAGTAAAAATGTTTGGATTATGGCTGAGTGTTAATTTTATTTTTCCTTTACTGGCGGTTTATTGGCTGGTCAGTCCGACATTTTTATTGCCCAAAAAACAGCTTAGCCGTATCAATGTCTTATCCATCATTGTGATTATGGCATTGTTGGATTTGGTGTGGCTTGTTATCATAGTAACAACCAAAGACGGGGTGCAAAATGCCGATTTCATCGTGTTTGTGATTGGGGCTGTTTTATGGATGTGTTTGGGGGCAAGGCTGTTTTATCAACAAGGACAGCGTTCGGTAGCGGTCGAAAAAAGCAAACCATCAGAGCAAATAATAACAAAAACAACAGTCAATGATAAAATCACGGCATCCATGCATGATATTGATGAAAGTCAAAACAGTTATGTTGATAAAGACAAAAAATTAATTAACGACAAGCAAATCAATCATACTGATAAAGACGAAAAGTTAATTAATAATAAGCCAATCAATCATGATGATAAGAGCGGTGATGATAACAGTAATAATGATAAAATGAGCGACAATAACCATCAAAATGACATATCGGACAATGCACCATTAACACCCCAAGAAATACCACAAGAATTGACATTGCAAGAATTAACACCGCAAATACTCCAACAAAACCCTGATAGCCACAAACAGCCCAATCAAAGCGATGATGATTGGCAAGCGTATAAACAAAAAATGGAACAAGCGTGGGCGGACACAAGAGTGAAGCTCACCCAAAAATCAGAACAGCATAAGAAATAAAAAGCTAAAAAACAACTGCTGATTTGGCATATCGGCTATGGCAGGTTTTTTACATAGCCGATATTGATCATCAAATGGATTCTTGGTTGTCTAAAACAACCCCATAATCTCCCCATCAACCACATCAATGTTCATGGACGCGGGGGCTTTGGGCAGTCCGGGCATTTTCATGATGTCGCCGCAGAGTGCGACCAAAAACCCAGCCCCATGCGAGATGGTGATTTCACGCACGCTGATGGTAAAATCCGTGGGTCTGCCTAGGGCTTTGGGGTCATCAGAGAGTGAGTATTGGGTTTTTGCCATGCAGATGGGCAGTTGTGATAAGCCCAATTTGTCAATGGCTTTGATGTCGGATAGGGCTTTGGCAGTGAGCGACACACCGTCCGCCCCATAGATGGTTGTGGCGATGGCGGTGATTTTATCGCTGACACTGGCGTTATCATCGTAGGTTAGGGCGAAGTGGTTGGGGGCGTGCGTGGCATCGATGACTTTTTGGGCAAGGTCAAGACCGCCTTGTCCGCCTTTTGCCCAGACATCACACAGCGACACCGCCACGCCCCTGTCATGGCAGGCTTGTTCTATCAGGGCAAGTTCGGCATCGCTGTCACTGACAAAGCGGTTGATGGCGACCACCACAGGCAGACCAAAGGCGGATTTCATGTTGTCGATGTGTTTTAGTAGGTTGGGCAGTCCTTGGGACAGAGCGGTGAGATTTTCGCCAGTCAAGTCATCTTTGGCGACGCCACCATTGTATTTTAAGGCACGCACGGTTGCCACGACCACGACTGCATCGGGGCGAAGCCCTGCCAGTCGGCATTTGATGTTGCAAAACTTCTCCGCCCCCAAATCCGCCCCAAAGCCTGCTTCGGTGACCACATAGTCGCCCAGTGCCAGCCCGAGCCGTGTCGCCACGACCGAGTTACAGCCGTGGGCGATGTTGGCAAAAGGTCCACCATGGATGAGTGTGGGCGTGCCTGTCATGGTTTGAACTAGGTTGGGGGCAAAAGCGGTTTTGAGTAGGGCGGTCATCGCCCCTTGGGCCTGCAAATCTTTGGCAAACACAGGCGTACCATCAAAACGGTAAGCGACCATCATGTTGCCCAGTCGCTCTTTTAGGTCGTTCAAATCTCGTGCTAGACAAAACACCGCCATAATCTCAGACGCCACGGTAATGTCAAAGCCATCAGGGCGAATCACGCCATCACTGGGTTTGCCCATGCCACCCACGATGTGACGAAGAAAGCGGTCGTTCATGTCCAAGGCACGTCGCCACAGCACTTTTTTGGGGTTGATGCCCAGCTCATTGCCGTGATGAATGTGGTTGTCAATCAAGGCGGACAATAGGTTATTGGCACTGGTGATGGCGTGAAAATCACCCGTAAAATGCAGGTTGATGTCTTCCATAGGGACGACCTGTGCCTGACCGCCCCCTGTTGCTCCGCCTTTGATACCGAACACAGGACCAAGCGATGGCTCACGCAAGGCAAGCACGGCACGCTCACCGAGTGCGGTTAATGCATCGCCCAGCCCGATGGCGAGTGTGGTTTTGCCTTCGCCAGCAGGCGTGGGGTTGATGGCGGTCACTAAGATGAGCTTGCCTTGGCGGTCAGTGGTCGGGGTGTGGCGGATTTTGGCTTTGTGTTTGCCGTAGTGTTCGATGTCGTCGTCGGACAGTCCGAGTTTGCGTGCGATGTCACTGATGGGGGCGATGGTCGCTAGGGCGTTACTGGCGATTTGGGCGTCGGTCGGTTGGGTCATGATAAGTCCTTAACATCATGTCAATGTGATTAAATGGGTTATAAAAGGCGAGATACACCTAACCAACTTGATATTTACCACGGGTTTGTAGGGGTGTGCTGAGCACACCCTTTTGATGACATTACCGTGCAAGGCGTGCACAGCACGCCCCTACATCCACAAATCATTGTGTTTGTAGTAATTTTAAAGTTTATTGGGTATAGCCGTCATTAATGATAAAATGATTATAATGTCATCATAATGGAGCATTATGATGACATTATAATCATTTTATCAGCAAAAAGCCATGACAAAATTGGGGTTATGATTGTCGGGCAGGGGTTTTGCCAAACAGTGCAAAAGCCACCCACAAAGGTCCAATCAGCAAAAATTGCAAATCTTCAAAAAATGACGGCTTTGCCCCTTCAACCTTATGCCCGACAAATTGCCCAATCCAAGCCACCACAAACACCTCAACCCAAAACCAAATACCAACAGGGGCAAACACAGCAACACCAAGACACAGCCCATAAAAGGCAAGCATGGCAATAAAGGACGACAAAGACAATCGCACATAAAACCACAGCACGCCTATCGTAACGACTGCAAGTAGATATGTTGAGATATGATAAAGTAGGGCGACTATGGTCAAAAAGATAATCGGCACACAGATATAATGAATGCGTTTGTTCGTGGGATTTTGATGGCTGACGGCATATTCGGACAGCCAAAGTGATAAGGGTTTTTGCGATTTAAATGGATGCATAAAATGTCCTTATTTTAGGCTTGGTAAAATAACGGGTTAATTTATTGCTAATAATTTAACCCATGATAAAAACATTGTCAATAATTTATCATTATTAAAATGATAAATATTTAAAATTTAAGATTTTTAAATTACTGTTAAATGGTTTGTCAATTATTTATTTTGGCTTTATTTATCTTTTCACTGCGATACCAGCCATACAACCCAACAATGGCATTGACTTGATAAACCATTGTCTGAATGGCAAAAATATAATTAGCTGTCATGATATTGACAATGAGCCAAACCATATTAACAATAATCCACAAATACCAATTAAAAGAATATCGCATTATCATCGTGGCTTGGGCGGTAACGGACAAAATAAATGCCAAAATATTAATGGTATAAAAACTAATCCCCATAAAGGTAGAGCCGTCATCTTGATAAATGGCGTAATTATGGGCGGTAAGCCAGTCATTGATAATCGGAAATAAATAAATGCCAATACCGATAAATAAAACGGTAATTATCCACACATATTTATTTGCCGATTGTGGAAGCATATCGCCGTCTGCGTCCGTGTTCTTTTTCCAATAAATCACGCCCCAAACGTGCGTAAAAAAGTTAAAGAGTGGGGCAAGCATGAGTCCAATCGCCCCACGACTGCCCTGCACGACCACTTCCCCTGCCGTGGCAAGCATACCAAAGCCGTTGCCCATCACGTTTTTGCGGAAGGACAAACCCACCACGCACAAAAGCCCGATGTAGGAGACAATAAGATAAAACCAGTCAAGTCCTGTGTGTTCGGTGGTTTGCCAAAAGCCGAAAAATAGGGCGATGACCCCAACCACAAACCAAGCGATTATCCATTGTTTTGACCAATCTTTATCGCCAAATCCTGTGATGTTATCCAAAAATTTAAATTGCATGGGTGTCCTTATTACAAGTTATTTCAAAAAATTAGAAGTGATTTTAATATCATCTTAACCTAAAATGATGGTTTATTGATTATTAGGTAATTTTTTGGGTATGGGGTTAAATGGCAATTCGCTCTTAATAAATCGGTTAATAAGGTTAAAAATGGGGCTGATTTAAAAAATTCCAATAAAACATGCTCACACCGCCATCGCACACGCAAAGCCACTTGCCCATGCCCAGTGAAAGTTATAACCGCCAAGCTGACCTGTGACATCCAGTACTTCGCCAATAAAGTATAGACCATCGCACAGTTTGCTCTCAAAGGTTTTGCTAGATACATCACGGGTGTCCACCCCGCCAAGGGTTACTTCTGCCACTCGGTAGCCTTCGGTGCCTGATGGCTTGATTTGCCAGTCGTTTAGGGCGTTGCCGAGCGTGATGAGTTCTTTGTCCTTGATGTTGGCAAGCTCGCTGTCTTTGTGCTGTTGCCAAAAGTGACTCTCTAACGCCAATAGCAATTTTTTGGCAAAATAGGGCTGTAAGGCGGTGCGAATGTGCTGTTTGGGGTGCGTGTGTTTGTGCTTGATTAACAGCTCGCCTGCACTCATGTGTGGCAGTAGGTTGACGTGAATGTACTCGCCGATTTGCCAATAGTTGGATAGTTGAAGCATGGCAGGGCCTGACAGTCCCCGATGGGTAAACAGTAGCGGTAGGGCAAATTGGGCTTTGTCATTAAAAGCGATGACGTCCATGCTGATACCGCTTAGCTCTTTTGCCATGGCTCCGATGTGGTCGGTAAAAGTAAACGGCACAAGACCTGCCGATGTTGGCAGTATCTGATGTCCAAACTGCTCGGCAATCTGATAGCCAAAACCGCTCGCCCCGAGTGTGGGAATGGATAGACCGCCTGTGGCGATGATGAGTGAGTGGGCAGATAGGGTGTGCTCACGGTTGTCTTTGTGCGTGGTTAGGGTGAATGTGTCGCTCTTGTTGATGGTGCTGATTTTGGTGTTTAGCCAGATGGTTACGCCATGATGGTCGCATTCGGTCAGGAGCATGCTTAGGATGTCTTTGGATGAGTCATCGCAGAACAGTTGCCCGTGCGACTTTTCATGAAAACCAATGCCATGCTTATAGACATAATTCATGAAATGATGGGGTGTGAATTTTGCCAATGCCGACTGTACAAAATGCGGATTATGGCTGATAAAATGCTCAGGACGCACGTCCATATTGACGAAGTTACACCGTCCGCCCCCTGACATGAGAATTTTTTTGCCAGCTTTGTTGGCGTGGTCAAGCACCAACACGCTTTTGCCACGTTCGGCAAGATGAAAAGCACAAAACAGCCCAGAAGCCCCTGCACCGATGATGATGGCGTCAAAGTGGGTGATGGACTTGGGCGATGATGGGGTCGGATGAGTCATGATGGTGTGATGATTTGATGATGAGTGTAGAGAATAAAGGATAAAAATAAAGTGGGCATAAAAATTGCTTTATTTTACCCAAAATCTGTGTAAAAATCTTAAATTTTTACACAAAAACACCCCATTTTAGGGTATCATACGCCCATATTTTTATGTTCAGCCCGCCATGTCTAACGATAAGCCCAATAAGACTAGCATTTTTACCCTGCCCAATAACTTGACAATTGCTCGCATTATCATGATACCGCTGTTTGTGGCGATTGCGTACATGCCCCCTGCACTCGGCATTGGCGTGCCTGCCATTCCTGATAATGCCATTGCCCGCCTTGGCATGCTAGAATACAGCGATAACATGCTTCGTCATTTTTTGCTGACGTTTGTTTTTATATTGGCGGCACTGACTGATTGGCTTGATGGTTATTTGGCACGCAAGCTCAACCAAAGCTCGGCATTTGGGCGTTTTTTAGACCCTGTGGCGGACAAATTGATGGTGGCGGCGGCACTTATTATCTTGGTGCAGTGGCATCCGAACATCGTGATGGCGATTAGTGCCATTGTGATTATCTCTCGTGAGATTGCCGTGTCAGCACTGCGTGAGTGGATGGCAGAGCTTGGCAATCGCACATCGGTGGCAGTCTCATATGTAGGCAAATTAAAAACGACATTTCAGATGGTTGCTATTACCGTACTGCTACTCAATTGGCAGGTTTTGGAGACGCTGGGCTATACCTTGATGGTTATTGCGGTGATATTGACCCTGTGGTCGATGATGATTTATCTAAAATCGGCGTGGCCTTATTTAAAACAAAATTAATTTAAATCATTTAAAATCATCTGAAATAAAATTAACAAAAATCCACAATCACGTGTGATTTGTGTATAATCGTTAAAAAACGGCTTATGATATAATAAGCCGTTTTTTTCTGTGGCTTATGCCATTTTATCATAGCTAAACAATATACTTCACTCTCAACTTAAAATGGTAACTTACTGATTATCTGATGGTTATTTTTCGGGTTGTAGGGGTGAATTGCAATTCGCCCTTGATAAATCAATCACTGATATAAAGTTGAGAATAGGATACAATATGTCAAAATTCACTCATTCACTAACTTCCTTATCCCGCCTGTCTGCCTTATCGCTTGCTTTGGCGTTGCCCATGTCTGCGATGGCACTGTCTGCCGATACCGCCAAAAGCGATGGCACGCTATCAGGGCTGTTTGCTCATCAGTCCAAATCCAAATTCCTACCCGTTCACCAAGCCTTTAACGTCTCTGCCAGTCAGCAGGGCGACACGCTTGCGGTGACATTTGGGGTAACGCCCGAGCATTATGTTTATAAAGACAAAATCAAAGTGACCCTGCCCGATGGCGTGAGCATGGGGGCGTGGTCGTTTAACAAACCACACACGATGATAGACGATCCTGAGTTTGGGCGAGTGGCTGTATTTGAAGAAGATGTGGTGGCAACTGTCAAACTGACCACCACTGCCGATGTGACCGCCCCGATAAGTATCCGCTGGCAGGGCTGTGCCAAGGCAGGGCTGTGTTATCCGCCTGAGACACTAAAAACGACCATCAGCCTAACAGGCAATGCCAAAAAAAATCCTGACACACCAAGCAGTCAAACCACGGTCGCAAATAAAGCCAACCAATCGGACAAGGGCACGCCCAAAGATGGCATGGGGCTTGGCTTGGATAATCAGCTAAATAACAAGTCAGACTTGGACAAAACCAGCCCAACCACAGAGCTTACCCAGTCGTCACAGGCAGGCATGAGCCAAGACGGAGTAGGTGTCTCTGCCACGCAAAACACCGCTCCCGACCAAACACTATCAGCCCCAACATCGCCACTGGTCACGCCTGTATTTGGCGATGAGCAGGGGAATGCTCTAACTGGCGAATCAAATGATGAGATGGGTGGCGGACTGGGTAATGAGTCATCTGCCAACATGGCAAGCTCCCCAAATGCCCAAACAAGTACGGCGGCCGCAGACATTAGTCATCAGGCAGTAAGCAGTCAAAGCGACCCGTTTGGCATTAACAAAAATCCTGCCCTAGCGGTGCTACTGCTCTTTTTAGCGGGGCTGTTGCTGTCCTTTACGCCATGCGTCTATCCGATGATACCGATTGTCGCCAATATCGTTGCTCATAACAAGTCCCATACCGCCTTAAAGGGATTTGCCTTATCGGGCAGTTATGGACTGGGTGTGGCGACGGCTTATGGTGTGTTGGGCGGTCTGATTGCGTGGTTTGGGCAGGCGGTGGGCGTGCTTGGACTACTGCAAAATCCTTATGTGCTGGGGGTGTTTGCCATTATTTTTGCCTTGCTTGCCTTGTATATGTTTGACATCATCAAGATAACCTTGCCGTCGGGCGTGCGAGACATTTTGCACAGAAAATCCCAATCTGCCGATGATAAGCTCGGCAGTGTGGGCGGTAGCTTTGTCGCTGGGGCGTTGTCGGCACTGGTGGTGTCGCCTTGTGTGTCCGCCCCCATGGCAGGGGCTTTGACAGCAGTCTCGGTAAGTGGTAGCGTGCCTTTTGGGTTTATCGCTCTGTTTTCGTTGGGGCTTGGCTTGTCCATACCGCTCATGTTCATCGGTCTGGCACAGGGCAAATTCATGCCAAAAGCAGGCGAGTGGATGAACCGTGTCAAGGAATTTTGTGGGCTGTTATTGCTCGCGGTGTCGCTGTCGCTATTAGAGCGACTGCTGTTCTCGCCTGTCATGCTCATCATTTGGGCGGTGTGGTTTGCGATGACGGCAGTGTGGCTATTTAGAATGAAAAATCTGGCGTCGCACGCATTTGCCTTGGTGGGGGCGTTGTGGGCGGTGTGCCTTGTGGTGGGGGCGAGCATGGGGACAACTGACCCATGGCGACCGCTCGCCAAACTGGGGGCGACCGCGACTGTTGCCGAGTCCAAGGCAGACATCAAAATCAGCAGTCTAAGCGAGCTTGACCCCATCCTTACCCGTCATGAAAAAGTGCTGGTGGACGTGACTGCCGACTGGTGTGTCGAATGCCGTATCATGGAACGCACACTATTTACCAATCGCCCTGCGGCACTGTCAGACTATCAAGTGGTCAAGCTAGACATTACCGAGACCAATGACGACAGCCGAGCGGTACTGGCACGTTATGGACTGTTTGGGCCTCCGGCATTGCTTATTTATAAACAAGGGCAGCTGCAAACCATGCTACTTGGCGAGACCAAACGGGCGGATTTTGAGACGGCATTGGCGCAGTTTTGATGATTTTAAAAATTGTTTTTAAAATTTTTTAAAATTGATACCGTCTTCTAAATGCAGGTATAAAATTTACAAAGCCAACAACAAACAACTGACAAAAATTGTAAGTCATTGACAAAAAATGTCAGCTTGGTAAAAATTGGTAATCTTAGGTAAGGTAGAGTTGTGAACCCGAGCGTTTACAACTTTATTTTGCAAGCTTGTTTGGCTTTTGTTAAAATATGCAGTTTTAAGCCATGTTCTGATGACTTGCTTTGGGCAAAATGGGTAAACAGACAGATAAAATGAAACAGGCCAGACAAACCAAGATAGCACTGGGTGCATGTACACACTGGGCAAGACCATTTGTACTGGGGGCGACATTAGGAGTGATGTGTTTGGTATTGACCGCTTGTCTTGATGATAAACCAAGCAAGCAAGCTCCCCAAAGATCGCAGGCTCAGACTTTGGTGGATGCCCAAACCGCCCAAAACACACCGCCCAAGCAGTCAAATCCAAGCTGTCAAAATCAGCTCATTGCCACAAGCTTTACCGAGCGACGCTCTGATGTCCAAGTGGCAGGGTGTGGCACGGTCAAGGCAACCCTGCCCGATGACAACAAAGGCTCACGTCACCAAAAATTCATCGTCTCATTAGACGGGGTGGACATGACGGTGCTTATCGCCCATAACATTGACCTAGCCCCGTATGTGACAGGGCTAAAAAAGGGCGACAGTGTGTCATTTTATGGCGAGTATGAATACACCGACAAAGGTGGGGTGGTGCATGGGACGCACCATGACCCTGCGGGCAGACACCAAGGGGGCTGGATTGTGTTTGATGGGCAAAAATATGAATAGCGGTCTTTGTGTTTGATGTTTTAAAATTCAACCGTTGGTCTTATTTTGATTTATCGTTTAGTATATCTATCATTTAACAAAACATGACAAGCATGAACGCATAATGATTTAAACTTGTCATTTACCCAGTGTGAGATATTTTATGAAGTTTATCCCAAAGCGATTGAGCCTTGCTGTGACGTTCTCGTCATTGTCACTAGGCGTGATGAGTGGGCAGGCATGGGCAGAAGAGATTGCCCTGCCCATGCCCGAAGTGAGTGCGGTGCAGACGAATGAGCTTGACATTGCCGACCCTGTGCAGGGTGAGCGACTGTTTTTTGACTGTGCATCCGTGGTCAATGATGGTGAGCGTTTGGCGTGTTTTGACAGCATTGCCCTAGGCAAAGTGCCAAGCGTACTCCAAGATAAACGCCCTCTTGATTTGGGACAGACCTTTAAACGCACCATCAAGGGCGACCCACAGGTAGTGCTTGCTGAGACCGCCAGTGATTTGCCGACTGCTGACATCGCCCTAACAGAGCATGGGGCAGATGATGAGGTAAATCCTAACATCAGTGCCGGTGGCTTTGGCAAGGTGAATGGTAGCAGATACACACCGCTGAGTTTGGCTTATGACTTGGATAGAAACAGTGGTGGGCTATGGAAAGCTCGTCCTCATAACCCCATGTATATCCTACCAGTATTTGTCAATACCAAGCCCAACCGTTCGGTCAGCACCCCAACCCAAGAAGCAGTGGATTATACCGAAAACGAAATACGTAGTACCGAGTTAAAATTCCAACTCTCATTCAAATCCAAAGTTGTCGAAGATTTGTTTGGTACGAACGCAGACATGTGGTTTGGCTATACTCAGCAGTCGCATTGGCAGGTCTATAACGAAGATAACTCACGTCCGTTTAGGGCTCATGACTATCAGCCAGAGCTGTTTATCACTCAGCCTGTGGTGGCAGACTTACCCTTTGATGGCAAGCTACGCATGCTTGGGGCGGGTGCGGTACACCACTCAAATGGTGAAGGTGACTCCCTGTCACGCTCATGGAACCGTGCCTATGTCATGGCAGGGGCGGAGTGGGGTAACTTTACGGTCATGCCACGCCTGTGGGCGAGAGTTGCTAAGACCAGTGACAGTAACCGTCCTGATGATAACCCTGATATTGTAGACTATTATGGTCATGGCGATGTGCGTTTTATTTATCAGTTTGATAAGGGCAATAATATCTCAGGCACACTGCGTTATAACCCTAAAACCAGCAAAGGAGCGGTTCAGCTTGACTATGTTCGCCCCATTGGTCGTGGTGTGAGTGGTTATGTTCAGCTGTTTCATGGCTATGGTCAGTCCATCATTGATTATAATCATGAGTCCACGACCGTGGGCGTGGGCGTGATGTTAAATGACTGGATAGGATTATAACCTTTGCTCGCTCGCCTGCCCCCGTATGCCCTTGCCATTCTCTCATCATACGTGCATGAGTGCTGTCAGTTATGTGGGCAGACGATAGAGGTTAAGCCTAAGTTGGATATAGGGGGTGTGGCTGACCATGCCCCTTTTTGCCATATTCCTGTTTACCACGCACCCTTTTACCATGCTCCACTGCTTTGTATGTATTGTCATGCCCAGTGGGCAGGTAGATTGCCGATATTTGCCATGCGTGATGATGGGCGAGAGATTGCTTTGTATGCGAGTGCTTATTATGATGTGCCGTTAAAGCAGGTCATGACCGCCTTTAAAGACAAAGGCGATGTGTCATCACTCATGGTGTTATATCATCTGATGAGATACGTCAAGCGACCTCAAGGGGTAAATGCTGATAATGCCGTCCTTATTCCAACTCCGACCACAAGCTCTCGTTTGGTGGAACGAGGCTTTTATCCTGTGCTGATTTTGACCAGATATTTATCCTTTTTGTGGCAGATACCGATGTGGCAAGGTGTCGCTCGCTTGGATAATGTCATTCATCAGCGTGGTCTTAGCCGTAGTGACCGCCTGCACAACGTCAAGCATGATTTTTATCTGGCCGACCCTTTGCCGACTCGTCACGCGATACTGGTGGATGATGTTGTGACCACAGGCTCGACACTGCTTGCCATGGCAAATGCCATTTGGGCAGAACATTCCACTGCCAAGATTTATGCTGTCTGTGCGTTGCATGGGCGAGAGGCGATTCATCTGCCGATTTTGGATGAGTAAAGACCCCAAGCCTATTTTAATACCTTATTCTTAACCCTGTATGAGTTATTAAGTTGCCAAGGGTGAATTGATTTATCTCTCTAGACGAAAAAATAATTACGAGATAATCAACAATTTACCATTATAAGCTGATTGATAAGCTGAGTGAATTTTTAATGCCCTTACTGTCGTCAGTATAAGATTTTTTGTTACTGCATAATCTTTGCGGTAATTTTAGTCCTAGATGTTTACATAATAAAACATGAAAGTCATCAAAATATCACAAATTCCTTTGATTTGACTATTGATTTTATGGTTTTTTGATATTAAAATTAAACCATATAAATTAATGTTTAGTTTATATATTACTTTTGGAGAAAAGATGATGAAAACTTTAAAGTTAGTAACCCTAACTAGCGCGGTATTATTTTCTGGTACTGCCATGGCAAATGTTGTAACCAATGCAGGTCATACCATTGTAGATAGTGGTAAGACTGTCTTCACCACATTAGCCAAGCCAGGTGCTGTCAATGCTGAGATTGGTACATTGGGTTATGGTGCAAGCATTGCATGGTCTGCCAACGAATCAACCGAAGTGGTTGCTGGCTGGAATGGCGGTAGCTTCGATGTAGATACCGACATCGGTGGTAGTGATTCTGTCATCAACTGGAAAAAAGTGCTAGGTAATGAATGGGGTGATTATCAAGGCAACCTAAAACTTGATGGCGATTACAGCAACCCTTATGTTGGTGTTAATCTACGTCCTTGGAAAAACCGCTTTACTGTAGGTACTGGCGTTATTTTTCAAGACAATAAGCTTGATGCAACCCTAACTTCCCAAGAAGGGAGAGCAACCATCAAGATTGATGATAAAGAATACAAAGTTGGTGGCAATATCAATGTTAAGGCAGAGTCTGGCAATACCTTGGCTCCTTACTTGACGTTGGGTGTTAAGCCAAATATCAACAGTAACAGCCGTATCGGTTTCTTTGGTGAAGTGGGTGCTGCTTATACTGGCAAATGGAAAACAGAAGTTAATCTAGATAATGATGTTGTTCCAAGCCAAAATAAAGCAGAATTTCAAGCTGACCTAGAAAAAACCATCAGAGATAATAATCCCACTTGGTATCCTATTGTTAAAGTTGGTGCAACTTATCGTTTCTAATTTAAGCATCTAACTTAATAACCCCAAAGTTTAAAACTTTGGGGTTTGTTTTAGTTTTGTGTTTGAAAGCTTTTTAGACTGGATTATTGGGAGATGTTTTTGGTCGAGCTTTGCTAATTCAACGGAACAACCCGAAGCACTTCTTCAAGCGTGGTAACGCCCTCTGCCACACGTTTTGCTCCTTCTATGCGTAACGGTAACACCCCTTCACTATACGCCTGTTTTTTTAGGTCGTCAAGTCCCCCGTCTTTGGCAACCAGTTTTTTAAGCTCATTGGACAACGGCAAGATCTCATACAGCCCAATTCGCCCTTTATAGCCTGTGTTTCGGCACTCATCACAGCCCACAGGCATGTAGATTTTGGACGGAACAGGAGCGTTCCACGGAGCAACAAGCCCACGCCATTCGTCCGCTAGAGGCGAGTTTTCGCTCACGTCTTGGGCGGATTTGCAGTGAGGGCAAAGCGTTCTGACAAGCCTTTGAGCCATAATGCCCAAAATGGTTGCCGATGTCAAAAACGGCTGAACGCCCAAATCATGTAGCCGTGTCAAAGAGCTAGGAGCGTCATTGGTGTGCAAGGTGGATAACACCAAATGCCCCGTCAGACTTGCCTGCACCGCCATGTCTGCCGTCTCGCCGTCTCGGATTTCGCCTACCATGATGATGTCAGGGTCTTGTCGCATGAGCGAGCGAATGCCGTCTGCAAAGTGCAAATCAATCGCTGAGTTAATCTGCATTTGGTTAAAAGACGGCTCAATCATCTCAATGGGGTCTTCAATGGTACAGACATTCACTTTTTCGGTGGCAAGTTGTTTGAGTGTGCTATATAGCGTGGTGGTTTTGCCTGAACCTGTGGGGCCTGTTACCAGAATAATGCCGTTGGGGTGGGCGGTGAGAGCGTGCCACGTTTCTAGTTGTTTGCCCGTCAAGCCAAGCTGAGCAAAGGTGCGTACCAACACTTCAGGGTCAAACACACGCATGACGAGCTTTTCGCCAAATGCGGTGGGCAAGGTGGACAGACGAAGTTCGGTTTCTAGCCCTTTTGGGGTGCGTGTCTTTAAACGTCCGTCTTGGGGCTTTCGTTTCTCGGCAACGTTTAATCGTCCCAAAATCTTGATACGAGCGGTAACAGCCGTCAAAATCGCAGCAGGCATCTCATAGACGGTATGCAGTACCCCGTCAATTCTAAATCGCACCTTGCCCGTCTCACGGCGTGGCTCCAAGTGAATGTCGGAAGCTCGCTGTTCAAAGGCGTATTGCAAAAGCCAATCTACGACTTTAACGATGTGTTGGTCATTGGCATCAGGGTTGTTGTTATCGCCAAGTTGGAGTAGGGCTTCTACGTTGGTAACGTCCGCACTTGCCTTTTTTTGGGCAATGTCCGCCCCTTGTATGGCACGGGTGACTTGATAGAACTCGGCACGGTAGCGATTGAGCTGTTCAGGTGACAGATAAACGACCTTGATGTTTTTGGGGCGGACGATGTGGCTGATGTTGGCATGCCAATCGTGATAAAAAGGTTGGTCAGTGCCGATGATGACTTCCGTGTCTGTCACGGCAATGGGCAGAATGTACTGATTTTTGGCGTACTCAAAGGACATGATGCCCGTCACGCTCGGCACGTCTACTTTTAGAGGGTCAATTCGCACCACGTCCACGCCAGCTTTGCCCGCCAACCATAGATTGAGCTTATCTACAGTTAGGGGCTGATGGTCTAATAAGCTCGTCAGGTTAAAACGGGCGATGTTTTGGACGGGGTGTAGGGCAGGGTCGTTACGACTGGTGATGACAAGATTGTATGATTTTTGGTCAATGCGACCTTCTTTTAATAACTCATCCAAACACCAACGCAAATCGACGATTAGGGACAACTCAGTCATGACGGCTCTATTTGTGATAAATAAATACTATTGTAACATGAATTGATGGGTGTATTTCAATTTTGTTTGGTCGTACGCTGTGTAAAAATGCCATGATGGGGCGTGCTATCATGGCATATCTATGTTTCGGCTGTGGCTTGGCTATCTGGCTGGTATTGCAATATAGGCCAGATAAGCTGTGCCAAAAGCGTTACTGCGTTTTTTGTTGATTGGGGGTGAGACTGGCAGAGTTTGTCATGGCAGAAATGCGTTTGGTGACGACAAGGGCGATGGGAATGCTTACCACGAGTCCTGCGACCACGGCTCCAAGCACCGTTTGCATATTGGTCATGTCATTGACAAACACCACAATCATCAAGACGCCAATGAGTACAGTAGAAGCAATCGAAAAAATGGCACTAAATAGTGGAATGTTCATGGTGAATCCCCTAGCATTTTTGTGGATAAAATCTATATGCTATTTATACAACTTTTTTACATGAATGTTAAGCATTTTTATCAAAAACTCCATAATTTTTATAAGGATTTTATATTAATTCCAAAAAGTTATTAAGTCAGTCAGTCTTTCAACTAAATTTTGTGAAAAATTGGTTAAAATCACTGTTAATTATGGCGGTTTGTGATAAAATTAGCTGTTTATTTATCAAATTCGCCCCATGATTTTTAAAAATCACAGGCAAGCTACGAGATACGACCATGACAACCGCTCACTTAACCAAAACCATGCAACTGACCGAAGTACGTCAAGCCTTTATTGACTTTTTTAAAAGCAAAAACCACACGCCTGTGGCATCATCAAGTCTCATTCCACACAACGACCCCACGCTACTATTTACCAATGCAGGCATGAACCAATTTAAAGATACCTTTTTGGGTCTAGAAAAACGGGACTATCAGCGTGCCGTGTCATCACAAAAATGCGTGCGTGCAGGGGGCAAACACAACGACCTTGATAATGTGGGCTACACCGCCCGTCATCACACCTTTTTTGAAATGCTCGGTAATTTTAGCTTTGGCGATTATTTTAAAAAGGACGCCATTGCCTTTGCGTGGGAGTTTTTGACCGATGACAACTGGCTTGCCCTGCCCAAAGACCGCCTTTATGTAACCGTCTATCACACCGATGATGAAGCCTTTGACATTTGGCATAAGGACATCGGACTTGCCCCCGAGCGTATCATTCGCATTGGCGATAAAGGTGGGCTTTATCAGTCGGATAACTTTTGGGCGATGGGCGATACAGGACCTTGCGGGCCTTGCTCCGAGATTTTTTATGATTATGGCGAGCATATGGAAGGCGGACTGCCCGGTACGCCTGACGAAGATGGCGACCGTTACGTGGAGATTTGGAACTGCGTATTTATGCAGTTTAACCGCCAAAAAGACGGCACGCTAGAACCCCTGCCCAAGCCGTCTGTGGATACAGGCATGGGCTTAGAGCGTATCAGCTCGGTCATGCAGGGCAAATATGGCAACTATGAGACGGATTTGTTTGTTAATCTCATGAATGCGACTGCCCAAGTGATTGGCGTGGAGAGCACCTATGAGCCGTCTTTTAAGGTCATTGCCGACCATATCCGTGCCGTGTCGTTTCTCATCGCTGACGGTGTCCGCCCAAGTAACGAAGGGCGTGGCTATGTCCTACGCCGTATCATTCGCCGTGCGGTACGTCATGGCAATAAACTGGGGGCAGAGGGGGTATTTTTCCACAAAATCGTCCCTGCACTCGTGGCAGAGATGGGCGAGGCTTACCCACAGCTTGTCAACAAACAGGCTGAGATTGAAGCGGTCATCTTAAAGGAGGAGGAGCAATTTGCCAAAACGCTGGCACAGGGCTTACGTCTGTTATCGGGCGAATTAGAAAGTCTAAACACAGGCGATACCTTGACAGGGGAGACGGTATTTAAGCTATATGATACCTATGGTTTCCCAACCGACCTAACTGCCGACATCGCTCGTGAGCGTGGCGTTGGCATTGACGAAGACGGCTTTAATGTGGCTATGGAAGCTCAACGTACCCGTGCCAGAGAAGCGGGCAAATTTGACGTGGATTACACAAGTAGCGTAAAAGTAGAGACCCCAACCGAATTTGTCGGCTATGACCTGCTAGACAACCAAAGCCAAATCATAGGCGTGTACCAAGACGGCAAGGCGGTAAAGCGTTTGGGTGAAGGCGATGAAGGTGTGATTGTGCTGTCTGCCACGCCATTTTATGCCGAAGGTGGCGGTCAAGTGGGCGAGACAGGCGAGATTAGCACGTCCACAGGGGTGTTTTTTGTCGAAGACACCAAAAAATCTGGCACGGCAATTATCCATTATGGCACGGTAAAAATGGGCGAGATCACCCCAAATCAGTCCGCCAACGCCCAAGTGATTGCCGACGTGCGTAAAGCTTCCGCCAAAAACCACTCCGCCACGCACCTGCTCCACGCAAGCCTACGTGCGGTGCTAGGCACAGGCGTTGCCCAAAAAGGCTCGCTGGTATCGGCAGACGTGCTACGTTTTGACTTCTCTTATGATAAACCAATCAGTCATGATGAGCTTGCCACCATTGAACGCATGGTGAACGAGCAAATCCAAAAAAATACCCCTGTGCAGATTGAGTACCTACCCATTGATGAAGCCATTGACAAAGGGGCAATGGCTCTGTTTGGCGAAAAATATGGCGAAACCGTGCGTGTTCTTACCATGGGGACAAATGCCGATAACTCTACGTTCTCCATTGAGCTGTGCGGTGGCATCCACGTGGCTCAAACAGGCGATATAGGTCTGTTTAAAATCGTCTCCGAGAGCGGTATCGCCTCGGGCGTTCGCCGTGTGGAAGCCTTGACAGGCATGGGGGCGGTGCGTTATGTGCAGACGGGTGAGATGATTTTGGGTAATTTGGCAACGAATTTTAAGGCAAAACGTGGTGAGATTGAAACTCGTGTCGGTAGCCTTGCCGAGCGTAACCGTGAGCTTGAAAAACAGCTAGAACGCACCGAGCAAAAACTGGCAAGCCTACAAGCAGTATCGCTACTACAAAACGCGGTCAAAGTGGGCGAGACAAATCTACTCATCGCCAAAGTGGTAGGCGTGGACGGCAAAGCCATTCGTGGGCTTATGGATACCCTAAAATCTCGCCTTGATGGGGTGATTGTACTGGTGGGCGAGAGTGATGATTTGGCACTGTCGGCAAGCGTGGCGAAGGGCTTGACTGATAAGGTTAAGGCGGGCGACATCATCCGTCATTTGGCGGGCGAATTGGGTGGTAAAGGTGGCGGTAAACCTGACTATGCCCAAGGCGGTGCGGACAAGTCGAATAAACTGGAGAGTATATTGACTGCTTTACAAACCAAATTAACTGGCGAGCTGGCTTAATCAACAGTTAATTTTAGCAAACACGCTAAATGTTTGGTTATTTATAAAATTTTTTGATGAAATTATCAGTTTATTTTAAAAATAAATTGGGTTATAATTTTGGTTTACAGTTAATCCTTAATAGGAAAAGATAATGGCACTAATCGTCCAAAAATACGGTGGCACTTCCATGGGGAATGCCACCCGTATCAAAAATGTCGCCAAGCGTGTCAAACGCTGGCACGACCACGGTCATCAAGTGGTGGTGGTGGTCTCTGCGATGAGCGGAGAAACAAACCGACTCATCGGTTTGGCTCGTGAGATTAGCTCTGACCCCGACCCTCGTGAATACGACCAAATGGTCGCCACAGGCGAGCAGGTATCTATTGCCCTACTTGCCATGGCACTAAAAGATTTGGGCGTGGACGCCAAATCCATGACAGGGCGTCAAGTCGCCATTAAGACCGACACCACGCACACCAAAGCACGTATTGAGCATATTGACGCTGAAAACCTAAAACAAGAACTGGCTGACGGTAAAGTGCTGATTGTGGCAGGCTTTCAGGGCGTGAACGAACACAACGACTTGACCACGCTTGGACGAGGTGGCTCGGACACCACAGGTGTTGCCATCGCTGCGGCGTTAAAGGCAGACGAGTGCCAAATTTATACCGATGTAGACGGCGTGTACACCACCGACCCACGAGTAACCTCCAAGGCGAAAAAACTTGACAAAATCACTTTTGAAGAAATGCTGGAAATGGCATCACTTGGCTCAAAAGTTTTGCAAATCCGCTCGGTAGAATTTGCAGGCAAATACAAAGTGCCTGTACGGGTGCTGTCTAGCTTTGATGAAGGCGATGACGGGGCTTTTGATGATGAATTTAAACAAACTGTCGGTACGCTGATTACCGCTGATGAAGGAGATACTATGGAAAAAGCGTTAATTTCGGGCATTGCCTTTAACCGTGATGAAGCCAAAATCGTTGTGCTGGGTGTGCCAGACCGCCCTGGTATTGCCTCTGCTATTTTAAGTCCGATTGGCAAAGCCAACATCGAAGTGGACATGATTATCCAAAATATGTCCGAAAATGGCGTAACCGATTTTAGCTTTACCGTACCTCGTGGCGACTTTAACAAAGCCATGAAAATCCTAAAAGAGCAAGTCAAAGACGACATCGGAGCCACCGAAGTAGTAGGAGCGAGCGATGTGGTTAAAGTCTCTATCGTGGGTGTGGGTATGCGTTCGCACGCAGGCGTGGCAAGCAAAATGTTTGAAACATTAGCGTCGCAAAACATCAACCTACAAATGATTTCAACCTCCGAAATCAAAGTCTCTGTACTTATCAAAGAAGAGCATTTAGAAAAAGCGGTCAAATCCCTACACACCGCCTTTGGGCTTGACCGTGAAGACGGTGAGAGTAAGGTTGCAGGGCTGTAATTAGCCATTATGTAACAATTTGGTTTATTAATCATAATCATTACGTAAAAATTGCCAAAAAAGGCTGACAAGTTACCCAAGAAGTTTTATAATAGCAACTTGGGTAATTTTTATTTTTTTGCTTTTTAGCATTGTTTTTATAGCAAGGAGCTATTATGTTAATTCTAACCCGCCGTGTTGGCGAAACCCTAATGATTGGCGATGAAGTCAGTGTTACTGTGCTGGGTGTCAAAGGCAACCAAGTCCGCCTTGGTGTGAATGCCCCCAAAGACATTGCTGTTCACCGTGAAGAGATTTATCAGCGTATCCAGCACGAACGCTCTATGCAAATGCACATGAGCCACCTAGAACAAGGCAACTTTGCCCCACCATCATTTGACGATGATGATTATTTTAATCGCTAATGGATGTATGATGAATCACACTGACATTTCACGGCTATTAAATGGTATTGAGCAGGGCGGTTTGACGTTCAAAGACGTGCTTGCCTTTATTGATGCCAATTACACTTATACGCCTGTCGCCTTTCATAATGGCGAAGCGGTCAATCTTGCTGGTACTAACGAAGGCTCTGCCAAGGTGTTTAGCCTTGCCAAACTGCATGGGCTAAATCAGCTTGACACCCTAAAACTATTTGCCGAGCATTATCAGGCAGTGCTAGATAAGCCAGACGGCACCGACCACGCCAATATTCGTAACTTTTTACATTATGGCTGGCAAGGGTTTGGCATGCCTGTGAGTGCTTTGACCGCTCGTTAATTTTGTAAATTTGATAAAATAAGCCCGATTTTAAAATTTTACTTGAAATGTGAGTGAAATTGGTGTAAAATTCGGGCTTTGATTTTTCTGTCACTTTCTATTTATTGTCGCCTTTAACAATAAAGATGAAATGACATCACTAACAAGTTTGAATAATCCGCCTAGTCCATACCTAATTTTGTGGCGATTATTTAAATGGCACAACAGATACCGCTCAATATCCGTGCCACATCGTAATATAGGAGTTCATCATGTCTCGTGTATGCCAAGTTACTGGAAAACGCCCACTAGTGGGTAATAACGTATCTCACGCTAACAACAAAACCCGTCGTCGTTTTTTGCCAAACCTACACAACCATCGTTTTTGGGTAGAATCTGAAAACCGTTTTGTGCGTCTTCGTGTATCTTCAAAAGGTATGCGTATCATTGACAAGCACGGCATTGACAAAGTGCTTGCCGATTTGCGTGCCCAAGGTCAAAAGATTTAATTTAGCAAAAGGATAATACCATGAGAGATAAAATCAAACTCGTTTCTACGGCTGGCACTGGTTATTTTTATACCACCACCAAAAACAAACGCACCATGCCTGGCAAAATGGAAATCAAAAAATTTGACCCAAAAATTCGCCAGCACGTTCTATTTAAAGAAGCAAAAATCAAATAATTTTGCCCTTTAATTGAGAAAATCGCTTAAAACCAAATTCGGTATTCGGATTTGGTTTTTGTTTGCTGATAAAATAGCATTATTCCAAGATTTTTCCCCTAGCAAATTTGATATATGCCACGGATTTGTAGGAATGTGCTGAGCACGCCCCTTTGATGACATTACTGCACAAGGCTACATCCAAATATCATTATATTTGTAGTAATTTTAAAGTTTATTGAGTGCATATTTTAAAATTAGGCTCTGGTTCAAAAAGTATGCCACAGCTAACAAAATTGAATTTTACTACGGAAAACCTAGTTCAGCATACTTTTTAGACTACTACCTAAAATTAAAGGAGTATAGATGGAGTGGGGCGGATGTTAGATGATTTATTTAGACAAATAAAAAATACTTAGAAAATATCTAAGGATTTTAAATAGATGGTGCCCGGGGCCGGACTTGAACCGGCACGCTCAAAAGAGCGAGGGATTTTAAATCCCTTGTGTCTACCAATTTCACCACCCGGGCGGATTACTAAAAGTAATCAAAAATGGAGGCTGAGGTCGGAATCGAACCGGCGTACACGGAGTTGCAGTCCGCTGCATGACCACTCTGCCACCCAGCCTTGTCTTGGTCTGTCAATGACCTAAGTGGTCGCTATAATATCATGTTTTGGTAAAATTGCAAGTATTTTTTAAAAAAATTTTAAAAATTTTCGTCAAAAGTTCATAAAAAACGGTCGTATTGTTCACAACTAGCCCGAAAAATCAAGTGCTTTTTTTGGTATTGGTGTCAATAAAACTCATAACTTTTAGGGTAAATTAGAGTATAATAGTCAGGTTTAGCTGTTTTTGAAAAAACAGGCATTTTTATCCAAAATGCAATGGCTTTAGCGTTTTACTTTTGTTGGTTAATTTTCATTATAATATCATAAATATGAATTTTTTGAAAATCTATAAAAGCGTGTAATCAAAAAAGTAAAACCCTAAAACTCTTTTTATGATTACTTTAAAATATTTATAGTAAGCAGGTATTTATGAAATTTAATTTAAAAGTATTAACATTCTCTGTGCTTGTGGCAACTGCTGCTCTAGTAGGTTGTGGTAAAAACGACCAAGGGGCAGGCGGTGCAGGAGCGGGGGCAGGTGCTACCCAGCAAATGCCCCCAGCGACCGTAGAAGTGCAGACGGTGTCGCTACGTTCAATACCCGTGGTTAAATCCTTCTCAGGGCGTGTGACAGCGGTTGAGACATCCGAGGTGCGTCCACAGGTGACGGGTATTATTGAGTCTGTTGCTTTCCAAGAGGGCAGTTACGTCAAGGCAGGACAAGAGCTGTACCGCCTAAACCGTGATAATTATATCAGTGCTGCTAACAGTAGTATCGCTGCCATTCAGACAGCGGAGGCAAGCTTGATTAGTGCCAGAGCCAGTCTTGCTGCCCAAGAGGCGACCCTTGCCCAAGCTCGGGCAGATTTGGCTCGTGTTGAGAGCTTGGTGGGTATCGATGCGGTATCAAAACAGTTGTATGACCAACATAAGACCGCCGTGAGAACCGCACAGGCAAATGTCGAGGCTGCCAAAGCAACGGTCAATCAAGCCAATGCGTCAATCAACAGTGCCAAGGCAAATCGTGATGCCAGTCAGCTTGACATGAGCCGTACCATCATTCGAGCTCCGATTAGCGGTAAGATTGGTATTTCGGCGGTCACGGCAGGGGCATTGGTCTCCGCCAGTCAAGCCACACCACTGGCGACCATCTCACGCACTGACATGGTGTATGTGGACATCAGTCAGTCATCATCAGAGCTACTAAGACTGCGTCAGCAGATGGCAAGCGGTCAAGCCAGTGAGGGCTCAACAGAGGTACAAATCGTTCTAGAAGATGGCGAGACCTACCCGCTCATCGGACGTTTGGCACTCTCAGATGCCAGCGTGGATGAGGCGACAGGAGCAGTCAAGCTAAGAGCGGTGTTCCCGAACCCTGACGGACTGCTTATCCCAGGAATGTATGTCAATGCCAACCTAGCCCAGTCAGTGGTGCATAACGCCATGCTACTGCCCCAAACTGCCATCATTCGTACACCCAAAGGCGAAACTCAGGTCTATGTGGTCAATCAAAACAAACAAATTGAAATGCGTAATGTCAAGACCGCAGGCACGTTCCAAGGTCAATGGGTAGTAACCGATGGTCTGACCAATGGCGATAATGTCGTTGTGGTTGGCGGTGCTAAGGTTAAGCCTGAGCAGGCGGTTGAGACACGTCCATACTCACCAAATGGTCAAAATCCCCAAGGAGTAGGTCAAGCCCCTGCCCAAGGACCTGTACAGAGTCCTAACCAAGCCCCAAGCCACGCTCCACAACAAAGCAAAACCAGTCAGCAAGGACGGCAAGAGCAACAGGCACCAGCAACTCCTACTCAAAACCGAGCACCGACAGATGATGGTGCTGAACAAGCAGAAGCCCAAGCGATGGCAGATGCTGCTGATGAAGTGGTACAATAGGGGTAGGTGATGTCAAAGTATTTTATTGAGCGACCCATTTTTGCGTGGGTCATTGCTATTTTGATTATGCTTGTGGGTATTATTGCGGTACGCAGTTTGCCCATTGAGCAGTACCCGCAGATTGCCCCGCCAACGGTGTCGGTCAATGCCGTCTATCCAGGTGCTGATGCCCAAACGGTGGAAAATACCGTAACGCAGGTCATCGAACAGCAGATGAAAGGGCTTGATGGACTCATGTATATGTCATCAAGTTCATCAGCCAATGGTTCGGCGTCTATTACGCTTACCTTTGAAAATGGGGTCAATCCAGACACCGCACAGGTGCAGGTGCAAAACAAACTGCAAGCAGCGACCAGTTCTCTGCCTACTGACGTACAACGTCAAGGCGTGTCGGTAAACAAGTCGAGCAGTAGTTTCTTGATGGTGGCGTCCTTTGTGTCAGAAGATGGCAGTATGACCCAGTCGGACATCGCCGACTACATTAACTCAAATGTGGTGGACAGTCTCAGTCGTGTCAATGGTGTGGGTTCGCTAAACGTGTTTGGCTCGCCTTATGCCATGAGGATTTGGCTAGACCCTGCCAAATTATCATCTTATTCACTCATGCCATCTGACATCTCAGCAGCGATACAGTCGCAAAACGTGCAGGTGTCAGCAGGTCAGCTTGCCAATTTGCCAACCGATCTTGATCGCCAAGTGATTAATGCTACTGTAAGTGTGCAGAGCTTTTTACAAACACCTGAAGAATTTGGTAACATTTTAGTCAAAACTGACACGTCAGGGGCGAAAGTCTATCTACGAGACGTGGCGGATATTGAGCTGGGTTCAGAGAGTTATGCGGTAAAAACCCTCTATAATGGACAAGAAGCCGCGGGTATGGGTATCATGCTCGCTTCTGGTGCCAATGCCTTAGAAGTGCGTGAAGCGGTACAACAAAGGCTTGATGAGTTATCACAAGGCTTTCCTAAGGGTTTAAAAATTGTCGTACCTTATGACACCACACCGTTTGTCAAATTATCCATCAAGCAAGTGGTGATGACGCTATTAGAGGCGATTGTGTTGGTATTCTTAGTCATGTTCTTATTCTTGCAGAACTGGCGTGCGACCATCATCCCTACACTTGCCGTGCCTGTGGTTATCCTAGGAACATTTGCGGTACTGCTGTTTTTTGGTTTTACCATTAATATCTTGACCATGTTTGCGATGGTGCTTGCAATCGGTCTGCTTGTCGATGACGCCATTGTTGTTGTGGAGAACGTCGAGCGTATCTTAGAAGAAGACTCGAATATCTCAGTCAAAGATGCGACCATTCGGTCAATGGGCGAGATTAGTAAGGTGGTTATTGGTATTGCCTTGATTCTGTCAGTGGTATTTGTACCGATGATTTTCTTTGGTGGTTCATCTGGGGTGATTTATCGTCAGTTTGCTGCAACTCTTATCACCAGTATGTCGCTGTCGGCAGTGATTGCATTGGTGTTTACCCCTGCTTTATGTGTGACTATTCTAAAACGTCAAGCTCATAAAGACATTCATGCCCAAAAAGGCTTTTTTGGTTGGTTTAACCGCTTTTTCTTTAAAGCCAGTCGCAGTTACGAGAACTTTGTCGGTAAAACCTTTAATGCCAAATGGCTCTTTGCCATCGCCTATGCAGGTGTGATTGCGGTATTGGCACTGATTTTTGTGCGTTTGCCAAGCTCATTTGTACCAGAAGAAGACCAAGGTATGCTGATGACATTGGTGCAGCTGCCAGCAGGTTCGACGCTTGATCAAACTGCTGCGGTCATGGAAAAGGTGGGTGGCTACTTTCGTGAACAAGAGGCGGATAACGTAGAGTCGGTCTTTACCATCTCAGGGTTTAGCTTTGGGGCAAGTGGTCAAAATGCGGGTTTGGCATTTGTTAAATTAAAAGATTGGAGCGAGCGTACCTCGGATGAGAGTGTAGCACAGGCGATTGCAGGACGTGCCATGGCACTTAATGTCATGATTCCAGAGGCGACACTTGTGTATCCAATTGCCCCGCCTGCGATTCAAGGTTTTGGTAATGCCAGTGGCTTTGATTTACAACTCCAAGACATCGGCGGTGTGGGTCATGCTAAGCTGTTGGAAGCTCGTAATATGCTCCTTGGTATGTCTGCTCAAAACCCAACTGTGGCAGGTGTCCGCCCTAATGGTCAAGAAGATGCCCCTAAGCTCAAAGTCAACATCAACCAAGAGCAAGCAGCTGCCTATAACCTAAATATGACAACCGTCAATGCCACGCTTGCCCAAGCCTTTGGTGGTAGCTATGTTAATGACTTTATTGACCGTGGTCGCATCAAAAAGGTCTACATGCAAGGTAATCCTGACAGCCGTGCCACGCCTGAGGACATCAGCAAATGGCATGTGCGTAATGCCGAGGGGCAGATGATTAGCTTTGCGGCATTCTCAGACAGCGAATGGCAGTATGGTAGCCCTGGTTTAAACCGCTATAATGGTCTGTCATCACTAAATGTCCAAGGTGCCGCCGCCCCTGGTAAGAGTACGGGTGATGCCATGCTTGCCATGGAAGAGATGATTGCACAACTGCCTGAGGGTATTGGTTATGAGTGGACGGGTCTGTCACTAGAAGAGCGTAAATCAGGCGGTCAAGCATTGCCACTTTATATCATCTCCATGCTGGTGGTATTCCTATGTTTGGCGGCGTTGTATGAGAGCTGGTCGATTCCATTCTCGGTCATGTTGGTGATTCCGCTGGGGGTTGTCGGTGCGGTCATCTTTACCATGCTGCGTGGCTTTGCCAATGACGTGTACTTACAGGTGGGTCTATTGACGGTCATCGGTCTGTCTGCCAAAAACGCCATTTTGATTATTGAATTTGCCAAAGAAATTCAAGAGTCGGGCAAATCCTTAAAAGAGTCGGTCATGACAGCAGCTCGTATGCGACTGCGTCCGATTATCATGACATCGCTTGCTTTTGGTATTGGTGTGGTACCACTGATGATTGCCACAGGGGCAGGCTCTGGCAGCCAAAACGCTGTTGGTACGAGTGTGGTTGGTGGCGTTATCACGGCGACTTTCTTGGGCGTGTTCTTTATTCCAATGTTCTATGTATGGGTGCGTTCGATTTTCCCCTACAAATACAAAAAGACAGCGAATGCGGACGTTCATAACGCCTAAGCGTGGCAACCAATAGGAAGACATTGCCAAATTAGCCTGCATTGTGTATCATGACATGATTTGGGCTGATTTGGTTAAAGAGAGATATTATGAAAAATAACATAAAAACATCACGTGTGTTCATGCTAAGCACGCTTGCCTTGTTCATGACTGCGTGTAGTACCATTCCCCAAAAATCACAAAGTGTATTGGCTCAGCCAAAAGTGCCTTTAGAGTTGCCTTATGAAGTACTTGATGTTGATACAACCATCAGCACGCCTGAGGCACCAAGCTTGGCAGGCATGCGTTGGCAAGATTTTTATGCTGATCCTAAATTAAAAGCCCTGATTGAAATGGGTCTGACTCACAATAAAGACTTACAATCAGCCATCTTGGCGGTGCAAAGTGCCAGGGCTCAGTATCAGGTCACCAATGCCAATGCCTACCCCAATATTGGCGTATCGGGCGGGGCAACTCGTGGGGCAGATGCTCGTGATAGAAATCCTAGCACCAATTATAATGTTGGACTTGCGCTGTCAAGTTATGAGCTTGATTTGTGGGGTCGGGTTGCTAGTGCCAAAGAAGCAGCACTACATGACTATCTGGCACAAAATTCCGCCAAAGATGCCGCTCAAATTTCTATCATCTCAGCAATCGCCCAAGGCTATGTCAATCTTAGCTATGCCATGGCACAACGTCAGCTCGCCCTAGAAACGTTAAAAACTCGTGAGCATTCGCTGTTCATTAACAATAAGCGTTTTGAGGCGGGCATTGATGCCAAATCAACCAGTCTGCAAGCCGAAGCGTCGCTAGAATCTGCCAAATTGGCAGTCTATCAGGCGGATACCAATATCTTAAAAACAAAAAATGCCTTGCAGTTATTATTGGGAACCCCGATACCTGTGGAGCTATTGCCTGATTTAGGCGTAAATAACATCACCACGCAAAGTCTATTTAGTACGGGTCTGCCCAGTGAGTTGTTATACTATCGCCCTGACATCGTCCAAGCTGAACATCGCCTAAAAGCAGCAGGAGCGAACATCAATGTGGCTCGTGCTGCCTATTTTCCTAGCATTAGACTATCAAGCAACATCGGCTATGGCTCCACTGATTTGGGGGATTTGTTCAAATCAGGGGCGTTTAGTTGGTCAGTGGGTCCATCTATTAGCTTGCCAATTTTTGATGCAGGATACAGACGTGCTAATTATGAAGTCGCACAAATCGGTCAAAAGCAAGCGTTGGTGAATTATGAAAAAACCATTCAAACGGCATTTAAAGAAGTCTCTGATGTGCTTGCTACCCGTGCCACCATGGAACATCAGCTAAATTCACAGTATCGCCTACAAAAAAATTATCAAGAAACCTATAACATTGCCCACGCACGTTTTCGCTCGGGGCTTGATAATTATCTTAATGTGCTAGATGCTGAGCGTTCGCTTTTTGCCAATCAACAAAGCATTTTGAATTTGGAATTACAAAAAATTCTAAGTCAGATTGAGCTTTATCAAGTATTAGGTGGGGGAGCGACACTTTCGGCTGAGCAGATTACAAACTTTAATAAACAGCGTGAAGCCATGCAGACAGCAAGTCTTGCTACCGCTGAGCAGTTGGCAAATGCCCAAATTAAAGGCGCTAATACTGCCACCAGCCCAGAGCTTGTACAGCCTGAGCCTAATAATATCAGTGTGGTAGAGCCATCAAATGTAGGTGGTGTGGCAACGAAGCTTGCCACGACCAACGACGCACAGGCGACCAGTATGCCTGCCACTAACCCATCGGGATTAGCCATCATCAAACCTGCTGATGATAGTGAGTCTGTGCAAGTAACTCCTTGATTTTGTCATCAAAAAAGTCCGCAATCTGTGTTGGGTTGCGGACTTTTTTCATAAAGTTAAGTGATGAGCAAAGGTGTTGTTTAAACATGGCTTTTAAAATTGTGGCTTGATATAGATGGTCATTGATATAATACGTGAAAATTATGGTCAAGATGATGAGTAGGGCTTGGCAAATACGCCATCAATATCGCTAGATGTGAGATTGCCTTTGTTGGTTCTCGGCATAGATTGCCACTTGTAGCCAGACGTTTGCTTGAATGTAGTCTTGCACTTGAATCTGACGGTTTTGCTCATTGCTGACGGCAGCGATACGCACCACAAAGGCCTCGGCATTGGGTTCACGTAAAATTGCCACATCAAAGAGTGTGATGGGTATGCCAAAAAATTCAGTACGGCTTATGCCCAGCACCTGACCTTGGCACCATGCTTCATCTTCTTGCCCAAAGGTGTCGCCAAACAGATAAATGCAGCTCTCCCCAAAGTTAATTTCTACAGGAGCAAGAGGCATGTTTTCATTGCCGTCTTTGGGCGTCCATGTTTTTATTTGCTCATCAATGTCATCAGGCACTATGCCACCATTATCCGCTACGATGTCATTAAAGGCACGATGATAGCGAATGGCTTTTGGGTTTTTGACCAGTAGCGTCTCATCTTTGTTGCTTGGTTCAATGTTGTACGCCCATGCACTAAAATTAGCAAAGTAATTTTTTGGGGTTTTGTACTCGTGGCGATTGATGGCGTAGAGCTGGTCAAAGGCGTAGATGGTTGTGCCATCGGTGGTTCGAAGGCGTAAAATGGCGTCAGCGGTACGCTCACAGCGAATCACTCGCTCAATCTGACAGTTTACCCCATAAGGACTATGCACCGAAGGGTAGGCGTTGATAAAAGCGGTGGGTTTGCCGTTATCCATGGTAAGAATTTGCTTGATGTGACAAGGGGTGTCTTGTCCGAGTAAAAGGGTCTTATGATCAGTACGCCCCACGGTCAAACCAGCAGGCAGGGTGGCAGTCTCCAACATGGCTTGGAGCCAATCTGGCACGTCATCGGCAATGTTATTGGTTAAAATCGCCCAATGATCGCCATGTCCTGCATTTTTGTCGCAAGGCAAGTCTATCTTTTGGGGTGGTACTTCATGCTTGTAGTCGTAGCGAATGCTCATGGGAGTTCCGAATGAATAAATACCCCATCTTTATAGGGGGGAATTTTAAAAAATCAAGTCATCTTATCCTACTGATTTGGATAAAATTTATCATCATGAACGACAAAATCCCCAAAAGCATGCCAAAATGGTGTAAACTATGGCGTCAAATTTTAAAAGGCAATCCCCATTTATGTTTCGTCCCCTTGCTTTATTTATCGGGCTAAGATACACCCGAGCTGAGCGTAAAAATGGCTTTATCTCCTTTATCTCACTCATCTCAATGATTGGGCTAACCCTTGGTGTGGCGGTGCTTATTACTGTTTTGTCGGTGATGAATGGCTTTGATAGGGAGTTAAAAACCCGCATTTTGGGCATGGTGTCACAGGCAAATGTCAGCTCTTATGAGATTATGCCTGATTGGCAAACACTTGCCACAAAGATTGAAGAGAATGACAAAAATGTCGTGGCAACTGCTCCATTTATCGGATTGCAAGGCATGCTGACCGCTCATGGACAGGTGGCGGGTATTATGGTAACAGGCATTGAGCCTGAGTATGAAACCAAAGTGTCCATCATTGGTGAACATATGGTGCAAGGCGACATCCATGTATTAAGGGCGGGGGAGTTTGGTATTGTCTTGGGTGAGAGCATGGTGCAATCTATGGGACTGATGATAGGCGATAAGGTAACCTTGGTAATGCCCGAAGCATCGGTATCGGTGGCGGGTGTTGTTCCTAGATTTAAGCGTTTTACCCTTGTGGGGACGTTTAGCATCAGCCCTGAGATTGACAGCACCATGGCGTATGTTGCCATGCGTGATGCAGGCGTGCTACTGCGTCTGCCCGAGGGAGCTCAGGGCATTCGCCTAAAAATGAATGATATTTTTAAAGCCCCCCAAGCGGCACTAAAAGCACAGAACATCGCTCCTGAGCGTTTGATTGCTAATGACTGGACAAGCACGCACGGCAATCTGTTCTCCGCCATTCAAATGGAAAAAGCCATGGTGGGACTACTGCTTTTTTTAATCATTGTGGTGGCGGCTTTTAATATCGTGTCTAGCCTTGTCATGCTTGTGACGGATAAAAAATCTGACATCGCGATTTTAAAGACCTTTGGGGCAAGTCCTAAGCTTATCATGCAAGTCTTTATGGTGCAAGGCATGATTATTGGCGTGATTGGTACGATAGCAGGGACGATATTGGGCATAACTCTTGCTTTGACGGTGAGTGATATTTTAGGTTTTATTAATAATTTCTTTGGACTACATTTGTTTGATGCGTATTTTGTCAATTATTTGCCATCACAAGTAAAGGTAAGCGATGTACTGCTTATCACATCCGCATCATTTTTATTGTCATTTGTCATGACCATTTATCCTGCTTTGCGTGCGTCAAAAATTCAGCCCGCCCAAACCTTGCGTTATGAATAAGGAAATTAGATGAGTATTATTTTAGAGGCAAAAAATATCAGCAAAATCTATGACGAAGGCAAGATTCAAACATCTGTACTGACAGGGCTTGATTTAACCGTTCATCAAGGCGAACGTGTTGCCATCGTTGGTAGTAGCGGTTCGGGCAAAAGCACGCTGTTGCACTTATTGGGAGGGCTTGATACACCAACTGAGGGCGAAGTATGGCTCAAAGGCGTGTGCCTAAATCATTTAAATGAGACGGCACGTGGACAGATGCGTAATGAGCATTTGGGTTTTATTTATCAGTTTCATCATCTACTGGCGGAGTTTAGTGCCACCGAAAATGTTGCCATGCCCTTGCTCATGCGTGCTGATGTCAGTATTAACGAAGCAAAAGATAGGGCAAATGAACTACTAGACCGTGTCGGTCTGTCGCATCGTACCCACCACCGCCCAAGCGAGTTGTCAGGCGGTGAGCGTCAGCGTGTGGCGATTGCCCGTGCGTTAGTGACACGCCCGAGTTTGGTGTTGGCTGATGAGCCAACGGGCAACCTAGATGATGATAATGCTTTGGCGGTGTTTGAGCTACTCTCAGAGCTACAAGATACGCTTGGCATGGCACTACTCATGGTCACGCATGACAGGACATTGGCGGCACGAGCTGATAGGGTGCTACACATGAAAAGTGGGACGTGGGCGCAGTTTTGATGGATGATTCAATGAACTGTATGAGCTTGCCATGGGTAAATGCATCAGTAAAAAACCACGTCCTAAGACGTGGTTTTGTGTTTTTACCAACGAATTGGCGTAACATGGGGGTTACTGGCTTTGAGATTCTCGTATGTGCCTTTGACAAAGATGTCTTCATTGACGGTGCTGATGTTGGTATGACCGCAGAACGCCATCGTGATGTCGCACTCTTTGTAGATAATCTCTAAGGCACGGCGAACGCCATCTTCGCCATACGCCCCCAGACCATATAGGAATGAGCGACCTATCATCGTGCCTTTTGCTCCTAGTGCGATGGCTTTTAGCACGTCTTGACCTGAGCGGATACCACTGTCTAGCCAGATTTCGCATTTTGAGTTTTCTGCTTGTACCGCTTGCACGCAGTCGGCAAGGCTAGCGATAGAGCTTGGGGCTCCGTCTAGTTGACGACCGCCGTGGTTGGAGATGACCATGGCGTCCGCCCCTGATTTGGCAGCCAAAATGGCGTCTTCGGGCTCCATGATGCCTTTGATAATGAGTGGTCCGCCCCATAGCTCTTTGATACGAGCGACATCGTCCCAATTAAGGCTCGGGTCAAACTGCTCTGCCGTCCAAGATGATAGGCTAGACAAATCGCCCACCCCTTCGGCATGACCGACAATGTTGCGAAAGGTATGGCGTTTGGTGCCAAGCATATTAAAGCACCATTCAGGTTTGGTCATCAGATTGATGATGTTGGTTAGGGTAGGCTTAGGGGGTGCAGACAGACCATTTTTGATGTCTTTGTGGCGTTGTCCTAGCACCTGTAAATCAGCTGTTAAGATAAGGGCAGAGCATTTGGCTTCTTTGGCACGGCGAATCAGATTTTCCATGAATTTTTTATCACGCATGACATACAGCTGAAACCAAAATGGCTTGGTGGTGTTCTCTGCGACATCTTCAATAGAACAAATACTCATCGTCGAGAGCGAAAAGGGAATGCCAAATTTCTCAGCAGCACGAGCCGCGTGAATCTCACCGTCTGCCCACATCATACCCGTAAAGCCTGTCGGGGCGATTGCCACTGGCATATGCACGTCTTGCCCTATCATCTGTGTGGCAAGCGAACGACCTTCCATGTCCACGAGTACACGTTGGCGTAGCTTGATGCGGTCAAAATCGGTCTCGTTATTGCGATAAGTGGTCTGTGTCCACGAGCCTGAGTCCACATAGTCATAGAACATGCGGGGTACTTTACGCTCGGCAATACGGCGTAGGTCTTCGATTTCGGTGATTTTACTTAAATCTGCCATAAAACAGCCTTAGTTTTTAAAGTTTTGAAAATGGGGTGTATTTTACAATAATTTATAAAAAATAACAAAAGGGATTAGGGCATGTTGAACATTGATAACATTTTATAAAACAAGATGAGAATTTGATAATATCAATCAATTTTTGCATGAAAAATGGCTATCCAACCACTTAATCATGTAGATTTTTAAGATTTTTAAAACTTAATCTCTTAAAATTAAGTGGTCGGATTGTTTTTCATAATAAAAACTTGTCTGATAGAAAACCCACAGCCTTTGTTTTTTCCTTGAAAAACGTGCGATTTTTCTTATTTTGCATTGCAAATACCAATGTTTAACACGCCCTATAAAACCCCTTTTGTTAAAATCATACTCTAAGTTCGCTCACTCTTTTTGCTGATAACAGTCATGATGGCAAAGAAGGCAATCGCCCACAATGCTGCTGCAATCCACCATACAGGGTTAAATATGAACGCCATGCCCACCAGACCTGCTTGTATTACATAATAACTCATGGCGATGAGTGTCTTACGAATAACCAAGCCTTCACGGTTCACCAGTCCGACCACCGCACAGGCAGCGACAACGTTATGCACGCTAATCATGTTACCAGCGGCACCGCCCACGGCTTGCAGGGCGACGACTTTGGCGGCGTCATTAGCACCTAGGTCAATCTGAGTGGCAGTGCTCCACTGAAAATGGCCAAACATCATGTTAGAGACGGTGTTTGACCCCGCAATGAACGCTCCCAATGCCCCAATCCAAGGCGACACGAGTGGCCACATATTTGCAAATACATCAGCAGCACCTGCCGCCAGTACTTTTGGCATGGCAAGAATCGGCTCGGCAACATCAGCAGGCGTGCCAGAGTTGATGAATACTTGCACCATCGGGATGGAGAACAGTAGGGCGGGGGCGGCGGCTATCATGGTTTTGCCAGAGGCTGACCAACTTTTTTTGACGGTGTCGCCTTTCATGCCAAACAAAAAGATACAGATGATGGAGACAAGCAGCAGCACGGTCGCAGGCGAGTACAGTAGCTGTGTTTTGTTGGTGATACTGGTTTCTAGGATATTGCTAAATGTGATGACCGCATTACTGCTTAGCCAATCTTTTAATGGCTTGATGGTACGAGTGGCGATTAGAATACCGATGACCAGCAGATAAGGCGAGAATGCTTTAACCACAGAGAATTTGGCTTTTTCATTCACATCAATGTTGGTGGTGGCTAAGGTGCCCCTCCATTCTTCTTCCCATTTATCACGGCTTTCAAAGTCAAAGGTGTTTTTGGGGGTCAAAAAGCCCATTTTGGCAGCTGGCACGACAATAGCAAGACCGACCACGGCTCCGACCAAAGAAGGCAGTTCGGGTCCGACAAATTTGGCGGTCAAATAGTAAGGGATGACAAAGCACAGACCGGCAAAAATGGCAAAAGGAGCGGCTTCAAAACCTTGGCGAAACGAGCGTTTTACCCCAAAGAATTTGGTCAAGAAACAGCACAAAATCAGCGGAATCAAAAAACCCACCACTGAATGCACAAAGGCAACGTTTGCCCCGATTTGCACGATATAATCATTAAAGGCAATGCCCTGCTGACTAATGGCAGCGGTTACATCTTCTTTATTTTCAAGCCCCGAGTTCACGCCGATAAGAATGGGTGTACCTACTGCTCCATAGGAGACAGGAGCGGACTGAATGATAAGAATTGCCATGACACACGCCATTGCAGGAAAGCCGAGTGCCAGCAGTAGGGGAGCTCCCACTGCTGATGGCGTACCCCAACCTGTGGAGCCTTCGATGAGTGAGCCAAACAGCCATGCCACAATAATCATCTGTACACGGCGGTCAGGCGAGATGCCCATAAAGCCTTGGCGGATGGCGACAATGGCTCCGCTCTCTTTTAGGGTATTAAGCAGTAGCACCGCAGTAAAGACGATGAATAGGACGTTGGCGGCGGTTAATACGCCATGAATGGTCGCAGCGGCAACTTGATTGCCAGCGGTTTGCCATACAAATAATGACAGCAAAGCGGTTGCAAAATACGCCACAGGCATGGCAATTTTGGCGGGTAGTCGCATGACGACCAATAAGGTAAAAACAATTAAAATTGGTAATAATGCCAAAAAGGTCAGCATATACACTCCTTTGTCTAACAAAGACTGTATGCCCATTTGTGTTATGATTTCAATTTTAAAAAATCCATTAAAATTGTTGGGTCATACAAAATAACAATCGTTTGTGATGATTGATACATCACAAAGCCCTATTTTTGGTAAAATTTAGCAAATACCATAATATAAAAATGGTTATTAGCAATAAATCTCATTAGCTAAATAATGAGCCAAAGTGCTATTTTACTCAAAAATTTATTAAAAATAAATAGGGCGTACCTATCCTTGATAACATTTTTATAAAATAAGATGAGAATTTGACAATTTCAACCAATTTTTGCATGAAAAATGGCTAAATCTTGTGGCTCGAAGTCAAAAACTTGCTTGATAGAATGACTATCAACCTCAAGTTTTTTCCTTGAAAAACGGGCGATTCCCCTGCTTTTTTAAACAGGTATTTTTCATTGCAAATACCAAAGATAGGTACGCCCTAACAGATTTTAACAAATCATCACATTTTTATTGTTTTTTTTCGATAAATTTTAAAAATTGATAAAAATATTTTATAAAAATCGGTGTGATGTATGCTTTTGGTAGGCTTATCTGTGATGATTATTCGGTAAAAGATGAACAATATCCATAATCCCAAACGGATAGCATAGTAGGCGGGTGGGGGTGAGAAGAATGGGAATGAGCGTGCCCAGATGGTCGATCAACTCTTCGCTGTCGGCAAGGTCAAGCACATGAACGGCAGGCATGCGTGGATGTATAGCTCGGGCTTGGGTCAGTAGGGCGTGGCTGGTGTGGCACAGGTGACAGCCATCCGTGCCTAAAAGATACCAATCTGTGGTAGGATTGGATGTGTGGATGATTTGCTGGCTGTCTAAGCCTGTAAATGTCGCCAATAGTAGGGCATGAAACGTGCGGTATTCGTTATGAGCCAGACAAATTAGGGCGAAGCGGTCGTTTGTTAATTTTTGTAAGTATTTGATAAAATTAATATTATTCATAAAAAATAAATGCCCCATAGCAAAAAATCGTGTAAAATAGGGCGTTTATTATAGCAAATACACCCCAAGTTTATCTTATTAGTTTATTTTATTTTATGTTTAAAAAAACCACAAATACGCCGTCTTGGCCCAGTCCCGACTCACAAACACCCCCCAAACCCAAAAGACGGCGACTGGTGGCATGGCTGTGGCGATGGGTGATAGCTCCGCTGTTGGTGTTGGTCATCAGCTTTCACCTGCTCATCGCCGCCATGCTGGGCGTGTGGAAAGTCGCCCCTGTCGGTAACTCCATGTTTATGGTTGCTCATCGCCTATCAGGGGGCGAGGTTGTGCAGGTATGGGTGGATTATGATGATATCGCCAAAGCGGTCAAACAGGCGGCGGTGGCGAGCGAAGATGCCAAATTTGCCACGCATAATGGCTTTGACATGGAAGGCATTGAGCGTGCCATGAAGGCGAACGAAGCAGGCGGGGCGGTGTCAATGGGTGGCTCGACCATCAGCCAACAGCTTGCCAAAAATCTGTTTTTGACATCGCACCGCTCCTATATCCGTAAGGGTGAGGAGGCGGTTATCACGGTGATGATGGAGCAGATGTGGGACAAACAGCGGATTTTAGAGGTGTATCTGAACGTGGCGGAGTTTGGCGAGGGCATTTATGGCATTGAGGCGGCGGCACGGCATTATTATGGCAAATCTGCCAAAAACCTAAGCCGTGAGCAGTCGGCATTGCTCATCAGCATGCTCCCTAATCCCAAATATTACCAAAAAAATCTCAATAACCGCCGCCTACAAAACAAAAAGCGGATTATCATGAAGCGTATGCCCAGTGCGGTATTGCCTTAGGTTACACCTTTTGATATAGCAAATCCCAAGACGCACGCCCATAATCCGCCCCACGTTTTTCGAATTTGGTGGCAGGGCGAAAATCAGGACGTGGCGAAAAGTTGCCTTTGCCTGCCATATTTTCAAACTCGCTCATGTTATCTAGCACTTCAAGCATCCACAAGGCATAATGCTCCCAATCGGTCGCACTGTGAAAAATTCCGCCCGTTTTTAGTTTGTCCGCCACTAAGGTCATGCGGTCGGTCGTTACAAAACGGCGTTTGTAATGTCGCTTTTTTTGCCACGGGTCGGGAAAATAAAGCTGTACCGTGTCCAAATGCTCACTAGGTAAATTGTTTAATAAGGCAATTGCATCGCCATTTAGCACCTTTAAATTAGTCAGTCCCAACTCATGAGATAGATAAGCAGTACGCCCAATGCCTGGTTCGTGGACTTCTATGCCGACAAAGTTGCGAGCTGGCTCGGCTTGTGTCATTTCTACCAAGCTGTCGCCCATGCCAAAGCCGATTTCTAAGGTCAAAGGGGCGTTCTCGCCATTTGGTGCATCCTTAAAAAACACCCGCAAATCGGTGATGTTAGATACATCGCCCAATCTGCCCAAATCCTTACCGTGATTGATGATGTACGGAGCAAAGGCAGGGTCGGTCAGGGCGGTCTCAGCATACTGGCTCAGGTGCGTTCGCCGTCTCATAAAAGTGGCAATGGCGTGGCTGTATTCGGTAGGCGTGCGAGCTAGGTTTTGGATTTCTTGACTGATGGTATCCCGAGAGATGTCAGGGGTTTGGCGGTCGCCCCCAACAGGGGCAAGGGGGGCTTTTGGGGTGGATTGGTCTGGATTAGTCATGGTATATTATCTAAAAAAGGCGTAAAATAGTGCCTATTATAAAGCATTCATGGGTTAAGTACAAAATTTATGTTTCGTTTGCCATTTTTAGAAGACACGACTCCGCCTCCATTTTATTTGCCCCACTTATCCGACAAAGAGCGGATTCAGCTTGACAAGTGGTTTATTGGCACACGCTCGCAAAGCTATTATTTAAAGCGATTCGGTCAATTTGATAAGGCAGGCAAACTGCATGCTCGCTGGAACTGGTCGGCGTTTTTCACCACGTTTGGCTGGTTGTTATATCGCAAGCGTTATCTAGACTGCGTGGTGTATTGTGTGGCAGGGTGGTCGTTTATTAAGCTCAACATCGTCATCATTTTGGCGGTGTGTGAATTTTTATTTGTGGGTAAACTGCCTGATGACTATCAGATGTACACACGGCTCATGATAGCTGGGGCGGTGTGGCTGTTTTGGTCGGGCATGGTGGCACGCTGGGCGGACGCGTATTATTATCGCATGGCACGGCGTGAGATTGCCGATGCCGTGGAGCTATACCCTAATGACAAGGACGCCCAAAAGGCACATCTGGCAGAGCATGGCGGGGTCAGTGTGGTGGGTCTTGGCGTGGCGTTTGCCATGTTTGGGACGTTGCTTGCGATTATTGTATTGCAATTTGTGCCGATTATCGCCGTGCAAAAAGAGCAGACAGTGATTTTTGAGAGTTATCGCAGTACCAATGCCATTGCCAAGCGAGTGGAGCTCATCTATGAGCAAACAGGTAACTGCCCTGTGGGTCTGCCCGTGACTGCCGACAACCAAAGGGTGAGCGTGGAAGTGGTGGCAAGCCTGCCCTATGCCAAGACCGATTGTGCGGTGGTGGCAACGGTGTCAGGGGCAAGTTATCCGGTGCGGTATTTAAACGGTCGGCATTTGGCAATTTATCATCAAATAGATGATAATTCGTGGCGGTGTCAGACATCGCTAAATAAAAAACAAACACCAAAACGTTGTGTGGGGTAGCCTCACTCCAAACTCACAAACACTAATTCAGGACGGTTAAACAGACGTGGCACTCTCGTGCTTTCTCGTGCTAAGCCACGGCTCACGATAAATTTGGTGTTATGCTCATTGGCAAATTCATAAAGTCCGCCTGCATATTTGGGGAATAGCCCTTGATTGGGAGCGTACACGCCATTGATAACAAACGGCACTCGCCATTGTCCGCCATGAGCATGACCTGCCATGATGATATCAAAAGGATAATTAAGATACGTATCAATATGCTCGGGGCGGTGGGTTAATAAAATATGGACGTGATTTTTACCAGTATCATTGTTTAACTTATCTGTTACTATTTTTAAATCCGTATCAAACGCTCCGCCGTCTGGGTCAGATATGCCATGAATGACGACATTGGTATTTGGCACGGATATACTTTTGCCATGAATGATTGATACGCCATGAGTGTGAATTTTACCCATAACTTTATTATAATCCGCCTGACTTAGCCAATTTTCATGATTACCGTCCACATAATAAGTTGGGGCAATATTGGGTAATTGGCTTAATAATTCATCGGCATTATCAAAAGGCATTTTATCATCATAAATATCCCCGCCCAATAATATCACGTCAGGCTGTTTTTGTTTTAAACTATCTATCAGCCATTTTTGATTATCGCCATAATAACAAGCGTGCAAATCGGTAATTAGGGCGATATTTAATGCCTTATCACTTTGATAGCCGATATTATCAAATTTATAATCCACCACTTTTAATAAATTGCTATAAATAATAATGGCAACTATCATCAATAAAGCGATGAGTATTCTTATCATCGCTTTTTTATATTTGTTAAAAAACATCATGGCAATATCCGCTCTCGCTCCCAACCGTTTTCGCCCTTATGATAGACAATGCGGTCGTGCATACGGTTGGCTCGCCCTTGCCAGAATTCTATTTTATCCACCAATAGGCAATATCCGCCCCAAAACTCAGGCTTGGGGATACGCTCGCCAAACTGCTCGGATAATTTGGCAAAATCGCTCTCCATGACTTCACGGCTCTCTACCTGCCCACTTTGGGGGCGACTGACCCACGCCGCCAGCCGACTCTCTTTGGGGCGAGAATGGTAGTAGGCTTCTGATTTTTCAGTGGATAATTTTACCACACGCCCAGACGCTCGCACTTGACGTTCTAGCGTATGCCAAAAAAACAAGGCTTCGGCAAAGGGATTGTCCGCCAAATCCCGCCCCTTGTCGCTGTCATAATTGGTATAAAAAATCATCTGAATGTCGCCATCATTAGGGACAATCTCACGCATGAGTAGCGTTCGCACCGATGGACGCCTATCCGCCCCACAGGTGGCAAGGCTAAATGCGTAGGCTTCGCCAATTTGCTCGGATATGGCGTCATCTATCCATTTTTGTAATAAAGGATAAGGGGTGTCGCCAATGTTTTTTTCAATGAGTTCGTCTTTTTCGTAGGACAAACGGCTAGCACTAAAATCAATTCCCATACAGTTTACCTTTTATTAAAGTTGTCTTAATTTATCTTGGTTTGGTAATTCAAAAGGTGGGTGCGTACTTATATCCACCAATATAATTTTATCATCAAAGCGTTGATAATGCAGGATACATTCGCTCGTCATATCGCCATCATCGCCCACATATTTAGGAATACCAATATGATAATGCCATAAACAATGTTTTTGGGCATAATCAAAATTAGCTCGCTCTTTTTTGGCGTGGGGATTTTGTGGGGCGGATGATTTGTTACGTCCTGCCAATCCATATAAGCCATTTTGCTCGACATAATTGATAAATTCAGCAACCCTATCTTGGCTTTGTTCGTCCAATTTATCAAGCAATCGCAAAAAATATGATGAGAGATTAACTTGCATTGGCTTTTACCCATGTTCTAAATGCTTCTTTGTCTTTTGCCAGTCCTTTGGGTGGGCTAACAGTATGCTTGGCACGTCCGTTTTCATCGGTTTCGCCAATGGCTTTTGTCAAGCGTTCTATATCAAAATGATGTTGATAAAACCACTCATAATAAGCATCTTCATCATCTTTGGTAAAGGTGGATATAAGCAATTCATCAACCGTCATCCCTGCTTGCTCAGCTTTGGCGGTAATCAGCTCTATGGTGGTTGGGGGGAGGTCTAATATCATGGGTTTTTCTCTTTTTTAATATTAGGGCGTGTTGAACATTGATAACATTCTTATAAAATAAGATGAAAGTTTAACAGTTTCAATCAATTTTTGCATGAAAAATGGCTAAATCTTGTGGTTCGAAGTCAAAAACTTGTCTGATAGAATGACTATCAGCCTACGTTTTTTCCTTGAAAAACGTGCGATTTTTCTCATTTTTCATTGCAAATACCAAAGTTCAACACGCCCTAAAATGATATTTTTATTTAAGGGTATTTTTAAATATAGATTTTAAAATTGGATATGTAGGGGCAATTTATTCGCCCAAATGTTAAATTACCACAAGGCAAATTCAATTCACCCCACACACCCATTTTAAATTATCTATGATTTAAAATCACCCCAACACCGCCTTAACTTTATCCGCCAATGACGTTGCCAATGCTTTTGCCGTCTCGCCATTTTGGGCTTCTACCATGACCCGAATCACAGGCTCAGTACCTGATTTACGGATTAGTAGTCGCCCTGTACTGCCAAGCTCGCTCTCGGCTTGGGCGAAGGCAGATTTTAGCTCGTCATTGTCATAAGGGTCGCTCATTTTGGCTAGGCGAACATTGATGAGTGTTTGGGGATAAGGGGCATAACCCTTTGTTAAATCAGACAGTTTACCGCCTTTTTTGACCAAAACCGCCAGCACCTGCAAACCTGCCACAATGGCGTCCCCTGTGCGGGATTTATCAAGGCACAAAATATGCCCAGACGATTCTCCGCCAATAAAATACCCATATTTTTCAAGCTCTTGCATGACGTAGCGGTCGCCCACTTTGGCACGGATAAAGTTAATTCCTTGATTTTTAAGAAAATTTTCCAAAGCCATATTGCTCATCAGCGTGCCGACCACGCCAGCAGGCTTTTCGTCCGCCCCATTGGCAAGAATGTATAAAATACTGTCGCCGTCCAAAATCTGTCCGTTTTCATCCACCATCACAATACGGTCGCCATCGCCATCAAGGGCAATACCCAAATCCGCTTTGTGTTCTAGCACGAGTTTTTGTAAGGTTTCGGGGTGGGTTGAACCACAGTTGTCATTGATGTTCGTGCCGTTTGGCGTGTTGGCATGAGCGATGACACTTGCCCCAAGCTCACGCAAAACCCGTGGGGCAACGCTGTACCCTGCTCCGTTGGCACAGTCCACCACAATGGTCAGCCCACGCAGGTCATATTGATAAGGAAATGAGCCTTTGCAGTACTCAATATAACGCCCCTTGGCATCATCAATGCGGTAGCTTTTGCCAAGCTCGGTGGGGTAGTCGGCTATGGGGGCAAAACTTTGGGCGCTGACAAGCTCGTCCAATTTGGCGTTAATGGCGGATTGGGTGTCGTCTGAGATTTTTTTGCCTTCGCCTGAGAAGAATTTTACGCCATTGTCGCCATAAGGGTTGTGGCTCGCCGAGATGACCACGCCCATGTCGGCATGAAAACTTCTTGCCAAATGAGCAATGGCAGGTGTCGGCAAAGGCCCGAATAGGTGTACGTCCACGCCTGCCGAGTTGAACCCTGCTTGCAAGGCGGATTCGATGACATAGCCTGAAATGCGAGTGTCTTTGCCAATGACCACGCTTGGGCGTTTGCCCTCATTTTCTTGACACAAAACCTGCCCTGTGGCATAGCCAAGTCGCAGTAAAAAATCAGGGGTGATGGGAAATTGTCCAAATGCCCCACGAATGCCGTCTGTGCCGAAGTAGCTCATGATGATTGCCTTTTAAAATTAAAATGATAAGAAAAAATAACCCTAAGTATACCGCCAAATCATTCTCTAATTCAATACTTTTTCGGTAGTATAAAAGTTAATCATAAAAACAAGAATTTTTATCAAAATTTACAAAAGCCTTGTTTAAATTGCAAATTTTTGCCACAATATAGCATTTTTTCATCACGGAACCATTCATGACAGCATTTAACCTACACCCTGCCTTTGCCCTAAAATCTAAGCACCACATAGAAGCCCTTGATATTACGGTGCTACTTTGTGAGCATACCGCCACAGGGGCAACTCATTATCATCTGGCGTGTGATAATGACGAAAATGCCTTGATGATTGGCTTTGCCACTCAGCCCATGACTTCTCGTGGCGAAGCTCATATCCTAGAACACGTTGTCTTGTGCGGTTCACAAAAATACCCTGTACGAGACCCGTTTTTTAGCATGATTAAGCGGTCATTGCAGACCTTTATGAACGCCATGACGGCAAGTGATTGGACGGTGTACCCCTTTGCCAGTCAAAACAAAAACGATTATTTTAACCTATTATCCGTCTATCTTGATGCGGTGTTTTTCCCCAACATTCACGAGTTAGACTTTGCCCAAGAAGGCATTCGTTTAGAGCTTGACGAGCAGGGACGACCTGAATACCACGGCATTGTCTTTAATGAGATGAAAGGGGCGATGAGTGGCGAGATTGACCAGCTTTACTACGCTTTGGCACCACACCTGTATCCGACCACGACTTATCATTATAATTCAGGGGGCGACCCAAAAGAGATTGTGAAGCTGACCCATGCTGATTTGGTCAATTTTCACAAGACTCATTATCACCCGTCCAACGCCATCATCATGAGTTTTGGCGACATTGACGTGGCGGACATTCAAGCACGCCTGCACGATGATGCCCTAGTACGTTTTGATGATGCCGAAAAACCGTCTCGTGGCAAACAGTTCGTCTCCATGACCGAGACTCGCCTAAATGAGCCTGTGCAAGTCTATGACACTTATACCGCTGACACCAGTGGCGAGAAAATGACCCATAACGTGTTGGCGTGGCTACTACCAAGCATTACCGACCCCAAACAGCGTCTGGCACTTCGCCTCATGGAGGGCGTGCTGATAGAACACGCAGGTTCGCCCCTAAGAGCCTACCTTGACAGCTCGCCACTTGGCACGTCTGCAAGTCCGCTACTGGGCTTGGACGACAGTCATTATGAGATGGCGTTTTATGCAGGGGTGCGTGGCTCGGAGCACAAGCTTGCCGATGACGTGGAAAACGGCATTTTGGAGCTACTTCGTTCTGTGGCAGAAAACCCCATTGCCGATGAGACCATACAGACCATTTTACATCAGATAGAGCTAGACCAACGCCACATTGGGGGCGACAGTATGCCTTATGGCTTGACGCTCATGCTTGAAGGGTTTGGTACGGCACTGCATGGCGGTAATCCTGTGGATATGTGGGAGATTGATGAGCATTTGTCGTGGCTATCGGAGCAGGTCAAAGAGCCAAACTGGGTGCAAAATCTCATCAAAACGCACCTACTTGACAACCCACACCGAGTTCGCTTAACACTATCGCCTGATAAGGACAAAGCCCAACGCTTGATAGATGACGAAAAGGCAAGTTTAGATAAGCTAAATGCCACGTTAAGCGATGAGGATAAAGCACTCATTCGCCAAAAGTCTGCCGAGCTTGCCACACGCCAAGCAATGATAGATGACGTGGATATTTTGCCAAAAGTGGGGCTAGATGACATTCCCAAAGCGATAAAATTCGCCCACGCCAACAAACAGCCGATAACCATTGGGCAAGACGAACGTACACTTTATGAGTATCATGCAGGCACAAATGGACTGTATTATTATCAAGTGGTGCTTGATTTAAATGACAATTTAGGCATTTTAAATAATCCGCTGTTGCCCCTATATCTAGGGCTGTTGTCCGAGCTAGGTACGGATAGGTATGACGCACGCACATTCCAAGCGGTGCAAGCGTCCATCTCATCAGGTGTTACCGCTCGCATTTCACAGCGTACCGACCGCCATGATAAGGAGGCGATGACAAGCTATCTAGTAGTGGCGACCCGTGCCTTAGCTCGCAAGCCTGAGGCGATTGGGCTGGTGAGCGACGTGCTAAACGACACCATTTTTACTGAAACCGACCGCATGAGCGAGCTGTTACAGCAAAAACAAGCGTCTTGGCAATCACGCCTATCAGCAAGCGGGCACAGCTACGCCATTCAGACCGCCAGTCGGAGCATGAGCAAATTATCATCGCTAGAATACCGTTATTCGGGCTTACCTGCCCTGTCGGCACTAAAATCATTTTTAAAACAAAGTGAAACCGACCAAGCGGTTTGGCAAACGCTATCAGCACGCCTAGCCCAAATCCATGAGCAAGTACAAAACCTGCCCAAAGACGTGATTTTGGTGTGTGAGGCGGACAAGGCGGACGAGTTAAAGGTGGTGATAAAAGACGTGCTAAACACACCGCATAAGCCTGCCAAATCGTCTGTCGTGGTACATGATACGCTAGCGTTTGATGAACTTGTCAAGGGTGATGACAATAAAGACATCGCATGGCTTATCGCCACCAATGTCTATCATAATGCCATAGCCTACCCTGCGACCACATCGGGGCATGAGGACACACCTGCCTTGACAGTGCTGGCTCCGTTTTTAAGAAATGGCTATCTGCATTCGGCAATCCGTGAAAAAGGCGGAGCGTATGGTGGTGGGGCGAGTTTTGATGCTAATTCGGCAAGTTTTCGCTTTTATAGCTACCGAGACCCGCACTGTGTGGCGACTTTTCTTCATTTTGAAAAGAGTATTGACTGGCTACTTGATAACGACCATGACGCTGATAAGTTGGAGGAGGCGATTTTGGGAATTATCGGGGGTATGGATAAACCTGCGTCCCCAGCAGGCGAGGCGGTCAAGGCGTGTTTTAGCGAGCTACACGGACGCACCAAAGAAATGCAAGAAGCCATACGAGCCAAGCTGTTGGCGGTTACGATAGACGACCTAAAACGAGTGGCACGCACCTATCTAAAAGATAAGCCCTATGTTAAGGCGAGCCTTGCCCCACTTGAAAAAGAGAGTCAAATGGCAGAGCTTGGGTTTGATTGTCATAAGATTGGTTAAGATACTTAAAATCAATGAAAAACCCCATGCCGTGTGGTGTGGGGTTTTGGTTTGTGTGTTATTTATATGCTTTTTAGCAATTTCTCCAACGCAAGCCCTGCATTGTCCGTTTTCATAAATTGCTCACCGATAAGGAAGTGATGAATGCCATGCGACTGCATCAGGTGTACATCGTCCGCCCCATGAATGCCACTTTCGCTGACGATAAGTGCGTCATCGCCCACATTTTCACGCAAGGTCTTAGCAAGGCGAATGGACGTATTTAAATCCACATCAAAGGTATTCAGATTGCGGTTATTGATGCCATAAATGTTGTGAGTGGATTTGGGCAATTTCAATGCACGAGCCAGCTCCTGTTCATCATGAATCTCAATCAGCACGTCCATGCCAAGCTCTATCGCCACCTTGTGCAAATGTGCCACCGTTTCATCATCAAGGCACGCCATGATAAGCAAAATACAATCCGCCCCAAGCGTTCGGCTTTCATAAATGTGGTACTCGTCCACCATAAAATCTTTACGCAAGGCAGGCAAATTACAAGCGTTTTTGGCTTGGATAAGATAGTCATCATGCCCCAAAAAATACTCACGGTCGGTTAAAACAGACAAACAAGTTGCCCCTGCCGACTCATAGCCTTGGGCGGTGGCAATGGGGTCAAAATTTTGGCAAATCACGCCTTTGGACGGGCTTGCCTTTTTTATCTCGCTAATCACGCCAATCTTGCCTTGCTCTACCTCTCGTAGGGCATTGGCAAAACCACGCACAGCAGGGGCGGATTTGGCTTTTTGTTTTAATTCATCAAGGCTGATTTGGGTGCGAGCATGGGCGATTTCTTGGTGTTTGGTGGCAACAATTTTTTGTAAAATGGTGGGGGTGGACATGGTTTTTTCCTTTTAAAATTTTTTAAATTTGAAAATATAATTTGGGCGAGTTGCAATTTGCCCCTACATATCCTATTTTAGGCGTTAAATGTCTGGGTAAATGCCACAAATTCCTGCATTTTTTGCCATGCCTTACCATTTGCTAGGGCCTCTTTGGCAAGGGCGACACCGTCTTTAAAGTTGTCTGACACCCCTGACAGATACAGGCTTGCCCCTGCATTTAGAGCGATAATATCGCACGCCTTTTGGGTGCGTGGGTCGGTTTGTCCTTGTAGGGCGGATTTGATAAGGTCAAAACTTTCATCAGACGAGCCAACCGACAAGCCGTCAAGCGACTGCATGGCAATGCCGACATCGGTAGGGGTGATTTTAAAGGTGGTTGCCTTGCCGTCCTTGTATTCAGAGACGGTTGTGGGTGTGGCAAGGCTTATCTCGTCCAAGCCGTCATCAGAATGCACGACCCACACATGGCGACTGCCAAGTTTGCCCATGACGTGAGCGAGCTTTTCGCACAACGCCACATCATACACCCCAAGCAAGCTATTTGGGGCAGACGCAGGGTTGGTCAAAGGCCCTAAGATATTAAAAATCGTCCGCACCTTCAACGCCCCACGCACCGCCTTGGCATGACGCATGGCGGGGTGATGATTGGGGGCGAACATAAAGCACACACCTGTATTTTTGGCACACTCGGCAACTTGGCTTGGGTCAAGGGCGAGATTCACGCCTGCACTTGTGAGCAAATCGGACGCGCCCGAACGGCTTGATACGCCTGTGCTACCGTGCTTTGCGACCACACCGCCGCAGACCGCCACCACAAAGGCGGATGCTGTGGACACGTTGAACAAATTCGCCCCATCTCCGCCCGTTCCCACAATGTCCACCGCATTATCCACGTCCAAAGTAACGGCATTGGCAAACGACCGCATAACACGAGCAGAAATGGCAACCTCGTCCACCGTCTCGCCCTTGATACGCCAAGCCGTGATAATGGCGGACAGTAGCACATCGGGGCATTTGCCTGTCATGATAAGGGTCATGAGTGTGGTAGTGTCGTCATCGCTTAGGTTTTCGCCATTGATTAGGGTGTTTAGGGTGTGTACCAAAAAGGCGTGAATGTCGTGGTCATTTTTTAACATGGATTTCCTTTTAAATTTTTTTAAACGAATAATTTTACCGAATTTGGGCGAATAAATTGCCCTTACAATACTGTTTTTAAATAAAAAATCACGCCACTGTTGGCAAATTTTCATCATCTAGCACAGCAAGCCCACAGCGTTTTAAAAAGTTATTAAAAAGCTGATAACCATGCTCGCTTAAAATAGATTCTGGGTGAAACTGCACGCCTTCAATGTCTAGCTCTTTATGACGAATACCCATAATCTCGCCCATAGAGCCGTCTGCATTTTGTGTCCAAGCGGTGATTTCTAAGCACTCAGGCAACGTGGCTTTGTCAATGACCAGCGAATGATACCGCACCACCGACACAGGGTTTGGCAAATCGTGAAATACGCCCATATCCTTATGATACACGTCCGACAGCCGTCCGTGCATGACCTCGCCTGCTCGCACGACATCGCCCCCAAAGGCTTGCCCAATGGCTTGATGACCCAAACACACACCCAAAATGGGAATTTGCCCGCCAAAATGCGTCAAAATTGGTACGGTAACCCCCGCCTCAGTCGGTGTGCAAGGGCCTGGCCCTAGGATAATGGCTTGTGGGGCAAGAGTGGTTATCTCATCAAGGGTAATCTCGTTGTTGCGTTTTACCACAATGTCCTGCTTTAATTCGCCAAAATACTGAACAATGTTGTAAGTAAAACTGCAATAGTTATCTATCATTAAGAGCATGTCAAATCCTTATTTTTATTTGCCTTATTTTGTCGTCTTGTCAAATTTTACCGTACTTACGCCGTCATCGCCTGCTTTTAGCATGATGTGAGCCGACTGACTGGCAAAGATACCATTACATACCACGCCCACGATGTTGTTTAGGGTGCTCTCTAGCTCGGCAGGGTCTGTGATGTCCAAATCATAAGTATCCAAAATCACATTACCATAATCAGTGACAAAGCCTTCTCGATAGACAGGCTCACCCCCGAGTTTGACCAGTTCACGAGCCACATAGGAACGGGCTTGGGGCAACACTTCCACCGCCACAGGGAATTTGCCCAGTTTGGCGACTGTTTTGGAGTCGTCCACCATACACACAAAGCGTTTGGATGCTACCGCCACGATTTTCTCACGGGTCAAGGCACCGCCACCGCCTTTTATCATGTTGCCATGAGCGTCTATCTCGTCCGCCCCGTCAATGTACAAATCAAGCTCGCCCACCGCATTTAAATCAAAAATTTCAATGCCTAAGGCTCTTAATTTATCTTCGGTCACTTGTGAGCTTGCCACCGCCCCTTTTAGGCGAACCTGTGGCAACAGCTCAATCAAGCAGTTTACCGTACTGCCTGTCCCCACGCCCAAAATCATGCCGTCTTCGATGTAGGCAAGGGCGGATTTGGCAACGGCTTGTTTTTGGGCAAGTTTGGGGTCAGTGTGGGCTGTGTTAGACATGATGATTCTCATAAAAATTTGGGGTTATTTTACGCTAAATTTAGCAAAAAATAAATCATAAAAAATCAGCTCTACCATACTAAATAGAGCCAAAGCCTATAAGTGCGTCAAATATTATCATACACCGTATCACGCCGTCCCACCGTAATCACAAGCACCACCAGTTTATCATCCCTAACTTCATAAACCAAACGATAACCTACCTTACGAAGTTTGATTTTGTATAAATTCTTAGCATTCGCCCCGTGTAGTTTATTCTTGGGAATGTGTGGATTTAACAGCACTTTTTCTAGCTTTTTTAAAAATTGTTCGGTAATCGTGGCGTTTAATTTTTCAAATTATTTTAACGCAGTTTCGTTAAATTCTAATTCATAAACACGATTTTCATCATTATTGGAATTTGGCTCGTAAGTCATCAATCGTTACCTTTACCGTTTTTTGGTTTTACCGTTCGTTTGCCAATTTGATGAGTTCTTGGTCGTCCAATGCGTCCAACATTTTTTCGTATAAAGACGCAGGCACGCAATAAAAAGCAGGGGTATTGCGATTTAAAATCGCCACAGGTTCGCCATTGGCGTGGGCGAGTGTGTCCATGGGGCTTTTCTTTAAATCGCTGATACTGGCAACATAACGGCTATGGATTTGGTTTAGCATAATGGTATTTCTTTATTAAAAATATTTTAAAAGTCTTTCTATGATATTTTTAAAAGTACTTTTTGTCAATCTTTTTCCCAAAATTGCCATCCACCCCAACTTATGCTAAACTATAACCTTTTGCAATTAGGAATTATCATGAAAAAATTTATACGCATCATCGCCCTATGCCTGCCCCTAACGCTTGTGGCGTGCAGTGCCAATAACGGTCAAGGTGTACGTCCTACTGCCAGTATTTTGATTGGTAAATGATTTCTCTTAATTGACAAAATTTTAAATCAATAAAACCGCCAAACTCATCGGAATGTCTATGAAAACCTTTAACCGCCTTGCCTTATCCTTATGCGTATCCTTAGGGTTATTATCCCTGACCGCTTGCCAGCACGCTCCAACCGCCACACCCCAAGCCCCAACAGTCCTTGCCACTATCCCCCAACAAGAGCTAAAACTGCTCGCCAACATTCACGAACACACCCTAGACAACGGCTTACAAGTCGTCATCAAAGAAGACAAACGAGCCCCTGTGGTCATGACCCAGATTTGGTATGGCGTGGGGGCGAATGACGAGCCTGTGGGCAAGGGCGGATTGTCGCACTTTTTAGAGCATTTAATGTTCAAGGACACGCCCAAGGTATCCAGCGATGAATTTAGCCGTCTTATCAGTCATTATGGCGGTAGCAATAACGCCTACACCAGTTCGGACGTTACCGTTTATCATGAGATTTTGCCCGCCAATCGCTACGCCCTAGCGTTGGAGCTAGAAGCCAACCGCATGAAAAACGTCCTATTTAAACCCGAACAGATAGAGAGCGAACGCCAAGTTGTTCAAGAAGAACGCCGTTCTCGTACGGACGACAACCCCATGGCAAAAGCGTGGGAGCGGTTTTTACCATTCGTCTATGGCGACACGCCACGGGGTCGCCCCATTATCGGGAGCATGGCGGACATTGAGAGCTTGACCATGGATGACCTAAAACACTGGTACGCCACATGGTACGTCCCCAACAACGCCACGCTTGTCATCGTGGGCGACGTGGACAAGGACGAAGCTTTAACCCATATCAAAAAATATTTTGGCGACATTCCCAAAGGCGACCCCGTACCCGCCCGAGACCCTGCCCAATTCATCCATGCCGATGACCTAAACGCAGGCAAAGGCGGTGTGAGAGAACGCCATGTCGTCATCAAAGAAGCCGTCCAAGTTCCCACGCTGATTTTGGCGTGGCAAGCCCCGACTTTATCTAGCCTAAAACTCACCAACCGCCACACCGCTGATAATGAGCGAGAGCTGTTGGCATTGGGGTTGTTTGATGACGTGCTAAGTGGCGGAGCGTCTGGGCGATTTGCCAAAAATTTGGTCAAAAAAGAACTCGTTACGTCTGTACATAGTAGTTACGACAGTACAGGCTATGGGGACGGCTTTTTTATGGTCATGGCAACACCAAAAGCAGGGGTGAGCCTTGATGAAACCAAACACCTTGTTCTGGACGAGATAAAACGCACCATGACCGACCCCATTGACCAAAAAGAGCTTGACCGTTCTATGGTTGCCACAAAAACCGCCTTGGTGTTTGCGTCCGAAGGCGTATCAGGGCAGGCAAGTTTATTGGGAATGCTAAAAAATGAAAATATCCCTTTTGGCAAAATCCAAGAAGAATTGGCAATCCTGCCCACCATTAGCACCGATGAAATTAAAAATGCAGGCAAAAAATACCTAAGCGATGAGCGTATGTATAGTGCCTATATTTTGCCAAAAGATGAATAATAGATTATTTTTGGGGCTTGAAAAGTTGATAAAAATTATGGGTAAAATTTAAATAAAAAATTAAATTTTACCAAAATCATTTTATTTAAAAGATAAATTGATATTAAATTTGGATATTTAAAAAATGAACAAGACATTTTTCCAAAATTAACCATGACAATCAATTTAAATAAAAATGATTTATATAAAATCAACAATTAAAACCCCAACCCAATATCAGGAAATCTCATGAAAAAACTTACCCCAATTGCCTTAACCTTATTGCTTATCAGCCACACCACATGGGCGGACGGTCATCATCATGCCCCTGTCGTCCCAAGCGATAAGCCCCTGCCTGTGCTTGACAGCCTAAAAGATGACAAGCCACTGGACTTAAAAATCCCACACATGGAGCGGTTTGACGTGGACGGCGTGCCTGTGATTTTTACGCCCATTGATGAGCTACCGATTTTGGACATTAGCTTGACCTTTAAGGGCGGTTCTGCCAAGGACGACACCATACGAGCGGACGGCTACGGCATTGCTGGCATGACCGCCACTATGATGACCCAAGGCACAACCCACCTAGACGAGAACACATTTGCCGAAAAAGCCGAACTGTTGGGCGTGGTATTTGGGGCGACTGCCTACCGAGACACGTTTGTTTATGCGTTTAGAAGTTTGTCGGACGACAAAGAGTTGTATCCTGCCCTTGATTTGTTTGCCGACATGATACAAAACCCCCGTTTTGATGAAACTATCCTAAAACGCAACCAAGCCCAAGCGGACATCGGTTTTGAGCGTGCCAAACAGAACCCAAGCCATCTGGCAAGTGTTGAATTTTTAAAAACCCTATACGGCACACACCCCTATGCCATCCCCACAGGCGGAACACAACAGAGCGTGGCGAGCATTAGCCGAGATGACCTAATCGCCTATAAAAACAAATACTTAACCAAAGGCAACGCCCACATCGCCATCACAGGCGACATCAGTGCCGATGACGCACGCACCATCGCCAAACGCCTGATAAACGCCTTGCCCCAAGGCGAGAGAGCTACCGACTTGCCCACGCCCATCGCCCCCAAGCCACAGCACGTCCATATCCCCTATGATAGCACCCAAACGCACGTCTATATCGGACACATGGGCGAAAAAGAGACCAAAGATCCTGTGGAGCTACAAAACCGCACCAGTTTTAGCCTTGCCAACAGCGTACTGGCAGGGGGCGATTTTAATGCGTATCTCATGAAAGAAATCCGAGACAAGCACGGCTACACCTATGGTATTACGGGCGGTATGACGACATTTGATGAGCGGGGTTATTATCGTATCAGTTTTTCTACTCAGACCGACAAAGCCAAAGAAGCAATCATCAAAACCTTACAAATCATTGAAAACACAAGAAAAAATGGCATAAAAGACAGTGAATTTAACCTAGAACGCACCAGTCGCAAATACGCCTACCCCATGAGCCTTGCCACCAACTCAGCCATTCATAGCACGGCAAGCCATTTGGGTTATGATAATTTGCCCGACAGTCATATCACTGATTATTTGGTGCGACTAGACAAGGCGACATTGGATACGGTCAATCAATCGCTAAATACCTATATCCACCCTGATGAATTTATCATCGTTACCATTGGTAAAGAAAAACCTGATTTATCAAGTTTGTTTAAACAAGATAATAAAAAAGGGTCGAAAAGGTTGATTGAAATATTGTTTAAAAAGAAATGATTTATTTTTGGATAAATGCGTAGGGGAAAATTTAAATGTTTCTAATGTAACATATCAATTTGGATAAATTAAATTTACCCCATGTATCTAAATCGTAAATTAACCATACCTATTTTTTTAAATAAGATAAAGATAAAATTGGCAAATAAAAATCAATAAAATGCTAAAATCATTTTATATTTACCAATTTATTTTTAATAAATCATTTAAAAGGCGATTTCATGCGTTTTTTTGTAGATATGCCCCTAGTCGTACATGATACGATAACCCTGCCTGATGACGTGTATCATCATTGGACGAAAGTTTTGCGGGCAAATATTGGCGATACTGCCACGCTCTTTAACGGGCAAGGGGGCGAATATACCGCCACGCTGACCCATATTGACAAAAAGTCCGCCCATGTGCGTATAGATGACTTTAACCCTGCCAATCGCACTCTGCCTTATCGTGTTACCCTAATCCAAGCGATGAGTAAGGGCGAGCGTATGGATTATACCATCCAAAAGGCGTGCGAGTTGGGCGTGTCCGCCATACAGCTCATCACCACCGAACGCTCCGAGCGACTAAGGCATGAACGTGATAACAAAAAGCTTGCTCATTGGCAAAAAATCGCCGTCTCTGCCTGTGAGCAATGTGGGCTAAATATTATCCCTGTCATTTTGCCCCCTGTTACGCTGTCGAACTATCTAGCAAGTTGTACCGATGAGCTAAAAATCGTCATGAGCCTATCAGACGACACTCACCGCTATATCCCAAAAGACCCCTTGCCGTCTACGATTGGCATACTGGTCGGTTCAGAAGGCGGGCTGTCTGATGATGAGATAGATGCGTGCCATAAGCATGGCTTTTTGTCGTGGACGATAGGCGAGCGGATACTTCGCACCGAGACGGCAGGGGTGGTAGCGTTGGCAGGCTTGCAGGTGGTGGGGCAAGTGGGCTAAACTAAACCGCTGCCGTTACCACAATCTCAATAAGCCAGTTCGGATTGACCAAATTTGCCTGAACCGTGGCACGAGTGGGTGGAACATTGCCTGCTATCCAAGCGGTGTATTCGGCATTAAATTTATCAAAATCATCTAGGTTTTTGATAAAGACTTGGGCGGTTAAAAGGCGAGATTTGTCCGTGCCTGCTTTGGCGAGAGCCTTATCAATATTTGCCAAAATTTCACGGGTTTGCCCGACAATGTCAAGGCTATCATCGTCAGGCACTTGCCCTGCCAGATATACCACACCGTTGAAAATCGTGATTTCGGTAATGGTTTCATTGCTGTCTAGTTTAATAATTTCACTCATCATAATTACCTTTTAAATTAATTAAAGTTTGGCAAATTCATCAATGCTCAACGCACGAATTTCAAACCACGGTTGTTTTAATAGGGCATTGACCGTTTCCAAATCGGACAATTCTTTAAAGTTTAAACCGCCCACTTCTATCAATAATTGATTGTCTTTATAAATCACCAATTCGCCATCAATCAATTGTTCTAATAGCGTGGGGGAATCACTTAATTCTTCCAACGAGCCTTTTGGAGCAACTTTATTTAACATCTCCAAAAAATCAGCAATTAAATCATCATAATGATAACCAAATCTATCATAATCAAAATCTAGTCTATTATTTTCTAAGCTAACAACATCATCATTCCAGCGAAAATACTCATCTTGATGATTGAACCAAATGACATAGAATTTTTCACTGTCATCAACTTCAACAATTTGATAAAAGTTTAACCCTGCAATTTGGGCAAAGGCAAATACATCGTCATCGCTCCATTCGTCAAAATCAATGTCTTCTAAGTCTTCAAAAGTTTCGCCAAATCTTTCTTGGGTAAAGGCATCAATGGCATCATAAATTTCTTGTTCGGCATCGCCATTGCCAATTGCATAGCTTGACAAATATTCACTACGCAAGGCGTGAACGGTCAATTTTTTATAAGCGGTTTCGGCATCGCTTTGGTTGTCGTGAATTTCTCTGATGATACTACTTTCAACATAGTCCATTACATACCATTCATCATTGTAGCCAAATTCGTTTTGGCGGATAACATATTTGGTGGTCATAAAAAACTCCTTACAGTTTCACTTTAATTTCTTGCAATTTTTTGGCACTGGGCGGATAAAACGCCCCATTGTCCATCCACATTTCAAATCGCATTGGGTTAAAAATCATATCAGGCGAAATGTCAAATTCCATAAACCGAGCCTTAGCCATTCCCATCATTGGCAAAATGGTATTGACAAACCAGCTATTATGGGTAATTAACAGCGATTTTAATTGCCCCGTTACCGATAGCGGTGATAACATTGTCGCAGAAATTTGCGGATTGTCAATCACATCGGCGTGAAATTTTTCAAGGCGTTTGGCAAGTCCTGCGGTGGGAATGTCGTCCATCGCCATCACAAAATCGCCCAAAGTCGGAATAAAACGATGATGAAAATCCACAAGCAAATGGTCTTTTTCGCATAAATCTTTGGTTTCAATGGTTTTGCCTGCACTATTGACAAAACTGTGTCCAAAAATGGGAATAATCACTTCTTGCACGCCCCAAAAAGTGTGCAAAATGCGGTGGCGGTTGTCGGTACACAGCATTTTTGTGCTGTCAATGAGGGCGTGAATGTCCACATAATCTTCGACTTCTCCGCCCCGTCTTTTTTGGGAAATTTGTGCGTGTTTATAGGGGTTCATAGAATTCCTTATTTATAACGGTCAATATTTAACCCATCAATTTTAATTTGTGTCGGCTGACCCATAATAATATCACAAAGCAGTTTACCAGACCCACACGCCATCGTCCAGCCAAGTGTGCCGTGCCCTGTGTTGATAAACAAATTATCATATTTTGTCGCCCCAATAATCGGCGTGCCGTCTGGGGTCATCGGACGCAGACCCGTCCAAAATTCTGCTTTTGGCAAATCACCGCCATCAAATAAGCTCTTTGTTACCATTTCTAGCGTGGCACGGCGGGCAGGATTTAATGACAAATTAAAGCCCGACAGCTCCGCCATACCGCCCACACGGATACGATTATCAAAGCGGGTAATGGCGATTTTGTAGGTCTCATCAAGCACGGTAGAAACAGGGGTACGGGTTTCGTCCACGATTGGCACGGTTAAGGAATAACCTTTGACAGGATAGACAGGCAAATCAAGCCCCAAATCCTTTGCCATCACCCGAGAGTAACTGCCGAGTGCCAACACAAAACCGTCTGCCGTCAAGGTTTCGCCCCCTGCAACCACGCCTGTCACTTTTTGATTATCAAAGATAATTTTGTCAATGACGGTGTTAAATTTAAACTCCACGCCCAAAGTTTTGCAATGTTCGGCAAGGCGTTTGGTAAATAAATTACAGTCGCCTGTTTCATCATTGGGTAATCTTAGACCGCCCAAAAGCGGAGCGGTAGCATAAGCAAGTGCAGGCTCAGCCTTGATAAGCCCATCTGCGTCCAGTATCTCATAAGGCACACCACATTCTTCTAACACTTTGGTATCAAGGTGCATGGCTTGGATTTGGGCGGGTTTACGAAACAGCTGTACCGTGCCACCTGTACGATGTTCATAGCCAATGCCAATCTCATCACGTAAGGCACGGATGCAATCACGGCTGTACTCTGACACTCGCATCATGCGTTCTTTGTTGATTTCATAACGCTCGGCATTGCAATGGCTAAGCATTTGTTTCATCCATGCCAGTTGAAAGCCTGTGCCATCAGGCGTGATGGCAAGGGGAGCGTGCTTTTGCATGAGCCATTTGACCGCTTTCATTGGAATGCTTGGGGCAGCCCAAGGGGTTGAATACCCTGGGGAGATTTGTCCAGCATTGGCAAAACTTGCCTCCATCGCCACATCCGATTGGCGGTCTATGACGGTAACTTTTGCCCCTGCTTTGGCAAGATAATAGGCGGTGGTCGTGCCAATCACGCCCCCACCCAAGATAATGATGTCCATAAAATACCTTGATGATGACTTGTAAGTAAATTAGGGTGTGCCTGCCTTTGGTATTTGCAATGAAAAATGCCTGTTTAAAAAAGCAGGGGAATCGCATGTTTTTCAAGGAAAAAACTTGAGGCTGTGAGTCTTCTATCAAGCAAGTTTTTGACTTCGAGCCACAAGATTTAGCCATTTTTCATGCAAAAATTGATTAAAATTGTCAAATTTGCATCGTATTTTATAAAAATGCTATCAATGGTAGGCACGCCCTAGTATGTTTTGCCCAGTTAAAGTCTGTAATTAGGGTGTGCTTATAAATAGTATAACAAGCTCTGATGGCAAAGAAAAGGGCTTTTGAGTCAGCTTGCCAAATACACCGCCATCGCCATGCCATTATTGACCATGTGCATGAGTATTGCCATGATGAGTCCGTATTTGACACGAATATAGCAAAACAGCAACGCCATGGCAAAGATGACTGCCATGCCAAGCAGGTCGTATTGCAGATGAACGAGCGTAAAGAGCAGACTGCTTATGAGACTTGCCATGAGTGTGGACTTAGCGATGGTAAAACCGACCAGACGGATGGGGGTTTGCTCGGCACGATGACGATGAAGCAGTCCGCCAAATATCAACCCCCGAAACACCAGCTCTTCGTAGATGGGTGCGACCACCACGATGGCGAATATGAGTAGGGGTAGGGACTCATCTGTGATAAGCCCATCCAAAAAATCCATGGGTGAGCTGTCCAAGGCGGTCAAGACAATCTCACTTACCGCCATAAATGCTATCATGCCTATTAGACTGACGACAAAGCCCCGAACGCCTATCGCCTTTATCCCAAAAAACTGCCAAACAGTCCCCCAGTGATGAGCTGATGGGGGCTGATGAGGCGTGCCGTGGCGTGCCGTTTTGCTTTTAAATAGCACCAAACCTACGGCAAACAGCGTAAAGGCTAGGGCAGTGATGACAACCGAGATGGCGACCACCACGCCGTTATTGGAGCCGAGCATGATGAGCGTGGCAACATCCAGACTGTCTGCCTGCTCATAATAAGCCAATGAGCCGATATACACGCCAATGATTTGTAAGGCAAACATGCCAAACAGGCAAAATAAGCACAGCCCCACCACGCCCACTGTCGAAAAAGAAATGACAGGGCGTGGGGATGGCTTGGTCATCTGTGGGTCGGTTAGGTCATGATGGGGCATTTAGCGAGCCTTGATTTGTTGGGCGATGGTGTCTAGCACGAGATGGGCGGTGCTGTCGGGTATCTCCAAAGGGAACATGTGCGAGCCGTCCACATAGATGACTGGCACACCCCAACGGTCGTGGATGGCGTGGTATGAACCCATGTGGGTGAAGTGGCTGTACTTGCCAGCGATGAGCGTGGTGGGGCGGTAGATGGTCAGTGACTTCGCCCAGTATAGGGATGGAATGGTGCGAAAGATGGCAAGCTCGACCGCCTTGGGGATGGCGAGTGTGAATTTGTCGTCTTTGGCGGTCAGTCCATGCTGGATGTAGCCGTCAAAGGTGCGTGCGTCAAAGGCTCTAAACAGTCCCTTTTGACGTAGACTGTCATGGGCAATCTGCCTGCTGTCAAAGGTGTCTTTGCGGTATTTGGATTTGCTGGCAGGCGAGATTTTATCGACAAAATAGTGATGAAATCTGGGCAAGGGGCGTAGGGCATTGTCCATGACTTTGGATAACTGATAAGCTAGGCTCATCTTGCCCATAAGTAGAGATGGGTCAAGGGCGATGACTTGGCTGATGTGCGTGGGGTCTTTATCACACGCCTGCATGGTCGTCACCGCCCCCACAGAATGCCCCACGGCAACCAGCTGTGGCACGCCGTGTTTGTCGCACGCCTCACGGATGCTGTCTAGCACTTGCTCGGTCAGTCCCTGCCAGTGGTTGTCAAGTGGATAATCAGGGTGCGTGCCAAAGAGCTCAATATACTCAATGCTAAACACCTGCTCCCAATGCTCAAACAACGGTGCATAGACCTGACTGGGAAAGCCATTGGCATGGACAAAATGCAGTACAGGCTTGCCTGTCAAGGTAGATGTGGGCAGGGTATCAAAAGGTGTGGTCGTCATGGGTCATCCTATCAAGTGTCATGGGATTGGGTCATTATTGTGTTTATGAGAATAAATGTCAATAAATTTACACACAAAAAAACCCAACCGCTTTCACGATTGAGTTATAACATGGTGGGGACGGAGAGACTCGAACTCTCACGGGTCGCCCCGCTGGAACCTAAATCCAGTGCGTCTACCAATTTCGCCACGTCCCCTTTTGGATGCCAATTATACAGTAATATAATAAGATGTCAAGCTTTTTTTTCAAAAAGATGGTCTGACCACAGAGATGTGCCTTGCAAAGTGAATGACATGGTAATTTTCGTCTGTGGCAACCTGCTAAATTATAAAGAAATTGCTCCAAAGGCATCATTTAGGTCAAATGAAAAAAGTTAATGTTGCAGAAAATCTATTAAAACCTCCAATTTAGCCCCACCATGAAATTACGTCCCATTTGTGGAATATAAGGTAAATAGGTTTCGTGGGCATACACTTTTTGGTCTAACAAATTATTGGCTTTAAAGAAAATCGAATATTCTGATGCACCAATTGCATTTTGATAGTCCACGCCAACATTGACTAAATGATGTCCTTTGGTTGGGCTTTCAAAATTGGAAATTTTCTTTTGTTCAAAAGTTCTGACATACTCCACATTGGCGGACCATTTTTCATCAAAATTGGCATTTAATTTTGCACCCAATCGCATTGGCGGCAAGCGTGGTGTATAACGGTCATCAGGTTTGATGTAGGTTTTGGTATCAGGATTGCCAAGCCAGCCCTTCTTAAAATCACTGACAATAGGTGGTAAATCGTGCAATTTTCCATTCACATAATCGCCAAAAATCGACCCATAATAAGTGTCATTAAATTGATAGCCGATTTTCCCTTCAAAACCGTAAAATTTGGCAGGACTTTGGTCATAGCGATTGATGTGCAATTGTAATGGGTGAGCGACTTTGGCAGTGCCTAAGTATTCATTGATGGTATGCAAATAAATATAATTATCAAAATCATACAGATAGCCTGACAGTTGATAATCCAATTTATCGCCCTGATAGCTTAGTCCCAGTTCATAATGCTTGGCACGCTCTTTGGTGAGATGGCGATTGCCAATTTCAAAGGAATTGGTTGCAAGGTGCATACCGTGCGTATAAAGCTCTTGGCTATTGGGTAGTCTCTCTTGCTTGCCCATATTTAAGGACAATTTATAATTAGGCAAAAATTGATAATGCACGCCCAATGCATAAGAATGAGCAGTTTGTTGATGTGGTTTGGCGGCATCTTTACCATAAGCAATCACCTGTTCTAATTTTTCTGGTGTGAGGCGAATCTGGCGACGGCGAGTTACCTCTTCAATATAATCCAAATCATAATCCATGGCCACTTTTTGTTTTTCAATACGGCTTGCCAATTCAACTTGTAATTTGCCCGTATCGTACTGCCCCATTGCAAAGATACTTTGATTTTTTAAATTATTTTGCGTTAATAACGGTAATTTTCGCCACTCGGTGTAAGAAACTCACCCGTTATTTACACTTTGTTTAAAATAAAACTCCAACCACTCATAAGGAGTAAAAGTTAAAGTTTTTCCTGTAATCTCATCTTTCTTGGTTAAAGATGAATGTGGTCTAACAGTGTTGTAGAAATTAAGAAATCTGGTTAATTCTTGCTTTCTGTGTTCACTGCTGACAAACTCATATTGATTATGCCAAAGCTCCATCAATGTTCGTATCACTCGTTCAGCTTTGCCGTTGGTTTGTGGTCTGCCTACTTTGGTAAATTTTTGGT
>NZ_AUGF01000010.1 GCF_000426885.1 Moraxella caprae DSM 19149 | reverse complement strand
TTGTTTGCTGTTAAGCCAATCTTGTTAGATTAGTTCTTAACGTTAGCAACAACACCAGCACCTACGGTACGACCGCCTTCACGGATGGCGAAGCGTAGACCTTTGTCCATGGCGATTGGGTGGATAAGCTCAACACTCATCTCAACGTTGTCACCAGGCATAACCATTTCAGTACCTTCTTGTAGAGTGATGGCACCAGTTACGTCAGTGGTACGGAAGTAGAACTGTGGACGATAGCCGTTTAGGAATGGCGTGTGACGACCACCTTCTTCTTTTGACAGTACGTATACTTCTGCATCAAATTGGGTGTGAGGGGTGATTGAACCGGGTTTGGCTAGTACTTGACCACGTTGAACTTCTTCACGCTTGGTACCACGTAGTAGCACACCACAGTTCTCGCCCGCACGACCTTCGTCTAGTAGCTTACGGAACATCTCAACACCAGTACAGGTAGTCTTGGCAGTGTCTTTGATACCCACGATTTCAACTTCGTCGCCCACTTTGATGATACCAGACTCAACACGACCGGTTACCACAGTACCACGACCAGAGATTGAGAATACGTCTTCGATTGGCATTAGGAATGCTTTATCGATGTCACGCTCAGGCTCAGGGATGTAGCTGTCTAGAGTGCTTAGTAGCTCTAGGATGGCAGGCTCGCCGTATTGACCTTGGTCGCCATTTAGACCTAGAAGGGCAGAACCTTTGATGATAGGCGTGTCATCACCTGGGAAGTCGTAGTCAGACAGAAGTTCACGTACTTCCATTTCTACTAGCTCTAGTAGTTCTTCGTCGTCTACTAGGTCGCACTTGTTCATGAATACCATGATGTAAGGTACGCCAACCTGACGAGATAGAAGGATGTGCTCACGAGTTTGTGGCATTGGGCCGTCAGTAGCTGCTACAACTAGGATAGCGCCGTCCATTTGAGCCGCACCAGTAATCATGTTTTTAACATAGTCGGCGTGACCGGGGCAGTCTACGTGTGCATAGTGACGGTTAGCAGTGTCGTACTCGATGTGAGAGGTATTAATGGTAATACCACGAGCTTTTTCTTCTGGTGCTGAGTCAATGGCAGCGTAGTCTTTTGCTTCACCACCGTGATGCTTAGCAGCAACAGTTGCGATAGCAGCAGTTAGGGTGGTTTTACCGTGGTCAACGTGACCGATGGTACCTACGTTAACGTGTGGTTTGTTACGTTCGAATTTGGCTTTGGCCATAATAATATCCTTTTAATTCGTGCAAACTGCACAAGGTTTTGATAAATGATTGTTTTGGCTTGCCACTTATGGACAAACCAAAACGGATTTAAATGAAATGATTATGATTACTCATCATCATCTTTGGCAGTGAATTTCTTGATAATCTCGTCTGCCACATTCTTAGGCGTTTCTTGGTATTTGGCAAATTCCATAGAGTAAGTTGCACGACCTTGAGACATAGAACGCATTTGGGTGGCATAGCCGAACATTTCAGCAAGTGGCACTTCTGCACGGATGGCTTTGGTGCCACCAGGCAAGTCGTCCATACCTTGAACCACGCCACGACGACGGTTAAGGTCGCCCATGATGTCGCCCATGTAGTCTTCTGGAGTCTCAACTTCTACTTTCATGATAGGCTCTAGCAGGGCAGGAGATGCTTGCATAAAGCCCTTCTTGAATGCGATAGAACCTGCCATTTTGAACGATAGCTCGTCAGAGTCCACGTCATGGTAAGAACCATCATATAGGGTCGCTTTAACGTTAACGACTGGATAGCCTGCCAGAACGCCGTTCTTCATACGCTCTTGGATACCTTTATCTACCGCACCGTGGTATTCTTTTGGTACAACACCGCCCACGATTTCTTCGGCAAATTCGTATTCCACATCACCTTCTGGATCAAGTGGTTCAAGACGTAGCCATACATGACCAAACTTACCACGACCACCTGTTTGACGAACAAACTTACCTTCAACTTCAACCGTTTGACGGATGGTCTCACGGTAAGCAACCTGTGGAGCACCGATGTTGGCTTCAACGTTAAACTCACGCTTCATACGGTCAACGATGATGTCAAGGTGCAATTCACCCATACCAGAGATGATGGTTTGGCCACTCTCTTCGTCTGTACGTACACGGAACGAAGGGTCTTCTTTGGCAAGACGACCTAGAGCGATAGACATTTTTTCTTGGTCGGCTTTGGTTTTTGGCTCAACCGCTAGCGAAATAACTGGATCTGGGAACTCCATACGTTCCAAGGTGATGATGTTGTCATTATCACACAAGGTGTCGCCCGTGGTTACGTCTTTTAGACCCACAAATGCGACGATGTCGCCCGCACGAACTTCATCAACTTCGTTTTGGCTGTTGGCATGCATCTCAACGATACGACCGATACGCTCACGCTTCATCTTAACAGGGTTATAAACGCTGTCGCCTTGTTTTGCAACGCCAGAGTACACACGAACGAAAGTTAGGTTACCCACGTATTTGTCATTCATGATTTTGAATGCAAGAGCGGCAAATGGTGCATCATCAGAAGATTCACGGCTACCTTCGGTTTCGTCTTTGTCATCTAGAATGCCTTTGATGGCCTCAACGTCAGTGGGGGCAGGCAAGAACTCGATGACGGCATCAAGCATACGCTGTACGCCTTTGTTTTTAAAGGCAGTACCACAAAGCATTGGCTGGATTTCACATGCTAGTGTACGAACACGAAGACCAGCGACGATGTCTTCACGAGACAAGTCGCCTTCTTCTAGGTATTTGTCCATCAGTTCCTCTGATGACTCGGCAGCTGCTTCAACCATGTTGTTACGCCATTCGTTGGCAGTATCTACTAGGTCGGCAGGAATCTCGCCATATTCAAACTTCATGCCTTGAGATTCTACGTCCCAAATGATGGATTTCATCTCAAGCAGGTCAACAACACCTTCAAAGTTATCTTCTGCACCGATTGGCACAACCACAGGCACAGGATTACCGCCCAGACGGGTTTTAACTTGCTCAACCACACGGAAGAAGTTGGCACCTGTTCTGTCCATTTTGTTAACAAAGGCAAGACGTGGCACTTTGTATTTGTTGGCTTGACGCCATACCGTCTCTGACTGAGGCTGTACGCCACCAACCGCACAGTACACCATACATGCACCATCAAGCACACGCATAGAACGCTCAACTTCAATGGTAAAGTCAACGTGACCGGGGGTGTCGATTAGGTTAATGCGGTGTTCTGGGAATTGATCAGACATACCTGACCAAAAACAAGTGGTCGCGGCAGAAGTAATGGTAATACCACGCTCTTGCTCTTGCTCCATCCAGTCCATCGTTGCAGCACCTTCGTGTACTTCACCGATTTTGTGGCTTTTACCTGTGTAGAACAAAATACGCTCTGAGGTCGTGGTTTTACCTGCGTCAATGTGTGCAGAAATACCGATGTTACGGTATCTATTTAAGGGGGTTTTACGTGCCATAATTTTTCCTAGAAAAATTGCGAGTAATTGGGTGTCAGTTTGTCATGATAAGACATAATCATGACCGCACCATGACAAACGACTGATATTGTTTGGCAAGCCAAACACGCTTTTAATAAAATTAGAAGCGGAAGTGCGAGAACGCTTTGTTAGCGTCAGCCATACGGTGAACGTCATCACGTTTTTTGATGGCAGCACCTTTACCTTCGGCGGCGTCATTTAGCTCGCCTGCTAGGCGTAGAGCCATAGACTTCTCAGAACGCTTAGCAGCAGCGTCAGCCAACCAACGCATGGCTAGGGCAGTACGACGGGAGGGACGGACTTCCATAGGCACTTGGTAGGTAGCACCACCAACACGGCGGGCTTTTACTTCCACCGTTGGGCGAACGCTTTCTAGCACTTCTTCAAAGAAAGCCACTGGGTCTTCGATGTTACGCTTGGCAGCAACGCTCTCTAACGCACCATAAACGATTTTTTCAGCGACTGATTTTTTGCCATCAAACATAACGTGGTTGATGAATTTGGCGATGGTTTGGCTGCCGAACTTAGGATCAGGTAGAATTTCACGGGCAGCGACGACACGACGTCTTGGCATAATAGTTCCTTATGTCTTCAGGGTAAATCTGGCATACAATCTTAAAACAAATCAAGCATTTAGCCAGCCTTACTGCATGATTGTGGGCATGGGGGTAGATTAACACACATATCACAAGCCATGCACAGGTTAAATTTGGGTTATTGAGCTAAATTACGCCTTAGGACGTTTAGCACCATACTTAGAACGACCTTGTTTACGGTCTTTAACGCCTGCACAGTCAAGTGCACCACGAACAGTGTGATAACGCACACCTGGTAGGTCTTTCACACGACCACCACGGATAAGCACAACGCTGTGCTCTTGTAGGTTATGACCTTCACCACCAATGTAGCTAGATACCTCATAGCCAGAAGTCAAACGCACACGGCATACTTTACGCATGGCTGAGTTTGGCTTTTTAGGGGTGGTGGTGTATACACGAGTACAAACGCCACGACGTTGTGGGCAAGCTTGTAGTGCAGGTACTTTTGACTTTTCAGTAATGGTCTTGCGACCCTTACGGATAAGTTGGTTTGTAGTTGCCATAGGCAATATCTCCCGTTAATTAAAAACTTGTTTTTTGGCAAAATTGATTAATTTTTAGGCAAATTTGCACAAAAAACGCACTTATCCCAAATGGGATTTGGCATTATAATACTTTTATTTAAGAAAATCAAGGCATTTTAGAACAAAGGCAAAACCCAGTCTAAGCCGAGCTTTGCCTATTTTTTGATTTTAATCGCCTTGATACTCAACAGCGAGCATGGCATTTGTTTTAAAGGTTGTCATGGCGGTGCCGATAACTTCATCAATAAGCTCACGGTTGTAATACGCCCCCACCCCAACTGCGGAGATGGACGCCAGATGACGAAGCCAGCTTGTGTTGATGTTGTCAATGTCAATGCCGTATTTGTCGGCAAGTTTGTCCAAATGGGCAAACTTTAACAGCTCATCGAAATCTTTTATCGTGGTATTGGACGAGCTAAGTTTGACCAGCTCTTCTTTTAGACTACCCTCATCAGCATGAGCCAACACCCCGCCTGCCAACGCAAGGGCGGTCAGAATGACTTGTTTTTCTTGAAGTTTATCCAAATTCGCCCCTGACAGCACGCCATACGCCATTTTTATGCCGTCTTTGCCTGTCAATGGCACGTCATACACCACCGACAACTGATACACCGTTCGCAGTGCCACAAGCAATAGCCACGCTGTGTCCATAACCACGCCTTTTAGCCCAAAAAAGCCCGTCACACCGCCAGCCGTTGCCAAGGCTCGGTTTTGGTCGGCAAGGCTTTGAGCCAGCTCGTCCTTTTGGGCAGGGGTGAGCGTTTTGGGGTTGGTAGGCACGGATTTGACCGCCCATGCACAAGCCAGCTCGGCAATCTTATGATAAATACTCTCTGAGACAGCATTTAGCTTGTCATCGGAGATGAATCTGCCTGCCAAGCCATGCACTGCTGTGACTTTTTTGCCCAAAACGGACTTAACAAAACTCCCACCAAGCGTTGAACCTTGGACATAAAAGGGATGCTTGGTTGTAGCATCGACATCCAAATCCACGCTCTGATAGCTCTTGTCTTGATGACCGCGTCCTAAATAAGCACCTGCTGTGGCAAGCAGCCCACCCAGACCTTTTAAAGCATGGGATTTTTCAACCGATTTGTCATTGGTTTTTTGCTCATGGGCTTGTTCATGCTCATCGGTGAGCTTGTTGGCGTTTGGGTCATTGGCAGGCTGATGTTTTTCATCTTTATCTTGTTCTTTATGTTTATTCTGTTCTTTGTTCAATAAGCCCTCCGCCTTATCGAGCAGTTCATCGGCTTGTTTGGCGGCCTGCTCGCTGATGCTATCTAAGGTCTCTTTTGCCTGCTCTTTGGCATCATCTAGTGTCTCTTTGGCACGCTCGGCAAGCGTTTGGGTGTTTTTTTGAACATTTTGCACCACCTTTTCTGCCTTATCCTGAACATCGCTTATGGTCTGTTGTAGTTCCTGTTTGGCATGGCTAAGTTTGTCATTGACTAGGCGTGCGGTCTCATCAGTGTCATCACCAGTAAGCTCTTGGAGATGTTCCTTGGCAGTTTGTAGCACCTGCTGTGCCTGTTGTTTTACTTGCTCTTTATTATCTAGGTCATCTAGCTTTTTTGCCAGCTGAGCAAGTTTGTGTTGGGCGGTCTCTTTGGCTATCTCTTGGGCGGATTTGGCGGTATTTTTGTCGTCATTGGCATGAGCATTCTTATTCTCATCACCCTTGTCATCTTTATCATTACCTTGATTTTCGTCACTAGGTTTTTGGTCACCGTAATCATCATCGCCCATCTCATGGATGATATCCTTTGGTTCATCACTGTCAACCTTAACTACCGCCACATCTGATACATTGGCATTGGCGATGTCCACATCACTTGCAATCACCTCCACATCGCTGTGGCTCAATCCTTCTTGGTTGTCAATAAAATCGTGAACCACCGCCGTTTTTTTGGTGGTTTTGGGGTTTTTGATGCGTGGGGTTTTTGGTGTACTCATAACCTCTCCTTAATATGAACAAATTAACATGGCATAAAGACTTATCATATCAAATTATCAAAAATTTGCTGTGCCAAATTGTAAAACAACGCTACAAAATGTAAAAGCCAGTCATTCACGCAAACTTGCCACACCCTAACATGGCACATTCAAACACCCAACAATCTTACACCAACCTAAGCCGACACAACTTTTTTGTAAATGAACAGCAAAAATGATAGGTAATTAGCAAATTTTACCTTATAATAATTTCATTTGCTTTTTTGTATTTTTTTATTTTACCATGTCGCCATCTGCCGAAGCACGCCTAGCGGTCTTGATTGACGCTGATAATGCGTCCACAACCTACCTTGAAGCACTCATGAATGAGATTGCCACGCTTGGGCGGGCAAGCGTTCGCCGTGCTTATGGCGACTGGACAAAGCCCCAACTTGCCAGTTGGAAAAGCGTGCTGTTGTCACACTCCATTCAGCCCATGCAACAATTTGCCTATACGTCGGGCAAAAACGCCACGGATTCGAGCCTGATTATTGACGCCATGGATTTGCTCTATACCGAGCGGTTTGATGGCTTTTGCCTTGTGTCATCTGATAGTGATTATACCCGCCTTGCCCAGCGTATCCGTGAGCAGGGTCTTATGGTGTATGGCTTTGGCAAACAGCACACGCCTAAGCCCTTTATGCAAGCCTGCGACCGCTTTACCTACCTAGAAGTCTTTGAAGAACAGAAAAAGACCAGTAACGTGGACTTTTATGACTCAGCCGACATGCTATTCTCAGGCGATAACCAATTCAAGCCTGTGGACGTGGCGATTGCATTGGTCAAAAACGCCATCGCCACCATGGCAGACGAGCAAGGCTGGGCAAACATCGCCCCTGTCAAAAACTACATCCTAAAAGTGGAGCCTGATTTTGACGCTCGCCTGTTTCACTATGATAAATTTAGCGACTTCTTAAAGGCATATCCCCGCTACTTTGAGCTGACCGAACGCTACCCCAACGGCGACAATCACAAAGTGGTCTTCGTCCGCAATCGCCGTAACGACCTATTGACTGACGTTGAGCTGACCATTTGATGAGACGGGTGTTTTTGGGGGGCAGTTTTGACCCTGTGCATGACGGACACCTAGACATGGTGTGTCTTATCCATCATCGCCTATCATCTTTGGGTTCACCCTTTGTCATCTCGTTTTTGCCCACCGCAGGCAACCCCTTTAAAGGCACACCCACCGACCCCACGCACCGCCTAAACATGCTGTCTTTGGCGTGTGATATATTAAAAAATCAAGACATTACCGCAAGCATTGACACATCAGAAATCCACCAAGCCCCACCCGTCTATACCATAGACACGGTGCGTGCATTGGCACAGCGTTATCCTGATGATGAGCGGATTTTTGTCATGGGCGGTGATAATTTGGCAAGTCTGCATTTGTGGAGGGATTATAAAGAGCTTTTAACTTACATTAAAATTTGGGCGTTTGACAGAGCTGGCAGTGATGATGTCGTGCCAGATGTTTTGGTAAGAATGACTGATGATTTTGGTAAATTTTTACAAGATGGTTTTTTAAAAGATGGTTTTTTAAAAGATAAATTGTTAAAAACCAATAACTCTTTTAACACCAAAAGCATTTTTTATGACACATCGCCCGTGCCTGCCGTCTCGTCCACCCAAATCCGCCACGCCCTAACCCAAAACGACAAACCATGTCATTTGCCCGAGCCGATTTTTGCTTATATTAAAACGCACGAGCTTTATAAAAGTGTGCTATAATAAACGGTTAATCTTTATTTTATTTGAGCATCATGACCACACATAACCTATCCTTAGATGAGCAAATCACGCTCGTAACCACCGCCTTGGACGACCTAAAAGCCAAAGAGATTACCGTGATGACGGTTGAACATTTGACCGAGATTGCCGAGCGTATCATCATCGCCAACGCCACCTCAAAACGCCATGTCAAAGCACTTGCCGACAAGCTTGGAGCCACTGCCAAAGAAGCAGGGCTTATGCCACTGGGGCGTGAAGGCGACAAAGACAGCGACTGGACGCTGGTGGACTTAGGGCGTATTGTCGTGCATATCATGACCCATGAGGCTCGTGAGTTTTATGACCTAGAAGGCTTATGGTCATCGCCAGAATCCCTACAAAAACTCGCCATGCAAAAGGCGTGATACACAAACAAAAGGGCGTGATTGCCCTTTTATGTTATGCGATAATACCACTCATGCCCTACCCCAAATCCAATCTCCATAAGGCTTGATAGTATCCGCCCTGTCAGCCCCCACACGATTTCGGGCGTACCGTCATCATCACAGTCATAGACCCATGCAGGGGTGTAGAGTTTGGCAGTTTTGTTGGGTAGTTCTCGTTCAAACACCCAATCCACAGGAGCGGTTTGTAGAACTTCAAAGGGCAGCCAAAACAGCCGTGCTATCTCATCTTCACTAGGCGTAAGTCTATCCACCACATCAGGCGGTATGCTTGCCACCACAGGACGGACAAGCAAGCCTTTTTTGGAGATTTGCATCGGCAAATACCCCAAAATCTCCACGTCCGCCCGATGTAGTCCCACTTCTTCGCACGCTTCACGCAAGGCGACATCTGCCGATGATATGTCCGTCTCATCACGCTTACCACCGACTAAGGACACTTCCCCTGCATGGCTACTAAGATGATTTGACCGCCTTGTCAAAAGTAGCTTTGGCACAGGTTCGTCTGTGATGACGATAAGCACGCACGCCTGCGGTAAGGGGCTTTCGTTTATCAGCTTATCATACCGCTTTATCGCCTGCTCACGCACAAGCCCTGTCAAAAGCTCATTGTTATCCGTAAAGGGCAAAATATCCGCCCCACGATACTGTGCTAAGGCTTGGGCGAGCGGATAAAAGCGGTGCAAATCTGGCACATTGACCGTTTGTTTGTCTATAAAATCATTTGTCATTTTACTCATTTTCATTTAAACTTGTGATATTTAGCTTATCATATCATTATGTCCTACTGCTTACAATGCGGTCAGCCCGCCACGCACGCCATACCAGACGGCGACACTCGTCCACGCCTAGTCTGCACGTCCTGCGGTTATATCCATTATGAAAATCCCAAGATGATTTGTGGGGTACTTGCCGTTCATCAAGGCAAAATCCTACTTTGTCGCCGAGCCATTGAGCCACGCTACGGACTGTGGACGCTCCCTGCTGGCTTTATGGAAAATGGCGAGACCATGGCGGACGGGGCAAAACGTGAAACGGTCGAAGAAGCGGACGGTGTGGCGGTTGATTTAAAGCTATACGCCTTGTTTGACGTGCCACATTGGGGGCAGATTCACGCCATGTATCTTGCCAATCTGCAAGATGGAGTGTTTGGCGTGGGTGCTGAGAGCCTAGAATGTCGGCTGTTTTATCCTGATGAGATTGACATGGAAAATCTCGCTTTTGAGACGGTACGCCAAACCATTGAACGGTATCTGGCGGATAAAGAACGCTTAGAAACATTGGGTAAAGATGGTGGGGATTTTGGTTGTTACCCACTTCATGAGGTGTGTTTGAATCCATAAGGTTTTAAATTTGTTTGTGGCGTAGGGGCGTGCTGAGCACGCCCAATTAAAGACCCCAACAAAAGGCGTGGAAAGCACGACCCTACAAATCCGAACACAAATTGAGTTCGGTTGGTACAAACCCGTAAATTAGGGTTTGGTTTTACCCCAAATCCCTCTCCAAAATCAACGCATCCACCGCCCCCCATTCATCTTTATAATAGCCTTTTCGTACATCAATTTGGTAAAAGCCCTGCCTTTCGTATAGGCGTATGGCAGAGGCATTGTCGGCTCGCACTTCAAGTAAAATTCGCTCCGCCCCCTTTTCCTTGCATAAATTTTCAAATTCATCAAGCAAACCTTTGCCCACGCCCTGCTTTTGAAAATCCATATCCGTAGCAATGCGTAACACTTCCGCCACCTCAAAGACGATTTGATACATCAAATAGCCCATGCACTCATCATCGTCATCACAAGCGACAAGCACCCCCGCCCCAAACTGCCCCAGCACCGAATGCACCGCCAAGCCGTCCCAAGCATCATCAAACAGCTCACGCTCCACCCGTGCAATGTCGGACAAATAGCCTGATGATTGGGCGGTGTCGGGCGTGGCAAAATTTAAAAAAACTGTCATAAAAGTTGCATGATTTCGTGGCTAAATATGTTATGATAACTCAAACATGAAGATTTAACCAATTTTTTATAAAGAGAAAATGTATGAAAAAAACACCAACGTGGAACGACCCCAACGCCACCGATGAAGCCAATAAATACCAAAATCCCATTCCCTCCCGCCTGCTTATCCTACAAACTGTCGCCCAAATGAACAATGACGGCAAACCTGCTACAGCGGAGAGTTTGGGACTGCATTTTGAGATTTTGGGCGATGATGAGCGATTTTTTGCCCTAACCAACCGCCTAAAAGCCATGCTAAGAGACAACCAACTAGAACGCACGGACGGCATTCATTTTAGCATTGCCCCCCTACCCACCACCGTAACAGGCAAGGTGTCGGCAAGTGCCAAAGGCTTTGGCTTTGTCGTGCTTGATGATATGCCCGACCTATTTATCCATGAAAAGCAGATGCGTGTGGTCTTTGACGGCGACACGGTAGAAGTGGTTGCCACCGAGTTTCGTGGCAAGCCCGAAGCCCGTATCCAAACCGTGCTACACCGTGCCAGTACCGAGTTTGTGGGCGTGCTTGATAGGGACGATGACGGCTATTTTGTCCAATTATCAGGAGCGAATGCTCATCAGCCCATTACGCTGACCGATGATGACGTGGCTCATCATGGGGCGAGCTTGGACGACAGCGTGAAAGTTGCTATCATTGATATGCCGACTTATCAAGAGTACGCCACAGGCAAGATTGGCGAGCTTTTGACCAATCTTAATGACCGTGAACTTATCATTGAAACGACCCTACTAAACCACGCCATACCGCATGAGTTTAGCAAAGCCACCCTAGAACAAGCCGACAGCTATGGCGAGCCAACCGAGACAGACTTTAAAGGGCGGGTGGATTTGCGAGATTTGCCACTTATCACGATAGACGGCGAAGATGCCCGAGATTTTGACGATGCGGTCTATGCCTGCAAACGCTCGGGCGGTAATTACCGTGTCGTGGTTGCCATTGCGGACGTGAGCCACTATGTAACACCCCAATCTCCGCTTGATGTGGACGCTTATGAGCGTGGCACGAGCGTGTATTTTCCCCACCGTGTCATCCCCATGCTCCCAGAGGTGCTGTCCAACGGCTTATGCTCGCTAAACCCCAAAGTCGACCGCCTCTGCATGGTGGCGGATATTAAGCTGTCTCGTGTGGGCAAGGTTACAGGCTATGAGTTCTACCCTGCGGTCATGCACTCACAGGCTCGCCTGACTTATAACCAAGTAAACGCCTATTTTGACGACCCCACGAACCAAACCCTGCCCGATGATTTGGTCAAAAATCCTGATGTCTGTAAATCGGTGGACACGCTTTTTGCCCTGTATCAAATCCTTGATAAAAAGCGTGAGGAACGAGGAGCGATGGCATTTGAGACTGCCGAAAGCTACATCGTCTTTGGCGAAGATGGCGACATCAAGGACATCAAAAAACGCACTCGTGGCGACGCCCATAAACTCATCGAGGAGATGATGCTCCTTGCCAATACCTGTGGGGCAAATTTTGCCTTAAAGCATGAGTTGCCAGCCTTGTATCGCAATCACGACAAGCCCTCTGATGAAAAGTCCGCCAAACTGTCCGAATACGTCAAATCGTTTGGATTGTCATTTCCCACCGAGTCGCCCACCCATGCTGATTATCAGCGTATCATCAAGGCAACCGAAGGGCGAGCAGATACCGAAAGCATTCATTCCATGCTCCTTCGCTCGATGATGCAAGCGAACTATAGCCCTGACAACATCGGGCATTTTGGCTTGGCGTATGATGAGTATAGCCACTTTACCAGCCCCATTCGCCGTTATCCTGACCTCATGCTTCACCGAGCCATTAAGGATAAAGTTACAGGCAACAAGCCCAAGCCTGCCATTTATAAAACCCTAGACGAGGCAGGCGAGCAAACCTCCACCACCGAACGCCGTGCCGAAGAAGCAAGTCGTCATGTAGAAACGTGGCTAAAATGCCATTATATGCAACGGCATTTGGGCGATGAGTTTGTGGGGACGATTACCACCGTAACGAGTTTTGGTTTGTTTGTTACGCTAAATGACTTGTTCATTGACGGACTGATTCACATCTCAAACCTATCTGCCGAGTACTATGAGTACAACGAGCGTGAACAAGCCTTGATTGGCGAGAAAGGCTCAATCTTTAAACTTGGCGAACAGCTTTTGATTAAGGTGGCTGGCGTGAATATGGACTTGTTGCAAGTGGATTTTGCGTTGGTTGAGAAAGTGGGGAATGAGAAGGTAGTTAAGAGTGCTAAGAAAAAGGCGAGCAGAAAGAAAAGCTGATTTATCCCACAAAAGGGCGATTATCCACCCCAGTAAAGACAAACAGTTCGTTATGGCAGTTTGTCTTTTTTATTATAATGATTTTTATTATTTAGCAAATCTTAATAAATTTTAATTCATATTTATCAATCACTTACACGACAGTAAATTCATTAAAATTTTTATGGATTTATTTAAAAAATGACTTGCATTTGCATTTCATGGGCGTATAATGGCTAAACTTGATAGAGATTAATTTATTTAACAATTGTATTTTGTTTTTAAATTAATTTATCTGTTTTATAATTATTAATAAATTATGGCATTTGTATTTTAGCCTCAATATCAGTTTCTAAAATATCATATGCAAAATAGTGGGGCATAAATAAATGCTAGATATCGCCAAATTTAATGAGATTTTAGATGAATTACACGCCGACTCTGCCGAGATTGAGGCATCAGCACTTATCACTGATGATGGTATGATGATGGCATCACACCTGCCCATGGGTGTGAACGAAGAGCGGATTAGTGCCATGAGTGCCGCTCTGCTGTCGGTCAGTGAACGCATGATTGACACGCTATCGGGCAATGAGAGCGAGCGTGTGATGGTGCAAAGCAAAGTGGGCTATGTCATCGTCAGTGCCGTGGCTGAGAGTCTATTATTGACAGTTGTCGCACGTCCTGATGCCAAGTTGGGCATGGTCTTTCACGACATCAAAAAAGCTTCTCAAGCTGTACAGGCTGTACTCAACAGCCAAGTAGCTTAAATCTAAAATCATTAAAACGGCAGATAATGCCGTTTTTTTAACTGCACGATTTACGAAGTCATGAAAACCCTTTACAATCATTCACTTATTTTTTAAAATAACCACTTATTCATTGATTAAATATTTATTGATTAGGGAAAAATCATGTTACCAAACCATCAGTCAATCACTCGCCAAGACATCGCTCACCTGTTTGATTTGCCACTCATGGATTTGCTCATGCAAGCCCAAAGCGTTCATCGTCAGCATTTTCGTGCCAACGAAGTCCAAATCAGCACATTGCTTTCTATCAAAACAGGCAACTGCCCTGAAGACTGTGGCTACTGCTCGCAGTCGGGACATTATCGTGATAAGACAGGGCTAACCGCCGAAAAACGCCTTGAAATCCAAAAGGTCTTGGCATCGGCAAAGCGTGCCAAAGCATCAGGCTCATCTCGCTTTTGTATGGGGGCAGCATGGAAGCACCCATCAGCCAAGGACATGCCGTATTTGGTGGAGCTTATCCGTGAAGTCAAAGCGTTAGGGCTTGAGACGTGCATGACTTTGGGTATGCTAAAACCCGACCAAGCCCAGACTTTGGCAGACGCAGGGCTTGATTATTATAATCACAACCTTGATACCTCTCGCAACTATTATGGCCAAGTAACCAGTACTCGCTCGTATGATGACCGCCTAGAGACACTTGAACACGTCCGAAACGCAGGGATAAATGTGTGCAGTGGCTCAATCGTGGGCATGGGCGAGAGCCGTGATGACAGGATAGACTGGATACATGAGCTGACCGCCATGCCCATACCGCCCCAGTCTATCCCTGTAAACCTACTCGTCCCCATCAAAGGCACGCCACTGGGCGATAAGGTGCTAGAAGAGGGCAGGTTGTCCGTCATTGAGTGGATACGCACGATTGCCATTACTCGCATTTGTTGTCCGACAAGCTACGTGCGACTGTCGGCAGGGCGTGAGAGCTTGACGGACGGTGAACAAGCGTTGGCGTTTATGGCAGGAGCGAACTCGTTCTTTTATGGTGATAAGCTACTGACCACAGGCAATCAGTCCCAAGCCAATGATGACCGCCTTATGGCAATGCTCGGGCTAACTGCCGAAAAACCCACCCCCAAACCCAAAATCGTGAACGCCATGACGGGCAAGGCAGAGTTTGACGACTTGCCACAAGGCTGTCCGTTGTCAGCTTGATAGCAAAACAATAACACACCCTTAAGCCCAATAAAATTTATGCTTGCTCTGTCATCATAAACATAAAAAGATATAAGTTTACAAAAGTCTTAAAGATTTGTTAAAATAGACATCTATTTTTATCAATTTATTGGATAAGTCATGAAAAAAATCACGCTTTCTTTTGCCTTATGTGCAGGGCTATTTGGATGCACCGATAAGCCTGCCGAGACACCCACCCCAGCCGACAGCCAGCCGACAGCCACCACCGCCCCTGCCGAAAGACCAAGCAAACTACCTAATGATGCCCCTGTGGTAAAGGTTGTGACTTCAGGGGTTCTACCACCCTTAACTTTTTTAAACGAAAATGGCAACCTAACTGGCATAGACGTGGACATCATTCACGCCATCGGAGAAGACCAAGGCTTTAAGGTGGAGCTACACAAAGAAAGATTTATTGACATGCTTCCCAATCTAGAAGCAGGTAAATATCAAGTTGTCATTAGTGGCTTATCTCCATCACCTGAACGTATTGCTAAATTCGATCACACCAATGCTTACTTGCAAAACCCATCCATCATCATGCACAAGCCCAACGTTGCGGTAACAGACATCGCAAGCCTAAAACCGTTGCGTGTGGCAACCATGAAAGATACCACGCAAGAAAAACTCATTAACGAGTTATCTGTTGCATCACACGAAACCGTGGATACAGTATTTCAACTGTATCAAGGTTTGGTTCAAGACAAATATGATGCGGTATTGCAAGACAAATACTTCTTAGAATATATCACTCTTAATTATCCCGATCATCAGATGAGCGTGGTAGAGTATGATAAAACCCCGAACGCAGCAGACATTGTCATCTACACCCAAAAAGGCGACCAAGAACTGCTAGATAAGCTCAACGCAGGCATTAATAACCTGCAAAACTCAGGGGAGATGGATAAAATCACGTCAAAATATCTGACCCTGCCTACCGCCAAATAAGCAATTAAAGCAAATCGGTACTGACAAATAATTGGCATTGGCAGATAACCCATCAAAGACCAAGCAAGCATAAATCAAAAAACACTTGTAATTGTTGTAATATTTTGTTACACTTGACAAGTGTTTTTACTTTGAAAGCAACTCAGGGAGTAATAATGAAAAAATCCGCTTTTGCCAAATACTCAGCACTTGCCCTAATGGTTGGGATGTGCCTGCACACCGCTTACGCCAAAGAGTTTAGCCAAGTCATCATTTTTGGGGACAGCTTGTCCGACACAGGTCGCCTAAAAGATATGGTCGCCCGAAAAGATGGCACCCTTGGCAACGCCTTACAGCCATCTTTTACCACCAACCCCGACCCTGTATGGTCAAGCTTATTTGCCCAAAGTTATGGCAAAACCGCCAGTCCCAACACGCCCGACAACCCCACTGGCACTAACTATGCCGTGGGCGGAGCTCGCTCTGGCTCGGAGGTCAATTGGAATGGTTTTGTGAATGTACCCTCCACCAAAACGCAAATCACCGACCATTTGACCGCCACAGGTGGCAAAGCCGACCCTAATGCCCTGTATGCCATTTGGATTGGCTCTAATGACTTAATTTCAGCTTCTCAAGCCACCACAACAGCCGAAGCCCAAAACGCCATTAAAGGTGCGGTAACTCGCACCGTGATAGACATCGAAACACTCAATCAAGCAGGGGCGACAACCATTTTGGTGCCAAATGTGCCTGATTTGAGCCTCACACCCCGAGCCATCTATGGCGAAAGCCTCATGGCAGGCGTGCAAGACAAAGCCAAACTCGCCTCAAGTCTGTATAATAGCGGTCTGTTTGGAGCATTAAACCAATCCACCGCCAACGTCATCCCTGCCAACACCTTTGCCCTACTCCAAGAAGCGACCGCAAATAAAGAAGCCTTTGGTTTTAAAAACACGCAAGGCGTGGCGTGTCAAATGCCTGCTCGTACCACAGGGGCGGATGATGTGGCTTCCACCTCTTTGGCATGTACTAAAGCCAATCTTATAGAAAACGGGGCAAATGACACCCATGCCTTTGCCGATGACATTCACCCATCGGGACGCACTCACCGTATTTTGGCACAGTATTACCGCTCCATCATGGACGCCCCTACTCACATGGGTAAACTCTCAGGCGAACTTGTCAAAACAGGCTCTGCCCACGACCGCCAAACGTATCGTCAGCTTGACAAATTGGGTAATTCACACAGCATTTGGGCAAGCGTCCATGCCAGCGACCGTACCGACCCCACCACCCAAATCGGCTTGGACGTGGCGGGTTCATCAAGCCATACAGGGGCGTATCTGACTCACCAAAACCAAGATTATGCTCTGGATGACACCCTATCATCGGATGTCAAAACCATTGGCATGGGGGTGTATCATCGTCATGACATCGGCAATGTCCGCCTAAAAAGCGTGGCAGGGATAGACCGACTTAGCGTGGATACGCACCGCCATATCGACTGGGAGGGGGCAAGGCGTTCGCACACCGCAGATACCACCGCCAGACGTTTTCATGCAGGGCTACAAGCCAGCTATGGCATAGACATGGGCAAAGCCACTGTGCGTCCGCTTATCGGCGTACATGCCCAAAAAGTCAAAGTAAATGACATGACCGAGAGCGAACCGACTTTATCCACCGCCATGCGTTTTGGCGAGCAAGAACAAAAGTCTCTGCAAGGCGAGATTGGCGTCGATGTGGCTTATCCGATTAGCCCCGCTTTGACTCTGACGGGCGGTATCGCTCACGCTCATGAGTTTAACGATGATGAACGCACCATTAATGCCACTTTGACCTCCATTCGTGAATACACGAAGGGCTTTAATACAAGCGTTATCACCGACAAATCTCACGCCACCACCGCTCATCTGGGCGTACAAGGGCAACTTGGCAAGGCAAACGTTCATGCAGGGATTCACGCCACCCACCAAGACAGCGATACAGACGTGGGTGGTTCGCTTGGGGTTCGCTTGATGTTTTGATTGGCTTTTAAAGATAAAAAGTGGTATCATGCCACTTTTTATTTTGCCAAAAATCTATGTTTGAGTACATCAAAGCCTTTCACATCATCGCCATGGTTTGCTGGTTTGCAGGGATTTTTTATTTGCCACGGCTGTTTGTTTATCACGCCATGAGCGATGATAAGATTAGCCAAGAGCGGTTTGCTATCATGGAGCGAAAGCTCTACCGTGGCATCATGAATCCTGCGATGATGGCAACGTGGGTACTGGGGCTGTCTATGGTCATCATGAATTGGCAAATCTACAAAACCCAAGGTTGGCTACACGCCAAAATCACGCTCGTTATCCTACTTACCATCTATCACATCGCTTGCGGACGATTTCGCCTTCGCCTTGCCGACAACCCCAAACTAAAAACCCACGTCTATTGGCGGTGGTTTAACGAAATCCCTGTCTTTATCTTAATTGCGGTGGTCATTTTGGTGGTGGTAAAGCCGTTTTGATAAAACAAGGGCGGTCATGAGTGACATGGAAAAAACATAATGTTATATTATTTCATATTACTGATACCAAACTGTAAGAAACTACCACCAAATGATAACTTGACCACCCATTAAAATAAGCGTACACTGGCTGTGTATTCATCCATTATTAGCCAGCCATGACCGCCACCGCCCTTGACCTTGCCCATGCTTATGCCACAGGTAATACCTGTCCCATCAAGGTATTAGACACGCTGTATGAGCATATCGATGACGCCCCCAATGCGTTCATCAGCTTAACCAAAGAGCTTGCCTACGCCCAAGCCCAGTCCGCCAAAATCCGTTGGCAACGGGGCAATCCCTTATCCATATTTGACGGCATACCCATCGCCTACAAAGACTTGTTTGACATCAAGCACACCATCACAACCGCAGGAGCAAAGCTTAGAATGCACGCCCCACCTGCCACGCAGGACGCTCAAGTTGTCTCAACCTTGCACCATATGGGCTTGACTTGTGTGGGCAAGACCAATCTGTCCGAATTTGCCTATTCAGGATTGGGGCTAAACCCTCATTTTGGCACCCCGACCAATGTTACCAATCCTGACCACGTGGCAGGAGGCTCATCATCAGGGTCGGCAACGGTGGTCGGGCATGGCATTGTCCCGCTTGCCATGGGGACGGATACCGCAGGCTCGATTCGCATTCCTGCCAGTTTTAATGGCTTGGTGGGATTTCGTGCCAGTCGTCAGCGTTATGACAAGCAAGGCGTATTCCCCCTAGCCGATTCACTAGACACCCTAGGTCCTATCGCTCATGACGTCATAGACTGCCTACTCATCGATGAGCTACTTCATCATCAGCCTTGTCTAGACTGGCTTAATGATAACCATCCCACACGCCTTGCCCAATCTCACGCCTTGCCCACACTCGTGTTTGACCCTGCCATCGTTGCCTTGGCAGATGATGACGTGCAGGCGTGTTTTCATGAGTGGGTGCAGACACTGACAAAGGCAGGCTTTTATATCAGGGCAGAGACCATCACGGCACTGCATGACACACTCGCCTGTATCAATGAGCAGTGGCTTGGTTCTGCCGAAGCCTATACTCTGCACGAAGAGCTACTGCATAGCCCCCAAGCCGATGAGCTAGACAGACGGGTCAGAACCCGACTCATGCTTGCCAAAGACATCAAAGCCAGCACCCAAATCCGCCTATATGCTCGCCGAACCGTTTATCAGCAGGCTCTCATGCATAAGCTTGGCAATCGCCTGCTCATCATGCCGACCGTCCGCCATACCGCCCCTTCGCTTGCCAAGCTAGAAGCCGATGATGACTATTTTGCTCACATCAATGCCCAGACTCTAAACTTTACCATGATTGGTAGCTTTTTAGACATGCCGACCCTAAGCCTGCCCATTGGCACGGACGCTCAGGGCTTGCCCATTGGGGCTTCTGTGGCGGGGGTAACAGGAAGCGACCGACAGGTACTCATGTCAGGACAGGTGATACAGATGTATTTGTCTTAAAAGATTTTTACGCCCCATTCTAAGTTTTGTATAAATGATTGATTTATCAAGGGCAATTCGCCTCTACAATCCGAAAAATAATCATTGAAAAATAATCATTGAAAAATCAATAAGTTGTAAATTTAAGTTGGGATTGAAGCTTTTATGATTGGTAATATTTTTTAATCACCACAAATCAAACCCCAAATGATGTCATGTCAATAAATTTTAACCGCAGGATAACCTGCATTTTCTAAGGAGCTGTTATGGCAAAAGAAATCTTTGTATCCATCGGCGTTGATGTTGACGCCGTGGCAGGCTGGCTTGGTTCGTATGGCGGTGAAGACTCGCCAGATGACATCTCTCGTGGGCTGTTCGCTGGCGAAGTGGGTACGCCTCGCCTGCTTGATTTGTTTGACAAAGAAGGCTTGACGACCTCATGGTTTATCCCTGGTCACTCGGTCGAAACTTTTCCCAAACAAATGCAAATGGTCGCTGACGCAGGGCATGAGATTGGCATTCATGGATACAGCCACGAAAACCCCATCGCCATGACTCGTGAGCAGGAACAAGCGGTATTGGACAAATCCTTTGCCCTGATTACCGAGCTAGCTGGCAAAGCCCCGACAGGCTATGTCGCCCCGTGGTGGGAGTTTAGCCCTGTTACCAATGAGCTGTTGCTTGAAAAAGGTATTAAATACGACCACAGCCTCATGCACAACGACTTTACGCCTTATTATGTGCGTGTGGGTGATAGCTGGACGAAGATTGATTATAGTCAGCACCCCGATACATGGATGAAACCTTTGGTGCGTGGGCAAGAGACGGATTTGATTGAGATTCCTGCCAACTGGTATTTGGACGATTTGCCCCCGATGATGTTCATCAAAAAATCACCAAACTCACACGGCTTTGTTAATCCACGCCATCTAGAAGAGATGTGGCGAGACCAGTTTGATTGGGTGTATCGTGAGATGGATTATGCTGTTTTCCCCATCACCATCCACCCTGATGTGTCGGGACGTCCACAGGTGCTACTCATGCTTGAACGCTTGATTAAGCATTTTAAAGCCCATGACGGCGTTAAGTTTGTCACGATGAACCAAATCGCTGATGACTTTGCCAAACGTTGCCCCCGTCAAAAATAGCAATTTTGACAACCGCCAGTTAAGTACCAATTTGTGGGTGCAAGCCTAGCAAAGCGGTACTTAACTTTTCTACCACCCCATCATCACGAGAATACCCATGTGCGGACTTTGCGGACTCATCGAAGAACAAAGCGACTGGACGGCAAGCCTGTCCGAGTTGCCACGTCGCCAAGAGCGTTATCGCAGGCTCAAACTCATCAACGCCCTTGCCAAGCCCCATCGCATACAAATATCCGATGTTCATGGTGTCAATTATCTGGTGCAGACCCCAACAGGCAAACAAGCCATGGCAAATGGGCTGGGCGAGCTGTGGGGGCAGATTCACACACTAACAGGCAGACCCATTGATGTGTTAGACGAGCGGTTCTTGCATGCTTTGGAAACCCAGTCATGAACAAAATCCCCATTCATATCGTTACAGGATTTTTGGGCAGTGGCAAAACCACCTTTATCCAGCACATCCTAAAAAACGACCAAAACGCCAAAACCCTAGTACTCATCAATGAGTTTGGCGAAGTGGGACTGGATGATTTGCTGGTCAAACCCATCAATGACAGCACCTACCTGCTACCATCGGGCTGTATGTGCTGTACCGTGCTGACCGATGTCAAAGACACCTTGTTGTCCGTGCTTGATTTGAACAAAGACAGCCTTGTCTTTGATAAGATTCTCATCGAGACCACGGGGCTTGCCAACCCTGCGTCCATCTTATCCACCCTAAGCCAAGACATGCACCTAAAAGGGCGATTTACCCTGCATGGCATGACCACCATCATCGACACTCAGCACGCCCCTACCCAAGCGACCACCGCCCCCGAATGGCTACCACAAGTCATCGCCTGTCAGCAGTATGTGCTGTCAAAGACCGATTTGTGTCAAGCAGATGACATGGCAACCACCCAAGCACTCATGCACAAGGTCAATCCTGACGCCATCCAAGTACAGGCAGATGACTTTATTAACATGCAGGCGTTATTTGCCAAGACCTTTGATGTCCTGCCCAGACCCACGTTTTTTCTCAAAAACGAGCAGGACACCCACGCCCACGCCCAAAGCCTTGTCCTGACCTTTGACACACCCATCGATTGGCTTGCCTTTGGGCTGTGGCTTAGCCTGCTACTTGACCAATATGGCGAACACATCCTGCGCCTAAAAGGGGTGCTACACCTACAAGGCATTGACAAACCCATGCTACTCCAAGGCGTTCAGCACTGTCTATACCCACCCGAACACCTGTCAGCCTCCGTTTGGCAGGATGATGTGTCTCGTCTTGTCATGATAGTGCGTGGGCTTGACGCGTCAGACATTGAGCGTTCAGCAAAGACGGTATTGAGGTATTTAAATACGCATTGATTGCTTGTTACAAAAATGAATAAAAATTACTTTTATTTATAACAAAAGTCCTGCAAAATTACCACAAACAACAGGTCATTTGGTATTGATTAAATTGGGGCATGCCTACCCTTTATAACACTATTTACACCCAAGAAACTTTAAAATTACTGGGGCATGCCCACCTTTTGTATTTTTTCTTTAAACTGCCATAGATTTCTCATACAATTCTCATTTCTGATAAATTACAGCTAACAAAATTGAATTTTACTGCACAAACCGTTCGCCACAAGCTTGCCTGCGGGTCGGTTTCGTCATGGTTCGACTTAGCTCACCACGAACGAAAAACCGTGGTACTTTTTCATTTTGTAGAGTGTATATAAATCATTTGGGTTAATTCTTGCTAATAAATCAATATTTAATTTATTATTTAAGTGCTATTTGGTGCTTTTATTTAGTATTTTTTTAAAAAAAATTGTTATTTTAAATATAAATAAAAATTATATTAAATTCTATTGGTTTGACAATCATTAATATCATTTATGAATTCATCATAATTATGAGCCTGTCATGAATTCATGTTATTAATTCTTAATAAATTTTAAGATAAAGCAAGCATCAATCATCCTTTGTCTTGATTAGACCATTCCAGTTCTAATGCTGTTTTATATTAAAAACCAACAAAATGTAAAGGTAGTAGTCTAAAAAGTATGCCAAACTAGGTTTTCCGTTCGCTCTGAGCCTGCCTGCGGGTAGGAAAACCGTTATGGACAGGCATAGCTCCACGAACGGTTTTCTTTGTAGCATACTTTTTGAACCAGAGCCAATGTAAAAATATATATTTTTAAAATAAAACCAAAATTTAACGTGAGATTCTTGGCGTATTACAAAAAATTATCTTAAAAGTGTTTTCATTTCATTTTATTTTTGTTAATATAAGTCATCCAAAACGATTATAACGTATTTTTTTGGACATCAGTGTTTTATAATTAAATAAATTTAATTAATTAAATGCCAATTTGTTAGATATTATAAAATATTATTTAGCACTTCATTATTTATTTTTGATTTCAATCACAAATAAATAATGAAGTTATTAATGGCTTAAAATTTTTTTATATCATCAAAAAGAACATAGATTTGATGCATCTTTAAACAAATTTAGCGTGACAAGGACAAACCTATGCGATTAGACAACTTTTCCACGACTACGCCACAGGGTTATGATATTGGCCATGAAAGCGGACTTGATGTTGAGAATATCTTTGATGTCATAGAATCCAAATCAAGCAATCATCGCCCATTTTTACGCAACGACAAAGGCGTGATTACCATTGACTTTGGCGACCCCATCATGGACCCAGAAAGCAATCAAAGCTCACAAAGCCTGACAGGGACGATCAGAACTGAACCACCATCACCTCGCCAACGTTTTCGACAGATTGATCTTGATTTGTCCGATCAGAACATTAGTGATATCAAAGCCCTATCCAACCTTACCCAATTTACGCAAATCAATCTTAGCTATAATCAAATCCGTGATATCGAGCCTTTGGGCAAATTACAACAAGTTACCGACCTGCGCCTAAACCACAACCAAATCAAAGACATTTCTATTTTCGCTCGCCTGCCAAGATTGGAGCTAATTAACATTGAAAATAATGAAGTAACAGACATTTCTGCCATCTCTCAGCTTGGCAGATTAAAAACAGTAGTGCTCTCCGACAATCACATCAAAGACATCTCGCCCTTAGCGAAGCTGTTTTTGGTGTCATACTTATATCTGAACAATAATGAGATTAGTGACATCTCTGCACTCAAACAAGTGGGCTGCTTGGCGTATTTTAACACGCTGGATTTGTCCTACAATCAAATATCAAACATCAGTGTATTGGCTAATTTGACAGAACTGCGTTCGCTGAGCCTAAGACGCAACCAAATTAGCGACATCTCTGCTTTGTCAGAGCTAACCAATCTTACCGAAGCTTATCTGAGCTATAACCAAATCAGCGACATTCGTCCATTAGCAAATTTGAAAAACTTGCTTTGGCTTAGTTTAAAGGGCAACCCTGTAAATGTCAATGACATAGCATGGCTCCAAGAACAACTGCCCGAGTGTAACATTTGCTTTGATGATGATTGTTGTGATTGACCCATTTATCATTGAACGATTGACATTAAAAACACGCTGGTATACATTAGGCGTGTTTTTTTTATTTTTAGGATAAGTTATGAAAGCCGTATTTTTAGACCGTGCCACCTTCTCGGACAATGTCGCCTTGCCTGCCCCAGACGGCATTGACGATTATACCGTGTATGACAGCACGCCCCAAGACGATGATATTATCGTGGAGCGGTGCGTTCATGCCGACATTATCATCACCAACAAAGTTATCTTAAACCGTGCCGTCATTGACCGCTTGCCCAATCTCAAACTTATCCAGCTCACCGCCACAGGCATGAACAACGTGGATATGACCGCTTGTGATGAGCGTGGCATTGCCGTCAAAAATGTCGCAGGTTACTCGGTGGACAGCGTGCCTGAACACACCTTTATGCTGATGCTCACCGCCATGCGTGCAGGGGTGCATTACCACAGACAAGCCACGGACGGCACATGGCAAGCGGACGGGCGGTTTTGTTTGCTTGATACGCCCATTTTTGATTTGGCAGGGCGGACGCTGGGCATTGTCGGCAAAGGGGCAATCGGACAAAAGGTTGAACAAATCGCCACCGCTTTTGGCATGACCGTGCTATATGCCGAACGAGCAGGAAAACCGCCAAGAGACGACAGCTATACCGCCTTTGATGACGTGCTGGCACGTTCGGACGTGATTAGCTTGCATTGCCCATTGACAGACGATACGCACCACTTAATCAATGATAAAACAATTGGCAAAATGAGCAAAACCCCACTCATCATTAATGTCGCTCGTGGGGCGGTTGTGGATAGCGGGGCGGTTGTGCGGGCGTTGGCGAATGACCGTATTTTGGGTTATGCCACCGATGTATTTGAACAGGAACCGCCTCCTGCTGATGAACCACTACTTGCCCTAAAAGACCACCCACGAGTGTTTTTTACACCACATAATGCATGGGGTAGCGAAAATGCTCAAAATCGGCTGTGGGCGATATTATGTGAGCGTGTGAGTGGGTTTACAAAAAACCGATAAATGTTTTATGCTTAAATTAGATGGAATTTGATTTAAATTTCATCTAATTTTAATTCTCATTTAGTTAGCCATAAACCAACATTGCCCAAAAAATGATTTTTAAATATGATTAAAAATCGTTCAAAAACAATACAATATCCCATGATAAAATATAAATAACTGTTAAAAAATGGATGATGATTCATGTATTATTTGTAAGTAATAGACTTTTATTTTACCAAATCATGATGATTGTTTTCTATTATTGTTAACAGCACCGTTCTTTATCAATCTCACCAATCCTGCCAATGCAAAAACACCCCACATCAACAATATTGGAGATAAGCCTATGACAGCCAAAATCAAAATAAAACCAAACGCTTGATAATCAAAACTTTTCTTTCTTTCTAGTGTTTCTTTACTTTTTTGATAATCAACCACCATTTTGCCATTGGCTTCTAAGGTTACCAGTTGTCTTGTATTGTCTTTATGCCATAAAAAATCTGGCTGAATATAATAACCAATCTTGACAAGTTGGTTTCTATATTCATCAGGAAACTTATTTCCAAAACAGGGATCTTTTCTGCCGTGATTATAATGACAATAATATTCTTGTCCTGTTGCTGTATCAAGGCTTTTGGTTAAAATGATTGTTGGATAATATCTACAATCATTCTTCTTGCAAAAATAGACATCTTTTCTACTTTTAAGATAACCTGTTTCATAACTCAATTCATGCTCACTTGGAAAGCCCCTGCCCACACTCCATTGAGCAACCGCCAACATATAAACAATATGTATTGAAATAAAAATTATGGGAATAACAACAAATAATCTCATGAACCATTTTAAGATTTTTGCCTCCATCGCAATTGCTCCTAAAACGGCACTTCACTTTCCCAATCGAGCCAAGCCCCATGCGTGGGGTGTTTTAGGCGAAGTTTGTGGGCGTGTAGATTGAGACGTGGGGCAAGCTCTAAGGCGGTATTTTCAGCATAAATCGGGTCGCCAATCATCACATGACCGATATGTACGCAGTGGACTCGTAGCTGATGACTTCTGCCTGTGATGGGACGCAGAGCCAGACGGGTTACGGCATGAGCCTTGCCTGTCTTGTCGGTGCGTAGCTCGTGGTGCATGACTTCATAATGTGTCAAGGCTCGCTTACTCCAATTCATGTCCACGATATGGCGGGGCTTGGTGGTCGGCTCGTAGCGGACAGGCACGTCAATCACGCTTTTTTTGCCTGCTTGCTCTATCGTGCCAAACACCACCGCTTGATACTCTTTGCTGACCATGCGGTCAATAAACTGCTTGGCAATGTGGCTTTGGCTGTGTTCATTTTTGGCAAAAATAATCAGCCCTGATGTATCCATGTCAAGGCGATGGATGAGTTTGATATTGGGGTAAACCTTTAATAGCCGTGATTGCAAACTCACCTTCAAGATGCGTCCGTCCACACTAAGAAGTCCAGCTGGCTTATCCCCCACCCAAATGTCATCATCTTCATAGACGGTGATTGAGCAGATAAAATTTTTAAAAAATTCATCATCATACTCACGCTCTTGGGCGTTCATTAGGGCAATTTTGTCATCGGATAGGCGGTCGTGGCGGTCGGTCATGGGTTTTGATAGTTTAATGATTTGGATTAATGGGGCGAATTGATGATTTTTGTAAATTTAATCATCATTTGGCAAAAAGTTTGTTATTATAGCATGAAGTTTTGGGGATATTGTGATGATTTGATTTGCCCTAATCCACCGATTAATAGGACTTATCATCACACACTTGAAAGCCATCAAAGCGCCCCCATTATACACACATTCACTTATTTACAAAGGTAATACCCATGAGCATTATTAACACCACCGATGCAAGCTTCGACCAAGACGTACTACAAGCCAACAAGCCCGTTCTCGTGGACTTTTGGGCAACGTGGTGCGGTCCTTGTAAAGCCATTGCTCCTGTCCTAGAAGACCTAGATGCAGAATATGGCGACAAATTCCAAATCGTCAAAGTCAATGTGGACGACAACCCAGAGACATCAGCACGCTTTGGCATTCGTAGCATTCCAACTTTGTTCGTCTTCAAAAATGGCGAGAAAGTCGATACTGTGGTTGGTAGCCGTCCTAAATCAGAGTTTGTTGAATTGCTAAATAAACATCTATAATGTCAAACACACCCAAAAAGCCTGCCCTTGTGCAGGTTTTTTGTTTTTTGCATAAAAAAACAAGCCATGACCATCATGACTTGTTTTTGTGACTTAACTTATATCACAGCCTTATCAAAGCCTTAGCCCCTTTTTTAGGGGTAACCGCTCGGCAAGTTCTAACAATGCCTTTTGGTACACGCCCCGTTTAAACGGCACAACCTGCCCCAAAGGATACCAGTAACTCACCCACGCCCATTCGTCAAACTCAGGGGTTGCAGTGTCAAAGCGGATAAAGTCGGTGTTTTTTTCATCTAAGCGTAGCAAAAACCATTTTTGTTTTTGCCCGATACAGAGTGGTTCTTGCCCCAGTCGCACATAACGCTTAGGCAGGCGGTAACGAAGCCAATCATGTGTTACCCCCAGCACTTCCACGTGGTGCGGACATAAGCCCACTTCTTCATACAATTCACGGTACATCGCATCAAACGGTGTTTCACCCCTGTCAATCCCACCTTGTGGAAATTGCCAGCTGTCGTGTCCGATTCGTTTTGTCCAAAGCACTTGCCCTTCTGTATTTGCCAAGATGATACCGACATTGGCTCGAAAGCCGTCTGAATCAATCATGACTAACCTTAATGTAATAAATTTAAAGAACGCCAAAATTTTGGCAAATTATTGCTGTCTATTAAACCAAATTTTTGCCAAAAAGTGTAACATTATTTTGCTTAAAAATGTTGCAAATGGTAAATAATGGCAATAAATGCCGATTTTGGGCGTATTTGTTGGCAAAATTACCCCCATTCATCATCGTCATTGTTGCCAAAATGCACAAAAACCAAACCCAACCTTTAACGCTCAAAAATTTACCGCTTTGTCATTTTGTGCTACAATACCCATTATGTTTAGGGCGTGCCTGCCTTTTGTATTTGCAATGAAAAATGAGAAAAATCGCACGTTTTTCAAGGAAAAAACTTGAGGTTGATAGTTATTCTATCAGACAAGTTTTTGACTTCGAGCCACAAGATTTAGCCATTTTTCATGCAAAAATTGGTTGAAATTGTCAAGTTCTCATCTTATTTTATAAAAATGTTATCAATGGTAGGCACGCCCTAATTATGTTTATTAAAATTTATCAAAAAAGGTAATCCCATGAGCGACATGAGTGCCAGTGTAACATGGCTAAATAACGAAGCGATTAATTTTGAGACCGTGAGCGGTTCGGGACATAAAGTCATCATTGACTCAGCCCAAGAGCTTGGGGCAAGACCGATGGAGCTTATCCTAATGGGGTTGGGCGGTTGTGCCAGTTATGATGTGGTGAGCATTTTAAAAAAATCCCGCCAAGCCATTAACGATGTTCGCTGTGAAGTGTCCGCCCGCCGTGCCGACAGCGTGCCTGCGGTATTTACCGACATTCATCTGCATTTTATCGTCGCAGGCGAGAACATCAAAGAATCGCAAGTCGCCAAAGCCATTGAACTGTCAGCAGATAAATACTGCTCAGCATCAAAAATGCTCGCCGATGGCGGGGTGAACATCACCCATGATTTTGAGATTGTGGCGACAGCGTAGACATGAACTGGATTTTGCACGTGCCGAACGGCACGCATTATGCGATTGTGGCGCTCATGGTCGCTTGCGTGTTGCCCTTTGTCTTTGCGTTTTTGGCAAAGATGGCTGGCGGATTTGACTTTAAAAGCGACAACCACAACCCACGAGCGTTCCTAGCACAGACCACAGGGCTATCGGCTCGCCTAAATGCCGTGCAAGCCAATAGCTTTGAGAGTCTGCCTATCTTTATCGGGGCGGTGCTGGTCGCCATGTACTGTTTTGTCCCCCAAAACGTGGTGAATGGCATGGCGTGGCATATGCCATGAATCTGGCGACATTTCGCTCGGTGGTGTGGGGTTTGTCGCTGGTTTGCTGTTTGCAGTTATTTTATTTTGCCATAAAGATGATTTGGTGAAAAGCCTGTCCTGTGGATGGGTTTTTGCTTTTGGTGTGAGTGTTTTGTTGTTGTGATTTAAAATGGTTGTTTTGATGGATTAAGATTGGGCATGATAGATAAACATGATAGATAAATGATGTTTTGGTAAGGTTTTTCATATTTAAAATCCACAAAAACCAAATTAACCACATTAACAAAGGCAAAATTTACCCACCGATTTTTATATCCCTGTTAATAACCATTTAATCATCATAAATAAATTTTAAAACCACGCCTTACATTTATTTAAAACTAGGACTTTATCATGGCGGTTAATTTTTCAAACACACTCATCGTGGCAATCTCAGCGACGGCATTATTTGACCTAAAAGAGCATGATGAGATGTTAAAACGCTTTTTGGCAGAAGACAAAGCCACCGCATCTGCTCGGTTTAGCGACTACATGAAATCGGTCGAAAACGAGCCATTACAAAAAGGGACAGGCTACCCACTCATCGAAGCCCTGCTAAACCTAAACAAATACCAACCGCCCAAAGACTACCACGATGAGTCGCCTTTTGTCGAAGTCGTCATCGTCTCAAAATCCACCCCCGACCTAGGCATACAAGTGCTAAACGCCATACGCACGCATGGTTTGGGCATTACTCGCTCGGCATTCATCTCGGGGGCGAGTGTGGCGGATTATATTGATGATTTTGATGTGGATTTGTTTTTGACGACCAACGTCGATGATGCCCAAGCCGTCACCGATGCTCGCCTGTGTGCCTGTGCGGTGCTGGATGCCACGCCTGTGGAGATATTGGAGCTGGACACCGAACAGCTTCGCATTGCCTTTGATGGGGATGCGGTGCTGTTTGACGACTCAGGCGAGCTGGTGTTCAAACAAGAGGGGCTACAAGCCTTTCATCATCGCGAAGAGAGCATGACGGATTTACCCATCGACAAAGGTCCTTATGCCGACTTTTTAATCAAGCTCTCCGCCCTACAAAAGAGCCTGCCCCACGACACCCTAGACAGCACCCACAATCCGATTCGTATCGCCCTTGTGACCGCTCGTAACGCCCCTGCCGACATGCGTGCCATTAAGACATTAAGAGAATGGGGTGTGGATGTGGATTTGGCGTTTTTCTTGGGCGGTATTGAAAAAACAAGGGTATTAAAAACATTTGCTCCGCATATCTTTTTTGATGATTCTATTAAGCATATTGACGCCGCCAAATCGGTTGTGCCGTCTGCCTTAGTGCCTTATCATTCCACGTCTTTACTTAATGAATACCACAGTCCTGATAAGGCGGTCATTGATAATATCGATCATGCCCAATTTGTCAAAACTGATAAAAAAGTGTTAAAAAACTCCAAAAAGGCGAATAAATGATTTGTATTTTTAAAATAAAATGTGTTAATATAATCACACGATAAAAATCAGCGTTTTTATCTTTTTAAATAGCGATATTTTAAATTTATTTTTAATAAACCTAAAATATCCCAACTGGCACCACCAATAATCATCGGATGTATTGATGTATGCACATTGATGGATTTACCTTTGATTATTCTCACGGTTATTTTAAAGAGGAAATACCATGTCTAATGTAAATATTGACGCACTTAGCGTAGAACAGCTAGAAGCACTTACCAAAGATGCCCAAGCCAAAATCAAGCAAAAGCAAGCCCAAGGTCTAAAAGATGCTTACTTGCAATTTAAACAAATCGCCAAAGAAAACGGCACCACCATCGATGAGATTCTAAAAGTAGGCAAAAAAGCTCACAAAGAAGCATCTGTTGCTTACCGTGACCCACAAAACCCAAAAAACGTTTGGGCAGGTCGTGGTCGTAAGCCAGGTTGGTTAGAAGAAGCCCTAGCCAAAGGCAAAAAACTAGAAGACTACAAAGTAAACTAAGCAGTAAAACAAGGTAAGAGATTATCACCTTGACTGCAAATAGATAAGTCAGGATATCTTATTCTGACTTATTTTTAATTAAGATAATGGCAATACAATGCACAAATAAAAGCGACGGCATGCCAAAAGACAAACCGAAAAAGTAAACCCATTTAGTGAAAATATCGTCACGCTAAATATGTGAATTTAACCGTTTATTTAAAACAAATTTATTGAATCAAATCATTATTTTTAAACATCAAAAGTTGAGTAACCATCATGGCAAGTGTTAATAAAGTAATTATCGTTGGTCGTTTGGGTCAAGATCCAGAAGTACGTCAATTCCAAAATGGCGGTAGCCTGACCAGTATTAACGTGGCGACTTCTGACCGCTGGACAGACAAAAACACAGGCGAGCAAAAAGAGCAGACCGAATGGCACCGTATCAGCCTATTTAACCGCCTAGGCGAGATTGCCGCCCAGTACCTACGCAAAGGGTCACTCGTGTATATCGAAGGCAGTCTGCACACTAGGAAATACACTGACCAACAAGGCATAGAGCGTTATAGCACCGAAGTACGAGCCAATCAAATGCAAATGCTTGACAGACGTGACAACAATGGCGGCGGCGACTGGCAGGGCAATCAGGGCTACAACAACCGCAACTTTGGCGGTGGCTACAACAACCAACAAAATAACCAATGGGGTAACGGGGGCGGTTATCAGGGCAATAACGGCTTTGGTAGCAATGCACCGCAACAAGGTGGCTATCAAAACGGCTTTAATAACCAGTCCCAAAATGGCTTTGGGCAAAACACCCCAAGTTACCAAAATAACAACCCCAATCAAGGCTTCGGTCAAGCCCCACAGCACGCCAATCAAGGCATGAACCAAAATGCCAATCAGGGCGGTCAAGACAATAACGCCCCCGCTCAAAATGGAGCCAATCCATTCATGGGCGACAAACCCGCCCCCAAAGCGGTAACCCCGCCATCAGCCAGTGGCGTGGCAGACGATGACATGCCTTTTTAATTATATTTATTGACAATAAAACGGTGGCTGTGGTCGCCGTTTTTTATGTGCTTTTTATGCTCTTTTGTATGGCACGATAAATTTGATTGAAAATTTTACCTTTTTAGGTCATAATTTGTTACAATATCATCATTACATTTGTAAACTTTTAGCAAACTTTTTTGGAAAATATTTATGAAAAGAGTCGTCATCACAGGCATGGGCATTGTCTCAAATATCGGCAATGACTTAGCTACCGTTACCGACAGCCTAAAAAACGGCAAATCGGGCATTATCTTTAACCAAAGCTATGCCGACAATGGCTTTAAATCGTGCGTGTCAGGCTCGATTGACCAAAGCACACTTGACGTATCAGGCATTGACCGCAAATTAAAACGCTTTATGTCGGACGCAAGCCTTTACGCCTATGTGTCTGCCTTGTCTGCCATAGATAACGCAGGTCTCACCCTTGATGATGTGGCGGATAACGTGCGTGTGTCGGTTGTGGCGGGCTCAGGCGGAGCAAGCACGGCAGACGTGGTAGGCTCAGTGGATAACATGAAAGCCAAGGGACTGCGTGGCGTGGGAGCCATGGCAGTACCAAAAATCATGAGTAGCACGGTGTCCGCCACGCTTGCCACAGGGTTAAAGATTAAGGGCATTAGCTATTCGTTGTCGTCCGCTTGTGCCACGTCTAGCCACTGTGTCGGTCATGCCATGGAGCTTATCCAGCTTGGCAAGGCGGACATGGTCATCGCAGGGGGCGGGGAGAGTGAGCATTGGACACAGTCGTGCATGTTTGATGCCATGGGGGCGATGAGTACGAGCTACAACGACACCCCCACAACTGCAAGTCGCCCTTATGATAGCACCCGAGACGGCTTTGTCATTGCAGGTGGTGGCGGTATGGTGGTTGTTGAGAGCTTAGAACACGCACAGGCTCGTGGAGCGACAATCCTAGCGGAAATCGTGGGCTATGGGGCAGCATCAGACGGAGCGGAAATGGTCGCCCCAAGCGGAGAAGGGGCAACTCGCTGTATGCAAATCGCCCTATCGCAGGCAGGGCTTGACACGGTGGATTATGTCAATTCGCACGGCACATCAACTCCGCTTGGCGACATCACGGAACTACACGCCATTGCAGAGGTGTTTGGCGGTGCGGACAAAACCCCGCCCATTAGCTCCACCAAATCCATGACAGGGCATAGCTTGGGAGCGGTAGGCGTGCAAGAGCTGATTTATTGCGTGCTGATGATGAATAACGACTTTATCGCCCCAAGCATTAACATCACCGACATGGACGAAAGAGCCAAGCCTTTTGACATTGTTGAGACTACACGCCAAACCAAGATTAACTCAGCAATGAGTAACAGCTTTGGTTTTGGTGGGACAAATTCGGCGTTGGTGGTGAAAAAGTTTGAAGGTTAATAAACTTAAAAAAGTCCGTTGTGATGACGGGCTTTTTTGTGTTAATATGGTTTGGGGTAATAAGAAACCAAAGGGTTTTTAAAATTACCATAAAATGAGTGTTTAAGTAAGATGCGTATCACGCACCATTAAAATTTCAGGCTTTGGTTCAAAAAGTATGCTACAAAGAAAACCGTTCGTGGCGAGCTTGGGAAACCTAACGGTTTTCCTACCCGCAGGCAGGCTCAGGGCGAACGGAAAACCTAGTTTGGCATACTTTTTGGATTACTATCAAATTTCAAAGCACCTTACTAGACCAAAAATGAAAAAGACAGAAATTTTTAGGAATAAAAATAACAATTCAGGGTTACAACCACCCACCCTTACCAAAAGGTTAGGTGATGAGTTGTTTGAATTATTTGCCAATTTTGACGATGATTTTATTTGTGCCGTAGAAGATAGGGATAATGAGCCACCCCAAGAGCGAGAAAAACTTGATTGTATTGATGACAAAAGCTGTGGATTGAATGATTTGGCATAAATTTAACCCTTTCCCTTTTTTCCATTTTCCCTTACAATTCGCCTTTTTTCTTTATCATTTTAAAAATGCTCACACACCACTTTACCACCACCCACAGTCCAAGCGAGCTTACCGCCTTGATTGCCACGCACCACCCCGATTGGCGGGTGTGTTTTTTAAACAACAATCATCGCCCCGTGATTGCCATTTGCCCAAAAACCGCTTGGCAGATTGAATTTGACGGCACATTTACCGCCCACCGCTTTGACCGCCACACAGGGCAAACTACCGCCTACGCCACCACTTACAGCGATTGGCAAAATGAACTCATCGCCTATGGCAAAAACTTGGATTGCCCTAGCCAAAAAGACGAATACACCCACGGCTTAATGGGCTTTATCGGTTATGACCTATCAGCTCATGAATTAAATCCTAACATCGCTATCAAGCCCAACCAGCCTTGTGCTTATTTTGGGCATTATGATATTTATATTAAGCCGTGCGAGCATGGATTTGACTTGATTGGCATAAATGCTGATAAAGATATTTTTGATGAAATAAAAAATAGTTTGGCTGATTTATTAAATAAAAAATCACCAAAACCAACATCCGCCCAATTTATATCATCATGGCAAAAGCAAGATTACAATCACACCTTTAACCAAACCCAAGAATATATCAAGGCAGGCGATACTTATCAAATTAACCTGACCCAAAAATGGCAAGCGGATTTGGCTAATTTAGCCAGTTATTTGTCATATTTTCAAGATAAAATCAATGCCCCATTTGCAGGGTATTTAAAATTAGGAGAATTTGAAATTTTATCAGTATCGCCTGAATTGTTTTTTGAATTTCATAAAATAGAAAATAATATCCATATCATCACAAAACCCATAAAAGGCACACGCCCACGCCATGATGATATTGATATAGACAATGAATTAAAAAATGAACTCAAAAACAGCGAAAAAGACATTAGCGAAAATTTAATGATTGTGGATTTACTGCGTAATGACTTGGGCAAATATGCCAAAATCGGCACGGTAAAAACACCCAAACGCTTTGCCATTGAAAGTTTTAAAAATGTACATCATATGGTCAGCACCATTACCGCCCAATTAAAAGACGTACATAGCCTAGAAGTCTTATTTGGCAGTTTGCCAGCAGGGTCAATCACAGGCACACCCAAAAAACGGGCGTGCGAGATTATCCATGAATTAGAAATCTCCCCCCGTGGGGCGTATTGCGGAACCATGGGCTATATGAATTTTGACGGTACGGGTAATTGGAATGTACTCATTCGCACGTTGCAAAAATGGCAAAAAACAGAACTTTGGGCAGGAGGCGGTATTACCATAAAATCGGATATGGAGAGTGAATACCAAGAATGTTTGGATAAAGTGGGGAATATATTGCAGATGATACATGGCGAGTGTGAATAAATGCACCCATGTTCCCAAATATGCTATACTTATGCCAAATCGGAAAATAATAAGCCCGTTCTTTCATTTTATAATACCACTTATTCCAAAACGACATAAGAGCCTTTTCATGTTTCACTTTACCGACCAAACTGCCTTTTTAGACAACATCACCACACTTGCCAACACACACATCGCCCCCAAAGTCATCGACATCGATAAGGGTTATTACCCCCTAGCTGAGATGGCTGAGCTGGGCAAGGCAGGACTGTTCGCCCCACACCTAAACGCCCACGGCAACCGCTTTGATTTGGCAATCCTTGCCAATGCCAACGTGGGGCGAGTGTGTGGCACGACCGCTTTTTTGACGTGGTGTCATCAAGTGATGGGGCTGTATATTGACCAATCGGACAACAGCCTGTTAAAGGGCGAATTTTTGGACAACCACGCCCTTGCCCACACCTTTGGCGGTACGGCACTGTCCAACCCGATGAAGACATGGGCAAACATCGAGAGCATGAAATTTGTCGCTAAAAAGGACGGTAGCGGCTACAAAGTTAGCGGTATCCTGCCGTGGATTAGCCACATCAAAGACGGTCAATACTGCGGTGCCGTGGCACAGATAGATGGCACGGACGATGAAGTGTTTTTCCTTTTGCAGTTTGATAAAGCACGCCAAAGTTCGTGGCAACTGCACCCTTGCCCTGCATTTAGTGGCATGGAAGGGTCTAGCACGCTACGTATTGAGCTGACCGACTACCCCATCAGTGCCGATGACATCATTGCCTTGCCCTGCAAAGCATTCATCGCCCGTATTCGCTCGGCATTTGTGCTCATGCAACTTGGTATCGGAGCAGGGATTATCATGGGAGCCATTGACGACATCAAAGAAGGCACGGCGGTCTCCAACGCCTTTTTAGAAGACCAAGCAGGCAGTCTAACCTTGGAGCTTGACAATCTGGTCGCCAAAACCCTAAGCCTTGGCAAAGATCCCTTTAACAGCGACAAAGAGTTTTTCTTAGACGTGCTAAACGTGCGTGAACAAGGGGCAATGCTGACCCTAAAAGCCACCCAATCTGCCATGCTTCACCAAGGAGCAAAAGGCTATCTGATGACTGCCCACCCCCAACGTCGTCTGCGTGAAGCTCAGTTTGTGGCGATTGTCACGCCTGCCATCAAGCATTTGCGTTATCTGTCTCATCAGCTGATGGATGAACCCAAAGTTCGTCCGATTGAGTATTTTATTTAAATTTATAAAAAGGTAATCATGACAACTTCCCCCACCGATGGTCGTGGTGCATGGCGTAAATTCATCTGCCTTGCCTGTGGCTATATCTATGATGAAGAACTGGGTGACCCCGAAGACGGCTTGCCTGCTGGCACTCGTTTTGAAGACATTCCCGATGACTGGCAATGTCCGCTGTGTGGCGTACGCAAAAGCGACTTTGAGCCTTATGAAGAGACAAGCCACATCGCCCCTGCCGTTGTCTTTGACCGCACCGAGCGTGGCGTGGTCATCGTTGGGGCGGGTCTTGCAGGTTGGGCGATGGTAGACGCTTTGCGTGCTTTGGACAAGGACTTGCTCATCACACTCATCAGTGCCGATGACGCCGACCGTTATCACAAGCCCATGCTGTCGGTCGCCCTATCCCAAAACAAAGGACGAGCCGAACTGGTGCGTGCCACGGGCAGTCAGTCTGCCCTTGATAACAACGTACGTCTGCTTGCCAACACCTACGTTACCAACATTGACACCCACACCCAGAGCCTGCACACCACCCGTGGCACGGTATATTATGACAAACTCATTCTCGCCATCGGTGCTAGCCCTGCCTATCCGCCCACCATCGCCAAAGAGATGGCATGGCACGTCAATCATTTGGAGCGGTTTGACGAACTCAAATCCCGCCTAACCACCCCCAAGCACGTCGCCATCATCGGGGCAGGCATGATTGGCACTGAGCTTAGCGAAGACTTGATAAAGGCAGGTCATAAGGTCAGTCTCATTGACGTACACCCCCGACCCTTATCCGCCCTACTGCCTGCCATGGCAGGTGAGCGGATTTTAAACGCCATTGTAGCCCTTGGGGTAAATTGGCTCGGTCATAGCATGGTCAAAGGTGTAAATGCCACCGCACACGGCTATGAGATTGATTTATTTGACTGCGACAACGAGACGGTCAGCCTCTTACTGGTCGATGAAATCATCGTCGCCACAGGGCTTCACGTTCACGAACGCCTGCCCTTGCGTGCCAATCTGACCTTTAACAAGCACACAGGCATCGCCGTCAATCCCCAAACCCTACAAACGAGCGTGCCTGACATCTACGCCCTAGGCGACTGTATCAGCATTGATGGCATGCCTTGTCGCTATGTCGCCCCCCACCGCTCACAGGCGAGCGTCATTGCAGGGCAAATCATCCAACAAGACGGACAGGGCACCATCTACAAACACACCCCACCGATGATTCGCCTAAAAAATAAATGCATCAGCGTCACCGCCAATGGTCTGCCCAAAGGCGTGGGCGACTGGCATGTGCTTAGCGATGATGATAATGGGCTTGTGCTTGAGATGAGAGAGCATGGCAATGTCGTGGCAACAGCAACGATAAAATCACCCTAACAAGCAAAAATACAAAGATAAAAAATATTCGGGGCGATGATTTGCCCCATTTTTATGAACGACGACATTTTATAATCGGTTCACCTCAAATACACCATCAAAGGGCGTGGAAAGCACGCCCCCACAAAGACATTTTTCATATTTGCATTGGTGCAAATTGGGGTTAATTTGCCATAATTGAGCTTACAATACTTTGAACGACAAAAAAACAACCGTAAATCGCTCTACGGTTGTTCATGCCATGGAGTGCCAAAATTAGAATGCTAGGTGAGCACCTACGCCCCACATGTTGGCATCAGAGTTTAGGTAGTTATAACCTGCTTCGATACCGAAGTTAGCGGTTGGTTGGAAACCCAGACCCACGCCACCAGCGATTGACGTTTTGTCTGTTTCGCTAGAATATAGGTTGCTGTTGGTTGTTTTGTTTTCAACTTCTGTTTTAGACAGACCCAATTTACCTTTGGCATAGACTGGTGAGTTGTTGAAGTGGTAACGATAATTACCATACGCACCATAAGTCTTCGCTTTTAGTTCGTAATCATTGCCATTATGGTTATATTTTTCGCTGTCAGCACCTTGGTATTCTAGCTCAACACCGACGTTTTGGTCGAAGTTATAACCACCATATACGCCATAAGCAGTCAAGTCACCTTTATGACCACGAGCGTTATCAACGTCAAATTGACCTACTTTTACGCCCACATAAGGCTGACCCACGCTATTTGCACCGTAGCTTACAGCAGCAGTAGCACTCATTGCCAATAGTGATGACGCACCAAGAGCTAGTAGGGCTTTGTTTAATGTTTTCATGGTTTCTCTCCAATTGTAGTGCAAGCACCGAGTTTGTTTATTATTTCGTCATCTGATGGTTCGTCATCAGTGCCGATGTGTGTATAGTAACAAAATATTTCTTAAAAACTGTGCGTATTTGTGGTGTCAAATGTAAAGTTTTGCAAAATTTCGCCCTACCCCCTTTTACATCTGCCCAATTTTGCAATATTTTGTTACTTTTATCACAATCCATGCCCAAATATTGCGTTATTTTGCCAAAAACATTCTTATTTATCATCAAAAACACCCAAAATCAGTTCAATCTTTTTAAAATTTTTGAAAATTTCAGCAAATTTTCCCCAAAAATTTTTAAAATCATCAAAAATTCTGGCGATTTTTGGTAAAAATGGGTAAGTTTTACATAAATTGTTACAATTTACGCCAAATTTTCATGATTTCTTGGTCAATGTTACAAACTTTTTGATAAAATCTAAGTTAAATCTTTTGGTAAATTTTAAAAATAGGCAAATTTATGACAAAATCACTCATCATTTTTGATTTGGATGGCACACTCATTGACAGCGTGCCTGATTTGGCGGATGGCGTGGACAAAATGCTTGCTCATTTTGACAAATCCCCTGCTGGCACCGACAACGCACGGACATGGGTGGGTAATGGCTCGGTGAAACTCGTGGAGCGGGCATTAGTGTGGGCGGAGCTATCACTTGACAATTTGCACCACGCCCATGAGATATTTTTAAAAGAATACGCCACTTGTCAAGGCAAAACGGTGGAGTACAATGGGGTAACGGACGGATTAAACTGCCTTATAACACAAGGCTTTACACTGGCTCTTTGCACCAATAAGCCCGCCCAATTTTTGCCCGACATTTTAAATAACATGGGCTGGACGGACAAATTCGCCTGTGTCATTGGGGGCGACAGTTTGCCTACTAAAAAGCCAGACCCCGCTCCGCTTTTGCACATTTGTGATACGCTTGGCATGGACAAATCGCAAGCGGTCATGGTGGGCGACTCCAAAAATGACATCTTAGCAGGACAAAACGCAGGGATAACCACGCTTGCCCTAACCTATGGCTATAACTATGGCGAGCCGATTGCCGACAGTCGCCCTGATGAGGTGTTTGATAATTTTGGCGATTTGGTTACATCTCTTTTATAACTCACAAAAACACACCCCAAAGACCTTGCTTGAGGTGTGTGCTGTGGTTTATTGACCGAACATTTGGACGTTTAGCCTTCCACCACAGGGATTTTACCGATTTTGGCTTGCCAGATTTTTGGGGCGGTGGCGTGTACCGATACACCATTGCTATCCACCGCCACCGTTACGGGCATGTCCTTGACTTCAAATTCATAAATCGCCTCCATGCCAAGCTCAGGAAAGGCAACCACTTTGGCGTTTTTGATGGCTTTTGAGACCAAATATGCCGAACCGCCCACCGCCATGAGATACACTGCTTTGTTGTCGGCGATGGCTTCACAGGCGATTTTGCCACGCTCGGATTTACCAATCATACCCAAAAGACCTGTTTGTTCTAGCATTTGACGGGTAAATTTATCCATACGAGTGGCAGTTGTCGGTCCTGCTGGCCCCACCACTTCATCACGCACAGGATCAACAGGTCCAACGTAGTAGATGAGTTTATTGGTAAAATCTACTGGCAAGGTTTCGCCATTATTTAGCATGTCAGTCATGCGTTTGTGAGCAGCATCTCGCCCTGTGTAGATTTTGCCGTTTAATAATAGCACATCGCCTGTTTGCCATGTCGCCACTTCTTCTTTGGTTAGGGTATCCACATTGACACGCTTGCCACTGTCGGGGCTATAAGTAATATCAGGATACACGTCCATGCTTGGCGGTTCTAGGTTTACCGCCCCTGTGCCGTCAAGTTCAAATTCCACATGGCGAGTGGCAGCACAGTTAGGAATCATCGCCACAGGTTTACTGGCTGCGTGCGTTGGATAGTCTAGGATTTTGACATCAAGCACGGTGGTCAATCCGCCCAAGCCCTGTGCCCCAATGCCAAGTGCGTTTACCTTTTCAAAGAGTTCAAGGCGTAGACTCTCTGTGGTAGAAAGCTCTGCTCCGCTTTCGGCTTTGGCTTTTAGCTCATGAATATCAATATGGCTCATGAGACTCTCTTTTGCCAAAAGGGTTGCTTTTTCAGGCGTGCCACCGATACCAATGCCCAAGATCCCCGGTGGACACCACCCTGCACCCATTTCAGGAATGCTCTTTAACACCCAATCCACGATACTGTCAGACGGGTTTAGCATGGCAAGTTTGGATTTGTTCTCGCTACCGCCCCCTTTGGCGGCACAGGTAACTTCTACCTTGTCGCCTGCCACGATTTCCATATGAATGACGGCAGGGGTATTGTCTTTGGTGTTCACTCGTTTGCCTGCAGGGTCGGCAAGTACGCTGGCTCGCAGGGTGTTATCAGGGTGATTGTAGGCACGGCGAACGCCTTCGTTGACCATGTCCGCCACGCTCATGTCACTGTCCCACGTTACGTTCATGCCGACTTTTAGGAACACTGTTGCAATCCCTGTATCTTGGCAAATCGGACGTTTGCCTTCGGCACACATACGGCTGTTTACCAAAATTTGGGTCATGGCGTCTTTGGCGGCGGGGTTTTCTTCACGCTCTAAGGCTTCGGCTAGGGCTTCGATATAATCGGTGGGGTGATAGTAGCTGATGTACTGAAATGCGTCTGCGATGGAGGCGATAAAGTCGTCTTTTTTGATGACAGTCATGTGAATTCCTTGTGATTGGCTCGCTAAAAAGCTGGCTGTTTTTATGGTCAAACAAATTTACAATAAGACAAACGAGACGAACGAAGTTGTACAAATAGTACTATGAGTGGGTGTGACGCAAGTATTATTGCAAAGTTGGCAGACCATTTGCTAAAAGCGGTATTATTGTAGCACAGATTATTACTGCTTTAAAATGTTTTTCCTAATTACCGCACAGGGTAATTGTACCACATCCCACAAAACAACAAGTGTTTAAAATAAGACCCATTTTACAAAGTTCTCACTCTACTATGTTTAATAGAAAGTTTGACATAACCACTTACTCAAACTAAATTTAATACAGTACAAATTAACAAGGCGTACTCATCATTGATGGCATCTTTACAGATATGATAAAAATTTGATGATTTAATCAATTTTTGCATGGGAAATAACAAAAACAGACTCACCCTAATTTTAAAGTTTTTAGCTATAATTTAACACCAATCGTATTTTTATTTGCCAGAAGCACCAACAAACCAAAATTTATGCAACAAAAAAACCAAACCTTAAAAAAGATTTGGTTTTTGTAGAAGTATTGACTATTATGGGCGGTCAACCAATTCTACATAAGCCATTGGTGCATTATCACCATCACGATAACCGCATTTGATGATACGCAAATAACCACCTGGACGAGTCTTGTAACGTGGTCCTAGCTCATTGAAAAGCTTACCAACGGTTGCCTTGTTACGAGTACGGTTAAAAGCAAGACGACGGTTTGCAACGCTGTCTTCTTTTGCCAGAGTGATGAGTGGCTCTGCTACACGACGTAGCTCTTTTGCTTTTACCAACGTAGTTTTAATTAGCTCATGTTCAATCAATGAATTGGTCATGTTTTGGAACATAGCCTTACGATGGCTGCTGGTGCGACCCAGCTTGACTCCGCTATTACGATGTCGCATGGTCAGTATCCTTTAAAATTAACGGCTACGGTAAGAAAAACGGTCATCAACTCGCAAATCGCTTGGTGGCCAGGTCTCTAAACGCATGCCCAACTCCAAACCTTTTGACGCAAGTACGTCTTTGATTTCAGTCAATGATTTCTTACCTAAATTTGGTGTTTTTAGAAGTTCAGTTTCAGAACGTTGCACCAAATCACCGATGTAGTAAATGTTTTCAGCTTTCAAGCAGTTTGCTGAACGAACCGTTAGTTCAAGGTCGTCCACTGGGCGTAATAGCACAGGGTCAATCTCTTCTTTTTCTTTAACTGGTTCAGGGGCTTCTTCGGCTTCTAAATCAACGAAGATTGCAATTTGTTGTTGCAAAATCGTAGCCGCCTTACGAATCGCCTCTTCAGGGTCAATCGTGCCATTAGTTTCAAGCTCAATGATGAGCTTATCAAGGTCGGTACGTTGCTCAACACGAGCATTTTCAACGTCATAAGCCACACGCAAAATAGGGCTAAAACTTGCATCAAGTTTTAAACACCCAATCGCTTTAGAATTGGCATCTTCACGACGTTGATTGGCAGGCTCATAGCCACGACCCATTACCACACGCAAACGCATTTTTAAATGCCCACGTTCACTTAGTGTACCAAGTACCAATTCAGGGTTGGCAATCTCAACATTATGTGGCAACTCAAGGTCAGCAGCAGTTACAACACCTGCACCCTTTTTATCCAATGTTAAATAAGCTTCGTTTTGGTCATGTAAGATGATTGCCAAACCTTTTAGGTTCAAAAGCAAATCTAGTACATCCTCTTGTAAACCCTCTAGTGTTGAATACTCATGATCAACGCCTTCAATTTCAGCTTCAATCACGGCAGCACCAGACAACGAAGATAAAAGAATGCGACGAAGAGCATTACCTAATGTATGCCCAAAGCCACGTTCTAACGGCTCGAGCGTGACCTTAGCAGTCGTTTCATTAACCGTATCTACATTAATTGCAGACGGTGTTAGAAACTCAGTTACATTTGTCATAAGTCACCTCGATTAGTTCGGATTATTTAGAATATAGTTCTACAATCAAGCTTTCGTTAATTTCAGCAGGTAGGTCACTGCGATCTGGTGCAGTTTTGAACGTACCTTGTAGTTTGCTGTGATCAACTTCTAGCCATTCTGGAATGCCACGTTGAGTCGCAAGCTCTACTGCGTTTTTAATACGAAGTTGTTCTTTTGACTTCTCATGCACAGCAATCACATCACCGTCTTGAACTTGGATTGAAGGAATGTTCACACGAACAAACTCATCACGACCTGCTTTTTTTAGCAGGATTGCACGGTGGCTTACCAACTGACGTGCTTCTGCACGAGTAGCACCAAAGCCCATACGATAAACAACGTTATCCAAACGGCGTTCTAGCATACCAAGTAGGTTTTCACCAGTAGCGCCACGCATACGAGCAGCTTCTTTATAGTAGTTTGAGAATTGACGCTCAAGCACACCATACATACGTTTTACTTTTTGCTTCTCGCGAAGTTGTAGGGCGTATTCAGAGGCTTTATTTTGGCTATTGCCATGCTGACCAGGTACGCGACCTGATTTTTTTGTCTTAACGTCGTAAGCTTTTACACCTGATTTGAGTTGCAGGTCAGTACCTTCACGGCGAGACAATTTTAGTTTTGGACCAATATAACGGGCCATGAGTTATCTCCTTAAACGCGGCGTTTCTTAGGCGGGCGGCAGCCGTTGTGTGGAATTGGGGTTACATCGCTGATGCTGTTAATTTTATAACCCAATGCACCTAATGCACGAACCGCAGACTCACGACCTGGTCCTGGACCTTTAACCAAGACATCAACGTTTTTAACACCATAGGTTTCTTGTGCTGTTTTACCAGCAACTTCAGCAGCAACCTGTGCAGCAAAAGGCGTTGATTTACGTGAACCACGGAAGCCTTGTCCACCTGAGGTGGCCCAAGCCAATGCATTACCCTGACGATCGGTAATGGTTACAATGGTGTTATTAAAAGACGCATGAATATGGGCGATACCTTCAGATACCGAACGACGTGCCACTTTTTTGCGGCTACGAGTGTCTTTTGCCATCTTTTAGCTTCCTAAATTAGTTACTTTTTAATTGCTTTGCGAGGACCTTTACGGGTACGCGCGTTAGTTTTAGTGCGTTGACCACGAACTGGAAGACCACGGCGGTGACGAAGACCACGGTAGCAACCCAAATCGACCAAACGCTTGATGTTCATTGAAATTTCGCGACGAAGGTCACCTTCGGTAGCGTAATTTGCAACTTCTGCACGAACAGCATCCAGTTGTGAATCATCTAACTGACCAATTTTGGTGGTCTCGCTGATACCTACGGTTGCCAAGATTTTCTTAGCAGTAGTGCGACCAATACCAAAAATGTAAGTTAGCGAAATCACAGCGTGTTTGTTGTCCGGAATGTTTACACCGGCAATACGAGCCATTGATTTCTCTCCGTTAGCACAAATGCTAGGCATTTGCTGTTTTACTCTACTGCTATCCTAGATAACAGCATGGCAATTAGCGGATGATACAATATCCGCTACAAAATTGCAAGTATTAATTTGTAAAATTAACCTTGACGTTGCTTATGACGTGGCTCTGAACTGCAAATAACGAGTACTTTACCTTTACGGCGTACGATTTTGCAACTGCCACAGATTTTTTTAACAGACGCTTGAACTTTCATGTCTACTCCTAATGTCATTTAGACTGGATTAAAGTTTGATCATGGTATTGATGGGTCATCAGATGTGCTTGCACCTGTGCAATGAAGTCCATAAGTACAACCACCATAATCAATAAAGATGCACCACCCAACTGAAAAGGCACGCCAAATGACGTTTGAATTACCATTGGCATTAGGCAAATGATCGCCATATACATCGCACCAATAAACGTTAGGCGATTTAGGACAAAATCCAAATATCGTTTCGTTTGCTGTCCTGGGCGTATACCAGGAATATAAGCACCACTACGCTTTAAATTCTCTGCCACCTCACCTGGGTTAAACATCAATGCTGTATAAAAATAACAGAAAAAGATGATTAGCACGCCAAACAGTAATAAGTACAAAGGACTGCCTGGTTGTAAGATGAGTGAAATGTTCTGCATGATATTTTGCAGTGTGGTTGGATTCGTCGAAGAACCTGCCCATTGCCCCAAACTTGCAGGCAACATCAGCAATGAGCTAGCAAAAATCGCTGGAATCACCCCTGCCATATTGAGCTTTAATGGCAAATGTGATTGTTGCTGAGCATAAACTTTACGCCCTTCTTGCTGTTTTTGAGCATAATTAACAGGCACACGACGTTGGGCACGTTCAATATAAACAATGCCAGCCGTCACTGCCAAACCCAATAAAGCAAAGATAAGGACAACCATTAAGTTCATGTCTTGACTAAATGCACCTGCAATCATGCCAGGGGCACTTGATACGATGCTGGCAAAAATAAGCATGGATATGCCGTTGCCAATGCCACGCTCAGTAATCTGCTCACCAAGCCACATCAAGAACATCGCTCCTGCGACCAATGAAGTTACCGCAGGAATCATGAAAGTCAAACCAGAGCTTAATGTCAAACCACCTGCAACAAGACCTGCTGACATACCAACCGCTTGCACAAATGCCAAAGCCAGTGTGCCTTGTCTCGTGTATTTATTTAAAATACGCCGACCAGATTCACCTTCTTTTTTTAGGGCATCAAGCGAAGGTATCACCGCTGACATCATCTGCACCACAATGGATGCCGAGATATAAGGCATGATACCCAGTGCCATGATGGACATACGCTCCAAAGCACCGCCTGAGAACATGTTAAACATGCCTAAAAAGGTGTTTTGACTGCCATCAAAAAATTGAGCAAGACGAATAGGATTCATGCCTGGTACAGGAATGTGCGAACCTAAACGATAGACAACCAACGCCCCAAGCAAAAATAACATGCGATGCCATAGCTCATCGTACTTACGAATAAAAGCCAATGGATTTAATGGAATGCCTGATTTAGGCGTTGATTTAGACATGGATTACTCCTCGACGCTACCACCAGCGGCAACGATGGCTTCTTTTGCACCTTTAGTAACTTTTACGCCTTTAAAGGTTAAAGCACGGCTAATCTTGCCTGATAGGATAATACGAGCACGCTTCATGTCACCACGGATGATATTAGCAGCTTTTAGCGTTTCAAGTGTTACCTCATTGCCTTCAATTTTGTTAAGCTCTGACAAACGCACTTCAGCTGTTGTCAAGGCTAGTTGGCTGGTAAAACCAAATTTTGGCAAACGGCGATAGATAGGCATTTGACCGCCTTCAAAGCCCACTGGAATGCTTGAGCCTGAACGTGAAGTTTGACCCTTGATACCACGGCCACCAGTCTTACCTAGACCTGAACCGATACCACGACCACGACGTTGGGCAGTCTTTTTTGCACCCACTGCTGGGGCAAGTTCATTTAAACGAAGACCCATTACGCTTCCTCCACTTTAACCATGTAATACACACGATTTACCATACCACGAGTAGATGGTGTATCTTCTACTTCTACGGTATGACCGATGCGACGTAGTCCCAAACCTTTTAGGCAGGCTTTATGGCTTGCCAAACGGTGTGAGCTAGACTTAGTTTGAGTAATTTTCATTGTTTTCATAACACTCACCTACTCTTAGCCCAAAATTTCTTCAACAGACTTGCCACGTTTAGCAGCAACTTGCTCTGGTGAAACCATGTCACGCAGACCTTTAAAGGTTGCATAGACCACGTTGGCAGCATTGGTAGAACCATAGCATTTTGCCAATACGTCTTGAACGCCAGCAACTTCTAGCACAGCACGCATTGCACCACCAGCAATAACGCCAGTACCTTCTGATGCAGGTTGCATGTATACTTTTGATGCACCGTGACGAGCATTAATAGGGTGTTGTAGTGTTGTGCCAGCAAGCTCAACAGTAATCATGTTACGCTTAGCGGCTTCTAGTGCTTTTTGGATGGCAGCAGGCACTTCACGAGCCTTGCCACGACCAAAACCAACACGACCATTACCATCACCAACCACTGTCAATGCAGTGAAGGAGAAGATACGACCGCCTTTTACAACTTTTGCCACACGGTCAACGGCAACTAATTTTTCTACCAAACCGTCAGTTTGTTCAACTTTTGCCATGATTAGAACTCCAATCCGTTTTCACGAGCAGCGTCAGCTAATGCTTTAACACGGCCATGATATTTAAAACCACTACGGTCAAATGCAACCTTAGTAATACCCGCAGCTTTTGCACGCTCTGCAATCAATGCACCCACAGCTTTTGCTGCTTCAACATTACCAGTCGCACCTGAGCGAAGGGTTGAGTCAAGGGTTGATGCTTGAGCCAAAACCACACCACCTGTTGGGGCGATGATTTGGGCATAGATGTGACGTGGCGTGCGAGTAACGGTCAAACGGTTAGCACCTAATTGACGAATATGGGCACGGGTTTTTTTTGCTCGGCGAAGACGAGCTGATTTTTTATCCAACATGTTTGCTCACCTTACTTATTTTTTCTTAGCTTCTTTACGAAGAACCACTTCATCGCTATAACGAACACCTTTACCTTTATAAGGCTCTGGTGGACGGAAGCTACGAATCTTAGCTGCTGCTTGACCCAATTTTTGTTTGTCGTTTGATTTTAGAACGATTTCAGTTTGGCTTGGACTTTCGGCAGTCACACCTTCAGGAAGATTATAAGCAATCGGGTGAGAGAAACCTAGGTTAAGGTTTACCACGTTGCCAGCAACTTGGGCACGGTAACCAACACCGATAAGTTGCAAACGACGCTCAAAACCTTCACTCACACCTTGAACCATGTTGTTCAACAATGCACGCACAGTACCTGTGTGCATCCACGCTTCTTTGGTGTCTTTAACAGGAGCAAGAATAACCACGTTATCTTCTTGCTTTAGCTCGACCAAATCATGCAGGCGTAAAGACAAAGAACCGTTCTTGCCTTTAACTTCAACCTGCTGACCGTTCAAAGTAACGCTGGTACCTGCAGGTAGCGTTACTGGGGCTTTAGCCACACGAGACATAGGAATTTCCTTTAATGATAAAAACAACCATCAATAATTGATGGCAACGAATAGCAACCAATTCTCACTATCCAAGATAATTTAAATTGGTTAAGAAATCAGGGTATTATAACACAAAAAATCCTTAGAGTAAACTAAGGATTTTTATTTTTATCACTTTAAATAAAAATAACAAATAAAGTGATTAGGCAACCAAAGCGATAACTTCACCGCCGATGCCAGCTGCACGTGCTGCACGGTCGCTCATGATGCCTTTGCTGGTAGAGATGATGGCAACGCCCAAGCCTTTTTGAACGCTTGGCAGTTCATCTTTACCACGATATTGGCGTAGACCAGGACGGCTATAACGCTTAAGTTCAGCGATGACGCCTTTGCCTTGGTAGTATTTTAGTTCAATGTTTAGAACTTTTTTGTTGTTTTCGCCGTCAACAACTTCAGCAGAAGTTAGATAGCCTTCAGCAACCAATAAATCAGCAATTGATTTACGTAGCTTAGAAGCAGGCATTTCTACACTTGGCTTATTTCTTGATTGTGCGTTGCGAATGCGGGTTAGCATATCAGCAACTGGATCTTGCATACTCATTGCGATACTCCTTACCAGCTAGCTTTACGAACGCCAGGTACATCACCTTGCATTACACGCTCACGCAACTTGTTGCGTGATAGACCAAATTTACGGAAATAGCCGTGTGGACGACCAGTCAAGCCACAGCGATTACGCAAACGAACTGGTGATGAGTTACGTGGCAATGCTTGTAGAGCAAGCATTGCGTCTAAACGCTCTTCATCACTGGCATTTACATCACTGATGACTGCTTTTAGCTGTGCACGCTTCTCGGCGTACTTAGCAACTGTTTTTTCGCGTTTTAATTCGCGATTAATCATGCTTTTCTTAGCCATAACGTTTACCTTATCTAAATGGGAAACCGAATGCTTTTAGCAATGCACGACCTTGGTCGTCATTAGCAGCAGTCGTTGTGATAGTGATGTCAAGACCACGAATACGGTCAATTTTATCAAAATCAACTTCAGGGAAAACGATTTGTTCTTTGATACCTAGCGAGTAGTTACCACGACCATCAAATGCTTTTGCAGAAAAACCACGGAAGTCACGAATACGAGGAATCGCAATGGCAATTAAGCGGTCTAAGAATTCGTACATTTGGTCGCCACGAAGGGTAACTTTACAGCCAATCGGCCACTCTTCACGAATTTTAAAGCCTGCCACTGATTTGCGTGCTTTGGTAACAACTGGTTTTTGACCAGCAATGACAGTCATGTCTGCCAAGGCACCTTCAAGTAGTTTTTTATCTTGTGCTGCACCACCAACACCCATGTTTAGAGTGATTTTGGTGATTTTTGGCACTTGCATGACATTTTCTAAGCCAAGCTCATCTTTGATTTGTTGCTTTAGCTTATCATTGTATAAAGATTTTAATCTTGCCATTACTATATACCCTTAGTATCTTATGCAGTCGCCACTACTTCACCAGTAGAACGATAGATACGGACTTTTTTGCCCTCTTCGTTTACTTGGTAAGCAACACGATCTGCTTTTTGGGTTGCTGCGTTATAAATCGCAACGTTTGAAATGTGTAGAAATGCTTCTTGCTTAACGATGCCACCTTCTTTACCTAGCATTTGGTTAGGTTTTTGGTGTTTGGTTACAATGTTAATGCCTTCAACTTTTACACGGTCTGCTTTAACCGCCAAAATTGTGCCTTGCTTGCCTTTATCTTTGCCAGCAATCACAACCACGGTATCGCCTTTGCGTAACTTTGCCATAGGATAGCCTCTAAAAGTTTACAGTACTTCTGGTGCTAGTGAAACAATTTTCATGAATTGCTCACCACGTAATTCACGGGTAACAGGTCCAAAAATACGAGTTGCGATAGGTGCTTTGTTATTGTTTAGAATAACTGCCGCATTATCATCAAAACGTAGTACAGAGCCGTCTGGACGACGTACCCCTTTTTTGGTACGTACAACAACCGCATTCATCACGTCGCCTTTTTTAACACGACCACGAGGAATGGCTTCTTTTACTGTTACCTTAATAATATCGCCAACTGATGCATAACGACGATGCGAGCCACCCAGTACTTTAATGCACTGTACACGTCTTGCACCACTGTTATCTGCAACTTCCAGCATTGTTTCAGTCTGAATCATCGCATTACTCCATAAATAATAATACAATAAAAGCCATTCGCTCCAATTTATGCTATTTTGCACAAATTTGGTAGATGAACGCCAATAAAGACGTTCATTATACTAGCAAATGACTTTTAATGCAAATAACTTTAAATTTTTACCGCAGTTTCAACCACGTCTACCAAAGTCCAAGTTTTAGTCTTTGAGATAGGACGTGTTTCTTTGATACGAACGATATCACCTTCTTGACAAACGTTGTTTTCATCGTGAGCTTTAAGCTTAGTAGAACGACGAACTTGCTTGCCATACATTGGGTGACGAATTTGGCGTTCAACAAGGACAGTGATAGACTTGTCCATTTTGTTGCTGATAACTTTACCAGTCACAACACCGACTTCTTGAGTTTGGTTATTCTCGCTCATGCGTCGCCTCTTTGTTTTTCGTTAAGCAAAGTCAAGATTTTTGCAATCGTGCGACGATTTGCTTTAACTTCGTGAGTGTTACCTAGCTGACCTGTTGCTTTTGCCATGCGTAGGCGAAATGCGTCAAGTTGCTTTTCGTCAAGCAATGTAGCCAGCTCTTCTACTGATTTTTCACGTAATTCGCTTGTTTTCATTACATTACCGTCCGTTTAACAATGGTGGTTTTGAAAGGTAGCTTAGCAGAAGCCAATGTCAAGGCTTCACGCGCAAGCTCTTCGCTCACACCTTGGATTTCGTATAGCATTTTACCCGGCTTGATTTCGGCTACCCAGTACTCAACTGGACCTTTACCTTTACCCATACGAACTTCCAATGGTTTTTCGGTAATTGGTTTGTCTGGGAATACACGAATCCAAATTTTACCGCCACGCTTGATGCGACGAGTAATGGTACGACGAGCTGCTTCAATTTGACGAGCAGTCATGCGACCACGACCGATAGATTTTAGACCAATCTCACCAAATGCAACGGTGTTACCACGTTGGGCAAGGCCTGTGTTACGACCTTTGTGCATTTTGCGGAATTTGGTACGTTTTGGTTGTAACATGGCTTACCCCTTGTCTGAATTGCGACGGTTGCTGGTACGACCACGGCGTTTTGGTGCACGAGTCTTCTCTTCTGCAACTGGATTGTAAACGCTGTTCATGCCGTCTAGAATTTCACCACGGAAAATCCAAACTTTCACACCTATAGTACCGTAAGTGGTCTCTGCACGAACTTCTGCATAATCAATGTCAGCACGCAATGTGTGTAGTGGCACACGACCTTCACGATACCACTCAGTACGAGCAATCTCAGCACCACCTAGACGACCTGACAACTCAACTTTGATACCGCCAGCACCAGCACGCATGCTGTTTTGCACGGCACGTTTCATCGCACGACGGAACATCACACGACCTTCAAGCTGTCTGGCAATACCAACAGCAACCAAACGTGCGTCTAGATCAGGCTGAGTAATCTCTTGGATATTTACCTGAGCAGGAACGCCCATAAGCTTGGTTAGGTCTTTTTGAAGTGCTTCAATGTCAGCACCTTGTTTACCAATAATCACACCAGGACGTGCTGAGTGAATGGTAATCTTAGCGGCACCCGTAGGACGCTCGATGCTGATGTTGCTTACCATGGCTTCTTTTAATTTATTGCGTAGAAAATCACGCACTTTGAAGTCATTTAGCAAGTATTCAGAGTATTGCTTTGGATTTGCGTACCAGTTAGCGTTGTGCTTTTTGATAACGCCCAAACGAATACCAATTGGATGTACTTTTTGACCCATGATTATGCTCCTACTTTAACAGTGATGTGGCAAGTGCGTTTGCTGATACGGTCAGCACGACCCTTGGCACGGGGCATAATACGCTTCAAAGTAATACCTTCATCCACATAGATGGTAGAAACACGCAGTGTGTCAATGTCTAGACCATTGTTGTGTTCAGCGTTTGCAATTGCTGATTGTAGGCATTTTTTAACAAGTTTAGCACCTTTTTTGTTGCTAAATGTCAAAATGTCTAAAGCACGCTCGATTGATTTACCACGAACTTCGTCCGCAACCAATCTTACTTTTTGTGCCGAAATGGCGGCACCACGTAATTTTGCAGTTACTTCCATGGTAGCACCTTATCTCTTAGATTTTTTGTCAACGCCATGACCACGATATGAACGGGTTGGGGCGAATTCACCAAGTTTATGACCAACCATTTGCTCACTCACGATAACAGGTACATGGGTACGACCGTTGTGAACAGAAATGGTCAAACCGACCATTTGTGGTAGAATCATGGAACGACGAGACCAAGTTTTGATTGGCTTACGGCTGTTTGTTTCTAGGGCGTTTTCTACCTTAGAAAACAGATGTGCGTCAATAAACGGGCCTTTTTTTAACGAACGAGGCATAAAACTCTTCCTTTATTTCTTGGCACGACGGCGACGGATAATCATACTGTCAGTACGCTTGTTAGAACGAGTCTTAAGACCCTTAGCTTTCTGACCCCAAGGACTGGTTGGGTGTTTACCAAAGTTACGTCCTTCACCACCACCGTGTGGGTGATCAATCGGGTTCATTGCCGTACCACGAACGGTAGGACGAACGCCACGCCAGCGTGCTGCACCTGCTTTACCAAGTGATTTTAGGTTATTTTCAGTGTTAGAAACTTCACCAATAACCGCACGGCAATTTGCGTGAATACGACGGGTCTCACCCGAACGTAAACGAACAATCACATAAGCACCGTCACGACCAAGCAGTTGAACCGCTGCACCAGCAGAACGTGCAAGTTGTGCACCTTTGCCAATTTTTAGTTCGATGTTGTGAATAACGGTACCCACTGGGATATTTTTAAGTGGCAAGCAGTTACCTGGACGGATAGGAGAACCCTCACCAGATTGAACCTGATCACCTACTGCCAATTTTTTAGGTGCAATGATATAACGACGCTCACCGTCTGCATATTTTAGTAGGGCAATGTGTGCAGTACGGTTAGGGTCATATTCAATACGCTCAACAGTTGCAATGATGCCGTCTTTGTTGCGTTTGAAGTCAATTAGACGATAATGTTGCTTGTGACCACCACCGATATGACGAGTAGTGATACGACCGTTGTTATTACGACCACCAGTTTTTGCTTTTGATTCAACAAGCGGTGCATAAGGACGACCTTTATAAAGGTGTGGATGCACAACTTTTTCAACAAAGCGGCGACCTGGTGAGGTTGGTTTTGCTTTTACGATAGGCATGGTTATGATCCTTATTCGTTAGTCGCTGTTTCGCCAGTGGCTTCTTCACCAGCACCGATTTGTACGTCTGAACCCGCTTTTAGTGTTACATACGCTTTTTTCACGTCTGAACGCTTGCCAACAACACGACCAAAACGCTTGGTTTTACCTTTGGTATTTAGCGTGTTTACTTTGACAACTTCAACACCTTCAAACATAAGCTCAACGGCTTGTTTGATTTCACGCTTGGTTGCACTGCTGTCCACTTTGAAAACTTGAACACCTAGGCTATCACCCAAACGTTGAGATTTTTCAGAAAAAACAGGGGCTTTTAGTACTTGATATAGTCTTGCGTTACTCATGCTAGTGTCTCCTCAAATTGCTTGGCGGCTTCAACCGTCATGATAACTTTGTCGAAAGAAACCAAGCTAACTGGGTCAACTTCACGAGTACCTAGCACATTCACGTATGGAATGTTGCGAGCTGCCAAGTATAGATTCTCATCAACTTCGTGAGTAACAATCAATGCGCGTGGGGCATTTAGCTCGGCAAGTTTAGCAACCAAACCTTTGGTTTTTGGGCTATCAACACTGATAGAGTCCACCAAAACCAAACGCTCTTGGCGCACAAGCTCTGCTAGGATGCATTGCATGGCACCACGATACATTTTGCGGTTTACTTTTTGAGACCAGTCTTGTGGTTTGGCGGCAAATGCACGACCACCACCTACCCAAATTGGTCCACGGATAGAACCCGCACGGGCACGACCAGTACCTTTTTGACGCCATGGTTTTTTACCGCCACCAGATACTTCGCCACGAGTTTTTTGTGCACGAGTACCTTGACGAGCACCAGCTAGGTAAGCAGTTACGACTTGGTGTACTAGGGCTTCATTGAACTCACGACCAAATGTCGTTTCTGATAGTTCAACCGCCGCACCTGTAACAGTTTTTAAATTCACGTTAATCCCCTCAACTAGGCTTTGACTGACGGACGTACGATAACATCGCCACCATTAGCACCAGGCAAGGCACCTTTGATGACCAGTACACCTTTTTCGGTATCAATAGACACAATTTCAAGGCCTTGAACAGTAACACGTTTGTTACCCATTTGACCTGGCATTTTTTTGCCTTTGAATACTTTACCCGGTGTTTGGTTCTGACCGGTAGAACCAAGTACACGATGCGACACAGAGTTACCGTGTGTGGCGTCCTGAGTGCGGAAATTATGGCGTTTTACGCCACCTTGGAAGCCTTTACCCTTAGACTGACCAGTAACATCAACCAACTGACCAACTTCAAATAAATCCACCAAAATATCGCCACCAACTTCACGACCTTCAAGTTCGCTTGCGTCAGCTCTAAATTCCCAAACACCACGGCCAGCGGCAACGCCAGCTTTTGCGAAGTGTCCTTTTTGTGCAGCAGTTACACGGCTTTCACGACGCTCACCTGTAGTGACTTGAATTGCGTCATAACCGTCAGTGTCTACTGTCTTGATTTGTGAGATACGGTTTGCGTTAACCTCAACCACTGTTACAGGAATAGATGCACCTGCCTCAGTGAAGATTCGGGTCATACCACGCTTAATACCGACTAAACCAATCGCCATTTTAGACCTCTTACTTATAATCGTTTATATTAAACCAGTTGTTCTTAGCCTAGGGCGATTTGAACATCAACACCGGCCGCCAAATCTAACTTCATCAATGCGTCTACTGTTTTGTCAGTAGGTTGAACGATGTCAATCATGCGTTTGTGGGTGCGAATTTCATACTGGTCACGAGCGTCTTTGTTGACGTGTGGTGATGTCAATACGTTGAACCGCTCAATACGAGTCGGCAAGGGAACAGGACCACAAACTTGTGCACCTGTACGCTTTGCGGTATCGACAATCTCTTGTGCCGACTGGTCAATCAGACGATGGTCGAAAGATTTTAGTCGGATACGGATTCTCTGGTTAGCCATGCCAACAAGCTCCTAAATTAAGTGCTTTATAAAACTTCCATCGCTTGGATTTCAGTCATGTTATTTTGATTAAATTTTGTCCTAGAACCGCTTTGGACAAAATAATACAATCCCTGTCCGCCAGACATGAATGCTGGCAACAGAGCTGTTGTTTATAGTGCCAAAATCGATGCTTCGGCTGTGGCGTTGATTCGCTTTGGGGCAAGCCTTACTCACTACTTGTAATCTATCCGAAGATAATCACTCATCTAAGCCAAATGTAGTCAAAAACAGACTTTTGCTTAAATGCAACGCTAAACAAGAAAAGTGTGCGTATTATACACGAAAAATCAAATAAAGCAAGAGCCATGCTTTATTTTTGGATAAAAAAGTGGCTAAATTTGCCTGTCTTTGCCCTAAAATTCATCAAATTCACAAAATGTTACAATTTTAATAAATTGATTGATTTTTAGGCAGATTTATTGGTAAAAAACCATTTTTACTCCACCAAAATCGCATATTGCTCTTGATGATAAGATGTATTTATGGATAAATGAATGGATGTATTTGTTAATTTTTGTAAATTTAATAAATCCTGATGTGATGACAAATAGTCCGCCACCAACTGACTGACTTTTATCGTCACATTAGGCCTTTTAAAAGAAGTGCTGTTTGCCAACTGACCCATGAGTGACCTTAGAATCTCAAATGCCACCGTCTGCACGCTTTTGATTTTGCCTGTGCCATGACAGACAGGGCAAGGCTCACGCAGCTCATCAGACAGACTGGGGCTGGTGCGTTTACGAGTCATCTCAACCAAGCCCAATTCGCTGATTTGAGTAATGTTGGTCGTGGCAGGGTCGGCTTTTAATGCATGGGCGAGCATGTCTAGCACTGTTTGCCGATGGGCGGATTTGTCCATGTCAATAAAATCTAGGATAATAATACCGCCAATGTTACGCACTTTTAACTCACGAGCGATGGCAGTCACCGCTTCTTTGTTGGTTTCATATGCCACGTCCACGCCTGCCTTGCCCTGCCCTACATACGAGCCTGTATTGACATCGATGGTCGTCATCGCTTCGGTATGCTCAATGATGAGATAACCGCCCGATGGCAACGGGCAATGCCGCAACAAGGCGTGTGTCAGCTGAGTCTCAATGTTAGGCGTAGACGAGCGACGCTCATCAGGCACAGACTGGGCAAACAGTGGGGTCAGCTTATCATGATGATAAATGGCAGATGTGATGGACGGCATGAGTGTGCAACTGGCATGCCGTACCTGCTCATAAGTCGCCCTATCGTCAATCCACACGCTTTGGATATCGTCAGTGATAATGTCACGCAAGGCACGCTCGGCCAAAGGTAGCTCTTGGTGGAGCAAGGCGTGCTTGGCTTTGTGCAGGCTTGCCTGTGTGCGTACTTGGCTGATGTCCGCCCACAATGCACCTAGATGGTCAAGCTCTGCCTGCGTACGCTCGCCCATGTCTGCCCATGTCTCATCATTACCAAATGCCTGCTCGCACGCACTACGAGCGATGAGCCCACCTGCATGCGATGATTGGCTAAGTAGGGTCGTCAAATGAGCTTTTAGCTTGGTACGATAAGCCTTTGTGCCGATGCGAGTAGACACACCGACCGACTGTGGCGATGTGGGCAGATAGACCAAATACCGCCCTGCCAATGCGATGTGCATGGTCACACGCACCCCTTTGGTGCCAAACTCATCTTTGGTGACTTGGACGACAATTCGTTCGCCAACTTTGGGTAGGAGCTTGGGCAGAAGTTTGGGGTCAAGTTTGGGCTTGTCAGGCTTAAGCTTGGGTCTAGACTGGGACTGCGTGGGGCTTTTATCTCTTGCCTGATGAGCCATGGGCAATGTCGTGATGAGTGTGGGCGTGGCAACATCATCTTGGGATGATGGGCGAGTCGGTAGCATGATGTCGCTTTGGTGCAAAAATGCCGAACGCTCACGCCCGATGTCAATAAACACAGACCCCATGGCAGGCAGTACCCGCACCACCGTCCCCAAATAGACATCTCCCACCAAACTGCGTGCCTGTACCCGCTCAATAAACACCTCATCAAGCTTACCGTCATCAACGATAACAAGGCGAGTCTCAAAGGGCGTGGCGTTGATTAGGGCGTGTTTTGACATAAAGATGGTGTGGGCTAGATGAATTAAGTTAGGGCAAGTTGGTTTAAGATAAGCTGGCTTGGTAGACTGATTGAACGCTGATTGGGTAAATTAGAAGGAAGTCACTTGGCTATGCTAGTGGGCTGATTTTATCGTCATTAATACGCCATCACTCTACCAATATTTGCAGACAGTCATCAATCAGCTCTGCCGTCTCGGCAAGGGGCAAGCCCACCACGTTGGTATAACTGCCGTTGATGGCTCGTACCCACGCCATTGCTCCGCCTTGAATGGCGTACGCCCCTGCTTTGTCGGCAGGTTCGCCCGTTGCCCAATATTGCTCTTTGTGGCTGTTAGATAATTTGATGAATTCTACTTGGGTGACAACTTTGATGATTTTTTGAAAAATGATTTGCCCATCTTTGACGATGCTGGCACACACCGCCGTCCAAATCTCGTGCGTACCACCTGATAATTTATCCCACATGGCAAAAGCATGGGCTTTATCGGCAGGTTTGGTTAAAATCTCATCATCTGCCACACCAATGGTATCTGCCGTGATAACGATAGCTGATGACACGTCCATACATGCCCTGCCCGCTTTGGTCTTAACCATACGCATGATGTAGTCGCGGGGGCTTTCGTGGGGATAAAAACGCTCGTCAATCTCCACCGATTTGACCGTAAAGGGAATCTGCAACTGCGTCAATAACTCATGTCGTCTGGGCGATGTGGACGCTAGGATAAGGGGTATCATCAGTAGGCTCGCTCTTTTAGTTGGCGGTTTATCCAGTACAGCGGATACCACATCACAGGAAACAGCACAATGCTACTCATGAGCGACCCCATGCCTGTCCACACAAACTGAGCATGAGAAAATGCCTGCAATATCCACAGCGACACCTGATAAACGCTCAGAGCAATCGCCCCCAATACCCACGCCTGCGACAGGGCAAGCTCTTTGGCATACAGCAGTAGTACCCGTATGACAAACGCCATAAGCACCGCACTAAATGCCTGATGCCCCAAATGCGTACCCAAGAGCAAATCCGAGACCAGTCCCACCAAAAATACCACCCACACCCCCATCATGGGCGAGCGATACATCACCCAAAAGGCAAGCACCATCGCCAAAAACATGGGGCGAACACTTGCCATGTCATGCCCCAAAGGGTAGACACTCAGCATGGATGCCACCACGAAGCTGATGATGATACCGATGATTAAAAAGGGTTTTGAGTTCATAAGTGGGCTTTATGAGTCCTATATGGCGTGATTAGCTGTTCTTTTTTGGGGCAGGGCTATCTTTGGGCTGTAAAATCAGCACATAACTGCTGTTTAGAAAATCAGCGGCGGGATTGACACGAATGTCGGCAAAATTATCAGTGCGAGTGGTGTCAATGTCCGAGACTTCCCCCACTTTATAGCCCGCAGGGAAACGCTCACCAAGCCCTGACGAGATAAGCTCATCGCCCACTTTAACATCGGCAGTCTTAAAGATATAATCTAGGCTTAGGCTATCAGGCTTACCCCCACCCGAGACCATCGCACGTTGTCCTGTGCGTGCCACCACGACCGCCACCGACTGCTGTTCATCGGTGATGAGTAGTAGGCGAGATGTATTTGGGTAGACGTTTAGCACCTGTCCGATGATGCCATGCTCATCGATGACCGTCTGCCCGATTTGCACGCCATCATTGGTGCCTTTGTTAATCACCACCACTTGTTTTAGGGGATTGGAATCCGTGCCGATAATGCGTGCCAGCAGTAGATGATGTTCGCTGGACTGCGTGGTGCTGAGTACGCCTTTTAGACGGGCGTTTTGGGCGAGTAGATAATCTTGGGTTTGGAGCTTGGCACGGGCTTGGAGTAGCTCGGTTTGCAAGCGGATATTCTCACGACGCAAGGCTTCTTTGGTGTGGATGGCATGGCTGGCATATTCCATGGCATAAGACGGCCCTAGGGACGCCTGATAAATGGGTTGCATGGATGCATGACTTAGGCGACGAATACCATCAAACCATTGGGGGTTTTTGCTGTCAAGCAACATAAAAATCAAGGCAAGCACCAAAAACGCAACCGTCATGCGTGCAAATACAGGTTTTTGTGAAAATATACTTGGGAGCATTGCCAGACCTTTTTTATGTAGGGCGTGTTGAATATTGGTATTTGCAATGAAAAATGAGAAAAATCGCACGTTTTTCAAGGAAAAAACTTGAGGCTGATAGTTATTCTATCAGACAAGTTTTTGACGATGAAAAACAAGATTTAGCCATTTTTCATGCAAAAATTGGTTGAATTTGTCAAATTTTGCCATATCTATAAGAATGTTATCAATGTTCAACACGTCCTACTTATGAACAAATAATTTCACAAGCCCAAAACACAAAAAGCGGTGCGTGAACACAGCTCATGATTTCGTGGATTTAGACAAAAATCATCGAGAGCGACTTATCATGAATAAAGTCAAGTGCCTTACCACCGCCACGAGACACGCAGGTCAATGGGTCTTCGGCGACAAACACAGGCAGTCCTGTCTCTTTGGAGATGAGCTTATCTAGGTTACGCAGTAACGCCCCACCCCCTGTCAGCACCACGCCATGCTCGGCGATGTCCGATGACAACTCTGGCGGGGTCTGCTCCAAGGCAAGTTTGACCGCATCAACAATGCCTGATACAGGCTCGGCAAGTGCTTCTTGGATTTCTTTGGAATTGACAGTAAAAGTCTTTGGCACGCCTTCTGCCATCGAGCGTCCACGCACTTCAACTTCTAGGTTTTCTTTTTCATCAAAGACAGCCGCACCCACTTCTTTTTTGATACGCTCAGCGGTCGTCTCACCGATAAAACAGCCATGGGTCTTTTTGACGTGATTGATGATGGCTTCATCAAATTTATCACCGCCGATGGTAATAGAATCTGCATACACACAGCCCGACAAGGCAATCACCGCAATCTCGGTCGTACCACCGCCGATGTCCACCACCATCGAACCACTGGCTTCATGCACAGGCAGACCCGCTCCAATCGCTGCCGCCATCGGCTCTTCTAAGATATGCACGCTGTTCGCTCCTGCCGAACGCACCGCCTCTTCAATGGCACGTCGCTCTACCAGCGTGGATTTGCATGGCACACACACAACCACATTCGGGTCAGCCAAGAATTTTTTGACTTTTACTTTTTTGATGAAATGCTTTAACATCTGCTGGGTAACTTCAAAGTCAGCAATCACACCATCTTTTAAGGGGCGAATGGCAGTAATGTTATCAGGGGTACGCCCAAGCATCTGCTTGGCATCGATACCTACCGCCGCCACCGTTGGGTTTTGGGTGCGGTTAGAACGCAGTGCCACCACCGTTGGCTCATCAAGCACAATGCCCTTACCAGGGGCATAAATCAAGGTGTTAGCAGTACCTAGGTCAATGGCAATGTTGGTCGATAAAAATCCCAGCAGGTTCATAACGCATGATTCCAAAAAATAAGAGTGGCAAGGCGTCACTCATCTTAATCCGTGAGTGAAAATATGATTAAAAATTAGCCAAATGCCAAATAGTTAAAAAATTGTGGTAAATTATACCGATTTATGGCAAAAAAATCATGAGGAATTATGAAAAATTTTGCCTAATTTGCAAGAAATTTTGACAAAATCGATTAAATTTGCCGATTTTTAACCAAAGTTACTAAATTTTACCAAAAATTAAGATAAACGTAAGAGTATAATTGAGTAAATTTTAATTTTTTGAAATCATTAACTTTATGGTAAAATTAGCCAGTCTATTCGCTTTTATCAAGCATTAACATTTTAACTGTTATTTTAGGAAAATTTATGACAATCACCGCCCAAGATGTGCAAAATTGTGCTAACCTATCTCGTCTTGCCATTGACGACACCACCGCTCAAAGCTACGCAGGTAGCCTTGACAAAATCCTTCTCATGATGAATGTCTTGTCCGATGTCGATACCGATGACATCAAGCCCCTTGCCAACATTCACGAAGCTTGCACCGAGTTGCGTGCCGATGTCGCCAATACTGACATTGACCGAGACGGCTTTCAGACGGTTGCCCCTGCGGTACAAGATGGGTTGTATCTTGTGCCACAGGTGATTGAATAATATCAAAATTTGGCATTGTTAAATTAAGATGTATTTTAAACAATGCCCAAAAAACCGATAGGGCGAATGTGATTCGCCCCCACAATACCCAATATTAAAATCTTGAAAATGACACACGAAAAAGGCATTTTATGACAGACCTACACCACCTATCCGTCCATGAATTAGCAGACGGCTTAAAAAACAAACAATTTAGCAGTCAAGAACTGGTCAAACATTTTGCCAGTCGCATTGATAGCCTAGACAGGCAAATCAACAGCTTTATCACCAAAGATTTTGACAACGCCCTAAAACACGCCGAACTTGCCGACAAACTGCGTGCCGAAGGCGACGCTCGCCCCCTGCTTGGCGTGCCAATGGCTCATAAAGACAACCTATGCACCAAAGGCGTGCTGACATCGGCAGGCTCAAAAATCCTATCCAATTTCGTCTCGCCTTATGACGCAACCGTGGTGGAAAATGTCGCCAATGCAGGATTTATCAGTCTAGGCAAGCTCAACATGGACGAATTTGCCATGGGTTCGGACAACGAAAGCTCGTATTTTGGGGCGGTACACAACCCTTGGGATACCGCTCGTGTGCCAGGGGGGTCGTCTGGTGGGTCAGCAGCAGCGGTGGCAAGCGGTTTTGTGCCTGTGGCGACAGGCTCAGATACGGGCGGTTCTATTCGCCAACCAGCGAGCTTTTGTGGTATCACGGGCATTAAGCCTACCTATGGGCGCGTGTCTCGCTATGGCATGATTGCTTATGCGTCAAGCCTTGACCAAGCAGGCACTTTTGGCAAATCCGCCCTAGACTGTGCCTACCTGCTTTCCCCGATGACAGGACACGACCCCAAAGACGCAACGTCTATCAACCGCCCCACCGAAGATTATGTGGCGGACATTTTGGCAACCGACACAGACGGCAAACCCCTAGCAGGCAAAAAAATCGGCGTGGCAAAGGCGTATTTTGGGGCAGGTCTTGACAACGAAGTAGAAAAATCCATTCGCACCGCCCTAGCCAAATATGAAGAGCTGGGGGCCCAAATCGTGGAAGTGGACATTACCGACCCTGCCGTAACGCTTGCCACTTATTATCTGCTCGCCCCTGCCGAAGCCAGCTCAAACCTGTCTCGCTATGACGGCGTGCTTTTTGGCTATCGCTGTGAAAACCCCAAAGATTTGCATGACCTATACACCCGTTCACGCTCCGAAGGTTTCGGGACAGAAGTGCAACGCCGTATCATCATGGGAACGTACGCCCTATCGGCAGGGTATTTTGACGCTTATTATACCAAAGCCCAAAAGGTTCGCCGTCTTATCGTGGACGACTTTAAAAAGGCGTTTGAAAAATGCGACATCATCGCAAGCCCCACCGCCCCAACGGTTGCCTATAAATTGGGCGAAAGCCTTGACCCTGCCAGCATTTATCTGCTTGACGTATATACCATTGGCGTAAACTTGGCAGGTCTGCCCGCCCTATCGCACCCTGTGGGACAAGCGAACGGCTTGCCTGTGGGCTTGCAACTCATTGGCAAGCATTGGGCGGAAAGTGAACTATTAAAAACCGCTCATATTTATCAGGCGAATACCGAGTTTCATAAAGAGTTATCAAGCATTGCCAAATAATCAGATAAATTAGCATAAGGCAAAACTGTCTTATGCTAATGATAAAGGAGTAATCATGCAAACTGTTACTTTACAATTTGATGATGTTTATTATCAAAAGTTAATGAACCAAGTGGGCAAAGATAATTTGGCGGAGTTTTTTCAAAAAATTTCCGAGCCTTATTTTTTATTAAATAAAACAATGGATACGCCAATTTCGCCAAACAATCGCCCTTACCGTTTGGGTGCATTATCCCATATTAAAGTGCCTGATAATTTTGATGACATTGAAATCACGGATTTTGATGTATGAGATATTTATTAGGCACGCACATTTTATTATGGGCATTGCAAAATAGCCCCAAACTGAGTAAGCAAGCCAAAGACATTATTACCAATCCAAATGCCAAAGACATTATTACCAATCCAAATAATGAATTATGGTTTAGTTCTGCCAGTATTTGGGAAGTTGCCATTAAACTTAGTAGCGGTAAAGTAAAAGATGATGAATTGATTGACCCTGATTTATTACATCAAACGCTTTTGCAAGAAGACTATCAAGAATTAACCATAAACGGCACGCACAGCAGTGAAGTTGGGCGTTTGCCATTTATCCATAAAGACCCTTTTGATAGAATGCTCATCGCCCAAGCCAAAACCGAACGGTTCATCCTAATGACGGCTGATGATAAAATCAAGCAATATGATGACGTAACCATTTTAATGATTTAAATCCAAGGAAACCCTATGACCCAACAAGCCCCCCTAATTGACGGCTATGAAGTCGTGATTGGTATTGAAATTCATTGCCAATTAAACACCGACAGCAAAATCTTTTCAAACGCCCCCACCGCCTTTGGACAAGAGCCAAACACCCAAGCCACCATAGTGGATTTGGGCTTTCCAGGGGCGTTGCCTGTGTTAAATGAAGGCGTGATTGAGCGTGCCTTAAAATTTGGCATGGGTGTCAATGCCGAGCTTGGCACATACAACACCTTTGACCGCAAAAACTACTTCTACCCCGACCTACCCAAAGGCTATCAAATCACGCAAATGGCAAACCCCATTGTCGGACGTGGCTACATTGACATCCTTGTAAACGCAGGGCAAAAAGACGAATACACCAAACGTATCGGTATCACACGAGCCCACCTAGAAGAAGACGCTGGCAAATCGGTGCATGACGCTGTACCGCAGATGACGGGCGTGGATTTGAACCGTGCTGGTACGCCACTCATCGAAATCGTCTCTGAGCCTGATATGCGTTCGGTGGGCGAAGCGGTTGCTTACGTCAAGACCATTCATGAGCTGGTTACTTGGCTTGGCATCTCGGACGCGATTATGGCAGAAGGCTCTTTTCGTGCCGACATCAACGTGTCTGTACACAAGCTAAACACGCCCTTTGGCACTCGCTGTGAGCTCAAAAACCTAAACTCGTTCCGCTTTATTGAGCGAGCTATAAAAAGTGAAATTGAACGGCAAATTGACGTCATCGAAGACGGCGGTAAAGTCGTGCAAGCCACACGCCTATACGACCCCGAAAAAGACGAAACCCGTGCCATGCGTACCAAAGAAGAAGCCAACGATTACCGCTACTTCCCCGACCCCGACCTGTTGCCTGTTGTTATCTCTGATGAGACGCTTGCCAAAGTGCGTGCCGACATGCCAGAGCTACCGAGCGTGCGTAAAGAGCGATTTGCCAATGAATTTGGCTTGACCGCTTATGATGCCAACGTGCTAAATGGTAGCCGTGAGCTGTCGGATTATTTCTTGCAAGTGGTTGAAATCATTGGCAAAAATAACGCCAAAATCGGAGCAAACTGGGTCATGGGCGAGCTGTCAGGCTCACTCAATAAAAACGAGCTGACCATTGACAAATCACCAATCTCTGCCGAACGCTTGGCGGGGCTGATTGCTCGCATTTTGGATAATACCATTAGCGGTAAAATCGCCAAAGAAGTGTTTGGCTATCTGTGGGAGTCCGACAAATCTGCCGATGAGATTATCGCCGAGAAAGGCTTAAAACAAGAAACCGACACAGGGGCGATTGAAGCCATTATTAAAGAAGTGCTTGCTAATAATCAAGCAATGGTGGACGAATATAAAGGCGGAAAAGAAAAAGCCTTTAATGGACTGGTCGGACAAGTCATGAAAGCCAGTCGTGGTAAGGCAAATCCAGCTCAGGTAAATGAGCTTTTGAAGAGGTTGATTGGGTAGGATAATAAACCCCAAATATCGGTTGGTGTTTGGGGTTTTATTTATAGGAATAACGATGATTGATGTTACAAAAGTTTCTCAGCATTTTAAGAAACCAGAACTCCATCTTTCAGAAAGTTTTTTAAAAATATATTGCTCCAATGAGATAACAAATTATAACGATAGTGGCTACATTGTCTATTGCCAAATGAATTGCTATCGTTTTGATTTAGAAACCAACATTTATCTTATTCTTAAATCTTGTGAAAACTTTTTACAATCATCACCCACTTGGTTTGATTTTTATAGATTTAAGGAAGGTTATCCATTAAAATTAAGCAATTATATCAATGAAGCCATTCAAGAAATTCAAAGTTCAGAAAATCAAACCAACAATCATCATTTGTTACAACAAATCTTAAATCAGCAACTAGAAAAACTAAATGAAGTTGATAAAATTTACACCTTTGACTTAAACCGAGAAAAATTTAGAAGTTCTATTTTAGACCAAGTACAAGACCCGATTGACGGATTATCCAAACTGATATTCTGGATAGATAAAGATGAAAATATTCATTTTTTATGGGTGCGAGAAAGTAGGTAGTAAAACTGGTGCGTAATACGCACCTTACCACCAACCATTTTTTTAATTGCAAAATGAAACCAAACCCAATTATTAACCCTTGCCAACACCCATTTAACCCATTTCTTTAAACAAAATAGCAATAATGAATGGTTTTTAAAAGAATTTCCTTATGAATTTGACAAAATAGCAAAACATTGGCAAATTGATAATAATTGTATCAACACTATATTACACTCAGAACCGCTAATTTTAGTGCAATGTCAAATCACTTATCAAAATTTAGCTGTGGCGGATTATCGCTTGTATTTGGATAAAAATGGCGTGTTGATTGATGAATTTTTTACCATAAAAGAGAATGAAAAATGCCGACCATCAAAACCCTAATCCACTCCGCCGATAGCCTACTCATCACCGCAGGAGCAGGCATGGGTGTGGATTCTGGCTTGCCTGATTTTCGGGGCAATAACGGAATGTGGCAAGCCTATCCCGAGCTTGGCAGACGGCAGATGGACTTTACCACCATCGCCAACCCCCAAGCCTTCGCCCAAAATCCACGCCTTGCTTGGGGGTTTTATGGACACCGTTTGGCACTGTACAAAGCCACCACGCCCCACGCAGGCTTTAGTGAGTTATTGGCACTTGCTGACCGCCTTGATTTGCCTTATTTTGTCTTTACCAGCAATGTGGACGGGCAATTTGTCAAGGCAGGGTTTGACGCTGACAGAATTTATGAATGCCACGGCTCTATTCATCATTTGCAATGTGTCATACCCTGCTCTGATAAAATTTGGACGGCGGACGACTTAACGCCTGTGATTGACAATGACAAATGCGAGTGGCTTGGGGAGCTACCCACTTGCCCTGATTGTGGCGGGTTGGCTCGTCCTAATATCTTGATGTTTGGCGATTTTGCTTGGCAATCTCATCGCACAGACAAACAAGAAATCCGCCTGCACAAGTTTTTGACAACCCACCAAAATCCTGTTGTCATCGAGATTGGAGCAGGAACAGCAATCCCGACGGTTAGACGCTTTGGCGAGCAGTTCGCCCCACGTCTGATTCGCATTAACCTGCGAGAACCTGCCACACCCCAAGGTGGGATTGGGCTTGGTATGACGGGCATACATGGGATAGATGAGATTTGGCGGGCGTTGTGTGAGTGATTGCTTGGCAATATACCTTAAAACAACAAATTTCAATCACGAACGAATCTCTCCATGTCCAAACACCACCCATTTTTGGGAAGTCAGCCCATGTAGTCCCACAGGACCCCGAGCGTGGATTTTGTCTGTTGAGATACCAATCTCCGCCCCCAGTCCATACTCAAATCCGTCCGCAAAACGGCTAGACGCATTGACCATGACCGAGCTTGAATCCACTTCACGGATAAATCGCCCACTGTTCTCATAGCTGTTTGTGATGATCACGTCCGTATGGTGCGAGCCGTAGTGATTGATATGGGCGATAGCGTGGTCTAGGTCGTCCACGACTTTTACCGCCAGCATGGGGGCAAGGTATTCGGTGTACCAATCATCATCGGTGGCAGGCTCTATGTTTACGCCAGTATTTGCCAAAATCTCTTTAGATTTGTCGCACACCCTAAATATCATGGCATCATCCACGCCATGCATCGCTTGGGCAATCTGTGGCAAGGCGGTATTAGCAATGTCCGCATGAACGAGCAAAGTCTCCATGACATTACAGGGCGAGTAGCGAGAAGTCTTGGCATTGACGCACACCTTGACCGCCATGTCCATGTCCGTCAGACTGTCCACATAAGTGTGGCAGTTGCCGTCTAGGTGCTTGATGACTGGCACACGGGCGTTATTGGCGATACGCTCTATCAGTCCCCGCCCGCCCCGTGGGATAATCACGTCCACCACGCCCACCATAGCGATGAGCTTATCCACCGCATTACGGTCGGTCGTGGTTAGCACTTGCACCGAGTCGGTCGGTAGTCCTGCCTGCTCCAAACCTATATGCACCGCATGGGCTAGGACTTGGTTGGAGTGAAAGGCTTCTGAACCGCCACGCAGGATAATGGCGTTGCCTGATTTGATGGCAAGACTCCCTGCTTCTATGGTAACGTTGGGACGACTTTCATAAATCATACCAATCACGCCAAGCGGTACTCGCATTTTGCCAAGCTGTATGCCACTGGGACGGTAGGTCATCTCGCTCATCTCGCCAATAGGGTCGGCAAGATTTATCACGTCATCAAGCGAGCTTAATATACCATTAAACACTTTATCACTGATAATAAGGCGGTCAAGTAAGGCACTATCTAGCCCTTTATCCTTGCCGTTTTGTATGTCTATCTCATTGGCGGATAAAATCTCATCTTTTTGGGCGATGAGAGCCGATTTGATACAGGTTAGGGCGTGGTTTTTGGTTTTGGTGTCGGCACGGGCAAGTGTGGCAGAAGCGGTTTTGGCACGCACGCCCACGTCATTCATGTAGGTGCTAAGGTCGGTCATGGCAATCCTTAATGTGAGTGATGGACTTATATTAAAGGCATTTTTTATAAAAAGCAACTTTTATCAAAACAGCAGTAAAAACAGCTTTGTCTCGCTGATACGACATAACTTTTAAAAATGGTCTTGTAAAAACCATCTTTTTAAAACCATTTTTTAACATCACACTTTTTAAGCCATGATTTTTAAAAACAAACACACACAAAAATGACGACCCAAGGCCGTCATTTTAAGGTTTTAGAAATGTATTTGTTTGTGGTTTATTTTACCTTGGCACGGTATTTAACCACGCTCGTACCACCAAGACCGATGTCTTCTAGCGTCCATCTTAGGGCTTTATAATCCGACAGGGGCAACTCTTGGACTTGTCCGCCGACATTGGCACGGATGGGCGAGCGGACAAAGCGACTGCCATCAATGGTTGCATGGGGGAATCTGGGGTGGATGCCACCAACCAACGCCAAACCATCGGCAATACTTAGGGTAACGTCCATCGAACGCACTCGCTCCGAGCTGTTGTTGGTGAATAGACCTTGATATTCTAAGATGTCGCCTGATTTGACGGGCGTACCGGCATTAATGGGGGTTAGTGTTTCTTGACCGTTGATGTTTTGCACAATGAACGCATTCACCACGCTTTGAATCCCTGCTGATGAGCCTTGGCGTTGGGGAGCTTGGGTTTGAGCAGGGGCTTGCAAGGGGCTAACCGCCATCGGAATCACGGCAGGGGCAGGGTTTTGACCCAATGGGTTATAAATGGGGGTACTTTGCGGGGCGACCGTGACCACCCTGCCTGCCGTTGGGGTGTTTAGCGTTGGGGTATTCCGATTGGCTTGGGGGTTGGCGGTATAGCTAATCTCGCCTGTACTGGCTTGGTTTGGGACTGACTCTGTGGTCTCGGTCGGGGTGGGTAGCATGGCATGGGCTGACACGGCAACCGACAAGGCGGTCAAGGACAACACGGCAACACCGCCACGCAACATTTGGATAGGCATAATCATTCCTTCATTAACTCTATGGTAAAAATAAATGTCGCCCATGATAGCATGAAAAGCTGTTGCGTGCGTTAAGCGTGCGTTTATTTATGGTAACTTTCTGCCAAATTTTGGCTAAATGGCAAGACATAACAAAAGACGGCACGATAAAAAAGGGCACAAAAGACAAGTCATGAGACAATAATTTGATGAGTTTTGCTGATTTTATGATAAAATTCATCAAAAACACCATCATAGCACGCCATGACCCACCCAAACCCCATCCACTGGTTTCGCCACTCCTTGCCCTACATCAATACCCACAGGGGCAAGACCTTTGTCGTCATGATGACTGGTAAATCACTCGCCCATGACAGCTTTGCCACGCTGGTGCAGGATTTGGCACTACTGCACAGTTTGGGTATTCGCTTGGTGCTGGTGCATGGGGCAAGGGTGCAGATAAATGATGCCCTAGCACAGGCGAGACTGTCCGATGACACACCTTTTTGCCATGGCGTGCGTGTTACCCCCACATCTGCCATGCCGACCATTTTGGCGGTGGTCGGACAGCTCACCCTAAAAATCCAAGGCGAGTTTTCCAAAGGGCTTGCCAACACTCCCTTATTTGGGGCAAAAATCAGTACAGTAACAGGCAACTTTGTCAATGCCAAGCCCTTTGGCGTACGTCACGGCGTGGACTTTATGCAGACGGGCGAAGTCCGCCGTATCGACACCAAAGCCATCAAACACAGCCTTGACAATCATCACATCGTCATCGCCAACTCCATCGGCTTTTCGGCAACGGGTGATTTGTTTAATCTTGATGCCTTAGATGTCGCCACGCACATCGCCACATCGCTGGTGGCGGACAAACTCATCATCTTAGACAAAAGCCTGACCGACTCGCACGGCTCGCTCATCAAAGAACTCACCGCCACAGAAGCTCACGAGCTTATCGAAACATCCACGCTCGCCCCCATACTCACGCACGCCATTCACGCCTGCCAGCATGGTGTGGGGCGTGTTCAGCTTATCGACTTTGACAAAGATGATGCCTTGTTGGGCGAGCTGTTCACCACAGACGGGCGTGGCACGATGATAAGCCAAAGCAACTACGACCACATCAGGCAAGCCACCGCCCTTGACATCATCGGTATCATGGCAATCATTCGCCCCCTAGAAGAGCAGGGTATTTTGGTTGCTCGCAGTCGTGAACGCCTAGAAGAGATGATAGATGAGTTTAGTGTTATGGAGCGAGACGGCAAAATCATCGGCTGTATCGCCATGCATGAGTTAGACGATGAGAGCGTGGAGATTGCCAGCGTTGCCATGCATGGCGACTATCGCAGTGGCGAGCGTGGGGCGAACCTTTTAAAATTTGCCGAACAAAGTGCCAAACGCAGGGGCAAATCCCGTCTGTTTGCCCTGACCACACGCACCTTGCATTGGTTTATTGAACATGGATTTGGCGAAACCACCCCAAACGAGCTACCTTGTGAGCGGTTTAAACAATGGCAAAATGGGCGAAATTCCAAGGTACTGATTAAACACGTTTAGCCTGATGTTACCGCCCCCACCGCTTCGCCACACCCTGTGTCAACAAACAAATAATCCCCACCCAAATCAGCCCAAAACTTGTCAGCATCTGCCATTCAAACACCCCGCCGAGCACCGTAATGGCAAGGATAAACAGCAATGCAGGTTCAAGATAACCAAGCAATCCAAACAAGGACGTGGGCAATAAGCGGTTGGCTTCTAGGTTCGCCTGTTGTGATAACACGCTGATAAGCCCCAAGCCAATGACTTTTAATATCATCACGGGCGAGCCGATGACCGCCGACATCGCAGACGCATGAAAACACAACGCCACAAGGCAAATGGGGGCGATGATGCTCAAATCCACAAACAGCCCCGTCAAGGCAGGGATATTTTGTCGCCGTCTCATCACATAAAAAATCGGATAAGTCAAACACACCCAAAACGTCGCCCAGCTGACCTGCCCTGTCCGCATAATCTCCATGCACACGCCCACGCCTGCACACGCCACCGCCAGCCACTGCAAACGAGTCAGTCTCTCACCCATGACAAAGCCAACCAGCACCATCACCAGCGGAAACAAGAAATAGCCCATAGACACCGCCACGCCATGACCGTTTAGGGGTGCATAGATAAACAGCCACAACTGACTGGCGAAAATTGGCGTGGGGGCGAGTAGCCACACCCAACCCCGAATCCCCTTGACCCGAGACAATCCGCCCAACACAAATCCCCATTTGCCAAGCACGCTGATGAGTGCCACCAAACACCCCCACATCATGACCATTCGCCACAAAAACACCGCCGTCCCTGTCAAAGGCGGTAGCCACTTGCCATAAGCATAGACCATCGCAAACATGACATTGGACAAAATGGCAAGAATTACGCCTAAGGCAAAGGTGTTTTTGGGTGGGGCAAATTGGCGTGGTAGGACAAGGTTCATGACTTGGTTGGTGTGCTGGTAAAAGATGATGTATTATAAAAGGTTTTTTGATAAAATTTTTAAACTTTATCATCATGACGAATTTTTGCAAATATTGACTGGTTTTGATAAAATTTACCCAAAATTTTGCTTGCCAATCATGACTCAAAACACAGATGACACCGACAAAACCCTGCTAAACCTACTCCAAGACGACCGCACTCTACCGCTTAAAACCCTTGCCGAGCATACAGGCACAACACCTGCTACCGTGAGCAGTCTATCAGTTGACCCCACCAAGACAAACCGCTTTAACCACTAAGGATTATCATGAAATACATCCCCCTTTTGGTCGCCATGCTTACCCTGTGTGCCTGCGACAAATCCGCCACCGAGCATAACTTTGCCCCTGCCACAAGTCAGTCGCCTGTCGAGCAACCGAGCAAGCCGTCCACCCCCGAGAACCCCCACGACCTACAAGCCCTTGCCAGCGAGCTTAGCACATCCGACCCGTCCGCCTTGCCTGATGTACAGCCACTAACCACCGCTGATGGCAAAATCGCCCTTGACAAGACCCACATTCTCACCGACTCACCTAAGGCAGACACGGCAACGTATGAATATCCGCTCGCCCTTGACAGCATGGCGGTCAAAAACTACGCCAAAGCCTATAACATCACGGACAAACAAGCCCAACACAGCATGGTCATCGCCATGGCAAGCCCCGAAGTGCTAAGCAAAATCCTAGACCAATTAAGAGACGGCAAATACATCGCCCATCAGCTCACCGATGGGGCAGACATGACGCTCGTCATCACGACCACCCCTGATGTCGTGGCGGATAAGTTTGATTATGTCTTTGCCGATGAGTTCGGGCGTGGTTTGGTGTTGCCGGTGGTAATACAGCCCAAAAAATGATGTTAAAGATGTTATTTTAAAGGCATGGTTAGGACGGATAATAGCCCGCCCTGCCTGTGTGTTGTATTTAGATGAGCGCTTGTGTCAATTTATCATCACACATTATGCAGTCCAAACTGCGATTTGACTTCATGTTTAAAGCGTTTGACCACTGCCAACGCATCTTTTAACAAATCACGCTCCAAGGTAGAAAGTAGCTCGGTATCCACCTGATTGGGGCTAATCGGCTCGCCATTTCGCACATAAAACAGCCCCGCTTTTAGGCGTAAATTCATCAAATACGCCAACGCATCTGCCGTGTCTTTGGCAAGTTGTTCGCTGATAACGCCTTGATTTTTTAGGGCAAGAAGTCGCTCAAAAGTGCTTGTCTCGTCTATCCTTGCCTTTAATGCCAACGCACGCACGCCATGCACCACAGGGAATAACCCCATTTTTTTGATGTCCATTTTGTGTGTTTCACCCTTACCCAAAATCTTGGCAAAAAAGCCCCGATTGTGTTCGTCAAACTGCATGATCGCACGTGCAAAATTCATCTGCATGCCCACGTCTTTATCCAAATGGGCGTTCAGATGGTGTTTGACTTCATCAAGCAAATCCGCCTTGCCTGCCACCGTCCGTGCATCCAAAAATATCGCCATATCCATCAGACTCTCGCCATCGGCACTTTTGCACCAATGGGCGACCGTGCGTTTGAAGTCGCTCACCGTCTGGCACCATTTGGCATTGGACACCATAATCCCGCCTGCACAGGGCGGATAGCCAAACTTGGCAAGCGTGTCCGAGAACTTTACGGCATATTCATGTAAGGCGGTCATGTCCACATCATCATCGGCGATTAGGGCGTTGTCTTGGTCGGTTTTTAATACCTGCTCGCCACGCCCCTCAGACCCCATGACAATAAGGCACGTCTTGGCGACCATGTCAGGCGGTGCAATCAGCCCCCACGCCTTTTCAAACAGTTGCCCATTTAGCACCTGCATGAGTTTGGCAAGCTGCAGGGCACTCATACCGCCTGCTTGCAGGGACGACACCGAATCGGTCATTTGCTGGGCGATTTGAGCAAGCTCAGACAAAGTATCGGCACGGTGTAGGCGTTCGGCAACCAAATGACTGTGGCTGGACAGATACGCCAAAATGTCCATTTGTTCAAGCAGTCCGACAATGCGTCCATTGTCCTTGACAGCAAGGCGTTGAATACGGCGACTCATCATCATAAGCAGGGCATTGAACAAAAAATCTTCGCCATCAATGCCCACAATGTCAAAATTGGCATAGGTGTGAATCGGGTCGTCCGTCCTTGCCCCACCTGCGATGACATCACGAAATACCGATTCGGTAATCAGTCCGATTTTGTTGTCATAATTGACCAGCACCGATTTGCTTTTGTTATCACGCATCAGGCGAGCAAGTTCGGCAAGGGTCAGCCCACCATCAACGCTTAGGGTGCTGTGGTGGTAAGCGTCAGCGACTTTGGCGTGAAACAGTCCTGAAATTTCTTGATTTTCTTGGGGGGCAAGGCTGTTAAAGCGTTCGGCAATGCCCGTATAAAAGTATGCCCCAAAGCGGGCATTTGAGCCAACTAATTGTAAAATCAAAGACTTAGGAATGGCATACACCAAAGACTGCTCGGCAGAAATAAAGCTGTGGGCGGAAGTTGCCTCAAACATAGCACGAGCCTCAAAGCTGTCATTGGTGCGGTACAAAGCCACCACGTCGCCATCATCGCCAAGTTCTTTGACCATACCTTTGATGACGACATACAGAGCGTCCATCGGCTCGCCTGCAGTGATAATCGGGACGTTGTCGTCAAAAAAGACGATTTGCAGGTGTTTTTGCAAAAGTTTTTGTTCGGCGGGGTTTAGGGTGTTGTAGGGGGCGAAGTTGAAATTAAATCTGTCCATGATGGCTTATCCGTGCTTTCTGGTTGGTAAACATTATAGCATAAAATAACCACAGGACAGGGCGTCAGGCATACTAAGCGTCAGGCAAGCGATACATCCAAATGGCGGTCGCCAGACAAAGTATGCTTGTCAGCACCGCCACCCACAGCTTATCGGCAGGCAGTCGCCAAAACAAAAACGCACTGGATGCCGTCATCATGCCCCACGCCAAATATTTGGCAAAGCGTGGCATGGCACGTCGCTCTTCCCAATCGATGAGCATTTTACCAAAAATCTTGTGCCTGATGAGCCAGTCATGAAACTGCCGAGAGCTTTTCGCCCAGCAGTAACCTGCCAGCAGGATAAACACCGTGGTCGGCATACCGGGTAGTATCGCCCCCAAAATCCCAAGCCCCACAAAAATAAACCCCATGATAAAAAACGCCCAACGCAGTAAGACATTCTGATGCAGGTCGTGTTTGGGCAGTTGTGATGATGGGGTATGGTCGGGGTCGGTATAATCAGGGTCAGTGTGGTCGGACATGGCAATACAACAATCAAGGCAGGCTTGTACCTGCTATCGACAAGACGGTAGGCAGGCTCATCTTGCCATAAAAGCCCTATTATAGCACTTTGGCGATCAGGGCGAGATTTAAAATATTGAAAATAAAAATCACCCACCTTTATAGGGCGATACAGCATAGCATAAATAAGGCATGTTTGTAAACATAAATGATTATTATTTTTTTATTTACAAATTGATAAAAATAGGTTATCTTATATCGGTTTTTAATATGTTTTTAACATGTGTTTCACACAGGTGATTTATGAGCGAACTTACCCTAACCGAAGCCCTAAAAGAGCATTCACGCACCACCCACGATGCCGTGGACAACCTTGTCATGAGTATGGAGCCCTTTGCCAGTCATGACAACTACCGCAAATTTTTGCAAGCCCAATATGAGTTTCACAGCACCGTAAACCCCATTTATCATGACACAAAACTAGCAAGTCAAATTGAGGGTTTGGCAGAGCTTGCTCGCCTTGACCGTGTCAAATCAGACATGAAGGATTTACAGGTAGAACCCTTCGGCAAAGATGTCGAAACGCCCACATTCACGGACGCTGAGGCTATCGGCTGGCTTTACTGCGTGGAGGGCTCGAACGTGGGGGCGGCGATTTTATACAAAGAAGCAGGCAAAATTGACCTGTCCGATGAATTCGGTGCGTCTCATCTGGCAGCCCATGCAGACGGACGTATGCCTCATTGGCGTGCCACCAAAGCCAAAATCAATGCCTTGCCTTTAAGTGATGATGATAAACAATCTGCCATGAAAGGGGCAGATGATGCCTTTGCTTATTTTAAGCGAGTGATTCGTAAAGTGTACGGTACTCAAGCGTAATTATGCTATACTAAGTCGTTTGCTTCATCAAACGGCTTAGTTTTTGGTGTATGATATGATAAATTATCTAAATTCTCATTGGCAGTTTATATTTTCTCACGGTCATCAAACCCTTTTTGACAATCTCATCACCCACTACCAACAGCCCCACCGTCATTATCATAATCTCACCCATTTATCTGAATGTTTTATGTGGTTTGATGAAATAAAAGATAATTTATATCGTCCCGATTTGGTTGCCATTGCCCTTTTTTATCATGACGTAATTTATAATCCCAAAAGCCCCACCAATGAATATGACAGTTCGGTCATGATGAAAGATGAATTACAAGGCATATTATCCGATACAGATATTGGTATTACTGAGCGTTATATTCTTGCCACCAAAGACCATATCAATCCTTTAACGGGCGATGATAAGGCAGATTTGGATTATTTATTGGATATTGATTTGGCGATATTGGGAAGTGATCTTGATAGATTTGATGAATATAATCATCAAATCAGGCAAGAATATGCGTGGGTAAATGGACTGATTTATCATTTTAAAAGAAAGGCGGTATTAAAGGGATTTTATCAAAAAGATAGGGTTTATTTGACGGATTATTTTTATGATAGGTTGGAGAGTCAGACAAGAGGGAATTTGAGAAATATTACAAATTAATTTTTTGTATAAAATACAATTTATCAATAATTAAAAAATAAAATGTCTTACCTACTATATTATGGTGTGTGTGCATAGCACTCTTGAAATTAAACAAGTATTGCTTTTAGTGACACTATGAGCTCTGAAAGCACCATTAGTATCGCTAAGAGATAGAATATCAGTAGATAAGACATTGGTATTATAGCATATCAGTAAGCATTTCTCAATTGCTTTTTCTTTAAATATCTTAAAAAATCAATATTCTTCCAATCAACAAACCAGCTGTATTTCTTTAACTTACTTACAATTTTTTGTGCATTGTCGTTGCAATTTAATGTTGGTAAAAATATCTTTGTTATTTCTATTTTTTCATTGTCGTTTAGATATGGACAACTCATACAATCAAGATATAAATGAAAAGTTTCAGAATGAGCTTTTATCGGATTTTCGGCAATCTTATCCTTAATCTTATTAACAACTTCATTTTTAGGCAAATGATAGTAATCTTTGTTTTTAAATATAAATAATGCAACAATGAGACTAAAATAATTATATTCATCACCATTTATACCAAATAAATATTTCTTGACATTATCATTCTCAATTTCACTTTCTGATATTTCACAGTAAGTCAATAAAATATTCAATCTTTCTATCAATGTTGCTTTTTGATTGGACAACTCATTATCCAAAAGTTCTAACAATGAATTTCTAGCGGTATACCTAAATCGCTCTTGATAATTAGATAAAAGTTGATTGTTTCCAATCAATCTATCAATAAAAATAACAATTTTTGAAAACTCAATTGAATTACTGACATTTGGATCTATTGTAAAACAATATAATGATACCTCAAACATAAATAAGAGAAAATTTATAACAGGATTGCAGTTATTTTTCTCATCATTTAAAATACTATCGCTATAGCGTATAAATTTCAAAATTTGGGATAAAAATGCTTTTATGACATACCCAGAAAACCCAGAGTTCAAATCATCATTGATATTCCAATAACTTTTTATTTCTCTAATAAATTCATTGGCTCTATGCTGTGGATTCTTTAATTTATTTCCATCTAAAAAATAACACTTACCATTTTCATCATTTTTTAAATAAATAATTTCACTCATTTTAGATAATAAAAAACGGCGAATCTCTGCAATATTACGACTTCTTTGAGTAATAAATGGTCTTTGGAAATACTTTGTCTTAGCCATATTTAGAGATAAATTATAAGACTTTAATTTATTAGAAATTACCTCCAAAATTTTATCTTCATCCTCCTTTTCTTTGAAAAATATGCAATAATCATCAACATATCTTCTTATGGCATAATGCTCATTATGTTTTATTTGATACTTTTTCTCTAGTTCTTTTTGGATTTCAAAGTCAATTCTTTGAAAAATTAATTCGGCAAATATTCTAGAAAACTCAGCACCTATCACAATACCATTTGTCTCATTGTAATTTATAGATTGCATTAAATTGTCAAAACCATCCTCAAAAGAATTTTCTTTTGGTTTATTTAGGTTATCTTTTATATATTTCTTGCCTTTAATTGCCCAAGAGATGCTATGTGTATAAATAGAATCAAAACAATGAGCAACATCTAGCATAACTAAATAAACAAATTTTTTCTCCAGTCGCAAAAAATCAACAGAGTCATAAAATTTGTAATTAAACTCAAACTTTTTATATGAAAAAAATGATGATGCAAATTCTTGATTGTTATTTTCAATATCTACTTTATGCTCATTTGATTGACATTCATCCAAATCATCCTCACTCATTAATTTTTGATAAATATCATCATTTTTTAATCGAAAAACAGCACTGTTTACCTTGCTTGGATAACGCAAGGAAAACTCACTACGACCACAATTATATAAAATGATAGTATAAAATTTTCTATAAAAATCAACAAATCTAAGTTGATCAAGTGGATGAATTAATTTTAACGAGCGAAAAGAATGTATATTTTTTGAAATTTGATACTCAAATGGTATGGTATATTTATTATTTAAAAAATCACTAGAATTTACATTGGTCAATCCCAAGTCTTTAATAAAAATCTCATAAAAATCAATTGATTTTTTGCTTTTATCTATCGCATTATACAAACCATAATTATTAAAAATAATAGGCATATGATAAGGCTGAGTATCTGTAATTAGAACTCTATAAAAATCATCCGAAGAAAGTAATATTTTACTCTTTTTTGATTTACTCATTTTAATAACTCCAACAACGATTGATTTGCTTAAATTCTTTTGGATTTCGAGAGAATTTTTGAAATTTTTTATCCTTAAAACCGTTAATAAACTTATACTTGGATAGCTGCACTTTTTTATCATTAGATAACAAATGCTCACAGCCAAGAATATCCTTTTGTAATTTTATGCTAAAAATGATGGATTGTAAAAATTTATCTAAGTCATAAAGGCTTAATCTACCTTCATCTATTTTTTCAATGGTTATATATTTATAATTGTAGTAAATACCACTTTTGATTTTGGTATCGCGATTTTTATTATAAATAAAATAATTATTTGTTAAAAATTTTATTCTCTTTAACAATAAAATAAAATTTTTATTTCTATTGTAATCTAAAAAAGACTTAACTATTCTTGTCTTTATTTTCTTGATTTTTTCTGGTGCAATATCTACATAAAAATTAACCTCTTTTTTTGTATAATCAATATAAAACTGGTAACCTAAATATGAAAAATATTCTTTTATGGGTGTAGCATTATTATTAATATAAAATTTAATAATTTTGCTTTTTTTAGTATTAAATTGTAAGCCTTCTGGCAATTTATCTTGCAAATCACATTCTTTCAAGTCTTGATTTGTAGTAAAAATAATAATATCATCAACAAATCTAGCATAAAAAAATACACCATCCATTCTCTTACATGCTTTGTCAAAATTTCTCATATAATATTCTGCCAAAATAGCACTCATGGGCAAACCTCTTGGCAACCCATAAATTCCCTCTCTTTCAAAACACTCAAAAAAACTTTCTAAAATCTTTACCGTGTCAAAAGAGTAAATTTTATCCCTTTTAATTTTATCTAATAAATTAGTTCTATCTATCGATTCATAAAAACTCTTAATATCCAATCTTAGAATATTATAAGGCTTGTGCTCTTGTATTAATGCCATAATAGATAAAACGATCTCGTTGCGATTTTGTTGAGATATTTTATTGATGGATTTAAAAGAAGTTATAAATCTTTTTTGAAATAGATATTCTCGCAGGTTATAGTAACTATAAACAGATTTTCCCTTTAAACTTCCTTTAATTGGCGCTCTTATTGGTGTATTTGTTCTATAATCATTGATTAGTTCCAATAATATCTCATCTTCACCATGCTGAAAATAGTCCTTAAATAAGAAGTTTTTCTCATAATCATTTAATACAAACTTTAAGCTGTCAAGATTAATTGATTGATCCAACACTGTAAACTCCGATTATTACTTAAGAACACCCTATGCATTCATCATTAATAAAAGTCTTATATTTTTTTCTGACCAAGAGAGTTCATTTACAAAAACCGCCCCATTTGGAGCGGTTTTACACCAGTCAAGCAATTACTGCTCAATGCCTTTCATCGTCAGCTTGATGCGTCCACGATTGTCGATGTCTTGGACTTGAACTTTAACAGTTTGACCTTCTTTTAGGTGGTCGGTTACATTCTCAACACGCTCATCAGAGATTTGGCTGATATGCACCAAGCCGTCCGTACCCGGTAAAATGGTAACAAACGCCCCAAACTCCACAATGCGAGCCACCGTCCCTGTATAGACCGTACCCACTTCCACTTCGGCGGTGATGGCTTCGATTTTGGCAATGGCGGCACGGGTAGATGCTTTAGATTCGCCAAAGATACGAATTGTACCGTTGTCGTCAATGTCCACAGTCGCCCCTGTCTCTTCGGTCAAGGCACGAATGGTTGCACCGCCTTTACCAATCACATCACGGATTTTTTCAGGGTTAATCTCAATGGTGGCATAGTTTGGAGCATGAGCGTTAATCTCGGTGCGAGACGTGGCGATCACTTCGTTCATGGCATTTAGAATGTGGATACGCCCTGCATGCGCTTGTTTTAGAGCTTGCTCCATGATGTCGGCGGTAATGCCTTCAATCTTAATATCCATTTGTAGGGCGGTGATACCATTGACCGAACCTGCCACTTTAAAGTCCATGTCGCCCAAATGGTCTTCATCACCTAGAATGTCTGACAATACCGCGAATCTCTCGCCTTCTTTAACGAGACCCATCGCGATACCTGCCACAGGGGCTTTTAGTGGCACGCCTGCATCCATAAGCGACAACGACGCACCGCACACGCTCGCCATAGAGCTTGAACCATTAGACTCGGTAATGTCCGACACCACACGAATGGTATAAGGGAAACGCTCCGCCTTAGGCAATACCGCTTGCACGCCACGGCGAGCCAGACGACCATGCCCGATTTCACGGCGTTTTGGGCCACCTTCACGACCTGTCTCGCCCACCGAATAATGTGGGAAATTATAATGTAGCATAAAGTGGTCTTGCTTGGTGCCTGACAGCGTATCCACCAAGTTCACATCACGGCTAGTGCCTAGCGTGGTGGTTACAAGAGCTTGGGTCTCGCCACGGGTAAACAGGGCAGAACCATGCGTATAAGGCAACACGCCCACTTGGATATCGAGTGCTCGCACGGTCTCCAAATCACGTCCATCAATACGGGGCTTGCCTGATAGGATATTATCACGCACGGTGCGGTATTTTAGGGTTTCAAACAGCTCTTTGATTTGAGCGACTTTGTCGGCATAGTCTTCTGCTGTCTCATCGCCTGCTAGAGCCAATGCTTCATCTTTTAGTTCGTCTAGACGTGCATAGCGATCTTGCTTAACAGTGATGGTGTACGCCTCGCTCACCTTGGCGGTGAACTGCTCTTTAAGCTGATTGTTTAGCTCTTCGTTAATCGTAGGGGCGACAAATTCGGCTTTGGCATTGCCAACAGCTTGGGCAAAGGCATTGATGTTATCAATGACAATCTGCTGTTGGGCGTGTCCGTACAGCACCGCACCGAGCATTTGGTCTTCGGAGAGTTCGTCCGCTTCGGATTCTACCATCAGCACGGCAGATTTGGTACCGGCCACCACTAGGTCAAGCGAGCTGTCTTTCATCTGGGCAAGGCTTGGATTTAGGATATATTCATTACCGATAAAGCCCACACGAGCTGCTCCGATAGGGCCGCTAAATGGGGCAGGGGAGATTGCCAACGCCGCAGACGCACCAATCATCGCTGCAATGTCGGCATCTTGGGTTTTGCCCGATGAGATAACCGTTGCCGTTACTTGGATTTCGTTAAAATACCCTTCTGGGAATAGCGGACGGATTGGACGGTCAATCAGACGAGAAGTCAAAGTTTCAAATTCTGACGCACGACCTTCACGCTTGCCATAGCCCCCTGGGATTTTACCCGAAGCGTACATTTTTTCTTGGTAGTTTACGGTGAGTGGGAAAAAGTTTTGCCCTGCCACAGCTTCGGGACGCACCACAACCGCCACCAGTACCGACACATCGCCCATATGCACAAGCACGCTGTTGGCTTGGCGAGCGACACGCCCTGTTTCTAGGACAACTTGCTGATTGCCATATTGAAATTCTTGACGAATGATATTAAACATAGGTTTTCCTTACATGATTGGGTTTTTCATTGATAAGATGATTTAAAGCCCTAAGAGATGTTTTTAATAATGGTATTTTTAACCTTACATTTTTATCATAAAATCACAGATTTTGTAGGGGCGTGTTGAACACGCCCTATGTCCCACTAATTTCATTTAAAAATACAAAAAATATCTCTTAGAGTTCTAAATCTCACCCTTAATCAACAATTTATAAACTTAAAACAACAAAAACGGCACGCAAACGCACACCGTTTTTGACAAAATTAGACAGCCTAATTTGAAATTAACGGCGTAGTCCAAGCTCACCGATAAGAGCGGTGTAGCGGTCTAGATCTTTGCCTTTTAGGTAGTCTAGCAATTTACGGCGTTGGTTTACCATACGGATAAGACCACGGCGACTGTGATGGTCAGCTTTGTGGGCTTTGAAGTGGTCTTGTAGGTCGTTGATACGAGCGGTCAATAGAGCCACTTGCACTTCTGGGCTGCCAGTGTCGTTTTCGCCACGTTTGAATTTGGCGATGATATCGAAACGTTGTTGGTTGGTTAGCATAACTAATCCTTAAAATACGCAATGCGGATACATACAGGCAAACATTGCATTGCTAAGGTTTGCCTAAGCCCTATCCCCATAGATAGGGCAATTTTGCCATTATAGCATAAAAATTTTAAAAAAGCATTAGGACACACCCTAAAAATCAAAATCCCCTGCGTGGAGAACAAGGGATTTTGCCAATCTTAAACAGATTAGAAATTATAACGCAGACCGACTTTGGCACCGTATTGATTCATTTTTGTATCATCAACTTTGCCTAAGTGGTTGTATTCTACGCCCACATCTAATGCCATTTGTGGGTTAAAGGCATATTGCACACCTGCAAGCACACCTGCACCTACTTTGGTTTTTTTCACTGATGAATTATCAGTGATATCTGTCAACTGACCCGTTGCTGATATTGCAGTAGATACATCATGGTAATCAGCTTTTAGCTGATTAATGCCGACACGCACGCCTGCATAAGGGGTTAGCCCTGCCGTGGTGTTAAAATCATAAATGGCAGATAGACCCAATGACTGTGCTTTCATCGTACCTTTCCACTCTGCATAGCTAGCAGTGCCACGCTCGCCTTCTGAGCCATTTTCTTTGATTTTACCAAAGTTGGTGTAATCTGCTTGATAACGTACCGCCCCCATGTCTTTACCAACTGCAACAGTATAACCAGCGCCGTTGTCTTTGAGTTTTTCGCCATCTACTTTGGCTTCTAGTTTTGATACGCCAACATTACCCTGTACATACAGACCGTCAGTACCGATTTGAGCCATTGCCAATGTTGAAGTGCTTGCCAATAGGGTAGCTAAAAGTAGTTTTTTCATCATACGTTCCTTAAAAGTTAAAAACACACTTTATGATAGGGCGTGTTGATAGGGCATATTGCCAAATCACAAAGCAAGTTAATTGTAACAGCTTTTGTCATTTAAGCAAGTAAAAATCTTTATCCATTACAAAAACGCCACAAATCAGCCCTGCACCACTTTGACAGGTTGCAGTCGCCCACTCATCGCCACTTGCCCAAGCCCTAAAAAGTCGTCATCATGATATAGCCGAATTTGTGCGGTATCATCAGTAAAGCTTACATCATCAAGGCGGTCTTTGATATTTAGCCGTTGCCCCATTTTAATGCGTGCCGTTTCGTCTGTGGTGAGTTTAACAATAGGTAAATGATTAAGCAATACATCAACGGGTAATAGCTTGCCAAATCGCTCATCAAATGACAAATCCGCCAAATCATCAAGACTGATGGCATCTGCCACGTCAAATCCGCCCGTACTGGTGCGGTGCAAAGCGGTCAAATGCCCCACCGTGCCAAGACGCTCGGCTACCGTCTCGCCCAGCACTCGCACATAAGTGCCTTTGGAGCAGATGACATCAAGGGCGATTTCATCATTGCTTAATTTATTTAAAGCCAAATGATGAATGACAATGGGGCGTGGAGCTCGCTCTATCTCAATGCCATCTCGGGCGTATTCGTAGAGTTTTTTGCCGTCTTTTTTTAGGGCGGAGTACATGGGCGGGGTTTGTTGTTGTTCGCCCAATAAATCGCAAGCCAATTCATCAAGCCCCTGCTCGTCAAAGGTTGGCACATTTTTTTGGGCGATGATTTGCCCTTCTTTGTCGCCTGTGTCGGTCTGCTCGCCAAGTTTGATAATGGCGGTGTAGCCCTTATCGGCGTCTAGCCCAAAAGAACTAAATTTGGTCGCATCCCCTAAACAAATCGGCAAAAGCCCTGTCGCCATGGGGTCAAGCGTGCCTGTATGACCTGCTTTTTTGCTGTCAAAATCTGATGACATAAACAGGCGTTTGGCTTGGGCAAGAGCCGAATGCGAACTGATACCGCTTGGCTTATCTAAGAGTAACACCCCAGAGACAATCTTTTTTGCCATTAGCTGTTATCCACGTCATTGGTACTGCTCTCGCCCGTTTTTTTCATGGCTTCATTCACCAGATTCATCATGTGGTTGCCGTGAGCGGTAACTTCATCATAATGAAAACGTAGGCGTGGCGTGGTGCGGGTTTTCATGGTGGCGGACAGCTCGGTACGCAAAAAGCCTGATGCGTTTTTTAACACTTGCAGGCTCTCACGGTGAGCATCAATGTTCATGCCACCGTCCGTATCGCCGTTTTTGGACGGCTCCAAAATGGTGACATAAACATCAGCATAACCCAAATCGGGGCTAACTTTTACGCTAGAAATGGTAACAAATCCCGTCAGGCGTGGGTCGTTAATCTCATCACGGATAAGCACCGACAAGGTACGCTGAATCTGGTCGGCTAGGCGTTGTAAGCGTTGGCTCATGGTTTTCTCTCTTGTTGTTTGGTTTTTGGTGGTTATTGATGGGGTTAGTATAGCCGATTTTTGGGAATTTGGCGATTTTTAATGTCAATGCACTCATCATCGGTATTTTTATTGATATGATTAGGGCGTGCCTGCCATTAATAACATTTTTACAAAGCAAGATGAAAATTTAACACCTTAATCCATTTTTGCATGAAAAATGGCTAATTTTCTCACTTTTCATTGCAAATACCAAAGGCAGGCACGCCCTAATTATTTTATTTTTATAAAAATCAATAATTTATGTTAATTTTCATCTATATTAAGATAATTTAAAAAATAATCTACCATTTTTTTTATGAAAATTGAATGACCATTTAATGAAAAATTACCCAGCCATAACACAAGACAACACAATTTTTTACAGTTTACATAAAGTTACCAAGTCTTACATTTGGCGAACCAAACACACGTGAAAAACCCCTATTTTTTACCAACTTATCCTATTTTTCATGTCAAAACATCCCTACAATACACCCATCAAGTCAAGCACATGAAGCACTTGTAAGTTGCCATAAGGCATTTATTAATATCACTTAGGAGAAACATATGAGCCGTTTAGTTCGTTTACAAGACATTGAAGCCACCGAGCGTGAAGTATTGGGTGCAGACTACTACAACCCAGCAGGGAAAACCGCTTATGGCCTTGGCGAAGAGAAAATCGGTAAAGTAGAAGATGCCCTTGTAGAAGTAGAAACAGGACGTGTGCGTTATCTTATCGTTGATGTAGGCGGTTGGTTCAGCTCAAAAGAAGTGCTTATCCCAGCGGGTCTATCTCGCATTGTTGGCGATGATGTGTACTTTGATAGCCTAACCAAAGACCAAGCAGAAGTTATGGAAGCCTACGACCGTGATTATGTCTATAACTACCAAGAACAATATGCCAAAGACCGTGAGTTTTTCGCTGCCGAGACACTGCCTGCCGAGAGCCGTGTTGAGCTGACCGAAAACCACTACACCGCACCCAACACTCTAGAGTTGCTCGAAGAGCGTCTGTCTGTGAATAAAGACCGTATCGTCTCTGGCGTGGCAAGTATTGGTAAACGTGTGGTAAGCGAGGAGCAACGTGTTGAAGTTGAGCTACAAGAAGAGCACGCCCATATCGAGCGTACTGCCGTAAACCGCCCAACTGACCGTCGTATCGGTGATGATGCTGGGGTTGCCACCGTAAGCGTTGAGCTAGAAGCAGAGCGTGCTAATGTGAGCAAAGACACCTTTGTTACCGAAGAAGTAACGCTAGGCAAGACCACTGGCACTCGCACCGAGACCATTTTGGAAACCATTCAGCGTGAAGAGCTAAACGTGGACGACCTAGGTAACATAGTTGATCGTGAAGGCAACGTGGTTAACTATGAAGGCATTACCGCCGACGAAGTTCGCCGTGCTCGTGGTCTGTAATCCGACCACCGCCAAAAAGTCAGGGCAATGCTCTGGCTTTTTTGGGTTTTGGCGTTATTGATTGGTGTTTTGATGGTTAAATTCATGTTTATTCAATGAATTTTTTAAATTTATCTTTGCTAAATTGACATGTATTAGAATAACCACCATGCCCAATTTTCAACTTTTAAACCAAAACTTAAAAATCTACAAATTTGTTAAAATTAAGGACAATGTATGTCAAACCCTAAAGATAAGCGTGATGACGTCACCACATTTGATAATCCACAAACCCTAGAGTTACTCGCTGAGCGGTTGGTTGTTGATACCCAAAAAATGCAAGTAGGCAAAGTTATCCTTGAAAAAGTCGTCCGCACTAAGACGGTCAATGTTCCTGTGGAGCTGACCGAAGAGTATCTTAGCATTCGGATTGTCAATGATAATTTAATGGCACTGGCAGATACAGTCATGGCAGATGATGACACGCCTGCCACTGTACTCATGAATGGCACGCCCATGAGCGAGCCTGTGGAGATTTTAATCAGCAAAGAAGTAGCAAAGCTAAGCAAAGAGACTCATGTCGCCGAAGAGATCAACCTACACAAATACAGCCAAAATATCAGCAAAACGATCAGCGGCACTGTGCAACATGAAGAGCTTGTGGTAACAGGCGATGAGTTTTTGGACAAGTCATCTTAAGGGGTGTCACCCATTGATGATTAATTTTTAGGGCTTGCCTACCTTTGGTATATGTAATGAAAATCACAAAATGGCGATATTTTTCAACATAAAAATAAACCACAAAGAGTAAGTAATCCCAGTTACCAAAAAGCACTTTTTTATCATGACAAAATCGGTTATGATAGGATAATGTCGTATTATATTTGTTTTTAATTAGTTTTTTAAAATAGATTTCTTTTCAAACCCCAATTTTTGCGGATTTTTTAAAATTTCAACCCCAGTATTTATAAGTACAAGGGTTTATTTTTAGTTTATCTCATAAAGATGTCTGGGGCGTGTTGAACTTCGGTATTTACAATGAAAAATGAAAAAATCGCCCATTTTTCAAGGAAAAATCCGCAGTTGATATTGAAATACCAACAAGGATTTTGACGATGAAAAATAATTCGACCACTTAATTTAAAGAAATTAAGGTAAAATCTTGAAAATTTACACGATTAAGTGGTCGGATAGCCATTTTTCATGCAAAAATTGATTAAGATTGTCAAATTTTCATCTTGATTTTAAAACAATTCTATCAATGTTCAACACGCCCTAACAACTTCCAGACCCAAAATTTATCGGATACTCCTATGACCTATTTTAAACCCCTAGCACTTAGCATTATTGCTTTGACAACCATCAGCACTGCTCATGCCAACGACCTACCCACCCTATCCCAAAGCCATTTTGACCAATGTCTAAACACCCTAAAAAACAACAGTAACTTTCGTGGTGTCGCCAGCACCTTTGAGCAGTACCGACCGAGTAGCCCTGACCCAACGGTGATTCGCTCACTCAACTATCAGCCTGAATTCAAAAAAGACGCATGGGACTATCACGCCTCACTGGTTGATAGCGAGCGTGTGGCGGATGGTCTGCGTGCCAAACACGAGATGGCGGACGTACTAAGACGCATTGAAAACCGCTACGGGGTCAAGCCCGAACATGTGCTTGGCGTGTGGGGTGTTGAGAGTAATTTTGGGCAGACCCTTGGGAAAAAGGATTTGTTTACCAGCCTTGCCACGTTGTCTTGCTTTGACCGTCGCCAATCATATTTTCGTGGCGAATATGCCAGTGCCTTACGCATCGTCCAAAATGGCGACATTCGCCCACAGGACATGACAGGCTCATGGGCAGGAGCATTTGGTCAGACTCAGTTCATGCCTAGCACCTTTTTGGAGTTGGCGGTAGATTTTGACAACGACGGACGTAAAGACCTTGTCAATTCCAAGGCGGACGCTTTGGCGAGTACCGCCAACTTTCTTGCCAAAAAAGGCTATCGCACTGGCGAGCCTTGGGGTTATGAAGTCAAACTAAATGGCTATTCAGGGTCAAGTGGTCGCACCAACAAAAAATCCATCAGTCATTGGCAAAACATGGGCATCACCCTACCCGACGGTCGCCCCCTACCGAACAACATAGCATCAGCAGGACTACTGCTACCTGCTGGGCGACAAGGGCCGGCTTTCTTAGTGGGTAAGAACTTTGATACGTTCTATTCTTACAATGCTTCTGAAAACTATGCCCTTGCCATCGCTCATCTTTCTACCTTGATTGAAAATAACGACACCAATGTTAATTTTGCCACCCCTTGGCCGACCGATGACCCTGGCATCAGTCGTCGCGAAGCCAAAGAAATTCAGCAAGCACTCATTAATAACGGCTATAACATTGGTAATGTTGATGGCATTATCGGTGACAACACTCGCATTGCCATCAGGGATTATCAGCGTAAAATGGGCGTGCCTGCTGACGGACGTGCAGGGCAAAAGTTCTATCGTCTCATCATGGGCAATACTGGCAATGTCAGCCCAACCTATCCGCCCGTGTCCAGCCCCACACAAAGTGTGAATTACGGCAATCAAACAGGCACAGTACAAATCCGCCAAGACAGCCTAAACCTGCCCCAAAACCCAAACTCATCATTTAGTATCTCTCGGGGGTCGGTTAGTCAAAGTTCTTATGGCAATGTTTCTCATGGCGGTGTCGTTTATCGTCGCATACAAAATTCTGATGGGACGACGAGCTTAGTGCCTGTTAATAGCCATTGATATCATAGAACCACAAAAAAGGAGTGATAACATTCACTCCTTTTTATACACCCCATCAATTAACTAACACCCATAACCCATCTGATAATCTTTAAAAACAAGCCAATCATCCACATTACCTCGAATGCGTTTGCCTGTGGGCGTAGTGTGAATAATCTTTGGCGAGAGATACTCATATTTTTGACACAAAAAGTTTATCACTTCAAAACTGGTAACAGGCTTACAATCACTTACCAAATACACAGGCTTGACGGCACTCAGAGTTAATACCTGACAAATCACCTGTGTCAAATCATCACGATGAATACGATTGGTATAATGGGCGGACGGTACGCCATCGATATGGGCAGACTGGGCAAGGCGTTTCATTCGCACACTCTTTTCATGATAAATACCAGACGGTCTGACTATCGCACACCGCTCGCCAAAGGTGTGCTGTAACACTTGCTCAGCTTGCAACAGCACGCAGGCGGTATCCGTACTGGGGTGTGTTGGCGTATCAATATCCACCCACTCACCTCCATTTTCGCCATATACTGACGTGGACGAGACAAATAGCACACAGTGGAGGTTTGGCAGATTAAGTCCTGCGATATGCTCACACACTGCCAAATAACTCTCACGATAGGCTTGTACTCTATCGGTCATCTCACGATTTGGTGTGATGATAATGGCGATATGGCTAAATAGGGCAAGTTCATCTTGAGTGAGCATTCTTGCGTCTTTTTGCCAAAATTGTACAGGCTCATCATAACTCTTGGCAGTGCGTGCTAATCCCACCACATCATGCCCTGCTCGGGATAACATTTCGGCAACTGCCTGACCGATGTCGCCCTGTCCGATAATCAGATATTTATTTTTGCGTTCATCAATCATCTTCCATCCCCCGCAAAACCCGCATCACACTAGGATAAGCAATCATACCAATCACACCAATCACAACCACGACCACCATCAACTCAATCAACGTGAACGCCTTTTGCCCACCCATTAATATCACCCTACGCACAAGCAAGTTACTCACATAAATATAAGTAAAGTTAAGTCAGCTATTATACACAAATTCAACGATTTTAAAAACCAAAACCCCCTCTATCAATGACAGAGGGGGCTAAATAAGGTGCTGACGATGACCTACTCTCACATGGG
>NZ_AUGF01000009.1 GCF_000426885.1 Moraxella caprae DSM 19149 | reverse complement strand
GCAGGTAGAGCGATTGCAGCTAGGATACCAATAATGGCGATTACAATCATTAGTTCGATAAGGGTGAAACCTTTTTGAGCGTTCATAATGAACTCCTTCGTTCATAGGGGCGATATTGCCCAGTTTATTTAGGTTAACTGATTAGCAACTTTAAACATATTTGCTAACCTTATACTCATACTGTTGCATTGTCTGTGCCAACTTTTTGGCGGATTTGGGCTGTTTTTGGAAAAAATAGGCAAAATTGAGAAAATTTTAGAAATTTTGTCTAAAAAATAGGCAGATTTTTTGCTATTTTTTAAAATTAATTAAAATATGTACAAATTTTTTCTTTTTTACCAAAAAAATTTGTACATATTTGATGTCTGGCAGGTAATTTTGGGTGACAATTTTTGTCAGTTTTGGATTTTTTGACATTTTTTGGCAGATTGGACTGACATTTTGGTGGATGTGCCAATTTTTGACATGGACAAAATTTTTACCTGTCAAAAATTATTGCCAAAATTTGTCATATTAGCCAATTTTTGACACAAATGGACACTGACATGGCATTAATGTGTCATATGTGACGATTTTTGTCAACGTTGATAAACTGGCATAAGATGATGTGAAATGGGTGATCATCACAGACCCATGGCGAGCATCAGATTTGCTGGGTGTAAATTCATTTTTATCAAAAAAGCCCCGAACATGTTCGGGGCTTTGGTGATGGTGGATTAGTACTTTTGGTCTTCGGGGGCTTGCTGTTCGGCAGTGGCGGTGTTGCCTGTTACGGTATCGGCGGTGGCGGTAGCAGCATCAGAGACCACGCCTGCGGCAGCTTCGGCGGTATTTTTGGCATTTTCTACGCCATTATTTGCCACGTCATGAGCGACATTAGAGACGCCTTCAGCGGTCGCGTTGGCGGCAGCTTCGGCCTCGGCGGCCACAGTGTCAGCAGCGGCTTTGGCGTTATTGGCGGTGTCGGTGGCAGCAGACTGAGCCGTCTCGGCAGCCTTATCTCTGGTTTCTTTGCTACACGCTGTCAAAGCAAGGGTAGCGACAAGCGTGGTTAGGATTAATTTTTTCATAAAAGCACTCCAAAGGAAGTATGTATTAGTATGGCAGTACATCTTTAAAAGTGATAAAAACACCAAAATTTAAAGATGCCTTAAACTCCAACATAGTTTAGCAGAATGATGGTATTTGGCAAGGGCAAACATAAAAAATGCAACAAAAATTAACAAAGGTTGTTGTTGCATTTTATCATTTTTATATAAAAATCAGATACTTATCAAGGTGTATCTAGTGCGGTGATGGCAGGCAGGGGTTTACCTTCAACAAATTCTAGGAACGCCCCGCCCCCTGTGGATAGGTAATCCACACCATCTGCCACGCCATATTTGTCAATGGCGGCCAAGGTATCGCCACCGCCAGCGATGCTAAATCCTTCGCTGTCTGCCACCGCTTGACAGATGATGGCAGTGCCTTGACCGAATGCATCCACTTCGAACACGCCCACAGGCCCATTAAATAGAATGGTTTTGGCGGATTTGATATGCTCGCCCAGCTTACTCGCTGACTCTGGGGCGATGTCTAGTATCATGTCATGCTCGCCAATCTCATCCACGGATTTGATGGTGGCACTCGCTCGGCTAAGTGAACCCAAAAAGTCATCAAAATCAATCTGTCCTTTATCCGCCACCACGACATGAGTGGGTAGTAGGATATTTGTTTTGGTCATGATGTCACGGGCGGTATCCACGAGGTCGGCTTCGTATAGGGAAGCACCGACATTTTTACCGCTCGCCACCAAAAAGGTGTTGGCGATACCGCCACCGACTAGGATGCTATCGCACAAGGTAGCTAGGCTGTTTAGCACGTCAAGTTTGGTGGACACCTTTGAGCCACCCACGATAGATAGCACAGGTTTGGCAGGATTGTCTAGGGCTTTGGATAGGGCATCAAGCTCGGCAGAGAGTAAGTTACCTACACACACAGGCTTGCCGTCTGCGATACATGCACGAATCACCCCTTCGGTGGATGCTTGGGCTCGGTGAGCGGTGCCAAAGGCGTCCATGACAAAGATGTCACATAAGTCGGCGTATTGTTTGGACAGCTCAGGGCTGTTTTTCTTCTCGCCCACGTTAAAACGGACGTTTTCTAGTAGCACCACCTCGCCTGCCTGCACCGACACGCCATTATCTAGATAATCGGTGGAGAACGCCACATTCACGCCCAATTTATCCGCCAAATAGTCAGCAATCGGAGCCAATGAATATTTGCTCTCGCTCTCGCCTTCGGTGGGTCTGCCTAAGTGCGAACAAACAATCACGCCTGCCCCTTTGTCAAGACATGCCTTGATAGTAGGTAGGGAGGCTTGCAAACGGACATCGCTGGTGATGACACCATCTTTGATGGGCACGTTTAAATCTTCACGGATAAGGACGGTTCTGCCCGATACGTCTAAGTCAGATAGATAAGTAATGCTCATGGGTCTTCCTTTTGGTCATGATATGAATGGTGACATAAAGTAACGCTATTTTAGCATAATTTTTTGGTTTTTCTCAATGTTATCATGACAGCAAATGATGTTATTTTTTATAATGATGTCATTTTTTAAAACCATCAATCCCATGTTTCTAGGTAGCGACGCCATGCTTGGCATTTTGCTGTAACCATCTCAGGACTGTGGTGCAGGATGTCCGTGGTCACAGCGACATAATCAATGGGTATCTCACCGACCTTTTGGCGAAGCTCGTCCATGCTATTTAGACTTATCCCGCCAATCAGACACAGGGGCAAGCCCACTTTGTGAGCACGAGATAGCGTCTCACTACTGACGGTCTTAGTCAGCGGCTTGGTCATCGTGCCAAACATCGCTCCATCGCCCCATAGCTTGCCCCCTGTTTTTTGGCTTCTCTAAATAGTGCCACATCGCCATGACAACTGCGACCGACATGCACGCCATCGCCCAGTATCTCTCGTGCCACTCGCACACTCATCGTCCCTGACAGATGTAGCCCTGTGTTAAAGTGAGAGGCAAGTTCTAGGTTTTCATTAATGACCGTGGGAATGTCGTATTTGTCCGCCAAACTGATGAGCATCTCAGTCTCTTGATAGAGCGTAATCAAATCAAAAACATGGGCGGTCTGCTGACGGCGGATTTGTAGTAGTGATACCACGCCCGTATCAAAGGCACGTTCTAACTTATCACTTAAGGTATGAATATCATCATCGTTGGTAAGTAGGTAGAGTTTAGGGGCGGTCATGGGTCGTCCTTGGAGTAGGGCTGGTTGGTATGCCTAACGAACTTGATATTTACCACGGGTTTTGTAGGGGTGTGCTGAGCACACCCTTTGATGTGTCGTTTTTTATAAGGCGTGCTCAGCACGCCCCTACATCCACACATCATTGCGTTTGTAGTAACTTTAATGTTTCTTGGATATATTGATATTATAGTCAATTTATCAAAATAATAAACAACAAAAAGACCCAATGGTCGGGTCTTTTTCACTGTCAACAGGACGATTAATAACGATAAGCAAGCTGAGTTAGGATATCCTCAGCGTCATCCCAACGGCTGTTAGAGGCACTGGCACCGAGCAGTACAACAACGGCAGGACGGTTATTGACGTGGGTCTCCATCACATAGCAATAACCTGCCTCACGGATAAAGCCTGTCTTTGACACGCCAATCGGGTGATTGCCTGCACGGATGAGACGACTGGTATTTTGAGCTTTGTAAGTGCGTGAACCTAAGTTGTAGTTATTGACATAAAAGTCATAGTTTGGGGCGGTTGAGAAGTTACGCACAGTCTGATAACGCGGGTCAGAATTTACCGCTCGCATCATCTTCACTAGGTCGTTCGCTGATGAGCGGTTGCGTGGGTCAAGGCCTGATGCGTCAGAGTAGCTTGTGCTGTTCATGCCCAGACTTTTGGCTTTTTGGTTCATCGCCCAGATAAAGTTATCATAACCACCGGGGTAAGTACGGGCTAGGGCTTTGGCAGCAGGGTTCTCTGACTTCATGAGCATAAGGAGCATGAACTCACTACGGCTCATGCGGTCGCCCGAGCGTAGGTTAGAGCTTGCTTTTTTGGCGGCGATAAAGTCCGATGGTTCAATCACAATCTCTTCACGCATGTCAAGCCCTGCATCCATCAGCACCATCGCTGTCATAACCTTGGTTACAGAAGCGATAGAGCGTACAGCATCGGCATTTTTTTGATAGATGGGCTGACCTGTTTGTAGGTCAAATACGATGGCGGCGGCAGACTTTATATTAATAGGCAACTGCTCGCCATATTGGTAACTACTGCCATAATTGGTCTGCTGTCCATAAGGCTGAATGGCAAAGGGCTGAGAAGTGGTCGTACCAGCAGGAACAGAGCTTCGGGTTACCTGAGTGTTGGTGTAGCCTTGATTGTAGGTGTTGGGGGCTGTATTGGTGTTAGTATAAGTGCGAGTCTGCTGAATGGTCGTGGTCGCAGGTGGAATCTCTTGGACGGTAACCGCTTGCATGTTCTGGGCATTGCCTTTGCCGATATAGATGGTTTTTTGTTGGCTGTTGTCTACCAAAAACGCATGGGCAGACACTGTCATCATGGACATGACAGACAGGCTTAGCCCACAGGCTAGGTGCTTGGGGCTGACTTTTTTAAAATTAATTTGCTTCATAAGTTCCACTCTCGGCTCATTGATGGGGTTGCAGGATTGATTTTCTCAGGCGACAACCTTGTTTGCAAGAAAATACCTAGGCCACTTGCATTGACATCAACACACCGTCACATCAATGACATCGGCAACACTGGCTTGGTAAAACGGACAAATACATTTAGACCATCTCATCGTTTTTATTCTAACATAACAAGACCACTTTTTTATGTTAAAAATCAAAGTTTTTGGGTAAATTTGTAAACAAATTTAACACGTTTTTATCCCTAACTTTTATCTAACTCATCATCTTTGTTAGCGTAATAATCAAGCAAGTGTTTTGTAACATTTTTGCAAAACATTGTCTGGTTTTGGGCAACACCTAGAGCGGTTTTTTGTTAAAAAAAGTTACTAAAAAAATTGCTAGATGACTGGTTAATTGTTAAAATTGTCAATCGTACAGGCGGTACCCAAACATCGATTTTAGTTTAGCCCAAGTCAATTAAGACATTGCAATTTTTAAGCCATTTTTGGATAATTTTTTGGCTTGGGTGCTTAAATGTACACATGATAAACAGTTCTGATATGATTTAGACAGATTATTTTAAAAAACATTTTTAAAAACCATTTGATATTTATTTTAGAAAAGGTGGGCAAAATGACAATAAAAGTACTCATCGTAGACGACCATGAGCTTGTCCGCATGGGCATCGGTCGCATGCTTGGTGATGACCCCGACATTGAAGTTGTTGGGGAAGCAGGCTGTGGCGAGACAGCGGTGGCAATGACCCGCAAGCTCGCTCCTGACGTGGTGCTGCTAGATGTTCATATGCCCAACATCGGTGGCGTGGAGGCGACACGACGGATTAAACAGCTTAATGAAAACATCAAGGTTCTGGCAGTGTCTAGCTTGGTGGCTGAGCCTTACCCATCCATGCTTTTAAAGGCAGGGGTAGATGGCTACATTACCAAAGGCACCCCCATCAGTGAGATGATAACTGCCATCAAAAAAGTCAAGGCAGGTGGTAAGTATTTTAGCCATGAGATTGCCGATGTGCTTGCCCAAAATATGCTTGATAAAAAAGCCAACCCTTTTGATGGCTTGTCTGAACGTGAAAAACAAGTCGCCATGATGGTGGCAAACTGCCAAAGTGCCAGTCAAATTGCCGACAGTTTATTTGTGAGTGTCAAAACCGTAAACACTTACCGTTATCGAATTTTTGAAAAACTGGGTGTGGATTCTGATGTCAAGCTCACCCATCTTGCCATACGTCACGGACTGGTCAATACATGAGCCCATCTCCCATCAGACACACCAAAACATGGGTGAGAAAACTGTGGTTTTTGTCCGCCAATGTTCACGAAGAAGCTCTCATTTCCACGATGCGTGTGCGTCAGCTTGGACTTACCTATGGCGTCTATCGTTTTATCACCGCCTGCTTTTTGCTCATGGCAAACTTTTTACTCAACCGTGACAAGGCGGGTCTACCCACCGAGCCTACTTTTTTAGAACAGACGGTATTTAGTATTTATGTTGTTGTCGCTTTGGTGCTGTTATTTGCTTTTTTTATGATAAAAAAACGGTCAAGATTGCAGTTGTTGTCAGGCTTTGTGGTGGACGTTGTTTTTTTGACCTTATTTGCTCTGTATGGCAAAATCAGTGATTTTCAAATCACCCTACTATACATGGTGGTCATCGCCGCAAGCTACATGCTATTGTCCCTATCCCGAGCGACCACCATCACACTCATGACTGTCTCAGCGCTCATCTACCAACAGTTTTTTCGCTTTTTCTTTGAGACACCGACGACCGAAAAAAACTTACTTACCATCAATGACAGTCTACTGTTGTCGGTAAGCTTGATTGCGGTGGGTTTTTTAAGTTGGTCCATCTCTCAGCGACTCGCCAAAGCCGAGCAATCCCTACTTGATCATGCCGATGAAGTGGAAAAGCTCCATACCATCAACCAAGCTGTTGTCAAGAACATGGTAAACGGCGTGTTGGTGCTAGACCCTGAGCGTAACATCGTCATGATAAATAACGCCGCCCAACGTCTTTTGCATCTACCCATTAATGATAATGCCTGTGACAGCCCTGCCAAAATCATTGAGCTGTCTCGTATTATCATTAAACATCACCCCAAAATCATCGGTTGGTATCGCTCACTTGCCCCCAACCAGTCAGCCGAGCTCATCTATGACATACCACCTAAAACTCATGACAAAGCCAGCATGAGCCAAACTCACCTTGCCGATAAGCTACGCATCAGCTCCAAGCCTCTATTAGAACATGGGCAGATTCTCATCATCGAAGATTTGAGCCGTGAACAAAGCCACGCCCAACAACTAAAACTCGCCAGCCTAGGTCAGCTCTCTGCCAGTATCGCCCATGAAATACGAAACCCCCTCGCCGCCATCAGCCAAGCCAGTCAGCTACTCATGGAAGATGTGCGTGATGATGATGTCAATGCTGAGTTTTATGAGATGATTTATCAGCAGACCAAACGGGTCAATTCCATCATCTCTGATGTACTAAGCCTATCTCGCCAAGAGATACCCAATCAGTCCGCCCTAGACGCACCAAGTTGGGTGCGACAGTTTTTAGCGGAGCATTATCCACACGAATTCATCATTGTAACGGGCGACACCGCCAAGCCTATCTTGTTCTATTTTGATGCCAATCAGCTAGAACAAGTCATGACAAATCTCATTAATAACGCCTTATACCACACCATTCATCAATTCCATGATAATGATGTGGAAATACGTCTAACCAAGACCAAAACAGGGGCGTTTATTGATATACTAGATCACGGTGAAGGCGTAAGCGAGAAGGATTTGGCAAGCCTATTTAATCCATTTTTCACCACCAGCAAAAAAGGCACGGGGCTAGGTCTATATCTATCCCAATCATTTAGTGAAGCCAATAACGCCAAGATTCGCTATTTTAGAGAATATGACAAAAGCTGTTTTCGCTTGATTGTCTCTAACACGCCAGTTACCTGATGTTTGGTTAGCACCCAACCACATTTGCTTAATACATTCATCCACTTAATTTTACCGTAAAATCTCTGTATGTTGGGTTTTGTGTAAAAATCCTATATAATAGAGCATATCTAAATTATTGGGAATATTCATGCAAGATAAGCCACTCGCCCTAATCATTGATGATGAAGCCGACCTGTGTCGTCTCATGCAAATCACCCTAAACAAAATGGGTATGGATACGCACGTCGCCTATGATGTGGCAAGTGCCAGAGCCTTTTTGGCGGACAATCACTATGATTTTTGTCTGACTGACCTTGCCTTACCTGATGGCTCCGGCATGGAGATTGTGGAGCTTGTTACCAAAACCACAACCACGCCTGTGGCAGTCATTACCGCACACGGCGATGTCAATGTCGCCATTGAAGCGATGAAAATCGGAGCGTTTGACTTTGTCAATAAACCATTGGATTTGCCTCGCCTGCGTCAGTTGGCTCAGTCCGCCCTAAAAGTCAATGAAACCATCATCCAAAGCACCGAAGATGACATACCACAAGATGGTAGCCAAGAAAAAAGTGTCAGTACCGCCATTCCACCCAATCCTTTGACAGGTGAGCTGGTTGCACCCACAGAAAATGATACCAAGACAGACACAGAGCACAACACCGAAACTAGCAAAGATAAGCCCCAAAAAACAGGTCAAAACAGCACCAAAAAAAGCAAGTCATCCACGCCTGTCACCGTCGTCAGTGACGATGAAATTTTTGGCGGTCGGCTCATTGGTGATTCTCGCCCCATGAAACAGCTACGCTCCACCATCAAAAAACTGGCTCGCTCACAGGCTCCGGTATTTTTATGGGGCGGTTCTGGTACGGGCAAAGAAGTCGTCTCACGACTCATTCATGATCTAAGTGGTCGCCGCAATGGCAACTTTGTACCCGTAAACTGTGGGGCGATACCATCTGAGCTAATGGAGAGTGAATTTTTTGGGCACAAAAAAGGCAGCTTCACAGGAGCGACATCGGACAAAATCGGACTGTTCCAGCAAGCCGATGGTGGCACGCTGTTTTTGGATGAAGTGGCGGACTTGCCCCTTGCCATGCAAGTCAAGCTCCTGCGTGCCATCCAAGAAAAAACTGTACGGGCCATTGGTGATACCAAAGAAGTGCCTGTGGATATTCGCATTGTCTGTGCCACGCACAAGGATTTGGCGGATTTGGTACAAAAAGGGGCGTTTCGTCAAGATTTGTTCTATCGCATTAACGTCATTGAAGTCAAACTTCCTGATTTAAATGACCGTCGTGATGACATTCCCATGTTAGCTGAGCATTTTTTGAACATGATTGCCAAAGACTGGGAGCTTGATAATCTTAGCCTAACCGACGATGCCATCGATGTGCTGACCTATCACAATTTTAAAGGCAACGTGCGTGAACTTAGAAACATCTTAGAGCGTGCTGTTACCATGAGCGACAGCGATGAGATTGATGCCCATCATCTCATGCTAGATGATATTCACGACATATCAGAATCAGATGATACCCCATCTCATGTAAGCCATGATGACATCATCACGCTTGCACCGTCCGAACCTGCAACAGAGGCGATCAACACTACTGCCAATGACATCCCCACCCCCTCCAATATCATCAAGGTATCACCTTATCATGACCAGCGACCAACCTATACCGCCAATACCGTCATCAAAGAAAATAAAGAGCCCAAGCCCATTACCCCAGGTCTAAACATCATCGCTTCTGCCAACTATGGCACGCCCTTATCCACCCCAAAATCCCAAAAAATCAGTCCACTTGACTCAAATAGTGCCAGCCAAGCTTTTGATGACCTAAATTCGTCAGAGCATGAAAACTTGGCAAACGGCGAACTACCCAGTCAAGGACTAGAAGCTTATTTGATTGACCAAGAACGTCAAATAATCTGCAACGCTTTACAGCAGGCAGGAGGTAATAAAACCCAAGCCGCCAAACTGCTTGGCATGACCTTTCGCTCTCTGCGTTATCGCATGAAAAAACTTGATATCGATGATGGCGACGATGAATAACCTCTGACATACCAACCATAAAAATCAGCCACAAAAAAAAGGGGGGTGTTCATCTAAACACCCCTTTTTTTACACGCCTAGAATCCACCCACAGGAGCAAACTCCACGCCTGTTTCTAGTTTTGCTCCATCCATCAAGATGAGTGCTTGCGACAGCCACACGTCAGATACCGCCATCATGGTCGGTGCCAAATCGGTAGATTTATTAAATGTCACATCAGGCACGACCCCTACCCCATCAATTTGCTTGCCATCGGCAGTCAGGTAATGAGCGGTGGTCATCTTAACTGCTTGATCATCACCGATAGGGATGACCGACTGCACCGAGCCTTTGCCATAGCTCGTCTCACCGACTATCAAAGCTCTCTTTTGTGACTGCAAACTACTGGCAAGCACTTCGGCGGCTGATGCCGAATAGCGGTTTTGTAGTATCATCACTGGCAAATCAATCAACAGTGGTGAGCCTTCGGTTTTTAGCTCTCGCTCCACCCCTTGTCGCCCTGCCACCTGCACCAACGTCTGATTACGCATAAAGAGCGATGCCACTGCCCCTGCCGACTCTAAGACCCCACCGGGGTTATTACGCACGTCCAATATCACCCCTGATATGGGTACGCCCGCCTGCCCCAAGCTCTCCAAAATCTGCTGACGGGTGTTATTTTGAAACACAGGGAGCTTAATGACGGCTACCCCACCGACGATACTGGTTTCAACATTGCTTTTAATCACTTCGTTACGCTGAGCGGTAAGTCGTCTTTTGTTACGCCCTGCACTTGATATTACAATGTCTACCTGCGTGCCTGCAATGCCATTTAATAACTGCTTGACGTCATTTTCACTATGAATGTCGGACAGCTTAGTATCACCCACTTGATGTAGATAGTCCCCCACTTTCACGCCAGCACGCTTGGCAGATGAGTCTTCATGAACATCGGTGACGACCCAATGCTCTTCATCAGCTTGCCACACTGCTGACAGTCCGATGTTCGCCACGTTGCCTGCGGTGAATGATTGTAGATTGGCAAAGGCTTCTTTATCCAAAAACTCAGCATGGCTATCTAGCCCTGTCATCATACCACTCATCGCATTTTCAAAGAGCTTCTCATCACTGACTTCTTTGACATAGTCACGACGCACCAAATCCACCACCGACACAAAGGTTTTTAGGGTGTTTGGCGACACCGCCCCCAACGGCACACGCCCCTGATGAAGCCCTTCTATGCCATGCAGTGTATTGGGCTTACTCTCTAAGACATCAAGCGTCGGGCTTGTCGGGTCCTGAATATCCATCTGCTCGCCATCTGCCACCTGCTCGCCTGTCTCTGCCTCAACATCCAGACCGCTGTCAGCTTGCACATCATCGCCAAAGCCGAGCAGATTTGCCACTTTATTGATGGGCGCACTAATCGCTTTGGGTAGCTCGGCATGGCTTGTCATCGGCACACTTAGCGACAACGCCACCATGCTTGCCAGTAGTGTTTTTGTCAGTTTCATACATCCACCAATAGACTCATCCCCGTCATCTCGGCGGGTTTTTGCATGCCCATTAGGTGCAAAATGGTCGGAGCGACATCACACAGTCGTCCACCCGTCCGCACGCTCACTTGCTTGTCGCCCACATAGATGAACGGCACAAATTCGGTCGTGTGCTGAGTATGCACCTGCCCGCTCTCATAGTCTTGCATTTGCTCGCAGTTGCCGTGGTCGGCAGTGATGAGCAGATGACCACTCATCTTACGCACCGCACTGACTATCTCACCGATACAGGTATCCACCGCCTCTACCGCCTTGACCGCCGCATCAAACACGCCTGTATGCCCCACCATGTCGCCATTGGCGTAGTTGATGATGACCACGTCAAACTCGCCTGAGAGTATCGCCTCTTTTAGCTTATCGGTTACTTCAAAAGCACTCATCTGGGGCTTTTGGTCATAGGTTTTGACATCAGGGCTGTTTACCAAAATACGCTTTTCGCCGTCATACAGCTCTTCACGTCCACCACTAAAAAAGAACGTAACATGAGCGTACTTTTCGGTTTCGGCAATGCGAAGCTGAGTTTTGCCGTGATTTTGCAGGTATTCGCCCAGTGTGTTGGCAAGGCTTGTGGGATAATACGCCACCGTTGTTTTGGGGTTAGCCTCCAACTCATCAGAATATTTGGTCATCATGACAAAGGCGGACAGCTCGGGCGTTGCCTTGCGATTAAAGCCATCAAAATCAGCACTCACAAAGGCCCCACTAATCTCTCTGGCACGGTCAGCCCGAAAATTGACAAAAATCACGCCGTCATTGTCCGCTATCACACCATTATCATCAATGATGGTTGCCTGTACAAATTCATCAGTCTCGTCCGCCCCATAAGCAAGCTCTATGGCATGACTGGCACTGTCCGCTTCACGCACCGCCTTGGCTTGGGTCATCAGGTCGTACGCCTGCTCCACCCTATCCCACCGCTTGTCTCTGTCCATGGCAAAAAAGCGTCCGATACAGCTTGCGATTTTGGCTTCGGCATCAAACTCTTGGCTAAGAGTTGCCAAATACCGCTCCAAATCCGCCACATAGCCGTCTGCCGATTTTGGCGGAGTATCTCGCCCGTCCAAAAACGCATGAACGAACACTTGGCTTGCCCCCTGCTCTACGGCAAGTTTGGCGGTCGCCTTAATGTGGTCAATGTGAGCATGAACCCCACCGTCCGACAGCAAGCCCAAGATATGCACCGCCCCTTCATTTGCCACCGTATCCTTGACCGCTTTAACCAGCACGTCATTATTAAAAAATTCGCCCGAGCTAATGTCATTCATGATACGGGTAGAGTCTTGGTGCAAAATCCGCCCCGCTCCTAGGTTCATATGCCCCACTTCTGAATTGCCAAATTGACCGTCAGGCAAACCCACGTCCTGCCCTGAGCCTGAGATAAGCCCATGCGGACAGGTCGTCATGAGCGCGTCTAAATTGGGTTTTTTAGCGGTGTAAACGGCGTTGTCTCGGGGGTCTTCTCGATGTCCGACACCGTCCAAAATCATCAAAACATGGGGGGTTTTTTTCATGATAAAGCCTTTTTAACAAATCAAAAATGATAAATGATTTCCCATTTTATCACAAAATATCCCCATTCGGCATGGCAAAAACCACCCAAATCTTGAAATTTTTACAAAATTATCGTACAATAGAGCCACTGAAACATTCGCCAGTTGAGAATACACCTGAGCCGATAATCACACTTACAGGGTAATGACTGTTTGCTGTGGTGTGTATGCCCGCATCATCTGATGTATCGGGAAACCTAAAACAGCAAAGATTTACCCGCCTTGAACTACTTGGTTCATGGGCAACACTTGACAGCGGTGTTTCGGTTTTTTATTTTTTATGTTTTTAAAATATTGATTTTAAATAAAAATATTTTTAATCTCAAAATTTTTATCATTTTTTAAAAAATTTTCTTGACAAGATGTCAAAAATCTATATAATACGCAATCACTTGATACGACAAGTTATTCCCCAATAGCTCAGTCGGTAGAGCATCGGACTGTTAATCCGTGTGTCCCTGGTTCGAGCCCAGGTTGGGGAGCCATTTTTAAAAATCCTTTTCTATTTTGGAAAGGGTTTTTTATTTTTGGTTATGTCATTAGTTGCTTGGCACTGCCACCGACCTTGACGGATGTCTTGATACTTAGCCATGTCTGTCTTTGCCGTCTTGTTAGGCTGGTTTGACACCCAATGATACCGATAGATTTTATCATCTTTGGCATGAAATTCAGACAAATGCTCAGGTTTAACCGTATAATAATCACCGTTTTCATGATAACCAAACGCATCCAAATCCCACCCATACGAGTGATCATCACTCATCAGGATGTCTATTTGATTAAACCCATTTAGCAGGATAAAATTAGGGTTGTTTAATTTTTCCACAATGGGATTGCCGTTATCATCAAAATATTCATTAATAAAATCAAGCTCGCTCTCATCACGGCTCAGATACGCTCGCCCTACTGTCTCATCCGCCCTATCTTGTGTAAAATAAATCCGTCCATTATCAGTCATCAGTTTATAACTAAAACTTTGGCTAAATCGCTCTCGTTTGGTGCTATACATGACAATGATGTCATTATGACCGCTCGGAATATCATTTTGCCATGCATAGCTCTCTTGGTGCTTCCTGCCATCTTTACCCACTTCATTCATGTCAGCATAAAACTTCAAGGTATTGACATCATTACCATAACACAGATAAGCATGACCGCCAGAGACGTAATTTGGCTCATCATCATTATATTTTCGTCACTTCGCCCCTTGATATGAAGACGTGTGCCATCTTGATAACGGTTATGCCTACTCATCACGGCAAACACAGAAGGCTTGTCCATCTCAATAGACATCACATCATCCACAAGCTGATAACCGCCAAACGCCACCATACCCACCGCACTTATCATCACACGCTGATTGGGCAAAAGGCACATCATGCTCTGATAAGGCTTATCTTCGTCATGTTTTAAACAACCAATCAGCCCATCAGCATTTGGATGGCTGTTTGCATAAGCACAAACACTCATAAATATCATCAAACAAAGCAACCATCTCATCAAAGCACCCCTACAACCCCAACATCTTAGTGATGACACTATAATGATCTTCAAACATCATGCGACCGTCAAGCTCGCCAAGCGGTAGCCAAAACGCAAGGCTGGCATCATCGCCCCCTGCCACGTCAGGGAGCTTATCACCTGTCAGCTCAAAATAGAACACCGTCGTTACCGTCCGTCCACGAACCGAACGGTCAGGAGCGTCAAAGGTATGGCTTGCTTTTAGGGCATTGGGACTGATGATAAGTCCCGTTTCTTCTTGCAACTCACGCAAGGCACAGTCAAGCAAGCTCTCATCTTTATCCAAAAATCCGCCCGCCAACGCATACAGCCCACGCCCATACTCGCCCCCACGCTCGATAAGCAGCACATGACCTGCCTGCACCACCAACGCATCCGCCGTTACAAATACAGGTGGATATGGGGCAGGCTCCCACGCCTTTTGACAATCTAGCACATGACGGTATTCACGTTGCAGATGAGCAAAATCATCTGTTTGGGCAAATTTTTGTAAAAAAGCCACGCTCGGGGCAGGCATTTTATCTTGCCAATCATCGCCATTTTTTAGGCGTTCATCTAAAAAATACGCCCGTCTTAGCGGTGTGGCGGACAGATTTTCAAAACTGGATAACTCAACAAAACCCCAATCAGGAAATAACGACAAATAATACGAACTGTCATCCTTGGTATGCCCAATGATACCAATCTTGGCAGGTTCGTTTTGGGTGATGAATGAGACCGCTTGTTGGACGTTTTGTAGCCATTTATGGTCATTATAGAGCGTGTCATCAATGGGCATACAAATGATACGTTCACTATCGCCAGTATCATTATCAAAGGCTTTTAAAATCATGCTTTCACGCTCATCAAAGCTAAACGGATTTTTAATGGTGCGTGGGCTATTTGCCGAACCGATGAGCATGATGACGGTTTTGGCACGATTTAGGGCTTCACGCACGACAAATTCATGCCCATGATGAAACGGCTGAAATCGCCCGATAAACACCAAATAATCAAATTGAACCATGTTAAATTTCATTATTTAAAAAATTAGACTTGATAAAAGCGATTATGTTACCATAAAAGCATAAATTTTTATCTTTTTATTGAGTTTTTACCATGAGCGATTTGCAAAACGAACCTTTGAGCAGTAACATCATCATCACACCGAGTGCCCAAGACTATCTGGCAGAACTGCTTGCCAAGCAGGAAGTGGACGGCATTGGCGTGCGTATTTTTGTGGAACACGCAGGCACACCCCGAGCCGAATGCTGTATGAGCTACTGCCAGCCCGATGAGATTGACGAAGACGATTTGCAAATTCCTTATGATAAATTTGTCGCCCACATTGACGCACCGAGCATTCCTTATCTGCATGATGCGGTGATTGACTATAACAAAGACCGTTTTGGCGGTCAGCTGACATTTAGAGCCCCCAACTCAAAAGTCCCCCAAGTGGGCGAAAATGCCAGCATTGAAGAACGGATTACTTATGTTTTGCAAGCCGAGATCAACCCCCAACTTGCCAGTCATGGCGGTCATGTGGAGCTTTTGGAAGTCATCGAAGATGATGCAGGCAAAACCGCCGTGCTAAAATTTGGCGGTGGCTGTCAAGGGTGCAGTGCGGTGGACGTTACCTTACGTCAAGGCGTGGAAGTTCAGCTCAAACAACAAATTCCCGAACTGACCCAAGTCATTGACGAAACCGACCACACCAAAACCGAAAATGCGTATTATAAATAATTGGTTAAAAAAGATAAAAGGGCATGGATTTGCCCGTTTTTAATGCTCCGCTCTTTTAAATTTAGGTGTTGTTAATCAATCATGCTTTTAGTGGGCTTATGGGGGGCAAATTGCAATTTGCCCTGTGATGGAATTTTGGTTTTGAACAAGTGGATCACCCTCACACCCCAAAATAACAAATTATAAAAATCAAAATGGATTATGTTAAATAAATTTACCTTAAAAAACGGCAACTTATCATTGCCGTTTTTACTCTAATGGTTAATGGTCGCTTGGCACTTTATCCATGTCAATGTCGGGATTTTTGGTTAAGTGAATGATAGATAATATCAACCCACCCCAAACGATAGATAAAGCCACCACCATGACTGCTAATGCGGTACCGTTCATGCGTTTTCTCCTTCTATGGATTTATGCTGATGATGCGTGGCGTGAGCAGGTGCTTTGGTCAATAAGAATGAACCGAGTGCAAACACTGCCACCACACCCCAACCAAAGATAAGCTGAGTTGCCAAATCATAGCTGTCATAGCCCTTAGTAACCAGTGAAAACACGCTTAGCACCAACGCCACGATGAGCGAAATGGGCGTAACAATGGTCAGCATAAATGCCCAGCCCTTGCCCACTTTTACACTAGAAATGGCGTTGATGTGGTTCATGAGCTTATCCATGACAGGACGGTTGAACCACGTTACCCAAATAATGGACAAAATCGCCCCTGTTACCACGCCGATATTATTGGCAAAATGGTCAATCACGTCCACAAAGGTAATCGCCGTTTTGGTAGAAAATAAAGCGAGTGAGATGAGAGCCGATACACCACCGACCACGCTAACCGCTTTTTTGTGCGACCAGCCGAATTTGTCCTTGACCGCTGAGATTGGCACTTGTAGGATACTTGCCATGGACGTAACACCCGCCACAAACAGCGAACCAAAAAACAAAATACCAATGAGCGTGCCAGCGTCGCCCATGTTAGAGATGATTTTTGGAAAAGCGATGAACGCCAAGCCGATACCGCCCGATACCACTTCTGATACAGGCACGCCTGATTGGGTTGCCATAAAGCCCAGCACCGAGAAAATGCCAATGCCTGCCATGACTTCAAACGATGAGTTGGCAAAACCCACCACCAGTCCTGAGCCTGTCAAATTGGCATTTTTCTTTAAATAAGATGAGTACGTTACCATAATCCCAAAGCCAATAGACATGGAGAAAAAGACGTGTCCGTAAGCGGCAAGCCACACTTTGGGGTTAGCCATTTTTTCCCAGTTGGGGGTAAAAAAGGCATTTAGACCTGCGGACGCACCGTTTAGCTGTACCGCTTGCACGACCATGATGGTAAACATGATAACAAGGAGCGGAATGCAGATTTTATTGGCAAGCTCCACGCCTTTTCGGATACCGCCATACATGATAAACAACACCAACGCCCAGACGATAGCCACCCCGATAAACAGACTAGGCACAATGCCAAAATCTAGCCCCGAGCCATTTTGCAAATAATGTTCAAAGAAAAACGTCTGCGGGTCATCGCCCCACTGTTGCCCAAAGGCGTATAGGGTGTATTGCCCTGCCCATGACAACACGGACGCATAATAAATCCCGATGACGGTACACACCAGCACCTGCCACCAGCCCACGATTTCTTTTGATTTAATCATTCGCCGATAAGCGGTAGGCGGAGCTCCGTGATATTTTTGCCCTGCGACATAATCCAAAAACAGCAAGGGAAACCCTGCGGTTGCCAAAGCAATGAGATAGGGGATAAAAAACGCCCCACCACCATTTTCATAGGACACATAAGGAAAACGCCAAATGTTGCCCAAGCCTACCGCCGACCCAATCGCCGCCAAAATAAAGCCTGAGCGTGCCGACCAACTTTCTCGTTGTGTGGACATAATTGCTCCTTGTTAATGTTTTGGCAACTCCATTTAATGGGAAATTTACCCATTGTCATCTGTCATGCCAAATCTGTTAAATTTTGTAAAAATATTTTGTCCTGCATAGTTTGATTGAATCAATTAAAAAAGTCAAATAAATAAAAAAATAAAAACCCATAACAAAATATTATGGGTTAGTGATAACATTTGTAGACTTAAAATTAGCGAATCAGTCCACGCTTGCTGTTTTGTAGCGACTCGATAAACAACGCCACTTTTGGCTCATCCGCCACCCAAGTGGACAGCTCAGCAATCACGTCCGCCTTGATTTTACCAGAACGAAACACTACGTCATAGGCTCTATCCAACGTCTCAATGGTTTCTTTGCTCCACCCTTTTCGTCTCATGCCTTCTTTGTTTAGCCCATGCACTGTGGATGGGTTGCCCGATACGGTGGTAAAGGCACAGACATCTTTTAAAATCAGGCTCGCCCCACCAATCATCGCATAATCATCAATCCGACAAAATTGGTGTACACCCGTCTGCCCACCGACAATGATAAAATTGCCAATATGAGCATGACCTGCCACACCCACGTTATTGGCAAGGACGTTGTAGTCGCCCACCATACAGTCGTGAGCGATGTGGGTGTTTACCATAAATAGGTTGTTGTTGCCAATCTTGGTCAAATTACCACCGTCTGCCGTGCCACGATGAAAGGTACAAGACTCACGAATGGTATTATCATCGCCCACTTCTAGGTAAGTGGTTTCGCCTTTAAATTTTAAATCCTGCGGTATCTCGCCAATGCTAGCAAACTGAAAAATGGTGTTACGCTTGCCAATGGTTGTATTGTCGCCCACGATGACGTGCGATTTTAACATGGTGTCCTCGCCAATCGTGGTATTTTTACCCACAATAGAATACGCCCCAATACTTACGGTTGGATGTATGACAGCACTCGGGTCAATAATGGCGGTTGGATGTATGTTCATGACACTATCCATTTAGTCCAGCTTTTGACGGGCAATCATAATCTCAGCACTGCACGCCAGTTTGCCGTCCACATGAGCAGTACATTCAAATTTATAAATCTCACGCTTGGCGGTAACGAGCTTTGAGCGAATCACCAGCGTATCGCCTGTACTGACAAGTTTTTTAAAACGCACTTTATCCACACCTGCAAACAGATACAAATAACCATCTTCGGACGATTGCCCTGCACTGACAAACCCCAAAATACCCGACAACTGTGCCATCGCCTCTACCATAAGCACCCCCGGCATGACAGGATTATCGGGAAAATGACCGTTAAACAGCTCTTCGTTAATCGTGATGTTTTTATAGCCCGTAATCCAGTTATCTGCCGACACCGCTGTAACACGGTCGATGAGCATAAAGGGATAACGATGGGGTAAATACCGCTTGATGACGTGATAGCCAAATGGCAAGGTCAAGTTTTGAGCCGTTAGGCGTGCGTGGTCGCCATCGGTCATCAGTTCTAGGTCTAGGGTAGAATTTGTCATGAATGCGTCCATTTAAATAAAATCACTTTTGCCCACTTTGGCGAAACTTAATGGTTGCCCGACGCCAATCTTGGGTGGGCATGGCGGTCGTGCCTGATGAGTACGAGCCTGCCTTGTCAATGCTTTGGGCGACAAAGGTTCTGCCTGTCAAGGTTGTGCCGTCTGCAATGGTCAAATGCCCACTAATGCCCACACCACCCCCGATAATACAGCTTGCCCCAATGTGCGTACTGCCTGCCACCCCTGTCATGGACGCAATCGCCGTGCCACGCCCGATATGGACGTTATGAGCGATTTGCACCAAATTATCAATAATCACATCATCGCCAATCACAGTATCGCCCACCGCACCCCTATCAATGCAAGTGCTTGCACCGATACGCACACGATGACCGATGATAACACGCCCAAGCTGGTGGATTTTTTGCCAAGCCAGTCCGTCCGCTCCCATTTTTGGAGCAAAGCCAAAACCATCCGAGCCGATACTGGCATGGGCATGAATCTGCACCTCATCGCCAATCACACAGTGATGAGCGATAACAACGTGCGAGCCAATCTCACAATCATCGCCAATTTGCACAAAATCGCCAATGACGGCATACGCCCCAATTTTGGCATTTTTACCAATGGTGGCAGTGGGTGAGATGATGGCGGTGGAGTGAATACCATTATCGGCTTGATAATCAAACAAACCACTCACGGATGCATACGCCAAATACGCATCTTTGACAAGGATAACGGTGGTATCAGGCAGGGCGGGCAGTTTGCCAGCAAATCGTTCCGACACCAGCACCACACCCGCCCGAGCACCCACCAAATCAGACAGATAGCTCGCCTTTGCCAAAAACGCCAAACTGTCCTTATCGGCATCTGCCAAATCTGCCACACGGGCAACCAACACATGGCGATTTACCAAGCTGTCTTTATTTAGCACCGCTTGGCAACGCTCAATGGCACAGATAAGTTTATCCAAACCAATCATGATTAGAATACGCTACCGATTTGGAATTGGACATTTTCTACTTGGTCGCCCTCTTTTTCATTTAACGGCTTAGCATAACTCAAAGAGATTGGACCAATCGGGGTATACCATGTCACGCCCGCACCCACACTATAACGCAGCTCTTTATCCTGCTCAATATAAGTTAGGTTGTTATTGCTTACGCCCACTTCTGGTAAATTCACCAATTCCTTATCAAGCTTAGTGGTATCAAATACTTGACCTGCATCAAAGAATAACACAGGACGCACTTGGTCTGCCCAGTCGCCTTTAAATGGCACTGGTAAAATCAGCTCCGCCCCAAAAGTCGCCAATGCATTACCACCCACTTCTTCGCCACGGGTAGATCTTGTGCCATTTGCCAAATGTCTATAAGCTTGAGACTGAGGTCCTAATGATGATGCTTCAAAGCCACGTACCGAACCATAACCGCCAGCATAGAAGTTTTCATAAAATGGCAGGTTATTACCATAACCCAGACGAGCATGACCACGCAGTACCGTACCTTTCCATAATGGGTAATAGGCGTTTAGGCGGTAGCTGACTTTTTGGAACGTGTCATCACCAAACCCTAGGTTAAGATCAACGTTATGGCTCACCCCTTTGGTTGGGAATACGGGCTTATCAAGGCTAGAATAGCTCCACCCAAGCACTCCGCCATAAGTGGTATAATCATTAGTAAAGCTGACACCGTTAGTATCAATATCCGCCTTACCACCATCTTCTAACAGCTGTTTGACGTTAGAGATGCCCATCCACTGACCGCCACGCACTTTGGTTTTATCCATGGTAAAACCACCACTAATACGCTGTTTTTCATCAATGGGATAGCCATAAATTAGGCTTGCCCCATAAGAATCCAATACATAGTTGGAGATGTTTTTATCATCATATTTGGTCTTACGGTAGTAAGCATTAACACTTTGCGACACACCATTGACGGTAAAATAAGGGTCGGTCATGCCTAGGCTGTAATTGTCACGGGTCTCTGAACGGCTAAATGACATATTAGCACGGTTGCCCGTTCCCATAAAGTTGGATTGAGATAAATCTACTTGGAAGGTCATACCGCCACTTTGAGAATAACCTGCGGCGATGGTGGACGACCCTGACGGCTGTTCCTCGACCATGTAGTTAACATCCACTTGGTCTGGACTATTTGGCACAGGTTTGACATCGACTTTGACATCTTTAAAAAAGCCCGTTCTCATGAGTCTGGCACGAGACAGCTGGATTTTTTGGTTGGATGCGAGCGACCCTTCTAACTGACGCATTTCACGGCGTAGCACTTCGTCTTTGGTTTTTAGGTTGCCTGTGAAGTTAATACGGCGAACATAAACAGGACGCACAGGGTCGATATAATAATCCACATCAACTGTCAGGGTTTCATCATTAATGCGTGAGATGGGGCGAATTTGGGCGTAGTAATAGCCATCATCCCCGAATTTATTGGCAATGTCAGCAGTGGTCTCGTCCAACTCTTTTTGAGAGTAGGTACCGCCTTGGGTAAATTTGATTTTTTCAGCAAGCTCATCAGTACTATATGTTGGATTACCCAAAAACTGCGTTTGCCCAAATTTATACTGCTGACCTTCACTGACGGTCGTCTCAATAAAGACTTTCTTTTTCTCATCGTCGATGTTTAGGGTTGCATTATCAACATTGGCACGCACAAAACCATCATTTAGGTATTTGGCTTTGACATTTTCTAGGCTGGCATTTAGTTTTTCTTGGCTGTAACGGTCGGCTTTGGACAAGGGATTCCATTTTTTATCCTTAAGCACAAACTCATCTTTTAACTCTTCATCACTAAAATGCTCATTCCCGACAATATTAACATCCACAACTTTGGCGGGCTTACCTTCAACAAAGTTAATGTCTAACTTAACGCGGTTACCATCTAGCTCGGTCTGTTTAACCTCAATGTCGGCATTATAATAGCCCTGTGAGATGTACTGATTTTCAAGCTCGCTCTCCAAGGTCTGTATGGTTGCTTGCTTTAGCACATTACCAACCGCCAGTCCCGTACTCTCCAAGCCTTGCTTTAAGCCATCATCAGGAATGAGTTTATTGCCATCAAAATTTAGCTCAGCGATAATCGGACGTTCCACCACATGAAACACCACACGCCCGCCATCAACATCTGCCTGTACGTTGGCGAACTGCTCGGTGGCATATAACGCACGAATGCTGTCCGCCAACGCATCTGAGGTAAGTGCCTGCCCCACGCCCAAAGGCAGTGCTACTTGCAAACTCTGGGGGGTTACTCGGCTTAGTCCATCAAAGGTAATGCTACTGACCGTATCGTCAGCATAAGCAGTAGTCGCCATGACCATCATCACTGAGGCAGTTAAGGTTTTAGTCAGAAAAGAAGTACGCATAACAGATTCACTCAAAGTCGTTCAACTCATTAGCAATAACACCAAAAATATCTTTTACAAGTATATATTGATAATGATTGAATGGGCAGATGTTAATTAATCAAAAATATGGTGTAAGTTAAGCCAAAAAATCAATTTTGGCAAGTAAAATTATTAAATTTTTAAAAAATTTCTATAAATATTGCTCAATTATTACCAAAAGTCGCTATCAGCCAAAAACTCTTGATATGTCGTTACCAATGGCTAGCACCATGAAACCAAACAGCAATAACATGCCCACTTGTAGCCCTGCGATTTGTAATCGCTCACTCATGGGCTTACCCCGAATCAGCTCATAAGTATAAAACACCAAATGCCCACCGTCCAATACAGGTATCGGTAAAAGATTTAGCACGGCAAGCGACAGACTAATCAGCCCTGCGGTGGATAGCACCTGCTCCCAGCCCATTTGGATACTGTCTTTTGACACTTCGGCAATGGTAATCGGGCCCGATAAGTTGTCAAGCCCTATCAGCCCTGTTATCATCTTACCCATGGATTTCACGGTCATCACGGACAAATCATAAGTCTTGATAAAGGATTTTTGTAGGGCTTCTAATGGCGTATGGTTTACCGTCATTTTGTAATCATCGGGAACGGTGATTTTAGTCTCTTGCACCCTTGCTCCAATTTGCCCAACCGTGCGATTATCCACCTTGACCGCTCGGGGCATCACCTTGATGTCCATGTTTTGCCTATCTCGGACAACGCCAAACGTGAGCGATTTTTCAGGATTATTTTGGATAATTTCGGTGGCAGACAGCCAATCTTTTATCTCTTTGCCGTCAATATGGGCAATCCTATCGCCTGCTTTTAGCCCCATTAACGCCCCTGCTCCGTCAGCGGTGAGCGAGCCTATCACAGGCGGTATGTCAGGTCGCCAAGGCAACGTGCCAAGAGCGGTGAGTGGGTCTTTGCCCTTGTCCGCCCCTTGCATAAAGTCATTGACCTGCACGCTGTATTCGCCCTTATCGGTCGCCACCACCACTGCCCCACGCTCGCCCATGCGGTCAGCTAGGGCAAAATTCACACTCTCCCAAGTGGGCGTGTCTTTGCCGTCAATGGCGTGTATCGTCTCGCCCACCACAAGTCCGCTTGCATGAGCAGGGCTATCATTCACAATCCGTCCGATTTTGGTCGATAACTGCTCGCTTGGTTGCAAAAACAGCACAAAAAACAGCCCAATGGCGATGATAAAATTCATCAAAGGCCCTGCCAACACAATGGCGATTTTCTTTAAGGGGTGCTGATTATTAAACGCCAAATGTCGCTCATGCTCGGCAACTTCCCCTTCTCGCTCGTCCAGCATTTTGACATATCCGCCAAGCGGTATCGCACAAATGCGATAATCTATGCCCGTTTTGGGACTTGTCCAGCCAAACAGCCGAGTGCCAAAACCGATAGAATAAGTCAAAACCTTAACCCCGCACAGCCGTGCTACGATATAATGTCCCCACTCGTGCAAAGCGACAAGGGGTGTTAGGACAAGCAAGGCGGATAAAAATAAATATAAAGCGGTCATGCTTTTTGGGTTCTCTTAATTTTTGGGCGGTGTGTTCGCCACGACATTTACCGATTTTTGAAATATGGTTAAATGATAAATTTTAATCAATACAAGGGTTTGGTTTTAAGGTTTTGGATAATTGGGTAAATTTGGGCGAATAAATCACCCCTACGCATTTAAATTCAAAAAATACATTTAAAATCAATCCGTTAATTTTCTTAAATAAACATCCGTCCTATCTCGCACCCGTTTATCCAACGCCAAAATCTCGTCCAACTCATCAAAATGTCTGCCAAACTCCGCCCCTAGCTCATCGTCATTTAGCACACGCTCCACCGTGTCGGCGATGTCGGTCAGGCGAATGCGACCGTCCAAAAATGCCGAAACAGATACTTCATTGGACGCATTTAGGGCGATACACGCCCCACCGCCTGTCTGTATGGCATGACGGGCAAGCGTTAGGGATTTAAATTTATCCTTATCAGGGCGGATAAATTCTAAGGCGGATATGTCAAATAAATTCAAAGACTTAGCACCGCTCTCCATGCGGTCAGGGTACGCAAGTGCATGAGCAATGGGCGTTCTCATGTCAGGCGTACCGAGCTGTGCCAAGATAGAGCCGTCCACATATTCTGCCATGGAGTGAATGATACTTTGGGGGTGAATGGCGATGTCAATTTGGCTTTCGGACAAATTAAACAAATGACACGCTTCAATCAGCTCCAAGCCTTTATTCATCATGGTGTTAGAATCCACCGTGATTTTACTTCCCATGTTCCAGTTGGGGTGCTTGACCGCTTGGGCGACTGTGGCGTTTTTCATGTCATCATAAGATTTGTGCAAAAATCCACCACCGCTTGCGGTCAGCCACAATTTTTTTATGCCAAGCTCGGTGCGATGAATGGCGGTATTGTCGTCTTGCACCGCCTTTGGCAAGCATTGAAAAATGGCGTTATGCTCGCTGTCAATGGGTAAAATGACAGCGTTGTGCGTGCGTGCGGTGTTCATGACCAGCTCGCCTGCCATGACAAGGCTTTCTTTGTTGGCAAGTAGCACCGTCTGCCCTGCCCGAACCGCCGACAAGGTAGAGCCAAGCCCTGCCGAGCCGACAATGCCTGCCACGACTTTACCCGCCCCTTTATCGCTTGCCAACTCCGCCAAGCCGTCTTGACCACCCACCACGTCAATTGCCAAATTTGCCGACTTTAAACGCTTGGCAAATTCGTCCACCTTACCAGACGGCACACCGACACGGCTTGGGCGAAACTCCACGCACAAATCAAATAATTTATCCAAGCGACCAAAGCCCGATAAAGCGTACACAGGCAACCCTGCTAGGCGTGCGATGTCAAGCGTGCTGTCGCCAATTGAGCCTGTTGCTCCAAGGACTGTTAATGGCACTGTCAATGCCGTCATCACAAAAGCCCCTTTAAGTCGCCAAGAGCAGGCAATACACCCAAATACACCAGCACCAAGACCCCAAGAGCAAACACAGGCGCTGCCGACAGCAAACTATCAATGCGGTCAAGCACACCGCCATGCCCTGGTAGAATGGTGCCAGAGTCCTTAATCCCAGCTCGGCGTTTTAGCATGGATTCAAACAAATCGCCAAGCACACTTGCCAGTACTGTCAAGCCCGATAAACCCAAAAAGGCAACAAGTGCCACCGTGTCAAGTTTTAACCCAAAGCCCACGCCCACCGCCACAAGACTTGCCGTGATGATACCGCCAATCAGCCCTTCTATGGATTTGTTGGGCGAGACGTTGGGGGCAAGTTTGCGTTTGCCAAGTTTACGCCCGACAAAATACGCCCCACTATCGGCACACCACACCAAAAGAAACACATACATGAGCCACCAAGGCGACACTTGCCATAGACTATACATGGCGGTAATGCTGGCGGTCAAGATGACAATCCCCATAAAAAACAAGCGTTTGCCGTACCATTTTTCTTGGGCAGGATAAACCAGCACCCATTTGGTTGCCATAAGCCATATCCCAAAGGACAACACCCACCACACTACCCAAGAGACAGGCACAAAAATACTGACAAGCGTAACCACAAGCATGAGAGCAATAAACTGAGCAGGCTGTTTGCGTTTTGGCATGAGTTTTGTCCACTCATGGGACGCAATGAGCGTACCGACCGTCAAAAGTGGCAAAAACAAAAAGGGCTGACGACTGGCGAACATCGCCACGCCCACGATAATGACTAGGATGATTGCGGTTTTAATTCGTTGCCACATTTAAGGGTTTCCAGTTTTAATAATCTCAAAAATAATATAACACTCGTAAAGGTGCATATTACACACCGCTATTGGTATTGTGCTTTAAATGGTGCGTGATATGCACCTTATACTTAAAACTCAAACCACGATTTTTATCAAATAACGCATATAAAATAACGAAAACACTAATGCCACAATAGAAAAATAAACCACCCATTTTGCCTTTTGGTTGGCACTTTCTAATTGCTCGTTTGAAAATTGTCCATTGGTACAATAAAATTTTACCACTTTTTTAAAAATAAATTCACAAGCCAAAACAATCAATAACGTCACAGAAATCCAAATCGCCCCTTCTTTTCTTAATAGCATTACCAATACCATTTTATCCATTGCCATTATCATCACAAACAAAACAATTAACGGCACACTAATGGGTAATTTAAATAAATAACGGTAAGTTTTTTGCAATTCATTCATACAAACTTCCTTTTAATTCAACTTTATCACTTCACTCAATGGTGCGTGATACGCACCTTATGCCCAATGAATGATTTATCAATCTTGCCAAATGACCAAATAACCCGCCACCATCAAGCTGATAATATAAATAATCCAACCTATTTTATTAAAAATACTTAATTGATTTTGATTAAAATTTTGTTTAGCAAGCCATTTATCAAGAAAGGCATAAATACCAAATAACAAAACCGCCCAAATCACACCCAAGACAATAATAAACAATGTGTTATATTTTGGAATGGCAATAAATACACAAAATGACACGCTAAAAAATGCCGATTGAACGCCTTTATTTTTATCCAAAAAGTCGTATTTAAATAGGTTTTTCATTTTTCTATTACTTAAAATATTAAAACAAGTTGTTCTATTTCATTTGACATCAACTCACTATTTTTTTAAATGGCGTATTAAAATCAATCCTTAACTTTCGTTTTGCACCTGCTCACTGGTTTTACCAAACCGCCGTTCACGATTGCCAAATTCCGCCATCATCTCTCCAAGTTCATCAGGCGTAAAGTCGGGCCATAAAGTTTTGGTAAAAAACAGCTCGGCATAAGCCGACTGCCACAGCAAAAAGTTAGAAATACGCCACTCGCCCCCTGTACGAATGAGCATATCCACATCAGGCAAATCGGCAAGTTCTACATTTTGTCCGATAAGGCGTGCATTTATGTCGCTTGGGGCAAGCTCGCCTTTTTGCACCTGCATGGCTAATTTTTGGCACGCCTGAGCGATGTCCCATTGTCCGCCATAGCTGATTGCGATGACAAGCGTCATTTTGTCAAAATGGGCGGTCTTATTTTCTGCGTCTGTCATAAGGGCTTGCAGGTCGGAATTTAGCATTGACCTGTCGCCGATAAATCTTAGGCGAATTTGGTATTTGTTCATGCGGGGCATTTGCTCATGAATGGTGCTTTCAAGTAGTCGCATAAGCAAATCCACTTCCGCCTGTGGTCTTGCCCAGTTTTCAGACGAAAAGGCAAACACCGTCAAAACCTTAACGCCCCGTGCCAAACAATACTCCACAATGGGGTCGAGTGCGTCTTTGCCCTTGATATGCCCTGCCCCTGCCTGCAAAGCGTGAGCCTTGCCATAGCGGTTGTTACCGTCCATGATAATGGCGATGTGTTGGGGTAGGCTTAAAATGGGGGGTAATGGGGCGTTTGGCATGATAGATAGGCGGATTTGTCAATGATAAATGATACAAATAGGGCGAATGGCTCGCCCTATATAGGGCATGCTGAACCTTTGCAACACAATTTAACGTTTTAAAATATTTTAGAGATAAAACACTGTTTTTGCATGAAAAATGGCTAAATCTTGTTTTTCATCGTCAAAATCCTTGTTGATATTTTAATATCAACTGCGGACTTTTCCTTGAAAAACGTGCGATTTCCCCTATTTTTCATTGCAAATACAAAAGTTCAGCACGCCCTAAAAAGATATAACTTAGACTTCCATAAGCTCGCTTTCTTTTTTGGCAAGGCGAGTGTCAATCGCTTTAATAAAGTCATCGGTCAGCTTTTGAATGTCGGTCTCGGCACGGCGTTCGTCATCTTCGCTGGCTTCTTTGTCTTTGACCAATTTTTTGATGTCGCCTAGCATATCACGGCGGATATTACGCACCGACACACGGGCAGACTCGGCATCAGAGCGAGCCAATTTTTGCATATCCTTACGAGTCTCTTCGGTCAAGGCAGGCATTGGCACACGAATTACGTCTGCGGTCATGGGGTTAAGCCCCAAATCCGCTTCACGAATTGCCTTATCCACCGCTTGCACCATAGAGCGGTCAAAGGGCTGTACAAGCAGAGTACGACTGTCTTCTACGTTCACGCTTGCCACTTGGTTTAGGGGCATGTCCGAGCCATAGTAGCTGACCATGACGCTTGACAAGATACCAGGGTGAGCCCGTCCTGTACGCAGTTTGGCAAACGCACTTTCTAGAGCTTCAAGCGATTTTTCCATACGGGCTTTGCCGTCTGTTTTGATTTGGTTAATCATAAGGGTTTCCTATTTACAATATTTGCTAAACATTGATTTTGTTAAATCAAGGTGAATATGATTCACCCCTACCAATCGGTATGATAAGCAAGATTTAACACTTTTTAAAGTTGATTTTAAATTCAATAAAAATTGAATTAATGATACACTCGTGTACCTTCTTTTTCGCCCATGACGACATTTAATAGAGCATTGGGTTTGTTCATGTCAAACACCTGCAACGGCACGTTGTGTTCACGGCATAGGGCAATGGCAGTTAAGTCCATCACGCCCAATTTGTCTTCTAAGGCTTTGTCAAAGGTTAGGCTGTCGTATTTAACCGCATCGGCATGAACGCTTGGGTCTTTGTCGTACACACCGTCCACTTTGGTCGCTTTTAAAATCAACCCCGCTTCAATCTCAATCCCACGCAAGCACGCCGCCGTATCGGTGGTAAAAAACGGATTGCCCGTACCTGCCACAAAAATACACACCTCGCCATTATTTAGGTGGCGAATGGCTTCACGGCTAGAATACGGCTCGCCAATGGTGGCTATGTTAAGAGCGGACATGAGACGGCATTTGATGTTACGGCGGACTAGGGCATCACGCATGGCAAGACCATTCATCACGGTGGCAAGCATGCCCATTTGGTCGCCTGTAACACGCCCGACAAGCCCTTCTTTTTGTAGGGTGCTACCACGATACAAATTACCACCCCCAACGACAATCCCCACTTGCACGCCAAGCCCACGCAAATGAGCGATAGACAGGCTCATCTGGTCAAGAATGGACGCATCAATACCCATGTCCTTACCCCCTGCTAGGGCTTCGCCTGAGAGTTTTAGTAGGATACGAGAGAATTTTGGATTTTTGTCGTTGGGGTTGTTAATGTCTGACATGGCACACCTGTTATAATTTAAATACAAATTAAGTAATTTTATCACATTTTGCCAAATATTGTAAAATTAAAAAGGGCGAAACCTTGTCCGCCTTTTTATTTTTAAATTTGTCTTTGATTTACCTATTAATTCACCTTAGTCAATTCCATGCTAATGACTTTGCCGTCATTGGTTTGGCTGACTTTGATAGGTAGATAATTTAGGCTTGGGGCAAGCCAAAAGCTCGTGGCACGCCCTTTGTCATCATGCACACGGTCAATGCGAATGGCGTCATAAGTACCCGCAGGGACGGTGATTTTGCTACTGCCCGAATGTCTAAATTTGGTGGCTTCTATTTCATTTTTCTTAACCAAATGATAATTACCGCTAAACTTATCGTTAATCAGCTCTTGACGGATTTGAGCTTCTAGACTCAAATCATCATAGGCTTGTCCGTTCATTTTTAAGGTGGTGGATTTACCCTTATAAGTACTAACCACCGATTTGACAGAGTTATTAAACTTGATATTATGAGTACGCCCCACACCCAGCACTTTAACTGACATATTGGAGCTAGACGGCACAATTCTGCCATTAGATAAGCTAAAATTTGCCGATTGGTTCACGCTTGCCACGCCTGCGGCACTGGCTTTGACGTTGTAGCTGTAATTATTGCCATTTTTGGTCAAAGTGCGTGTTGCCGTGCCATTTCTGCCATCTACTTTGACCGCATAAGTGGCAGAAAAGCCCGATAAATCCGTCGCATTGGCAGATAGTGTCGCCCCCATGGCAATGCCTGTGGCAACAGTGGCAGTTTTGAAAAATTTATTTAATACAGACATAATCACTCTCTTGCTTTGCAAATTAATTTAAAACATGGGCTTATTATTGACATTTTTTGTTACAATTACAAGGGCGATGGCGTGATGATTTGTAGCATTTTGTGAGAAAAATTTCTCAAACCATATTTTATTTGCCATTATCATAAAGCAAACTAATCATTATGCATATTTTGTTACATTTTATGTTATCATATAACTTTTAAAATTTTGTTAGTTTGTGGGTTTTGTATGACTTTAAAATTATTAAAATCATTTTTAAAATATATCACTATTTTTATCGTCGCACTTATCGCCATTTTACTGTGCTTTTATTTATACCTTATCAGTGGGTCTACCAAACAAGGCGACATCACTTGGCATTCTTGCTACCGCCCTGCCTACTGGTCGTGGTTTATCCTACCGCCACCCACCAGTTTACAATGTGCCACTTTGTCTGTGCCTGTGGATTATGTCAAGCCTGACGGCAAGCACTTTGTGATTCCCTTGACACGCCTGCCAGCCACAGGCGATGACATTATTGGCGATTTGCTCTTACTAAGCGGAGGGCCGGGCGGTCATAGCCTTGATATGAGTACAACAATGGGGTCTGATGAATACAGTCAAGCCATCAAAGAGCGTTTTCATATCTTAGGCTATGCCCCACGAGGGGTTAAGCCCTCCACCCCTGCCATTGACTGCGGTGGGGTAGAAGAAGAGGGCAATGCCAAAGCCTATATGGACGCTTGCATACAGCATACAGGGACGGACATTTTGCCTTTTGTCAGCTCAAAAGAAGTGGTGATGGATTTGGACAGTATCCGTCAAGCATTACAAAACGACACTTGGTCAATGGTTGGCTACTCTTATGGCACAAAACTGGTTGCCAAATATGCCGAACATTATCCCAAAGCCCTAAGAGCAGGCGTGGCAGATGGTGTGGTGGATACGGCGGAGGATTTGGAGACTATTTTGTTTAACCAGCAAAAACACGCCCAAATCGCCTTTGATGGTTTTATGAAGTCCTGCCAAGCCCCTTGTGTCTTTGACAAAAATAAAGAGCCAAACCAAGCCTTTTTGGACACCTTAAACACCATCGCCCAAAAAGATTTAAAAGACAAAGACGGCAAAGTCATTGACCAAAAGGCACTGATAGGCGTTTTTGGCGAGAGTATGAACGATGAGAGTGCTTGGCAAACAATGCACCAAATGTTTGATGAGCTAATACAGGGCAACACCGACACTTATGACTTTGAAAAACTAATTGCCAAAATTGGCGAAAAAAGTTTTAGCTCGGACGCTTTATCCATCATCAACTGTGCTGACTCTGCCCCCAAACTTGACAAAGACGATTACATCAAATCCGCCAAAGCCATTGACAACCAAAGCCAATTTGACAATTACAAAACTCGTCCTGACGATGAATATCTAGATTCTTGCTATTATTGGCAGTGGACGGCAACGGACGATTTAAATGAAAACTTGGTCAATGATGACACACCCAACTTACTTTTTGTCTCTTATGAATACGACCTTGCCACCCCACTGCCCAACGCAATGACGATGGCAAAAAAGTTTGACGACCCTTTGATCGTGCTATCAGGACAATATGGGCATACGGTGAGCTTATTTGGCACAAACGCTTGTGTGGACGACTATGTCAGCCGTTATTTGCTTGACCCCAAGAGCGATTTTGGTGATAAACTTTTGTTTTGTGCCAAGCCGTGATGAAAAAATTTTAATTTTGCCCCTTGAAAAATTTTTAAGTAACCGCCATTTTTGGGCTAATCCGTTTTACGGTAAGTTTAAAATAATTTGGAGAAATCTTATGTCAATTCGTCCTTTACACGATCGTATTGTCGTTCGCCGTACCGAAGAAGAGCAAAAAACCGCAGGCGGTATCCTGCTCCCTGGTTCTGCCCAAGAAAAACCCCAACAAGGCGAAGTGATTGCCGTGGGTAACGGTCAGCTTGTGGACAACGTTAGCCTATTTTCAAGTGGCGTACGTCCCCTAGATGTTAAAGTGGGCGACAAAGTGCTATTTGGTCAATACGCAGGTCAAACCGTCAAAGTGGACGGCGAAGAGTTGCTGATTATGAAAGAATCTGACGTATTGGGTGTTTTGGAATAATTTGAAAACCCAAAATCAATCGCAAATTAAATTTTTAAAAAAGAGAGAATAAACATGGCAAAAGATGTAAAATTTGGCGTATCCGCCCGTGAAAAAATGATTGACGGTGTCAATATCCTAGCAGACGCAGTCAAAGTTACCCTAGGCCCAAAAGGTCGCAACGTGGTGATTGACAAGTCTTTTGGAGCGCCAACCATTACCAAAGACGGTGTGAGCGTGGCAAAAGAGATTGAGCTTGAAGACAAATTTGAAAACATGGGTGCTCAGCTTGTCCGTGAAGTGGCTTCAAAAACCAATGACGTGGCAGGGGACGGCACCACCACTGCCACCGTACTTGCCCAAGCCATTCTAGTAGAGGGCATGAAAACGGTCGCTGCTGGCATGAATCCTATGGATTTAAAACGTGGCATTGACAAGGCAACCCGTGTTGCCGTTGAGCAAATCCACGCCTTATCTACCCCTGCCGATGATTTTAAGGCGATTGCTCAGGTGGGTTCAATTTCAGCCAACTCCGATACCAAGATTGGCGAGCTAATCTCAGAGGCCATGAAAACAGTCGGCAAGCAAGGCGTGATTACCGTAGAAGAAGGCTCTGGCTTTGAAGACACCCTAGAAGTGGTTGAGGGTATGCAGTTTGATCGTGGCTATATCAGCCCATACTTTGCCAATAAGCAAGACAGCTTGACGTGCGAATTTGACAATCCTTACATCCTACTTGTGGACAAAAAGATTGCCAATATCCGTGAGATTGTGCCACTACTAGAACAAGTCATGCAAACCAGCCGTCCGCTACTTATCATCGCCGAAGACGTGGAAAATGAAGCGTTGGCGACACTTGTGGTAAACAACTTGCGTGGCGGTCTAAAAACCTGTGCCGTTAAAGCCCCTGGCTTTGGCGACAGACGTAAAGCCATGCTCCAAGATATTGCCATTTTGACAGGCGGTATCGTGATTTCAGAAGAAGTGGGCCTGTCTCTTGAAACTGCCACACTTGAACACCTAGGCACAGCCAAAAAAACCACCGTTGGCAAAGAAAACACCGTGATTGTGGACGGAGCAGGCGACAAGGCTCAAATTGACAGCCGTGTTGAGTCTATCAAACGTCAAATCGAAGAGTCCACGTCTGATTACGACAAAGAAAAACTGCAAGAACGTGTTGCCAAACTCTCTGGCGGTGTGGCGGTCATCAAAGTCGGTGCTGCCACCGAAACCGAAATGAAAGAGAAAAAAGACCGTGTTGATGACGCTCTACACGCCACCCGTGCAGCGGTAGAAGAGGGTATCGTACCAGGGGGTGGTGTTGCCCTAGTGCGTGCGTTGTCTGCATTGGCTGAACTAAAAGGCGACAATGACGACCAAAATGCAGGTATCAATATTCTACGCCGTGCTATGGAAGCCCCACTTCGCCAAATTGTAACCAACGCTGGCGATGAAGCGTCTGTGATTGTCAATGAAGTCAAAAACGGCTCTGGCAACTACGGCTATAACGCAGCGACAGGTCAGTATGGCGATATGCTAGAAATGGGTATTCTTGACCCTGCCAAAGTAACTCGCTCTGCCCTAGAACACGCCGCCAGCGTGGCAGGTCTTATGCTCACTACCGAAGCGATGATTACCGACAAACCTGCTCCAGAAGCCCCTAATATGGGTGCTGGCATGGGCGGTATGGGTGGCATGGGCGGTATGATGTAATCACCTAGCTATCAGTTACTGGCTATCCAAAAAAATCCTGTCGTTATGGCAGGATTTTTTTTGGTCAAATCTTTGGTAAATGCCAAAAATTCACACTTATCCACAGGGTGTTTTATTCTTGATGGTGCGTGAAACATTTTACGATAAATGTCCAATCTATCAAAATCTAAGCAAACTCATACTTATAAGTTATTGATTTTAAATGGATTATTTTTTTATAAAATTATGTATAAATTTCAATCAATTAACCGTCATCGCCCATCATTACAGCATTTTCACATAAAATTACAAAGTTATCCACAGGCTTATCCACAGCTTTTGGGGATAAATTTTTGGCAAATTTTAGCCATAAAAAATGACAAGTAAAAACAATCACTTGCCAATTTTTTGATGATATAGCCAAACAAATTTGAAATAAGACAAGGAAAACAAGCGAAGTTGTACAAGTAGTACTACGAGCGAGTTTGACGCAGTATTATTTCAAAGTTGGCAGACTATATTTGCTTTATCCTGTCTGTGAAACCTTGACTTTTTTATCTATTTTTCCCTGTCTGATTTTCAAGCCATCTCGCCTGCCACGCCTGCCATGTCGCACGCATGAATGCCAAACATCGCCCCGTCAGCAAGCCTATCGCCCAAAATAGCGTGCCACGCCACCACGTCATGCACACTCATATCCGTCCCAACAAGCATACCCGCCAGTACATCCCCCATGCCTGCGGTTGCCATAAAGGCATTACCAAATGGGCAAACTTGCACCCTTATACCATCAAAGCTTAAAGTATTTGCCCCTTTGATGACCCATTGCCCACCATACCACTCATGCAAACGGTACAGCGTACCCAGCTTGTCATTATCCACATCCGCCACACTCACACCCAGCAGACGTGCCGACTCTGCCGAATGGGGCGTACAGATGACATGATCGGGCAGTTTGCATGGATTTTTTGCCAAAAAGTACAACGCATCAGCGTCCAGCACCACCCTATCAAAGGCGTGATGAGCTACCCCATCCATGACTTTATCAAAAATCATCTCTGCCCACGCATCACGCCCAAGCCCCATGCCAAACGCCACACGGTCAAACCCCACCAAGCCCTCTGCACTCATCTCACCAATGTCCGCCACCATGACATTGGGCGAGCGTGTCAGCATGGCATTGTGGTGCGTGGTATGGCAAACCGCCGTAACTCGCCCTGCCCCCATACTCATCGCCATTTGGCTTGCCATGATGACCGCCCCACCCATACACCGATGACCGCCCACGACCGCCACCGTGTCAAAGTCGCCTTTGTGGGCGGTACTTTGGCGTGTGGGTATTTTGGGTTTATCCGACAAATACGCCACCGCCGACAGCTCATCATCAGGCGGTATCAAGGGCAGATTGATGACTTTTCCAACAAAATCCTTTGCCACCCCGACAAACAGCCCCATTTTTAGCCCCATCACGCACAAGGTCATGTCTACGTCCGCACACACAGGCATGGGAATACCCCTATCAGGGTGCAGACCGCTTGGCATGTCAAGGGCGATTTTAGTGCCTGTTTGAGCATTAAAGGCGTGAATGATGTCTTGATATGCTTTGTCAAACTCTCTGTCTAGCCCATTGCCAAACAACGCGCCAGATGTATCACTTTTTCAAATTTGCGAATGACACCGCCCACATCATCACACATTGGCATGCCTGTACATGGCGACCTAGCACGGACAGCGTCCGCACTTTTTGGTGGGTTTGGGGCGATGATTTGTACGTTAAAATGCTTATTATCCAGTCTCTCTGCCAGATATTTTGCCGTCAGATAGCCATCCCCACCATTGTTGCCTACGCCACACCATGCGATGATGTCAGCTTGGGCGATGTTGTTTTTATGGATAAAATCAATGATATGTAAACATAACGCAAGACTTGCCTGTTTCATCAGACCAAACGAGCTGTTACCATCTTTAAACCAGCGATTCTCCCAGTCTTTGACGGCTTTGGCGGTATAAATGGGCGTGGTCATCGGCTCTTCCTATATTTTTAGTGATGCCAATCGGCGAAAATCCTGCTCTGACACCATGCGATGATGAATGGTTACTCGGTGCGTTATCTCAAACGGCACAACAACACGAAACGTCATCGTCACCCTTCGCCCCATCACCACCACATCCGACAGATACGCCTGCCATACCTGCCTATCCACCCCATCATACATGCCCAGATACCACACATCATCAGGGGCATGGGCGGACAGCTCATGTATCGGGATGGCACGCATTTTATCCATCCACAGGCACACTGCCCATACCACGCCCACCATGGCAGACTGCCACCACGGCATACCCGTCACCGTCATCAGTAACAGCGTGATGATAAGCACACCAGCCTTGATGGGTAGGTCATGAGCGACTTGAGCGACAGCAGTATCAATAAACATCAGAGTGACTGGGTGTGTCTAAGTGCTTTTATCTTATCAATGAGTGAGCCTATCTCGGCATCATCAGGACTTGCCTGCCCCAAAAAAAACAGCAATAAATCAGGGTCTTCGTGTTCTAGTAGTCGCTCAAAGGCAAGCTGTTCTTGTTCACTGGCGGTCAGATAATGATTTTTGACATAGGGGTCAATATAAAAATCAAGCTCCTTTAAGCCACGGCGAGCTTGATAGATGATACGGCGTTGGTGCAGGGTTGGTTCTAAATCTGATGTGGTCATGAGTTGCCTTTTGGTGTTTTTTAGGTTGAAATCATCACAAATCAGTAAGATTTGCAAATGTAGTTATTTTTGCATAAAATAGGTAAATTTTCAATGAAAAACACACATGAATACCACGCCTACCACCACCCCCATCGCCCCTAAAATCGTCTTTTTTGACATCGATGACACGCTCTACATCAAATACGAAAATCACATTCTAGACAGCACCAAAACCGCCCTGCACGCCCTAAAAGAGCGTGGCATCATGGTCGCCATCGCCACAGGGCGTGGTCTGTGTGTGTTTCCACCTTGTATTAATGAGCTTATCGACGAGATTGGCATTGACAGTTTTGTGACGATTAACGGACAGTACAACGAGTATCAGGGTAAATGCCTGACCCATTTTCCCTTGACACACGCTCAGCTGACCCACACCACCGCCTACCTACAAAGCGAGCGTATCACCCATGGCTACATGACCCGTGATGAGATTGTCACGGTCAGCTCCGACGAATACATGGTACAAGCCTTAACATCACTACACACCCCCTATCGTGTGGCAGAGTCGTTTGACATGAGTACACCCGTCTATCAAATGCTGGCATTTTATGAAAATAACCACACCGCCCAGCTCTCATCTGCCCTAAGAGACGATCTAAAAACCGTACGCTGGCACATCTTTGGCGTGGACATCCTAGACGTCCACGGCTCAAAGGCTCGGGGCATTCGTTCGGTGTTGGACGCACTGGGTCTGTCCATGGCGGACGCTGTCGCCTTTGGTGATGGGCTAAATGACATCGAAATGCTCTCATCGGTCGGCTTTGGCGTGGCGATGGGCAATGCTCACGATGACCTAAAAGCCGTGGCGGACTATGTCTGCCCACGCCATGATGACGATGGGATATTTAAAGGACTTGTGGCTTTGGGATTGATTTAGGGTATACAGCCAACAAAATTGAATTTTACTACGAAAACCGTAGCATTCTTTCATTTTGTGGCGTGTACTTCAATATCAATGGCGGACTTTTCCTTGAAAGATATGCGATTTTTCTCATTTTTATTACAAACATCAAAGGTGGGCACGCCCTAAAAATTTCTAGAGCAAATTAAGTTAATTCACCACCACACTCGCCCCGATTTTATCGGCAATGGTTTTTAATTTACCCACGTTATCCGTGGTAAAAATCGGCAAACCACCCATGACATAATCCGCCTTTGGCTTATCCATAATCACAATCGCCTTTTGAATACCGTCAAGGCTTACGATGATACGAGACTGCGAACCGTGTTTTATCATTAGGTCATGGTTAGGTAGTAGCCGACTAAGTTCTTTTTTAAAATCATCAATACTGGCAGGCTTTTTGGCAAAATAGGGTTTGATTAGGGCAATGACAAACAGTCCGATAAAGAGCGTGATAAGTCCAATAAAAAGCTGTGTTGCGTTCATTTTTACCTACCTTAGATACACCACATTATCAGGCAATTCATTACCACTTGTGTCATCGCAAGGGAAATATTGATTCAAAAGTCGCCCAATCTCATCAATAAGCCACCCCAAGCCGTCCGCCATGTCGCCTTTTTTAAAATAATCTAGCGTATTTTGGCAAAGATTTTGCCAGTCATCGCAGGCATACGTATCAATGCCACGGTCGGCAATGATTTCAAGGTCATGCTCACACAGATTGACATAAATCAGCACGCCTGTATTGTGAGCGGTGTCCCACACGCCATATTCGCCAAAAAGCTGTAAGGCACGCCCACGGCAGTCGTTGTCATAGGCAATACCGACTGACAGATGATTTTCAATGATAAGGCGTATCTCGCCCCGATGACCTTTTTCGGCTTGGGCGATACGCTCGGCAAGGGCGATTTTGAATTCGGCAGTTAGCCAGCGATTGTGCAAAAATGGCACAAAAACAATCTGGCGAAACAGGCGTGCTAGGCTTTTTTGGGGAATGTGTCTCATATTTTATCCTTGTTTAGGGTGTGCTGAACATTGATAACATTTATCAACATTTGATGAAAATTTTATGATTTTAAATCATTTTTGCATGAAAAATGGCTAAATCTTGTTTTTCATAATAAAAGCTCGTTTGATAGAATGACTATCAAACTTCACTTTTTCCTTGAAAAACGTGCGATTTTTCTCATTTTTCATTGCAAATACCAACATTCAACACGCCCTCATCATTTACCAAGAGCCACCTGCTCCGCCACCGCCAAATCCGCCACCGCCACCGCCAAATCCGCCAGAGCCAAACCCACCGCCCCCAAAGCCCCCGCCAGAGCCACCAAATCCGCCACCGCCAACATAAGTACCACCGCCACGCCGTCCGCCATTTGAAAACACGCCAAGAATAAGCAATATCCAAAGCAAAATGCCTGCTCCAATGGCGGTCAGTAGCCCCACGCCAAACAAAGTCGCCAGTAGCACAAAACCGCCTGTGGACACGCTCGCTCCCAAAAACCGCCCCAAAGCACCGCTTAACACCGTACCAAAAAACATGGCAAAAATAAAAAACGGCACCACGCTAATCTCTTCATCGGCACTTACCTGCCGTGCGTCCGCTCGGGCAAGGGTCTCGGGGTCGGCTCGTAGCCGCTCGTCAATGCGTGCAATCCCTGCTGATATACCTTGGGCGTATGCCCCTGTTTTAAAACTGGGCGTGATGTCTTCACGGATAATGCGGTTCAAACTGGCATCGGGCAACACCCCTTCCACGCCATAGCCTGTAACGATGTGCAACTTGCGGTCGTTAATCGCCACCGCCATTAAAATGCCTTCATCGGTGTCTTTTTGCCCAAGTTGCCAACGGTTCGCCACATTAATGGCATAATCAAAAATATCCATGCCGTCCGTGGTTGGCACAATCACCACCGCCATTTGAGCCAGACCGTCATCATAAATCCGTCTTAGCTGAGTCTCCAAATGAGCCTTTTCGCTGGCAGTCAAGATGTGGGCTTCATCAACAACGGGGTTATTTAAAATCAGCTTATCATGAGAGGCGGCAGGGGCGGTGGATTGGCGTGGTTCGGATTGGGTCTGGTTCTGTTGATTTTGGGCTTGATTTTTGGCCTTATTTAATTCATTTAAAACAATCAAATTTTCCACCGCTTGCCCTTCGCTTTGGGCGGTAGCGGTTGCTATGGCGGTATTTTCAGAATTGGGAGCGGTTGCCGTGTTGTTGGCAAAAGCAGGTACGCCGACCCCGAGCACCACACTCATGCCAAGCGTGGCAAATAATGAACGATAACGGGTTATGATTGGGGTCATGGGTTGCCTTTTTATGATAATTTTAATGAATTTTTAACAATAGGGAATAAGGGCGAATATCACTTGCCCCTGCAAAACACGCAAGGTTATTGAGCCGTGGCGGTTGCCGAGCCCGAACTGGCGTTGCCTGTATTGGCATTATTGCTATTATTACCAAAATTCACGGTCGGTGCGGTGCTAATGGCTTGCTCATTTTCTACGCTAAAATTGGCTTTGGTCTGCATACCAAACACTTTAGCGGTTAGGTTGGTTGGGAACTGGCGAACCGTTGTGTTATAGCCTTGCACGCTTTGGATATAGTTATTACGAGCGACCGTAATGCGGTTTTCGGTGCCTTCTAGCTGGGCTTGCAAGTCTTGGAACATACCGTCTGCTTTAAGCTGTGGGTAGTTTTCGGTTACCATCATAAGCCTAGATAGGGCGGACGTCATGCCTGCCTGAGCGTCCGTATAGGCTTTCATGGCGTTAGGGTCGTTTAGGGTCTCAGGGGTCAGCTGAATGCTACCAACACGAGAGCGGGCTTGGGCGACTTCGGTCAAGACTTCTTTTTCGTGTTCGGCATAACGCTCCACCACCGCCACAAGGTTTGGTACAAGGTCGGCACGGCGTTGGTATTGGTTCACCACTTCCGACCATTTGGCGTTGGTGTCTTCGTCTAGGGCTTGTAAGTTGTTATAGCCACAACCTGATAAGGTCAAAATGCTGGCAAGCAAGGCTGATGTGATGAGTCTTTTCATAAATTGCCTTTTGAATATAAAATAAAAGTCATGCTTATAATAAAGATTTGTCCGTCAAATGCAAGTAAAAAAATGTAGCTTGTCTTTGAATAATTGGCATTTACAAGATAAATAATTGGAATTGACAAGGTTTTTGCCATTGTCTTATATTAAATTTATCTTAAAAATATAAATAAAAAAACTTAATAAAACCAAAAAATTGTAAAAAACATTAAAAAATTGTAGATTTTTTTAAAAAAGTATGGCAAATTGTGAAAACTTAAATTTTTATTTGGCTCTGGTTCAAAAAGTATGCTACAAAGAAAACCGTTCGTGGCGAGCTTGGGAAGCCTAACGGTTTTCCGACCCGCAGGCAGGCTTAGGGCGAACGGAAAACCTAGTTTGGCATACTTTTTGGACTACTGCCTTTTATTTAACGTATCTTAGCTTAAAATACTCATTGATTGATGGCTTTAGATTTTTAGATATGGACAAATTGCTTGCGGTTTGTTTTGCCAAATCAATCGGCTAAGCTGAGCGTTAATTTTACTTTTTATTTGTCATGATTGCAAACGCATAGGGAGCGATGACTATGAATGAGATTGTTAATTGGCTAAACGGGATTATTTGGAGTCCTGCCTTGATTTATATGTGTCTTGGGGCAGGGCTATTTTATTCCATCATGACCCGTTTTGTGCAGTTACGTCTGTTTGGTGAGATGGTACGCCTTGTATTTAGTAAAACCAAAAGCGATGACGGGATTTCGTCCTTTCAGGCATTTGTGGTGGCACTTGCCAACCGTGTGGGCGTGGGTAACATTGCAGGGGTGGCGGCTGCCATCGGCTTTGGCGGCCCTTCGGCGGTGTTTTGGATGTGGGTGGTGGCATTTTTGGGAGCGTCCACCGCTTACGCTGAGAGTACATTATCGCAAATCTACAAGGAGCGAGACCCTATCACAGGTCAATACCGTGGTGGCCCTGCCTATTATTTTGAAAAAGGCTTGGGACAAAAATGGTACGCTATTCTCTTTGCGGTGGCGATGATTATCTCGTGTGGCGTATTCCTACCAGGGGTGCAGGCTAACGGCGTTGCCAGTGCGGTAACTCGCATCACAGGCGAAGGCAACTTGGTCAATTTCTTGGGGCTAGAAGTCGGCACGCTACGCATCGCTGTCATGGCGGTTGTTGTGGTTGCGGTGGGCGTGATTATCCTAGGCGGTATCAAGCGTATTGCAAGCTTTGCTGAGATTGTTGTGCCATTTATGGCGGTCAGCTACATCGTGCTTGCTCTACTTATCATGGTCATGAATCTTGACAAAATCCCTGCGATCTTTGGGCTTATCATGGGCGACATCTTCAACCCAATGGCAGGCTTTGGAGCGGCGATTGGCTGGGGTGTTAAGCGTGGCGTGTACTCAAACGAAGCAGGTCAAGGTACAGGTCCACACCACTCGGGGGCTGCCGAAGTTGACCACCCATCTCAGCAAGGTCTTGTGCAGGCGTTTTCTGTTTATGTGGACACACTTGTGGTATGTACGGCAACTGCCTTTATGATTTTGACAATGGGCACCTACAACGTTCAAAATGAAAAAACCAAAGAATTTATCTTGCTAAATGTGGACAAATCGGTAGAAATCGGCACGCCTGCCTTTACTCAAATGGCACTCGAGACGACTTTTGGGGCGTTTGGTAATTACTTTATTGCTGTTGCCATCTTTTTCTTTGCCTTTACCACGATTTTGGCGTACTATCACATTGCTGAGATTAACGTGGTGTATCTGTCAAGATTTTTGGGCAAACAAGCCCAAAAAACAGGGCTAATGATTGCCAAAATCATCATTCTTATCATGGTAGGTTATGGGGCGTTGAACAGTGCTGGGGCTATCTGGGCGTGGGGCGATGTGGGCGTGGGTATGACCGCATGGCTCAACATCATCGGTATCTTGATTATGTTCTTTATGGGATCTCGGGTTACCATGCGAATGCTTGCCGACTATGAAGCACAGCGTAAGGCGGGTAGCAAGATTGTCTTTGACCCTACCAAATTTGGCATCAAAAACGCCACATTTTGGGAAGAGCGTCTGCGTCAAAATGACAAGCAAAACGGTCAATAATCACACAACAACACAAAAAAAGGGGCGAGATAATGCCCTTTTTTATTGCCATTATGTAGGGCGTGCCTGCCTTTTGTATTTGCAATAAAAAATACCTGTTTAAAAAAGTAGGAAGTCGCACGTTTTTCAAGGAAAACATTATATTCCCCATAAACACTCTAAATTTTAAGTTGTATTATAAAAGGCAGGCACGCCCTAATCATAATTGCGGTTAAAACACATTAAAATCACTGCATATAACGATTTTACAGAATTTTTCAATTTTAAAATCTTGGAAAATATCAGGGCGTGTAAGTATACATTTTTTATTTCTCAGTACGTCTATTTAATGCCAACACATCACCATTAAAAGGCAAAACCACAACGCAACGTTTTATGGTAAAATACGCTTTTTGAAAAATTACCATGCTCCTCAACCTAAACCGCCACAGCTTTGCTGATTATAAAAAAGAGTTCATCGCTCTCGCCACACTCGCCCTGCCCATGTTCTTATCCCAAATCGCCCAAGTTGGGACGGGTTTTGTGGATACGGTCATGGCAGGCAGTGTCAGCAAAGAAGACTTGTCTGCGGTCGGACTGGGAAACAGTTTGTTTATTACCATTTACATCACCTTACTTGGGGTGATGACCGCCCTAAATCCCTTGATTGCCCAGCAGTATGGTGCGGTCAATAAAGGCGATGCTAAGGCAGGCGACATTGGCGAGCTGGGACGGCAAGGGCTGTGGTATGGACTACTCATGGGCGTGATTGGCATGGTGCTGATTTGGACGGCGATACTGCCCTTTGAACATTATTTTGGTCATCTAAGCACCAACACTCTTGCCGTTACCAAAGAGTATCTGTGGTTCATCGGGCTTGCCATGCCTGCCGCCATGATACATCGCACCTTGCACGCTTATGCGTCCAGTCTTAACAAACCCAAAGTTATCATGATTGTCAGTTGGCTGTGCTTTTTTGCCAACATTCCCCTAAACTACGTCTTTGTCTATGGCAAATTTGGCATGCCTGCCCTAGGCGGTGCAGGTTGCGGACTGGCAACCGCCATCGTCTTTTGGCTCAACGCCATCGTGCTTGGCATATACATCGCCAAAGACAGATATTTTCATGAATTTGGCTTAATGGACAAATTTAGCCTGCCTGACATCAAGCTCTTTGGCGACATCACCAAACTTGGCATACCCATCGGACTGTCATTTTTTATTGAAGTGAGCCTATTTAGCTGTATCATGTTTTTGGTCGCAAGGCTGGACGGCAACACCGAAAACTACGTTGCCGCCCAACAAATCGCCATCAACATCACCTCACTCATCTTTATGATACCCCAAAGCCTAGGGGTTGCCAGCACCATACGGGTCGGCATGGCGATGGGTCGGCGTGAACCTGAGTCTGCCCGTTATAGCAGTGGCGTGGCGTTATCAGGTGCGGTCGCCATCTCATTTTTGACCGCTGCCTTTTTGGTCATCGGGCGAGAACAGCTGGCAACACTCTACACCAAGGACACGGCAGTCATTACCATCGCCTCCGCCATCATTTTCTATGCCGCCGCCTTTCAGCTGGTCGATGCGGTGCAATGCGTGGCAAGCTATGCCTTGCGTGGCTATAAAGTAACCACCGTGCCGATGATAATCCACATCATTGCATTTTGGGGTTGTGGGCTACTGCCTGGTATTGTGTTAGCGTTTTATATGGGCATGGGCATTTATGGTTTTTGGACGGCACTGGTCATCTCACTGGCAGTGGCGGCGGTGTTTTTGGGTTGGTATTTGGAGCGGTATAGCAAACGCATGGTGAGCATGATACATTGACAAATTTTTAAAAATCAGGCGTAAGGCATGCTCAGTATTGGTATTTGCAATTCAAGAATGGTTGATTAAAAAAAGCAGGCACGCCCTAAGTAAATGACTTACTTTTATGCCTTGCCAATCCTAGCATTTGCCCTTAAAATATAGCTTTAAAAACAACAAGAGCGACAACGTGGACAACCCCCCCTACTTTGCCCCCCATTTAGACCCGACATCTGTTGGTATCGTAACACCCCAAACCTTGCATTTTGATGAGCCATTGACCTTAGAATGCGAGCGGGTGTTACCGTCATTTGACTTAGTCATCGAGACTTATGGCGAGCTAAATGCCGACAAAACCAACGCCATTTTAATCTGCCACGCCCTATCAGGCTCACACCACGCCGCAGGCTATCACAGTGAGGGCGACACCAAGGCTGGCTGGTGGGATAATCTGATTGGCAACGGCAAGGCGATAGACACGAGCCGATTTTTTGTGGTGTGCCTAAACAACATCGGCTCATGCCACGGTTCCACAGGTCCCACCACCATCAATCCTGCCACAGGCGAGATTTGGGGGGCGGATTTTCCACTCATCACGATAAAAGACTGGGTAAAAACCCAAGTCATGCTATCAGACCGCCTAGGCATTGCCAAATGGCACGCCATTGTCGGTGGGAGTATGGGCGGTATGCAGGCGTTGCAATGGTCGGTGGACTACCCCGACCGCTTAGAACGTGCCGTCATCATCGCAAGCACGCCCAAGCTCTCCGCCCAAAACATCGCCTTTAACGAAGTCGCTCGCCAGTCTATCCTATCCGACCCCGATTTTCATGACGGCTGGTATCTCAAACACGGCACTTATCCCAGACGTGGGCTGATTTTAGCTCGCATGGTGGGGCATATCACCTACATCACCGAAGAGGCGATGAAAGCCAAGTTCGGACGGGACTTAAAATCAGGCAAATTCATGTACGGCTATGATGTGGAATTTCAAGTAGAAAGCTATTTGCGTTATCAAGGTGAGCGATTTAGCAAAAATTTTGATGCCAATACCTACCTACTCATGACCAAAGCACTGGATTATTTTGACCCGACACGGGATTATACGAAAGATGAGCTGGGCGAAAAAGAAGCTCTCAAACAAACGCTTGCCCGCACCAAGTGCCAATTTCTCATCGTCTCGTTTACCACCGATTGGCGGTTCACGCCTGAGCGGTCGGTTGAGATTGTGGACGCTTTAATGGCGAACGACAAGCGAGTGAGCTTTGTTAATGTGGGCGCACCGCACGGGCATGATTCGTTTTTGTTTGACATTCCCCGTTATACGACTGCCGTTCGGGGCTTTTTGAACGCCCCTGTCATCAAACGACAAACAGGCGACATCACGCCCCAAGAGATTTCACAATTGGCAAGACAATAAAATAAGGAAACTCATGAACAACATCGACCACCGACTTGCCGAAAAATGGATAAAACCCAACTCAAAAGTCCTAGATTTGGGCTGTGGGGACGGCACGCTACTGGCTCACCTGCAAGAACGTCTGGGCGTGTTTGGCTATGGCATTGAGATTGACCCCGACAAAATCAACGAAGGCATTACCAAAGGGCTAAACATCGTAGAGCAAGACCTAAATGACGGCTTGGCTCGCTTTGCCGACAACAGTTTTGATACCGTGGTGATGGCTCGTGCCTTACAAGCGGTCAAAAACCCTGAAACCTTGCTAAACGATATGCTCCGTGTTGCCAAGTTTGGCATTGTAACTTTTCCAAACTTCGCCTATTGGCAAAACCGCATTTATCTTGGTATTAAGGGCATCATGCCGATGAGTGAAACCCTGCCCCACCAATGGTACAACACACCCAACATTCATCTTTGCACCTTTAAGGATTTTGAACGGCTGTGCCACGACAACAACATTCGCATTTTGGATACGGTCGCCCTATGGGACAATCCCAATCCCAAAATCCCTGCCTTTGTCCGTGATAAAGCCGTCAAAAAAGCCCCCAACCTGTTGGCGGATGTGGCGGTGTTTCGGATTGCCAAAGGTTAATTAGGGCATGCCTACCATGGATAACATTTTTATAAAATAAGATGAAAATTTGACAATCTTAATCAATTTTTGCATGAAAAATGGCTAAATCTTGTTTTTCATTGCAAGTACCAAAGGCAGGCACGCCCTACATTTTAAACCAGCAAACACCAGCAAACACCATCAAATAAATGATAAATGATGTTACAAAATTTGACATGTTTCACCAATGAAAAAATTGAGTTTATCACTCATTAATGGTATGATAAAGAATTAATTTGACGTTTGTCATACATCTTAAATATAATCTCAACCACAGGTCGTCATCATGAAACGTTTAAAACTTAGCATTCTATCCACCCTACTTTTGGCAGGTGTTGCCAACGCTGAACTTATCTCAAATGTACCGCTCGATGTCTCTCGTTTTGAGATTATGGACATCTCAGCACTTGCCAGTCAAGCAAGCAGTGGCAACCATCATGCCCAATTTTTCCTAGCCAAACGCCTACAAAAAGGCGAAGGCGTTGCCAAAGACCCTGCCAAAGCCGTGCATTGGTACACCCAAGCTGCCGAAAAAGACATTGCCCCTGCTCAGCTAAACCTAGGACTCATGTATCTGCGTGGCGAAGGTGTCAAAGCCAGCATGAGTGAAGGTCGCAAATGGCTAGAACGCGCCGCTCATCTGGGCGACAACCGTGCCAGCTATGCACTTGCAATGATTGATGAAAAACAGCAACGCTATGTGGATGCCTACAAATGGTATGACCTATCTAGCCGTGACGGCATGCTTGATAACGGCATTCGTGATAAAGCCCAAGCCAAAATTGGTCAGCTTGCCCTAAACCTATCATCAAGCGACATCGAAAAAGCCAAAACCAGTGCCAATGATTGGTTTACCATCAAATAATCATTTACCCACTCACCAAAAAGCCCATGACATCATGCATGGGCTTTTTAAATGCGATTTTGATTTAAACAAAAATCCAGTTGGGTTTTGGGCTATCGCCCTAAGTTTTAATCAAAAGACACTCACCATTTTATACATTTACCATTTTTGCCAAAACGCCTTATCATGAAAATTAGGCACAGGGGCAGAACTGACAGCAAAGTAATGCAAATGACCTTTGATGTTTAGTATCGCACATGGGTTGATGAGTGTCTGCTCGGGCAACAAATCCGCCACGGCTGACACATCAAGACTGACATGACGCTCGTACACCAGCACGTTATCATTATCATCGGCACGCCATGACAGAGTTACTTTATCGGTCTGTATGGGCGTGGCGGGCGTACGATAATCGCTAAAATGATACAGGGCATAACGTCCATCAGGGGCGATGTTCATCTCAATATAACCGCCATCTGCCAGACCGATAAAGCATTCTAGGCAGGTCTCCTGCCACAGCCCATCGGCACGCTTGATGTTATCACCATGATAATTGGCAAAATGCAGTCCGTCCACCCTTTCAACCATAAAACTCATGTTAATCACATGCTTACCCCCGTGCGTGTCTTCACTGATATAGGCATGAACTTTGGGGGCAGGCTTGTTTTTTTGGGCATTTTGCAGGTCTTGCAATACAAACAACCGCTCTCTTTGCATGACCGAATTATCATCATAATAAAACTCGGTAAAGTGAGACAGCGACAGCAAGCTAAACAGTTTATCAATGGGATTTGCGGTAAAAAAATTCATGACATTCCCTTTTGTTGAATTCCTAAAACCCAAACCTTGCCAAATTAGACAGTTTGTCGTTAGGTTCATCATTTTTACGAAATAACAAAACCATACGCCCGATATGGTGTACCACTTGACTGTCTGTGGCATCCGCTAGGGCGGATGCACATTCTTTGCGTTCATCTGCACTGCCTGCTGGGATTTTTACTTTGATGAGTTCGTGGTCACTTAGGGCACGGGCGGTCTCTTCGATGAGCGTGGGCGTCAAGCCATTACCACCCACCATGATGATGGGATTTAGGCGATGACCGATGCCCCGTAGTTCTTTTAGGGTGTCGTTAGATAAGTTTTTAAAATTGGGTTTTGCCATAAAATGTCTCAAAACAGGTTTTTAAATAAATTAATGTTCATTATAACAAAAATATACCAAATTTTCTCATAAAAATGTTAAACTAAGCAGTTATTTTAATTCATCAACACCGACCAATGGCAACTCGCATTACCAACAAAAAATTCTCCAAATCATCCAAAGCGTGGATGAAAGAGCATATTGACGACTATTACGTTCAACAAGCCCAAAAAGACGGCTATCGTGCCAGAGCAGCTTATAAGTTATTGGAGATTAACGAAAAAACTTCTCTTATCAAAAAAGGCATGACCGTAGTGGACTTAGGTTCTGCCCCTGGTAGTTGGTCGCAGGTGGCAGGACAGCTTGTGGGCGATGACGGGATTTTGATCGCATCTGATATTTTGCCCATGGATACTTTGGAGAATGTTACCTTTATTCAAGGCGATTTTAGAGAAGAAGAAGTCTTTAATAAAATCATGGATGAAGTGGGCGGACGACGTGTGGACGTGGTGTTATCCGATATGGCTCCCAACACGTCTGGCATGTCAGCAGTGGACATGCCACGCATGATGTATCTGTGTGAGTTGGCGGTGGATTTTGCCCTAAAAGTGTTGCCCGAAGGCGGTGCGTTAATCATGAAAGTATTCCAAGGCGAAGGTTCGCCCGAGCTTCGTGCTGACATGCAAAAAAAGTTTAGTAAAATCAAAAGTATAAAACCCAAGGCAAGCCGTCCCCGCTCCAAAGAGATGTTTTGGATGGCGATAAAATAATCATCCAAATTTAGGGCTTGATTTATTGATAATAAGCCTTATTAAAAGCAATGTCTCTTTGTGTGAATAATTGCACGATTTGTCCCATTTTTCAATTTTTAAATTTTCAATCAAAGTTGTATCAAACGCCAAAAACAGGAAACCCTTTGTGAACGACATGGCAAAAAACATTCTATTATGGCTCGTGATTATCACCGTGGTAGTCATGGTATTTAGTAATCTCGACCGTGGTTCAGGCAAGGCTGATGACATGAAGTACTCAGCCTTTGTCACGGCAGTCGCCGAAGGTCAAATCCAAAAAGTTGAGATTGATGGCGAAGAGATTACGGGCACAAAGGTTAATGGCTCAGAGTTTGAGACCATCCGCCCTGCCCTAGACGATACCGAGTTAATGCCATTACTTCGCAAGCATAACGTAGAAGTAGAAGGGGCAGCACCACAGCGTCAAGGCGTGGGTACTCAGCTACTCATTGCAGCCTTTCCGATTTTGCTCATCATCGGTCTGTTTTGGTTGTTCATGCGTGGCATGAGTGGCGGTGCTGGCGGGGGCGGCATGGGTGGTCGTAACCCCATGAGCTTTGGCAAATCAAAAGCCAAAATGCTCTCCGAAGATGACATCAAAGTTACCTTTGCCGATGTGGCAGGGTGCGAAGAGTCCAAGCAAGAAGTGGTTGAGATTGTCGACTTTTTAAGAGATCCAGAGAAGTTTACCAAACTTGGGGCGACCATTCCTCGTGGCGTGCTTATGGTGGGTCCTCCTGGGACAGGCAAAACACTGCTTGCCAAAGCCATTGCAGGCGAAGCCAAAGTGCCGTTTTTTAGCATCTCGGGTTCGGATTTTGTAGAGATGTTTGTTGGGGTGGGTGCAAGCCGTGTCCGTGATATGTTTGACCAAGCCAAAAAGAACGCCCCGTGTATCATCTTTATTGATGAGATTGATGCGGTGGGTCGTCATCGTGGCTCGGGCATGGGGGGTGGTCATGATGAGCGTGAACAAACGCTAAACCAACTTTTGGTAGAAATGGACGGCTTTGAAGGCAATGACGGCGTGATTGTCATTGCAGCGACCAACCGTGTGGATGTACTGGATAAAGCCCTACTTCGTCCTGGTCGTTTTGACCGTCAAGTGTCGGTTGGCTTGCCAGACATCAAAGGTCGTGAACAAATCCTAAATGTACACCTGAAAAAACTGCCCCAAACCATTGGTGTGGACGTCAATGCCCTAGCTCGTGGTACCCCAGGGTTTAGTGGAGCACAGCTTGCCAACCTTGTCAATGAAGCCGCCCTATTTGCCGCCCGTCGCAACAAGATGAGCGTGGACATGAACGACTTTGAAGATGCCAAAGACAAACTCTACATGGGACCTGAGCGTAAATCCATGGTGCTGCGTGAAGAAGAACGCCGTGCTACTGCCTATCACGAAGCAGGTCATGCCCTAGTCGCCCAACTACTTCCCTTTACCGACCCTGTACACAAAGTAACCATCATGCCCCGTGGCTGGGCACTCGGGGTAACGTGGCAGTTGCCCGAGCAAGATGCGGTGAGCAGTTATAGTGATAAGATGCTAAATGACATCTCTATCTTGTTTGGTGGGCGGATTGCTGAGGAGATTTTTATCAATCGCAAATCCACAGGAGCGTCCAACGACTTTGAACGTGCCACCAAACTTGCCCGTGCCATGGTTACCAAATATGGCATGAGCGACAAACTTGGCGTGATGGTCTATGAGGACGAAGAGCAAGGCGGATATTTTGGTGGGGCGAGCCGTACTATCAGTGAAGCCACCCAACAAAAAGTGGACGAAGAAGTCCGCCGTATCCTAGAAGAGCAGTACGATGTGGCATATAAGCTCATTGATGACAATCACGACAAGATGCACGCCATGGTGGACGCACTCATGAAGTGGGAAACCATTGACCGTGAGCAGTTCTTGCAAATCATGAATGGCGAGACGCCACGAGAGCCAAAAGAATATCAGCATGAAGTGCCAACGGTCAATATCGTTAAAAATGACGAATTGCCACCGCCTTTGCCGAGTGCTTGATTTACAGACCGTCTTAAACACTAAGGCGGTTTTTTGTGCATTAATGTGTACCAAAAACACTTGCAATTTTACTCAAACTCTTATACGATACGTCTTTTAATTGACAATGATAATCTTATGGCAAATTTTTTAAATAAACAACTAAAACGCACCAAAATTATCGCAGGCATGAGTAATACCTTGGTGGGGGGCTTTACTACCGCCAGACGTATTGGGGCATTTAAAACACCACCCAGAGATGTTTTGCCAAAATACATCCAAACCTTTTGCCGTAAAATGGTCAATTCCTTTGGTGTGGAAGTCGTGCAAGTTGAGCCTGTGCCACAGACACACGGACTATGGGTGTCCAATCACATCTCTTGGCTGGATATTCCTGTGGTGGGGTCGGTCGCTCCTGTGTTCTTTTTATCAAAGGCGGAGATTAGCGAGTGGTTTATTTTTGGCAGGCTTGCCAAAGCAGGCGGAACACTCTTTATCAAGCGTGGTTCAGGGGATGCTGACGGTGTGGCACGTCAAATTGCTGACTTTTTGCGTGGCGGTTCATCGGTGGTATTTTTTCCCGAAGCGACCACCACAGACGGCAAACAAATCAAAAAAATCCATGGCAAATTACTACAAGCAAGCATGGATACAGGCTTGCCCATTTGTCCTATGGTAATTGCTTATGTCAATGCAGACGGTACATTGTCGGACGACTGTGCGTATTATGACAAACGCACGATGGCAGAGAGCCTAAGACGAGTGGCGGACAGCGATGGGGTTAAGGCGTATGTGTTGCCCCTTACACCGATTTTGCCCGAAGATAAGACCCGTGCTGAGCTGACCGAACTATTACAAAAAGCGATGGAAGACGGCTTAGCAGAGCTACATAGACGGGTATTGAAGGTTTGATTTAGCGAATCAAACCAGTAGCCCACGCCCAAATCCTATCCCATAACCCACGCTTTGCTGTGGGTTCTTGACTGGGTGTTTGGTTGGGTGTGGCAAGTAGCCGACAGGATTTATCAGGAAACTCTGGGTTGTTAATCGCTTGCCCTGCAAGGTCTTGCAAAAATAGCGTACACTGCCCACCGTCCGTGCGTAGTTGCCATTCATGCCCATAGACATCGTTCCACATGGGGTAGCGATGTGATGAGAGTTTGACAATGAGCATCCCATTTCTATCTACAAAGCCCACTTTATACCCGCCACTGTCCAAATTTTGATAAACCCGTGATATGCCTTGCTCATCAAAAGGCTCCATGTTGTCATAGTCTTGTGTAAATACGTTTTTGTGGCGGTCTATCATCATTGCTTGGTTATCCACGCTCACCAAAAACCGCTCATCGCCTGCTTTATCGTCCAGTAGCCTTACCCAATCATAACGCCCTGCCAAGATGATATTGCCTTGCGTGTCCATAAAGCCACTTTGCCCGTCTGTATCGCTTTCAAAGCGTATCAAAACATCATTTTCAAAACGTAACCGACCACGCTGATAACCCAAAATAATCCCACCATCTACCCCATACATCGCCGAATATATACCATCATCACGCTCATCGGTGATAATGACTTTATCCACGCCATTAAAATCCCTAATGGGTGTATCAAAGATAAATGGCATGAGTATACGGTGCGTGCTGTCCACCACGCCCCATTTACCCTGTTTTAAAAAGGTGGCATGACCATCGTCCAAGCATGCCCCGTCATCATATTCAAGCGGTAACAGTACTTTGCCTGTGCTGTCCGCCATGCCGTATTTACCCTGTTTTTTGACAACGCCGAATATGTCGCTGTTTTCTGCGGATGTTGAGCAAATCACGTTTTCATCATAGCGAAAATCGCCCCAATCGGCAGGCTCTATGGATAACGCCCACGCTTGCGGTAGTGTGAGCATGGCAAATAAGGCGATGAGTGGTTTTTTCATGGGTTGTCCTAGACAAATTTTAGCCCACTTTCTCCCTTTGGTGTAACCTTAAAAATCTGCACCTTAAACAGCACATCTTGCCCTGCCAAAGGGTGATTAAAGTCCACTTTGACTTCATTATCATCAACATGGCAAATTACCCCCGCCAAGGTATTTTGACCTTTATCGGCAAATTCCATCATCATGCCGACCACAGGATTTGGCTCGGATAAGCTAAATTTGGTGCGGGGAAAGGTCTGCACATTTTCGCCATTCCATTCGCCAAAGGCTTGTTCTGGCGGTAGATGAGCGGTGCGGGTATCGCCTGCTTTTAGGTTGATGAGTACCTGTTCAAAGCCTGCCAGTAGGCTCTCATCGCCTACCGTCAAGGTTACAGGCTCATCTCGCCCAAAGGTGCTATCGATGACCGTGCCGTTTGGTAAGCTCACTTCAAAATGTAGCGAAACGGTACTGCCACTTGTGATACGGACTTCCTCGCTAGGTAGAATATTCATAAGGTTACTCATCAAAAAATAAACGCTAGTTTACCACAGCCGCACTTTATAGTAAAATGGACCGTCTTCTTACGAGGGGGCATGGGTGTCAAAGTGGCATTATCAAAGTAAATAAAACTTGGAGCAAATCATGAAATACACGGGTTTATTATTGGTGGGTTTGTTGATGGCAAATGCATCATGGGCAAGTCCTACTTGGGTTCAAAAACCAAATTTTGGAGAGCTTTCTGTCGATACATTGTATGAAAATAAACACTGTTATGACATTGACATGGCGTATTTTAATGATTGTGAGGCAGGCGTGACATTAACCCCACAATTATTCATTGACAAACAGGGCAACATTACGGCGGTGCATAATGTCAATACAGGCGATAGAGGTCTTGACAGGCAAATCATCACCGCACTTAAAAAAGGCAGATTAGCCCCCTTTGTGGTAGGCGGTGTGCCAGTATCGGGACGGGCGACTTTGGGTTTGGCGTTTGAGGGCATGACAAAAAAGCCAATGAATGCACAAAATGCCGAAATGATGAGGCAGATTTGTGCCAATGATGATGATTGTGATGATGAGCAATTAAAAGAGGCATTAAAGACAAAGGGGTTTTGAGGTTAAAAGTGTTTTAGTGAAATTTATATTTTAGAATATGGGGGGGTAAATCAGTTGCCCTAAGTTTTTTATAGTCAAAGAACTTTAAAATTGGTACAAAATTGGTTTTGTAAGTAGGTGCGTAACACGCACCTATGGCTTGTTGTAGTGTTTAGGTTTATTGGTTATACAACATGTTCCCACAAAGCCATATCAAATTTATAGTTCGGTTGGTATGGCTTAAAAACCGTTTATGATGTGATGACATTATGAGTGGTTTTTTTATGTCTAATATTTATTTGCCCAAAATCTCCCTTGCCCAAGTTATCACAGGCAAATCCACCATTTGTCCATCGATGGCAAATACTGCCTCTCCCGTGCTGTCGTGATGAGAGAGGACTTTTTTGGCAAAGCAAAGGTCGCCCTCTCGCTCGTTTAATGAGCTGATGATGGCAAGTTGTTTGGGGTGAATGGCAAGCACGCCCCCAAAGCCAAAATTTTGGGCGTGAGTGAGCCACGCTTTAAAGCCCCCATCGTCTTGAAAGTTGGGATAAATCGTCTCAATCGGAGCGGACAGCTCATTTGCTTGTGAATGTAGCACGAGTTCGGTGCGAATTTTATCAAACATCAGTGCTGAGGCTTTGGTGTTCATGGTCATGCCAAGCGATGTCAATAAATCCAAACAGCCATAGCTCAACGCCACAAGCCCCACCGCCCCTGCCATAGAAGCAACATTTAGCACGCCTTGCCCGCTCTCAATCATGGCAACCACAGGGCGAGCAGTCAGTTCATGAGCCAGACTGACCTGCTCGGCATTTTCGGCTTTGGGGAGTACCACCGTGCTGATGATGTCGTGCGACCGCACCCATTCACAGTCCAAACGAAACTCGCCATGAGACGCCCCATGTATCCGCACCCACAGCTCTGGCATGGTCTGTGTTTGCTCCATGGTGCCTAACAAATCATCAAGTTTGGCACGCACATCATTAGGCGAACGGTCGGCGGCGGCGTCTTCTAAGTCGATGATGATGGCATGGACGTGGGCAGTTATGGCAGGGTCGGTTAGGGCTTTGATGATACGCTTGGGGTGCGTGGCAGGTACAAATAGATAGGCAAGCATGGTAAATTCCTTTTGCAAATTAAATGTATTGTCATTTATTATAGTGGGGATGATTTATTTTTGCAAATCAACAAAAAACAATACACATCATCACTTGACAAAAAGTATGGCAAACATGGAATTTGCCTCATGCCATATTAATAGGGAATAATAAAGAATGCGTAACCGAAAAAATTATAAAAGAAAACGACACGGGTGGATTAGAAACTCAATAAATTAATGGCAGATAAAAAACCCAATAACAAAATTGGGTTTTATTTCAACATGATTTATTGATATTACAATCAGCGATATTTTATTAAATTTATCGGATAAATGATATTCTATCCGATAAACATCAATTTACTGAACTTGACTCACCATATAATCCACCGCCGCATATACCTCAGCTTCGGTAACATCCCCTGCCACCTGTGCTGGCATTTTACCAAAGCCTTTGGCGGAGTGTTTGTGCAGGGTGTCTATGCCCTTATCCAAGCGTTTTGCCCAGTCGGCTTTGGCGGTGAGTTTGGGGGCATCCAACAGCCCTTGCTCATGGCAGATTTTGCAAGTTTTCTCATAGCGCACCTTACCTTCGGCGATAGATAAAGCCTGTACTGGGGCGGGGGCGGTGTTTGCTTGCTCGGCATTGTCCACTTGGGCGGTCTCAACTGTACCCTTGTCGGTCTTATCAGATGTGGCAGAGTCGGTGGTTGCCACTTCATCAGCTTTGGAGTCGTCTGTCCCGACAGGCTCGGCGGTCTCTGGTGCGACTTCATCGGCTTTGGGGGTAGTGTCAGTCGGCTGGGCAGGGGCGGTTTTTTGGGTGCTAGGCTCGGCTTTTGGGGCGGGTTCGCTAGGCTTATCGCCACCACAAGCGGTCAAAAATAAGGCACTTGCCAATAATAATGATAGGGTTTTGCTGGGATTTTTCATAAGATAACCTTGCAAGTTGGCTGATAATTATCCTACTAATATACCGAATTTTTGTAAGGAATTAAAGCGGAAAATTGTAAAGATGAATTTTTGATGAATTTTATAAATGGGAATGAGAATTATAATAGAAAATTATTAAAACTTATCATTAAATTTAATCGTATCATTCTTTTTATAAAATTGCCAAAAATAATACAAACTTTCCAATACCATATAAATGGCAATAAAAGCAACAGCAGGATTATCATAATCCTTTTTAATAAAAACAAAATAACTCAAAATGACCGTACAAAATAGCATTGTTAATTTTGAAGTGGTTTTTCTGCTTAACTTTTTCATCATTATCCAGTTGCCAAAAATAGTATCTTAATCTACCAAATCCCCCCCAAAAAAGTCAAATTTCACGCATTACAACCTTTCTAAATTCAAGCATTTAAGGTATAATTACCCATTTTCTTTTATTTTTACGAGCCAATTATGACAGAACAAGCCCAAACCGACTACAAAAACACCCTAAACCTTGCCGATACCGCCTTTCCAATGCGAGGCGATTTGGCAAAACGAGAACCTGCTTGGCTTGCCAAATGGCACGCAGACGATGTTTATGGGCAAATCCGCAAAGCCCGCGGGGGGCGTGAAAAATATGTGCTACACGATGGCCCGCCCTATGCCAACGGTCAAATTCACTTAGGACACGTTGTCAATAAAGTCCTAAAAGACATCATCGTCAAATACAAAACCTTGGACGGCTATGACGCACCGTACATTCCGGGCTGGGATTGCCACGGTTTGCCGATTGAACAAAAAGTAGAAAATGAGTTTGGTAAAGTCGGACAACCACCCAAAGCGAACAAAAATGGCGAACCGATTACCGCCACCCAGTTTCGCAAAGCGTGCCGAGATTATGCCCTAAGCCAAATTGAGCTACAAAAGGCGGATTTTAAACGCCTTGGCGTGCTGGGCGATTGGGACAATCCGTATTTGACGATGAATTTTAAAACCGAAGCCGACATCGTGCGGACGCTTGGCAAAATCTACGACAACGGACATATTGTGCGGGGTATGAAGCCTGTAAACTGGTGCTTGGATTGTGGTTCTGCCCTTGCCGAAGCGGAAGTGGAATACGAAAATAGAACTTCCGATGCGATTTATGTCGGGTTTGATATTGTCAATCGTGGCGATTTGGGGGCGACCGCCAATTTGACAGGCAATTTACAAGCCGTCATTTGGACAACGACCCCTTGGACACTCCCTGCCAACCAAGCCGTTAGTGCCAATGCCGAATTTGATTATGCGATTGTCAAAACTGAAAAAGGGCATTTTATCATTGCCGAAAGTCTAAAAGACGACTTTACCAAAAATGTTAATTTAGAAAGCGTGGAAGTTATCGCAACGGTTAAAGGCTCAGAATTAACCACCCTAAACGCCCAGCACCCACTCATCAGCAACCGCCAAGTGCCGATTATCACAGGCGAACACGTAACGGCTGATAGCGGTACAGGGCTTGTCCATACCGCCCCTGCTCACGGTGTGGACGACTACAATGTCGGCAAGCTCTACAACCTACCGACCGAAAACCCTGTGGGCGGAAATGGCATGTATTTGGAAACCGCCCGTGTCTTTGTTGGCGAGCATATTTATAAGGCACAGCCAAAAATCATTGAAACTTTGCTTAACAGTGGGCATTTATTAGACCATAAAAAAATCAGCCACAGCTATCCGCATTGCTGGCGACACAAGACACCGATTATTTTTCGTGCCACGCCCCAATGGTTTATTTCTATGGAAGAGCAGGGCTTGCGTGAACAGGCGTTGCGTGATATTCCAAAGGTAACTTGGACACCAGCGTGGGGTCAAAACCGCATTGAATCAATGATGAACGGTCGCCCTGATTGGTGTATTTCACGCCAACGCACTTGGGGAGTGCCGATTGCCTTTTTTATGCACAAAGACAGTGGCGAGTTGCACCCCAATACTTCTGCCCTGATTGAAAAAGTCGCTGGGGTCATTGAACAAGGCGGAATTGAAGCGTGGTTTGACGCACCGATTTCAGATTTTCTTGATGAAAGTGATTGCCAAAATTATGTCAAATCCACCGACACGCTGGATGTGTGGTTTGACTCTGGCTCTACCAATTTTGCCGTTTTGGGTAGTCGTTCTGAACTAACCAATCCTGCCGATTTGTACCTTGAAGGCTCTGACCAACATCGTGGCTGGTTTCAATCATCGCTCCTTGTAGCCGAAAGCGTGTACGGTCGTCCGCCTTATAAACAAGTGCTAACGCACGGCTTTACCGTCGATGCAAAGGGTTATAAATTATCAAAATCCAAAGGCAATACCAAAGGCTTTGAACCTGCCGAACTTGCCCAAAAATACGGCATTGACATTGTCCGTCTGTGGGTTGGGTCGTCCGATTACCGCTACGAAATGGCGGTGAGTAAAGAAGGCTTTGACCGTGTCAGCGATATGTACCGCCGTATCCGTAACACCATTCGCTTTTTGCTTGCCAATACCGATGACTTTGACCCAAGCAAAGACTTGGTGCCAGCAGGCGAGCTTGTCAGCCTTGATAAATACATTTTGCACAAAGCCACGCAAGTCCAAAACGACATTCGCACCGCTTATACGGCAATGGATTTTCATCAGGTATGCCAGTTGGTAACAGGCTTTTGTGGGGCGGATTTGGGCGGATTTTACCTTGACATCATCAAAGACCGCCAATACACCAGCAAGGCGGACGGACACGCTCGCCGTTCGGCACAGACCGCCATTTATCACATCGCTCACGCCCTTTTGCGTTGGATTGCCCCAATTTTATCCTTTACCGCCCAAGAAGCGTGGGAAGTATTAAAACCCCTTAACAAAGAGCAAGGGGACGGCTATATTTTTACCCAAGAGTGGTACGACTTGCCAAAAGTCGCCCTAACCGACATCACGGACACAGATTGGCAAGCGATTTTGGCGGTCAAAGAAGTGGCAAATAAGGCAATGGACGATGCTCGCACCGATAAAGTCATCAACAGCAGTTTGTCGGCACAGCTTGACATTGTGGCGGACAGCACCACCTACCCAGCCCTTGCCAAATTGGGCGATGAACTAAAATTTGTGTTTATCACCAGTAGCGTCAGCCTAAATCAGGGCGATACACTTTCGGTCAAAGTCGCCCCTGCGACTGGCGAAAAATGCGTACGCTGTTGGCATATTTTGCCAAGTGTCGGAAGTGTTGCCGAACACCAAGACATTTGCCCAAGATGTATGGAAAATGCCTTTGGGGCGGGGGAAGTGCGGAAATTTGCTTAATCATAAAAACGGTGTATAAAGTTGTTTATGCACCGTTTTAGAATAACGCCAACTGTAAGGATTGTATTGGATAAATATGAAAAAATTTGCATTGGTATTATTAATGATTACCGCATTTATACTTGCAGGATTGGCTTTATCTGATGTTATTAATCGTTATCAGTTAATCGTTGCTCTGGCAATCATCAAAATCATTATTATTGTTATTGGTGTATCAACTGGTGCATTTAATAAAGAACCTGCTCAAATTAGTGATATTACAGTAGATACCCATAAGGATACTTATATTTATTGTGGGATTGGCGTTATTATTAGTTTGATGTTATCCTTTATTTATTTTTTAACGCAAAATCAGGTGTTTTTGGGATTATCTATTGCGGTATTTGTTGGTATTTTGGCAAAAATTTGGATGGCTTTACATTGGCAAGATAATCCGTAAGGTGCGTATTACGCACCCTTAAAAATCACAATTTAAATAAAATTGCAGTGATAATTACCGAGCCATAATTTAATGCGGTTTTGTAGGGGCGAATTGCAATTCGCCCCTACGGAGCAATGGTAAATTATTACAAATAAACCTAAAAACGGTGCATATTACACACCATTATTGTCAATCAATTAGAGTTACTGGGGTAAATAAAAATGCTAACCAAAATTGAATATCCTTGCCCAAATTGTTAAAATTTATTTGCACCCAAAATCTTAATCAAAAAACCATTTGAAGGAAAATTAAAGTCTTATCAATTTAAGCCAGCACCTAGTATTCATTGTCCGCATTGCGAGCAAAAATTAAACAAAATTTTTCCTGTACAATATGCTTGGGGCTTGGTTGGTTTGGTGCTTTTATTAGACTTCCTGCAAAACTAGGCTTTCCGTTCGCCCCGAGCTTGTTGAGGGGTGGCGGAAAACCGTTATGGTTCGACAAGCTCACCACGAACGGTTTTCCTTATTTTGGGTTTTGCAGGAAGTCTATTGTGTTCAATGATGATTGTGCAATTCATTTTTGATTTTCAAGTCAATAAAATAATTGAAAATATTATTATATTTTGTTGTTTCTTGATTGCCTATTGGTTATCCACACAAATTGAAAAACAAACCTATTATCAAATTAGTGATGAGTGATATTTTATTTTAAACGGTGCGTAATATGCACCTTATACTTAACTAACCATTTATTAAATAGGAAAAATTATGATTGAAATTGCTGTTCACGAAATCGCCAATTATGATATGGTGCAGATTCTACAAAAAGCTAAGCAGGGCGAAAAAGTAGCCTTAATTTATAATGGCACAACTTTTGATATAACGCCAAGCAAACCTTTGTCAGAAGAAGAGAAAAAATTTGCTATCTTAGACAATATTTTTGCCACCGTACAAGCAAAATTGCCACCAGATTTTAAATTTAACCGAGAAGAATTGTATGAGCGTTAATTCAAGTTATTTTATAGACAGTAACATTTTATTGTATTCTATTGGCGATGACCCATACAAAAAACAAATTTCCCAATCCCTGTTAAAAAATATTAATGTTGTTATCAGTACGCAAGTTTTAAATGAATTTTTCAATGTGGTTTTTAAAAAGAAATTGATTACGCCTGACGAGTTATTCTTATCCGCTCAAGGTTTTTCAGAAGTATTTAAGGTAATGGATATTAGTAGCGACCTTGTTATCAACGCCCTAAATATAAAAAAATCGCTATCAGCATTCTTATTGGGATAGTTTGATTGTTGCTACCGCCTTAAAATCAGGTGTTACAATTTTATACTCTGAAGATATGGCAAACGGTCAAATAATTGATAATCAATTAACCATTGTTAATCCTTTTAATCTATAAAATACCATTATTTAATACGGCTTTTTAGAGAAAATGGCAATTTATCTCTAAATAGCAATAAATTATTATAAAGAAACCCAACAATTAACCTTTTAAGAAATAAATTATGACCCAAAACACCCCCAATTTAGAATTAAATGGCAAATCCGCCTTTGGTTATTATATCATTGGCTTGATTGTTTTAATTTTTGACCAAATGACCAAAATCGGTTTTCAAAAATGGCTTGTTACCGAATTTAGTTCTGTGCCTGTGATAGAACCGTTTTTTAATTGGACTTTGGCGTATAATCGTGGGGCAGCGTTTAGTTTTCTTGCCAATCAAGGCGGCTGGCAAAAGTGGTTTTTTGCCATCTTGGGGACGGTGGTGGCGGTATTTATCATTCGCTATTTACGCCAAATTCCCAAAAGTGCCAAGGTATTATCGCTTGGTCTGGCTCTTGTATTAGGCGGGGCGGTGGGTAATGTCATTGACCGTTTTTTATATGGTTATGTGATTGATTTTATTCATATTCATTGGGGAGATGTTTGGCATTATCCTGTGTTTAATGTGGCGGACATGGCGATTATGGGTGGCATGGCACTTGTGGTGTGGGATATGTTGTTTTTTGAAAGTAAACGCAAAAATGGCGTATCGTGACAAATCAAACAAACAGCTTATTTACCTTCTTTATTTTAAAAATGCCTTTATTTGACAAGCGTTTGACGAATGAATTTATCAGTACCATTATTTTATCTTTACTTGTTTTTGCTTATTTTTCAATCAGATGGACAATGTTTATCTCACTGGTATAACAAAAACCACCGCTTGTCTAATTTTTTATAAAAAACGCACATTTTTTTACAAAACTGATTCAAAAATGTTACAATTTACCTATGAACATCCAATTTTATATTCATAGGTAATCGCATGAAACCCAACCATTCTTTTATCCTAAAACCCCTTGCTGTCTCTTGTTTTGTCGCAATGACCGCAACTGGTTGTGCCATCGATGACGAAATTAACGCCACTCAGCACTCCAACCTCATCATTAATAATGCCGACCCGTTCGCCATCAGCACCGAAGAAGCTCGCAAGCGTGCCGAGCTTGCAAAAATCGCCTATGACGAAGCCGTCAAGCGTGCCGAAGAAGCAGTAAAGACCGCCCACATTGCCAATGCCAATCTTGCAAGTCAAGCCAACAGCCTACAGAACACCATCAATGAAAAATACCAAGCTTGGCTAAAAGCCGAAAAAGAAGCCCTAGCACTTGCCAAACAAAAGCACCAAGCAGGGCTTGATAATGATGACACCAAAAAAGCGGAACTTGCCAAACTTGAAGCCCAATCCGAGCAGTTATTTGCTGAACTTGAAGCTGCTAGAGCCGAAGCAAATCAACTATTAGAACAGGCACGTATTGCCGAGACAAATCGCCTAAAAGCAGAACAAGAAAAGGCGGAAGCCGAAGCTAAGAAAAAAGCCGAAGAAGAAGCCGCCAGACGTGCCGAAGCAGCAGCGAAACAGTTGGCACAGACAAACGCCCAAATTGACAATGCCATCGCCACCAATAAGACAGCGACCGACACACTGGGCAATGCAAATACTCAAACCAAACAAGCCCAAGCCCAAGCAGGCAGTCCTGATACCGCTCAAAATGCCATCAATCAAGCTCAAAGTGCCTTAGACACTGCCCAGAACGCCATCAATCAAGCTCAAAGTGCCATCGACCAAGCTCAAACTGCCTTGGATGCCGCCAAAGCCACGGGCAATCAAGATGCCATCAGCCGTGCTCAGAACGCTCTAAACACCGCTAATGCTACCCTAGCACAGGCTCAACAAGCCGAACAGCAGGCAGGGAGCATCATCGTGCAGGCTCAAAGCGCCATTGACAATCACCACGCCCAGCAAAACAACCAAAATAACGAAAAAATCAACAACATCATCGCCACCGCCAATGCCATCCATCAGCGGGCAAATGATGTCATGGATGGACTGAGCACCACCCAACAAACTGCCGATGCCGCCACCACGCAGGCAAACGCCTTGGTTACCACCCAAACCGCCCAAAACACCGCTAATACCGCCCAGACTCAAGCAAAACAAGCCCAAGCCCAAGCCGAGCAAGCCTTAACGGATGCCCAAAAAGCACTGGCAGATGCCCAGGCCATCAGCTCTGACAATAATGCCATCAATGTTGCCAAAACCGCTGTGGCGACCGCCGAAAAAGCACTTAACCGTGCCAAAGCAATAAAAGCACAGGCAGAAGCCGTTGCCGAGCAAATCATCGTTACCGAAGCTCGTGCCTATATCACCCCGACTACCGATGATGTCATCAAAAAGCAAAAGCCCACCTACGAGCGTCAAGCCAACATCGCTCAGCCTATCGCCCAAGCAGAGACCATTACTGGCTACTCTGACCTGGATTCATGGGTAAAGGATGAAAACAAAACTGTTGGCAATAAAACAGAAATTTTTTATGGACTCAACCAACAGCAATATGCCAACAAACTGCATGAGCTAAAAACCACCATCAACACCACATCGCTTAGCGTGGGCGTGATAGACTCAGGGGTCAATCCTGATAACCCCGACCTTATCGGAGCCAATCTTAGTGGCACCAATCTTGTGGCTTGCTTTGCCAACAATAACTGTGCCGATTACCAAACTTATGAGCAGTACAAGCCTGCCGACGAGCATGGTTCCAATATGGCAGCCATCATTGCAGGCAATAACGGCATGACCAATGCGACCATTCATGCCTATACCGATGATGACAAAAGCAACGAAGGCGATGAATTTACCGCCATGCTAAAACTTAACGAAACCCAAGGCGTTCAGATTTTTAATAACTCATGGGGCTATGTACCAGATGCCAATCAAAGCAACAACCAATGGCTAAATACCGCCAAGGCACACACCCCAAATGGCGACACCAAAAACAGTGAACACCCGCAGGTTCTTGCCATTCATGAGCTCATTATGAACAAAGACGCCCTGCTCATCCATGCCACAGGCAATGAAGGCAAAGACACAACTTATGGAGAAAGACTCGCCCCTGAGCTCAACCCCGACTTTAAAAAAGGCTTTTTGGCGGTGTCATCACCCCGCGAAGACTTCCACCAAGCCAACCACTGTGGCGATGCCGCCCATTGGTGTCTGTCAGCACCATCCACCAGTGTCAGTCATGACAGCACAGGCAAGCTCATCAGCTATCAAGGCACATCGCCTGCCACCGCTCGTGTCACAGGTACCGCCCTACTAGTCAAGGGTGCTTATCCTTGGATGAAAAATGAAAATCTGGTGCAGACCCTGCTTAGCACCGCCCAAGATTTTGATGACATAAAAAAACGCAGTCCAACATACAAAGGGCTAAAACAAGTTGACACCAAGCCAAATGACAGGGACTATTATGTCTATGACAACAAGTATTACATAAAAGCAGACCTTTCATGGCATGAACGTCGCACCATTACAAACATCGGTGGCAAAAACATCACTCATGAAAGCGGTTGGGGTCTACTAGACACCATCGCTGCAACCCAAGGTTATGGTGGTTTTTACTGGGACAATGTCATGTTAGATGTCACAGGCAAAGACACCGTATCTGTCTTCTCCAATAACATCAAAGGCAACCATGGCTTTACCAAAGCAGGTGATGGTAAACTCATCCTAACAGGTAATAACACTTACAAAGGCGACACCGTCGTTACTGATGGCACCCTTGAAATTAATGGCGATAACGGCAACTCAGTCATCAATATCACAGGTGGCGAACTGACAGGCTATGGCACAACAGGCAATGTCAGACAAACTGGTGGGGCGGTCAATAACGAAGGCAACTTAACCATTCGTGGCACCTATACCATGAATAATGACAGCACCTTTAAGGCCAAATTTGGCAATCTTTTGACCGTCACCGAAAAAGCCACTCTGGACGGCACGCTTGACCTATATGATGAAGTTAAGCAAAGCGAACCACTAATCAAAGAGACAGGGTCAAAAACCACTGTACTACGAGCAGGTGAGCTAAGCGGTACTTTTGATACCGTCAAATCCAGCAATGCTCTATTTAGCATCATTAAGACCGAATATAGTGGCAAGGTTGGTACCGACGGCAAGACCACGCCTGACGCCACCACCAAAACTGATGTGGTGGTGAGTGCCAAACGTAACAAACTAAGCAATATGGGCAGCACCACCACTGCCAGTATCGGACGCACCAAAGTTGAGCAAAATTTAGATAAAGTGCTAAACGAGATAGATGCCAAAGACAGTGCAGGCACACTGGCTGGTAGCGAGAAAGGCTTTGCCATGGGCTTTGCCAACAAAATGTCAATGGCAACCAACAAATCCTTGCTTAGCACATCTGGCACGCCTGCCATCATTGGCAATAAGTACAATGAAGCTCTGTTTGGACTTGACCCTGCGTTTTATGCCAATAACGCCGTTCATGCCATCGAACAAAGTGGCACCCAAGCGACCAATTTTGCCAAAAACATGGCAAACACCGCCAACGGTGTATGGCTAGAGAGCACTTACCAAGAATATGAGCTAGACCTGCCAAGCAGTCAAAGCGAGCGTGAAGTCCGCAACCAAAGCATTGGCGTGGCAAAAACAGGTGAGCGTTTTGGCTTAGGCTTACAGCTTGACCTAGGTCGCCTTGAGTTGGACGAGCAAAACGGCAGTACCAACCACAACATCGAGACAGATGTCGCCACTCTAACCGTGGGTATGAATGGCGATGTGGGCAATAACGCCAAAGGTACGCTATGGGCAAAAGCAGGTGTACTAAACAGTAACGCCAAAAACAACACTCATAACAAACAAAAGTATGATGGTCAGCTCTATGCTGGCGGTGTCCATCTTGGCACTTCATACGCCCTAAGTCCCAATGCCAGCATCAAGCCTTATATCGGGGTTAGCTACCATCAATATCAGCATGACAATGCCCACTTTGATGACGGTGTTGTGATGGTCAAAGACATTGACGCCACTCGTTGGCAAGGCACCATTGGCGTGGATACCGAGTACCAAATCAACCCCCAATGGCAAGTCCAAGCAGGTCTGCAATACGACAACGCTTTTGAACAAGACGCAACGATTACCAGTGCTTACTCAGGCACCAATACTGACGTCACCTTTGATGCATGGGAGACTGGTAAAGATAAAATCCAAGCCAGAGTTGGTACCAGCTATCAGATTGACCCAAGAAACCGTGTCAGCCTAGATTATGACTATTTCAAGAGTGAAAAATCTGACGGCGACCGTGTACAGCTTACCCTAAGCAGTCGTTTCTAAGCCATTACAGCAAAACAAAAACGGTTCAAATTGAACCGTTTTTGTTTTAAAGATTTTATCACAAAATCCGAATCCCCTGCCACAGAGTATACACCCCAAGCACAAACAGCACGACCGAGATGACATGACCAAAGACTTCTTGAGAGAGTCTGTTACGCACCTTTGAACCCAAATAGACAAACAGCATAGAAATCACAATCACGATTCCAAGCATGGCCATCTGCTTTTGGCTAAATGCCATGATGAGCGGAGTCAAGGTAAATAGCTGAATGACTTTGGTAATCAAAATACTCATGTTATTGACAATCACCATCTCATGCTTGGTGCGGTCTGTGCCGATAAGATAAATCATCAAAAACGCCACAATGGCATTGGTAACACCGCCGATGACCCCAACCAAAAACCCCGCCACCGCCATTGTTTTTTTATCTCTTTTAAAGGTAATTCTAAACCTGCTGTATTGGGTAATAATATAGACAATGAGCGTCAGACCCAAAAAGATTTTTAGATAACTATCAGGAAACAGTAGAAGCAGTCGCACCCCAACCAAGCCACCCAAAAAACTCATCACAAACAGCCAAAAGTACTCTTTACTGTATTTGATAATGTTGGCAATAATACCCCCACCCGTGCGAAGCATGATGAGATTTAGGATGATACACGGCACAATAACCATCGCCACCGCAATTTTAAGCGGATAAAAACTGGCAATAATCGCGGTGCCAACAATAGGATAGCCAAATCCTGCCACACCATGCAACAACGCCCCAAGTACAAAAAAAACAATGATAATCCAATCATTATTATCAAATTGTGATAGCATGAACTGCCCTTATTCCAAATCATAAAAACGTGGGCAATTATCGCAAACTTTATCCAAAAAGTAATATGCACGATAAGTCATTGCTTATTCTAAAAACGAAAAACACCGCATAAAGCGGTGCTTTCAAGCCTTTTTGTATGAGTTTAGGCAGGTTTATTTTCTTCATGCAGTCTTGCATTTAGCTCATCAATAACAAGCGACCAAACTGCATCTAGCTTCCATTCTTCACGAATAAACATACTTTGTTGCTCATCTAAAAATGGGGCATCTGCCAATGTCACATTCTCAGGCAGTTGATTGTTTTTGATAAAAGCATCAATCTCGCTATCCGAGTTTGGCAAACCAAGCTGGGTAAATAGGTCATTCATGGTGTGTTCAGCATTGTCTAACATGGTATTCTCCAAAGTAAATAAATGAATGGTAAGTCCTTAAACTTGTTTTTAATTCTAACAAAATTTGGGCTTGATATTGTGTGTTTTATGTGCTGATTTTTATATAAATGTAAAAGGCAGAACTACACCAACGCCGACAAGATATTACCGCCCACAATGCGAATGCCCATCTCCAAGAGTGCCAACACCAAAATGGCAACCAATGTCGAAAAGTCAAGCATGCCCAGATTGGGCGTGATTTTGCGAAATGGGGCGACAATCGGCTCTGCCATCTGCATGATAAGCTCCATGAGTGGGTGCATGACCTGAAACAGCATGATGACCCAGCTTAGAATGACCGACGCAAACACGATATACTGAAACATATCAATGAGCGAGAGTATCGCCGTCAAACTGCCACTAAAAAACAGTACAAACGGGGTCATGGGCTTACCCAAAATACTCGCCATGCCTGCAATCTTGATAAAGGTCAAAAGTAGCATCAGCACCACCGCCGATGTACTAAATCGCCCCTTACCCAAATCAGGAAAAATCCGCCCAAACAGCGTAACCACTGCCGAGAGCATGTAGGTAACTTTGGCATAAGGGTGCTTAGGGTCAATCTCAGCGAACTGAAACATAAACCTTAAAAAACAAATGATTAAGGCAAAATTGACAACGACATTAAAAATAATGGTAATCGGTTCATTCATAAGTGGCAGTTTCTATCATTGGTCATTATTAAAATAATGTGGGTAAATCATTATGGAGTTAAGTTTTAGAGTAACTATTTTTAAAATTAATATAAATTGTAAGGTGTGATACGCACTGTTTTGGTTAATTTATCAATAAATTTTAATCATTTATCATCAAATAACGCACCCAGCTCTACACTTCTGTCATAACACGCCACCATCGCTCGCCCAAACGCACCGCCCACGTCATCACGCTCCAACGAAGCCAATGCCTGTGCGGTCGTTCCGCCTTTTGATGTTACGCTCATACGCAGTGCCTGTGGGTCGCCATCTTTGGCAAGTAGTCCTGCCCCTATCATGCTCTGCACCGCCAAACGATGAGCGTCATCGGCAACGAGTCCCATCTCTACCGCTTGGGCGGTCATGTGTTCTAGCACATAAAAAAAGTACGCAGGGGCAGAGCCTGCCACCGCCGTTACAGCGTGCAGTTTGGTCTCATCGTCCACCCATACCGCCAAGCCACAGCTTGTCATGACCGCTTCGCACACATCCTTATCGGACGGGTTTGCCGTCTTGTCGGCATACAGCCCTGTCGCCCCTGCTCCCACCGCAGACGGCAGGTTTGGCATGGCACGCACCACACGCCCACAGCCTAAGACTCGTTGGAGTGTCGCACATGGCACGCCTGCCAGCACCGACAAGACGAGCTTGTCCGCCAAATATGGGGCAAGGCTTGGGGCAACGTCCATCAGCGCTTGGGGCTTGATAGCAAGCACTACCACGTCCGCCTTTATTATCAACTCATGGACGGTGTCAGGCGTGGTGGTTAATACGCCTTGATTGGCGAAATGCTCTCGCTTGTCGACATTTTTGTCTGATACACCAACGGTTAAGGTCAAATCATGGCAATCTTTGGCGGTCAATAACCCTCCAATCATCGCTCCTGCCATGTTACCGCCACCGATGAATACCACTGTTTTGTCTTGTAATGCGTGAAAGTCCGTCATGTTGCCCTGCCACTGCCCTTTAAAATTCTAACCAATCCGCCATTTTACATGAAATGCCCTAATTGTGCAAAAATTTCATGTCCTATCCACCACAAGCAACGTCCGCCCCCACCGCCCATCATCAAACACCCCACGCAAGGCGTAAAACATAGCACTGTCAGTCAGCCACCACTTATCCATGCTCATCACAAGTACCATCTCATCATGAACATACAGCCCCCACAGATTGGTACGGTGCCATGTGGGAATGCTTAGGCGCTGGTAGAGTTTTTTACCGCCAAGTTTGGTAAAGCCGATTTGGGTTTTGCCGTCCTTATCCACATACGGCTCATAAATCCGCAGCCGCTCATCACGGCTCACAGACTGAATATAAGCCGATTTATCCGCAAATAATTCACGCAAACCATCATGAAAATCCATAAAAATGACAAACGTGGTGTTTTGTTTTAGGATAATTTTAGATGAATTTGGGGCGATTTTGTCATCGCTCATCTCATCTTGTAATAACATAAACAGCTCATGATGATAGCGGTACAGGGTGTTTTTATAACGGCACAGCACCACCGCCCTGCCATTACCACCCACGTCATCGCCATCACCACCTTGCCAAAAAATCTGTGTACTATGGTCGCCATCAGTACGAGCGGTCAATGCTAGGGTGTCGCTGACGGTCTGATAATTGGGCGGTAAGGGATTATCCGCTTGCACAAAAAACCGCACCACCGCCGACTGCTCATGTGCCGACAGCAGGCGTAATGCGTGAATGTCCAAACAGCCCACAAAAGGCGTGTGGGGCGTGGCAAGAGTACATTTTTTAACCAATTCAAACACCGTGTCACTGATGAGTGCGTGAGCGTCATTCATGAGATGTGCGGTGCGAGCGATGTTTTGGCGAACCTTTGGGTTTAGGGCGGACAGGCGTGGCAGGATGTCGTTACGGATAAGACTGCGAGCGTTGTCGGTCGTCTCATTGGTCGGGTCGTCCACATAGGGCAAGGCGTGGGCGTGGGCAAATGCGGTAATCTCATGGCGAGATACGCCAAGCAAGGGGCGATGTAGGTTCATGGTCCGCCCTTGTACAGTTTTGGTACTCCACGCTCTCATGCCTGATAAGCCCTGCACGCCTGCCCCGTTGATGAGTCGCATAAGTACCGTCTCGGCTTGGTCATCGGCATGATGCGCCACCAATAGCACGCCATCGTCCACCATCGCCCCCATGAGTGCCTGATAACGGGCGGTGCGTGCCGATGTTTCGGTTTTTTTGGCAAGCGTTAAAGGCAAAATTTGCCAGTCAAATCCATGCTCGTCTGCCCACGCTCCCACCAGTCTCGCCCAGTCGTCATTTGCCTGTTGCATGCCGTGATGAACGTGCAGGAGCGTGGGTAGCCTGTCCAATCTGCCCTGCTGATACAACAGATAACAGCCATACGCCAGAGCGAGCGAGTCTCGCCCACCACTACACGCCACATATAAAGGATAAGGCACGTCATTTAGGGCGGACAAGGCGGACAAAATAGGGCAAGCGGTCATCTTATACCGCCAAATCCGCCAAATCGCCCTTACTTTCTAGCCACGCCTTACGGTCGGACGCTCGTTTTTTGGCAAGTAGCATATCCATCACGCCACTGGTTGCGGTAATATCATCAATGTCAAGCTGTACCAAACGGCGAGTATCAGGGTTCATGGTCGTCTCACGCAAATGGTCAGGGTTCATCTCGCCCAAGCCCTTAAAGCGGGTGATTTGCGGTTTGCCTTTGGATTTGGTCTTTTTCAAAATGGCGTTCAATTCATCATCGTCCAAGGCATAATGCACGTCCTTGCCAATGTCAATGCGATACAGTGGGGGCATGGCGACAAACAAATGCCCTGCTTCCACAAGCGAACGAAAATGCTTGACAAACAACGCACAAATTAGCGTGGCAATGTGTAAGCCGTCCGAGTCAGCGTCCGCTAGGATGCAGATTTTGTCATATCGTAATTCGGATAAGTCATCAGACGCTGGGTCTACGCCTATGGCAATGGCAATGTCGTGTATCTCTTGGCTGGATAATACGGTGTCGTGCGAGACTTCCCATGTGTTTAGGATTTTGCCACGCAGGGGCAGTATCGCCTGAAAATGACGGTCTCGGGCTTGTTTGGCAGACCCGCCTGCACTGTCGCCTTCCACCAAAAACAGCTCCGCTCCGTCTTTAAATTCGCCCTTACAATCGGCTAGTTTCCCCGGTAAAGCAGGGCCTTGGGTGATTTTTTTGCGGGCGACTTTTTGGGCGGATTTGAGCCGTTTGCCAGCTTTACTGATGGCAAGCTCGGCAATGGCTTTGGCGGTGTCGGGGTGGGCATTTAGCCATAGACTAAATGCGTCTTTGGCAAGGGTTTGCACCAGCGGAGACGCTTCACGGCTTGATAGACGTTCTTTGGTTTGACCGCTAAACTGTGGCTCGGCAAATTTTAAGGACAAAATATAATTGACCCCGTCCCACACATCATCGGCGGTTAGGCGGACGTTTCTGGGCAGTAGGCTATGAATTTCACAAAACTCACGCAGTGCGTCCGTAATGCCCGTGCGTAGTCCATTGACGTGCGTACCACCTTGTGCGGTGGGGATAAGGTTTACATAGCTTTCGCAAATGGGCGTGCCTGATTCGGGTAGCCACGCTATGGCAAAAGTCGCCCCACCACGTTCGCCCCCTATTGGTTCTTGGCTAAAATAAAATGGCACCTCAGGGATAATGGCAAGCTCGCCAAGCTGTTCAGTCAGATACTGCACCACGCCGTCTGTGTATTGCCAGCTTTCGCTATCGGACGGTTCGGGCTCACTCACAAAGTCAATTTTTAGCCCTGCTGATAGCACGGCTTTGGCTTTTAGGTTGTGTTTTAAAGATTTGATTGAGAATTTGGGATTGTCAAAATACTGCTCATCTACCCAAAATCGCACCTGTGTGCCACGTTTTTTCTTATTGGGGGACGGCTCATGGGTTAGGGGCGTTGTCGGTACGCCATGTTCAAAACTCATCTGATACTGCGTGCCGTCTCGCCACACCACCACGTCCACACGCTTAGATAAAGCATTAACCACGCTGATACCCACGCCATGCAGACCGCCACTAATGGCATAATTGTCCGTGCTAAATTTGCCTCCTGCGTGCAGGCGTGTCAAGATGAGCTCCACGCCCGACTGCTTAAATTCAGGGTGAATGTCGGTGGGCATGCCCCGTCCGTCATCAAGCACCGACAGCGAGCCGTCAGCGTGCAAGGTTACGGTAATGTGCTTAGCGTGTCCTGCCAACGCCTCGTCCACCGAGTTGTCAATGACTTCTGCCGCAAGGTGGTTGGGGCGTGTGGTGTCGGTGTACATCCCCGGGCGACGGCGGACGGGTTCTAGCCCTTCTAGGACTTCTAGGTTTTGGGTGGTGTAGTTGGTCATTGTGCTTTTATGAATGTTAAAAAGGGGTATTGTAACCGATTTTGGCAGATATTTAAATTTGATGATTAAAATTCTTACCAGTCAGCTGGCCCCCAAAACTCTTCCTAAAACTTTGCGGACTGACACCAAAACGAGCCTTAAACTGCATTCACAAATTGCTTGCCGTGCCAAAACCTGTCTTATCTGCAATGATTTCAATCGGCAAATCCGTGCTTTCCAAATAGTCTTGCACTTTTGCCAAACGCTTGGCGGTCAGCCACTGGCTCAAAGTCATTTGCGTGGCGGTTTTAAAATAGCGGTTAAAACTTCTTTTGGACAAATGCACTCTGTTTGCCAAATCGTCCAATTTATGATTATCCGCCAGATTGTCGCTTAAAATCGCCTTGCCATTGTCGCTACATACGGCAAAATCAAACAGCTTTTGCCCTTGATAAGTGGCTTGAAACAGCGAAAAGGGAATGTTAAAAACAAAATCGTTACAGCCGTTTTGGGCGTAAAGAACTAGGGTTGGGGATTAGTCATCTACTTTTGCCCCCTCCCAAACCTTTGAGTAGCCCAATTTTTCTAAACCCAATTTAATTCTTTGAGAATTTTTAATACTGTATTGATAATTAGATTCTACTTCATAATCAAGCTCATCAATTTTCATTTCATTTAAATATTTTTTATACAAAATATTATAATCCTCAGAATAATACTTCCCGTCAATTATGGATGTACCCAATTCAATCAATGTTCTTAGACTGGCAACTTCTTCTAGGTTAAATATTTCCATATCTTGAAATGATATATCTTTTTTGATAATTGAAATCAACTTTTCTTTATCTATTTCCAATTCATAAATGTTTGGATAAATATAGGTTTTAAATTCTATATGATTGTCAATAATTTTAATTACATCAGAAAGTTCCTTAGAGCCAATTTTGTATTCATTTTTTATACTATTTTTAATACAATCAAATGATAAGTCATTCCATTGTGAACGAACTGGTAATTTTTTAGCTATAATTTCAATATCTTTTCTGCTTAAATGTTTTGTATATGTTCTTACTCTGTATTCGTCAATTAAAATATCCATAACATTAGTAAAATTTAAAAATACTTCTGATAATTCATTAAACTTCTCATAAAAGTTATACAAACCTATCACCGAATAATTAGTTAAATGTTTTTGTGAATAATCTTCATTATAAGGATAGCGGAATGTTTCGCCAGTCAAATCAATTTTGGAAAAATCATTTACATATGGCTCAATAAATGGAATGAAATAATCAATTCTATCATCAAATGTATCATTAACAATTTTTTTGAATAATTCCCATAGTTTTTTAATATCGTGCGTCTTTGTTATTTTATTTTCTATATTATCTTTAATTTTTAAATAGTTAATCGCGTGAATTTTTTGCTTTAAATACAATTCAACAAAGTGTCTTGCTGAAAATAAGATTGGATAAATTGCAGTATCAACATTCCAAAAACTAACATTCTCAGGAATATGCTCATTAGTTTCAAATGTAGCCAACACCGATTCAAGCATTACCAAAACAGCTGATTGATACCCTTCAATATAGGTATTTATAGATACAAAACCATTATCGCCTACACATGCATTGTAGTTGATATTAAAATCTTCTGGCTTGAATAAATTTGCCGTTTTCATTAAACAAATCCTTAGATTGAAATCTTGTCAATTATACCACCTTTCACACCAAAATAAAAATGGCAAAATCCTTGCGTTGATTGGCAATATTGCCTATTTTGACATAAGAAAAAAATCATTAAAATACGCCCGTTATTTAGCCAAACTAGGAAAATCCTATGAAAACCGCCCTACTTATCATTGATGTGCAAAACGAATATTTTGCGTCTGCCAATGGCAAATTTGACCAATTTAATGTGGACACCATCGTCCAAAACATCGCAGGTTACGCCAAAACTGCCGAGCAAAACGGAGAGCTTGTCATTGGCGTTCAGCATTTAATGGCAAAAGATTATCCACTGTTTGCCGAAGGCTCGCACGGTGCAAAACTGCATTCATCGGTTGCGGGCATTTTGGCGGATAAGCCGTTGGTACAAAAGAGACACGCTGACAATTTTTTAAACACCAATCTCATTGAAATTTTAAAAGAAAATGGCACCCAGCAAGTGGACATTTGTGGCATTATGACCCAAAACTGCGTCACCCATACCGCACTTTCGCCCCTTGCCAAAGCGTATAAAATCCGTGTATTATCAAGCCTTTGCACCGCACCGACCGAGCTGATTCATCAAATCGCACTTGGGGCGTTGGCGGACAGAGCGTGGATTGAAGTGATTTGAATGGATAACAGCACCGTTTGCATATTGTAGGCGGTGTTTTTTCTTGACTTTCCCCCAAAACCGCCTATAATAAGTCTAAATTTTTAAACCTTTAAGCCCAATAATTATGAACGAACAAGCCCACGCAATGCAGTTAATGAAAGACTGCATTCCCATTTTTACCGTACTTTCGGACGAAAACCGCCATTTGATTTTGAAATTATTGCTGGAAAATGGGGCGATGAGAGTCAATGACATTACTGAAAATCTGCACCTGTCTCGCCCTGCGGTGTCGCACCATTTAAAAATTATGCTTTCTGCCAATGCCGTGAGCGTAGAACAAATCGGCAAAGAACGCTTTTACAGTTTGGCGATGAAAGATGAAATTGAAAAAATGGGTGAACTTGTTGAATTGATGAAAAAATATTGTCCGAGTAATGCGTAAGGTGCGTAATACGCACCATTTTAGGCGTGAATTTTTAAGGGTGCGTGGTACGCACCTTACAGATTAGGGGTATTTACAGGTGTACTGATTTCAGTTCTGTTTTTTGCCCATAAAATCGCACGATTTATGAATGTCCAAAAACTACCCACCGAATCGACTGATGATTTGGCATATGAGGTTACAGGGCAAGTATTTTTTGCCTCTGCCGATAATTTTATCGCTCAATTTGACTTTAGTACACAACCAAAAACTGTGAGCATTGATTTAACACACGCCCATTTTGGGGATATAACCGCCATCTCATCGCTTGATAAAGTGGTGTTAAAATACCTAAAATGGGGGCAGATGTGAGTATTTTTGGGCTTAATGAAGCAAGTCAAACACTTGTGGATAAATTTGGCGTGCACGACAAAACAGACGGCGATGTTATTTTTGGGCATTAATTGTAATAAGACCCAAGCTATGCCTTTACACAAGATTTCTGTCTTTTGTCTGCTTGATTGGCGTGCTGTGCAAGTGCCTGCCATGTTGTCTTTGGTGTGGTTTATTAATTGATAATCTTCAAAGTGATTGCTTTTGATGATGATTATCAAAATAATATGTATTAAACTATCTATTTCTTATAAAAAATTATAATAAGTTAATGTTTGTATTGAATGCAGCATTAAAAAGATATACAATGAAACCAAGCCAAGTATGGCATGCCATAATTCTTAGCGGTGGTTATACATCTGGTATAGACATAAAGGGATTGTATGTGGACGCTAAGTATGGAGAATGTTATGAGTTTATACGATGCCTATCAAAGTTTTGTTGAAAAAGTAGCCCGCTCTGAAAACATCGGTGTGCATCTGTGCCGTATTTCTATTGCCATTGTGTTTTTATGGATTGGATGGCTAAAATTTATTCCCTATGAAGCTGACAGTATTGTACCATTTGTTGCTAATAGCCCCTTTATGAGTTGGCTTTATAATGACCCTGCTAATTATTTGCAGCACATGAATGGTGAGGGTGTGCTAAATGAGGCTAACCGTGCTTGGCACGAAATGAACAACACCTATGGCTATTCTAATGGGCTTGGTGTGGTGGAGATTACTTTTGCACTTCTTTTATTATCGCATTATATCTCGCCTAAGGCTGGCTTAATTGGTGCAACACTGTGCTTCTTAACGCCATTTGTAACTTATACTTTTTTAATTTTTACGCCAGAAACTTGGGTACACGGAGCAGATGCCCATACAGGCTTTCCTTATTTATCAGGGGCTGGGCGATTGGTTTTAAAAGATGCCATGATGACAGCAGCAGGTTTTGTGGCGATGGTTGATTCTGCCAAAGCAATTTTACGCAACCAAAACAACTCTGTTTAAAAAGCCTATCAAACAAAAACCCCAATTTTGTTAATTGGGGTTTTTGTTATAACTGTTTAAGAACCTAGGGTATATCAAAATTTGGTATTTGTGATTAAAAACTAGAAAAATCGCAGTTTTTTAAGAAAAAACGCAGGTTGTGAGTTTTCTACCAAGCAAGTTTTTGACGAGTAAAGCAAGATTTAGCCATTTTTGGCAAAAAAGCTATCACTTTAATTAAATAATCGGCATTGTTAAACAACAATACCAAAAAACGAATTATGATTCCAAATGTTACTTATGACCATAATGTTGGAACAATAACGGTATTTGAATTTATGGAACAATATGCAGGACACAATTTTTCAGTAAAATAATAAATCTTTAAAAAATAATACCGTTTAAATTTGATTAAAAAAATCAGTTAAACGGTAATTTTTTATTTTCGACCAACCAAAAGATAGGTTTCCAAAAACGAAAACTATCTTTCCAAAAACCGCCATTCCCTTACCAATTTTTAAATTTTATAATACGCTTATTCCATTTAACAAAAGAGAAAATTATGAAAAAATTCGCCAGCACCGCCCTTGCCCTAACCCTTGCCACTTTGGGCGTGGCGTGTACGCCAATCAACCACGCCATTAACGCTACGCCAAGCACCCAAACGGCAAACATCAGCACCGCCCAACAAGTCAATCAATTAAGCTATATTGAAAACCTAAAAAGCCCCGAAGATTTGGTGCAAATCCCCAATTCCAAATGGATTATCGCCAGTGGAATGACCCACCATAGCGGTTTGTATTTGATTGACAGCCAAAGCAAAGCGACCGCTCGCCTGATTGCCCCCAAAGCGACCGCCCCGTCTGCGGAGTTTCCACACAGCCAGCCACAACCGCACGCCGATGAAATGCAAATTCACGGTATCAGCATTCGTGCGATTGGCTCTGGCAAGTCACTTTTGTATGCGGTCAATCATAACGGTTTTGACAAAAACATCACCCGTGAAACCATTGAAATTTTTGAAGTAAATACAAGCACCGCCACGCCAACCATCACTTGGCTTGGCAATGTGCCAATGCCCAAAGACGACAAGGACAGATATTTGGCAGGTAACAGCGTGGTGTCAGGGGTGGATGGGGCGATTTATACCACTGTGATGATGCACCCAGAGCATAATTTAACAGAAATGATTGCAGGCAAAATCACAGGGGCGGTGTATCGCTGGACACCGACCACACAAAAATTTGAAAAATTGCAAGGCACGGAATTTAACGGCAATAACGGCATTGAACTCTCCCCTGACGGCAAATTTATCTATGTCGCCCATATGAAAAAGTTAAGCAAATTAACCAACACCAACCCTGCCAAAGAAGTCGCCACCAGCGAGCTGAATGATGGCGTATTTGACAATTTGCATTGGGCGGGCGATAAGCTGATTACCGCAGGATCTCGCACCCAAAATTGTGGCGAGACAATGACTTATGAGTGTTTAAAAGATTTTCACATTACCACCATTAACCCTGATAATTTGGCAATCACGCCCTTGTATCAAGGCAAATACACGCAGGATTTTAGTGGCGTTTCTACCGTGTTGCCTGTGGGTAAGACTTATTATTTGGGGTCGTTTTATCGCGATAAAATGGCGTATTTTAAAGGGAAGTGATTTTTTAAGAAAGCACCGTTTGAGAAATTCAAGCGGTGTTTTTCTTTAAAAAATTGTCCAATTATCTTTCCATTTTTAAAAATCAACTTTCCAAAAATCACCATTCCATTACCAATTTTTAAATTTTATAATACCCCTATTCCAACCAAACAAGAGAAGTTTATAAAAAACTTCAAAACCACCGCCATTGCCCTGACCTTTTCCGCTTTGGCATTGGCACTTTCTGCCTGCCAAACCACCACCCAAAGTGCCAACACCGCCATAGACCAAGCCATCAGAGCCAACAGCAAGGCAAGCACCCACCACACCAAGCAAATGGCAACTGCCAATAAACTCGATCACATCAGCCATGCCAATGTCGCTTATGACAACATCAACGAACGCCAAAAAATGGACATTTATTTGCCCAAAAATCATCGGGGTAATGCCCCTGTCGTGTTCTACCTTCACGGTGTCGGATTTATCACAGGCGACAAAATGGAAGTCATGGGCGGTTCGCACAAAAATGTGGAAGAAATGATAAAACGCCTGCTTGACAATGGTTATGCAGTGGTGTCGGTGGGCTATCGCTTTTTGCCCAATGCCCTGCTTAACGAAATCAGCAATGATGTAACAAAAGCCTTTGAATTTGTGCGTAAAAATGGCAAACAATACGGCTTGGACGGCAATCGCATTGCGGTAATGGGCGAAAGTGCGGGCGGACATTTGGTACAATGACTTGCCGTAACGCAGGGCAAACACATTAAGGCGAGCTTGCCCTATTATGGTTCTGCCGATTTTGTCAATATGACCGCCACCACCAATGCCCAGCCCCAATGCGAAGCGACGAATTGGGCAAATGTGACACAAGCCGACATTCCCCAAGATTTTGATTTGAGTGCCTATGCCGTTGGCGAAAAATACGGCTCGCCTGCCTTTATCAAAAAAACCACCGCATTAAGCCCCATTTATCGGGTTTCCAAAGACACGCCACCGACTTTGATGTTTTACGGCAACAATGATTGTGTGGTGGCTCACGAACAATCGGTTCGCTATTTGAAAAAATTGCAAGCATATCAAATTCCTAGCGAACTGGTTATCCTAGAAGGCGAAGGACACGCCACGCCCAAATTTTGGACAACACCCGCCTATCAAGACAAAGTGTTGGCGTTTTTAAAAACCTATTTGTGATGAATTGAAAGAGAAAGCACCCCAAAGCTTAGAGTGGCGAGCTTTGGGGTGGGGTTCAATTCTCACTTGGACGGCATTTTAAAAAGACTTTTAAATACCACCTTAACGCAAACTATGCAAAAAGTGCATATGGCGATGATATTGGCTTACAATGTCATTGATGACCCCTTCACTGCTCCACCCCATGATGTCATAGTCTTGTCCACCTTCGCCCAAATGCACTTCGGCACGGTAGTAGGTTTGGGTGTCGTCATCTGTGGCGTTGGTTGTGTCGTCATCGCTGTGGATAAAGTCAGGCTGGGCATGGCTTGACAGGCGTACCTTGTAGACAAAGTCAATCTCACTGCCGTGATTGGTTAGCAGTACCACACTGCCTGATTTTTCATTTAGCACTTTGGCGTCCACGCCCAAGCCCCGTAGCTCTTCTGCCACATCTTCGCACGCCTCTTTGACGGTGGTGTCAATAAAACGGCTCACCGCAGAGCGACTTGGGAAGTTCATGATGACGTACAGTCTTTCACGCCATACGCCACCGCCTTGGGCAGGTAGGGGTACGCTTAGGTTTTGTTGTAGGATTTCTTGCTTTTGGGCGTCCACGTTCAGAGCCTTTAATAGCCCATACATCGCAATCATCAGCACTGTTACAAAGGGTAAGGCACTGGCGATTGCCATGGTTTGCAACGCCCCAAGACCGCCTGCCAGTAGCAAAGCAATGGCAACCACGCCTGCCCCGATTGACCAAAACAGACGATAACGCACCCCACGACTGCCCTTACCATGCGAGCAAAGCATATCCATGACGAGTGCCCCAGAGTCGGCAGACGTGATAAAAAACACGATAATCATGGCAAGGGCAACATAGCTAAACAGCCCCGACATGGGTAACTGCTCCAAAAAGGCAAATAGCGACAGCGATACGTCTTTGTTGATAATCTCGCCGAGCATGGTGTTGCCTTGATTTAAAATCATGTCAATGGCGGAGTTGCCAAACACCGTCATCCACAAAAACGTAAAGCCCGCAGGGACAAACAGCACCCCAAACACAAACTCACGAATGGTACGCCCACGAGACACCCGAGCGATAAACAGACCGACAAACGGAGCCCAGCTAAGCCACCAACCCCAATACAAAATCGTCCAACCGCCAAACCAATCGGTCTTGTCATAGGCATATAAATTAAAGGTCAAGCCGACAATGTTTGAGATGTACGAGCCAACATTTTGCACATAGGCTTGAAGCAAAAACACCGTTGAACCGCCCAATAGTACAAACAGTAGCAAAACCACCGCTAAGCCTAGATTAAGCTCGGAGAGCATTTTTACGCCCTTATCTAGCCCCGACATTACCGAGACAGTCGCCAACGCACAGATGATGGCAATCAGCACCACTTGACTTGCCGTCCCCACAGGGATGAACGAGAACATATGATTCAGCCCTGTATTGACCTGCAACGCCCCATAACCTAGGGAAGTCGCCAAACCAAACAGCGTCCCCACCACCGCAAACACGTCCACCGCATGACCGATAGGACCATAAATCTTGTCGCCGATAAGCGGATATAATGCCGAACGCAGGGTCAGTGGCAGGTTATGCCGATACGCAAAAAATGCCAAAATCAGAGCCACCACCGCATACACTGCCCAAGCATGCAAGCCCCAATGAAAAAAGGTGAGTCGCATGGCTTGACGAGCAGCGTCCACCGTGCTACCGTCCCCATGTGGCGGATTTAAAAAGTGCATGACAGGTTCTGCCACGCCAAAGAACATCAGCCCAATGCCCATACCTGCCGAAAACAACATGGCAAACCACGAAAAATTACTATAATCAGGGCGAGAATGGTCAGGACCAAGCTTGATGTTACCGAGTTTGGATAAGCCCAAATACACGCTAAACAGCAAAATAATCGCCACCGTCAGCACATAGTACCAACTGGCATTATCCACAATCGCTGATTGCACCGCCTTAAAAGTCTTGTCGGCAAGCTCAGGCAATAAAATGGCAAACAAACTGATAAAGGCAATCAGCCCTGCCGATGTCAAGAACACAGGCGGATTTAGCCCATGCTTGTGTTTTTTGGGTACAGGCGTACTCATATCACACTCCTTATTGTCAATGGTAGTGCAATAAAATATGGATAAACGCCTAAATGACTTAATTAAAAACGATTGATAAACACACCAATCCTATTCATATTTGATTGCACCAATAGGGTTAATTTTGAGCAACATTTGCACAAATTTGTTAATATTCAAAGGATTGTAACACAGTTTGGTCAAAAAATAAAATTTGGTTGGGGTTTTGTAGGCTTTTTATGGTGTCAATAAACATCTTTAAAAAGTGTGTTGGTATAGTTAGGTATTGTCAAGGGAAGGATGGCAAATGTGCATCAAAAACATACATGACAAGCCTGCCAAGCAGTTTGTAATTTAGGCAGGCTGCAAATACAAGAACTCCTGTTGCGAGCGGTTTATTTAGATTGGTGTGCTTGTACCCACCCCACAACACGCCCCACCTGCTCTTTATAATCACTTATTTTATGATCGCCCCCGTCTTGGGCGACAACGTCCGCCCCACAACTTTCAAAAAATGCTTGGGTGGCATAAGCATCCAGTAGTTCATCACCCATTTTTAATAACACTTTGATTTTTTGGGGATTTTTGGCGGTCAAACGGTGCTTTTCAAACCACGCCAAATCGCCATAGCGAATCTGCCAGCCCCCTGTCGTGGTGTAGATGATGGTATCGTCCGTGAGCGTTTGCCCGTCAAAATTATCCGTTAAAAATCGGGTAAAGCTGACATCAGGGCGTATGCTTGGATTTAGCAGTACCGCAGGCGTGCCTGTCATGTCGGACAACAATGTAGCAAAATACCCACCCAAAGACGAACCGACAAGCACGGCATTGGGGTTTTCTTTGATTAAATTCAATAGCTTAGCCACTACGTCATCAGGCGGACAGTTCAAATCAGGGCGTAGGGTGTCTATACCAAGCTCTTTGGCGTGGTTGGCGGTGATGACGGCTTTGGTGGCGTTGGGGTCGGAGTCTAGTCCGTGTAGGTAGATGATGGTCATGGTTGCTGTGGGTTGTCAAATGGGTGTTATAAGAGTATCGCAAAATGGTGCGATGGGCGATTATCTGATAAATAAATCAAACGCCATTGTATCAATTTTTATCAATTTTCGCTATAATTAACGCCCCCTGCCTGACATTTGCCCTTTTTATTAACCACACCGCCTGCCATGCAAAACGAACTTTTTATGATAGACAACCCCTGCATTGGCGTGTGTGCCATGAACAAAAAAGGCTACTGCGTGGGCTGTTTTAGAAATCGCACCGAACGCCAAACATGGCACATCATCAGCGATGGCGAGCGAGCAAAAATTTTAAAAAACCTTAGCAGACGACGTCGCAACATCAACACCCTGCTCCGCCACAAACACCGCCAAACGCCGATGAATTATGAGTTTGATTTTTATGGGCAGTTTGAGCAGTTAAGTTTTGATTTTTAAATCAGTGATTTTTAAATCAGTATCGCCCCTGTGGTTTTTATTTACACTCTACAAAATGAAAAAGTGCCACGGTTTTTCGTTCGTGGTGAGCTAAGTCGAACCATGACGGAAAATAGCTCAGGGCGAGCAGTTTCCGTGGTAAATTCAATTTTGTTAGCTGCACCTTTCTTATTTGTCTTTTTGCCTTTCTCATTTATCATGACAAATAAAGAGTAGGCACGCCCTATTTATCCATTTATTTGCCCAGCTTATTTGCCAACGTCATACACGTCTCATAGCGTCTATTGACATTGGTGGCGTACCAGTTGGTGTTCTTGTCCTGTTTCATCTTTGTACTGCTAATCACGACCTGTGGCATGATGGCATAGGTGGGGTCTTTTTTATATTTGGCTTTAAACAACTCGCTAACCCCTTGATACGTGGCGGTTTGCTCAAAACTTGCTTTTTTCTCTTTTTTCAAATCACTTCTGATTTGGGCGGGGGTGAGCGGTGTTTTAGCGGTGGCGAGCAGGTTGATGAGTGCCGTCTCGGTTTGTGATTTGGCACTACTCACCGTGCCATTGGCATATAACAGCAAATCGCCATCAATGTCAAGGCTGATTCCTGTTAGGCTTGCCACACGTTTTTGAAAAGCGGAATTTCGACTTGAATACACGCCCGAATTATAATCAGCAAAGCGATACAACGGCTTATCATAGTCCGCCTGATACATCATTAAGCGATGAATGCCGTAGTACAGACCGCCATACTGCCCATACATGTCAGCACGCAGGGTGCGGTCGTTCATGTTGGCTCGGCGGTGGCGTTTGGCGTAGTTGACATGCACCTGCATGGAGCCTAAGGTGGTGATGGGGTTTAGGCGTTCATCAAGGCTCTCGCCTGTGAGCTTGGTGAGATTGTTCACGCCACTGACTTTATAGGTGCTGGCAAAGTAGTCAAACATCTGTTGGTACAGCTCGTCCAGCTCTTTTTCGGTTTTTACCTTTTTGATTTGGCTCTCAAAGCTGTCATCCTTGGTTGGGCGAGTGGCGAGCATGGTGCGAAACACGCCAGCGAGCTGTTTCCCCAGTTTGTCTTCTAGCTTATCATCGATGGCACGCAAGGACGCTTGCCCAAGATTGGCAACGGCAGGATTGGCGTGAAAGTTGGACTCTTGGTCGATGACCGCAACCACGGTGCAGATGTTCTCTTTGTCCTTATGCAGTTTTAGCTCGTCAAATATCGCCCCAATGTCGCCTGCCCAACTTGCCTTGTCCTGTGAGCGGTTGGGTAGCACTTTGGCAATCTCATCATTTGACAAGATGGGCGTGTCGGGCGTCTCTTGGGTGCAGGCAGTCAGCAGGATGGCACCGCCAAACAGAGCGATATATAAGCACAGATTTTTTAACAGTGGATTTTTCATAAAGTGATAAAAAAACAATGACAAGCCAAAAAAACGGCTTATTGTAGCAAAATAATGCCCCAATAAGCCTTGCCCGACATTAATGCCATGTGTGATTTTTGTATCACGAACTGCCGGTCACATGCTCACCGCCAACCAGTCGCATAAGCCCTTCTTGTTGGGTGGTGGCGACAAGCCTGCCATCTTGCCAAAACTGCCCGTGGTTTAGCCCCTTGGCGTGACTGGTCGTGTCGCTCCACATGTCATACAGCAACCAGTCGCTGACATCAAAGGGGCGATGAAAATGCATGCTGTGGTCAATGCTCGCCACCTGTAAACCCTTGGTCATAAAGCTAAGTCCGTGCGACATCAGCCCCGTACCCACCAAATAAAAGTCGGACGCAAAGGCAAGCAGAGCCTGATGAATAGCGACAGGCTGGTCTTGTAGTCCATTGATACGAAGCCAGTTGGCTTGGCGGGGTCGCATGGGCTGTGGATGAATGGGGTCTCGGGGCGTGACAGGGCGTATCTCGACATGGCGTTTACGCAGGTAGCGGGCTTTTAGGGCGTCGGGGATTTTGCCGACATGAGCATCTTTTAGCTCCTGCTCACTTTGTAAGGTGTCAGGGTGCGGATATCTGGGCATGCTCTCTTGGTAGTCCAGTCCGCCTTCCATGGGTGAGAATGACGCGATCATGCTAAAAATGACCTGCTCGGTCGTGCCAAGCGTGGGGTCATCAGGGTTGTTTGGCACGTTTTGCACCGCCACGACTTGCCGAGCTGATAGGCTTCTGCCATCACGCAGACGGCGAACTTGGTAGATGACTGGCAGGCGGATGTCGCCCCCACGCAAAAAATAGCCGTGAAAACTGTGACAAGGCTTGTCTATCTGGAGCGTCTTTGCCCCCGCCATCATCGCTTGGGCAAGCACCTGCCCACCGAACACCCTTGCCCCCACATAGTCAAAACTCGGTGCTGAGAACACATCGGGGGTTATCTCGGTTAAGGTCAAAGTCGTCATCAAGTCACGAATCAAACTATCATCAGGCGTATTTGGCATAATCATTCCACACATCTAAATGGCTAAGGGCAAACAGTGCTATCTGTATTGACAAATGTCATCAAACCACACCGTTTCTGGTAGGCGTACAAGTATAACAAAATTTTTGTCCATTTCTAGTTAAAAATGTTAAAATACTAAGATTATTGTCAAATCATGGCACGCATTATGTTAAAACTTCCGAATATCTCTCAGATTTTTTCTAAAAAACCAAATAACACCCCAAAACCCACCCACCAAAACCAACAAGAAGCCCCCAAAAGAGCAGAAAACAAACCATCGGTCTATCGTAACTTATCAGGCAAAGGCTTATCTTTGGCGGTTAAGGCACAAATCTTGGGCGAAGTGCCAGAGCTTGATGATGATATTCCCACCTTTTATGTGCTACGAGAATATTCACGTTCCAACAGTCTGCTCGTGAACGTCAAAACCCAAGAGCTAAATTTACCATCTGCCCTTGCCAGTACCAGCGTTGGCAGTCTTAATGAGAGTGCCTCGGTCATCTTTTTAAAGCACCGTCACGGCTCAGAGAACATTCCATCGCCACGCTTAGAGCGACTCATCAAAGCATGTATCGATGACCCCACATTGCGTGTGCGACTCATCCCCGTGACCATCCTATGGGGACGAGCCCCAAGCAAAGAAGACAGCCTGTTTCGCCTGCTCATGGCGGACGAATGGAATAGTCCCAGCATTCCCAAACAGCTCTTTAATATCGGGGTCATGGGACGTGATACGGCAGTGCAGTTTGCTCAGCCCAAGGATTTACAAAAGCTTATCCAAGACAGCAAGGACGACCATGCTGACAATGTAGACCTTAGTACATCGCACTTGGCAAACCATATCAGCCAACGCCTAAAAGGCTATTTGGACAAACAACGCACCAGCATCATCGGGCCTGACCTATCTGACAAACGCAACGTGACAGGGCAAATCTTATCATCGCCCATCGTCCAAGAAGCCATAGAAAAAGAAGCCATCCGCACAGGCAAAACCATCGCCCAAATCAAAAAAGAAGCCAGCGGTTATGTGGGTGAGATAACAAGCGATTATTCACACTCTGTCGTGCGTTTTTTTGACCACTTTTTGACATGGCTGTGGGAGCGACTCTATGATGGCGTGGAAGTGCGTCATTTTGAGCGGGTGCGTAAGCTTGCCCCCGACCACCAAATCATCTATGTACCATGCCATCGCAGTCATATGGACTACCTGCTCTTATCTTATGTCATCTACAAACGGGGCTTACGCATCCCTTACATCGCCGCAGGAGATAACCTAAACATCCCTGTACTGGGCGAGATATTGCGTAGTGGCGGAGCGTTCTTTATGAGACGTAGCTTTAAGGGCAACGCCTTGTACAGCACGGTATTTAAAGAATACTTACACACACTCATGCAACGGGCTGTCCCCATTGAATACTTCATCGAAGGCGGTCGCTCTCGCTCGGGGCGTCTGCTGCCGCCCAAGCTCGGCATGCTTGCCATGACCGTGGGCAGTTATCTGCGTGACCCTGCCAAACCCGTGGTCTTTATCCCGACTTATATCAGTTATGAGCGGATTATGGAAGGGGCGACTTATGTGGGTGAACTCAAAGGCAAACCCAAAGAAAGCGAAAACCTGCTTAGTCTCATCAAGACCGCCCAAAAGATTGAACGGGTATTTGGCACGGTGCATCTGTCCTTTGGCGAACCGCTACACCTGACCCAATTTTTGGATAAATTTAACATCAAAACTGGCAAAGACACCCTAGCGTTAAGCCCTGATGAACAAGCGGACAACGACAAGCAAACCCACGCCATGATTACCAACATCGGCGTCAAAATCATGCAAAACATCAACAAATCAGCAGTCGTCAATCCTGTCTCCCTGCTGGCACTCGTACTACTGTCTACCCCCAAATCTGCCCTTGATGAAGCCCAAGCGATAGAACAAATCGCCCTATATCAGCGTATCGCCCAAGCCCTGCCCTATGACAGCGACACCTTTGTCACTGACATGAATCCCAAAGACATCTTGGCGTATGGCTTGCAGTTAGAACTCATCGAACGCACGCCCCACGTGCTAGGCGACATGATAAAAGTGGCGGACAAACAAGCTCCCTTGCTTAGCTACTTTAAAAACAACATCCTGCACGTCTTTATCCTAGCCAGTTTTATCGCTTCACTGGTGCAACGCAATGGACGCATGTACCGTGATAAGCTAGAAAACATCAGCGAGCTTTTGTATCCCTTTTTACAAACCGAGCTGTTTTTAAAACACCCGCAACGTAGCATCAAAGACACCATTGGCGAGATTTTGGACGTACTTATCAAAGAAAATCTGGTTGTCGAATGGGACGGCGTACTCATCAGTGCCCCCGAGACCAACTCGCCTGCCTACCAACAGCTCATCGTGCTTGCCGACCCTGCCCAGCAGAGTTTGGAACGCTACTTTATGGCTTTGACCTTATTGTCCGAACAAGGTACACACCGCCTAAATACCGAACAAGTCGTCAATCTGTGCTACTTCCTAGGGCAAAGGGTGTCCGTGCTGTATGCCGATGATTTGCCTGACATGTTTGATAAGGCGTTATTTACAAGCTTCTTAGATACACTCGTACGCATGGGTTATGTGCAGATTGAGCCTGAGACGGACATGATTGATTTTGATGAACGCATTGACAAAATCGCCGAACACGCCAAATACGTCCTAAATCCCGACATGATTGAGCTACTGCGTCACACCGCTCGCCTAAATGACGATGAGATTGACAGCGTCATGAATGAGATGAATAAAAAGCGTAAATTTGGACGTAAATAGCTGATTTATTAGTTTAAAACACAGATAAAGAACTTTAAAATTACCACAAATTTATAATATGTGGGCGTAGAGACGTGCTCAGCACGTCCGATAAAATCATTACATCATCAAGGGCGTGGAAAGCACGCTCCTACAAAGCCTGTGGCAAATATCAAATTCGTTAGATATACGTTAAAATGCGTTGAATATTTTTTGGATAAATACATGGGGCAAATGGTAATTTGTCCCGTAAAAGACACACCCATTTAAAACGTGTCTCCCAGACACGCCCAAACCCATTTTAAGGAAAATCCCCATGGACATGAACGCCCTACCCACCATCGACCCATAGTATTATATTTTAAACATAAACTTGGAATATTATAGCTTAAAAGTAGATAAATAGTTAAAAATTATAAAGGTGTTTTTTTGATAAACATCAAAGACAAAAAAGCCCACCGATACAGCAAGTGAGCTTTTTGTTAAGACCAAGTCAAGATTAAAAAATAGAAGGCAAACCGATAAGCCGAATTCTGTCGTGAACGGTCATTCATCTAGGCGTATCATCGCTAATACGCTCAAGCAACCTACCCGTGTTCTAGGCGGGCAACCCATTGAACACCTATTTGGTCTTGCTACGAGTGGAGTTTACCTTGCCACGCACTGTTACCAGCCGTGCGGTGGGCTCTTACCCCACCGTTTCACCCTTACCGACATCACAAAATGATATTGGCGGTCTATTCTCTGTTGCACTTGTCGTAGGCTTTCGCCTCCCAGCTGTTAGCTGGCACTCTGCCCTGTGTAGTTCGGACTTTCCTCTCGTGGCATTTGCCACCAGCGACCGTTTGGTTTGCCAGTGTGTATTGTAACACATATTTTGATAAACACAAAAACAAAAGCGTTAAGATTATCAAGGTGGCGGCGATAATCTTAACGCTTGCTATTTGACCTTTGGGGTCAGTTTCCTACGATTTATTCCATTAACACAGCGTACTATCCATATCGTTGTCCATAACGCTATCCGTCTGCTGTGGATGTATTATGCACGATTGTAATTGACAAGACAACTGGCTAAAATCGTCAATGCGTGTAAGTATATGCTTACAATTTTTTAAAAGTCTGTATTTTAAAAAACCGCACCTTTAAAAATATAAGCCATTGACTTCCTCCCCTCCCTAGTGGGGGGATTCCTACTGCTAGACGGTCAAGCCCGACCGCAAGAATGTTCTTACTGGCGTTGATATCTCTATCATGCCATGTGCCACACTTCGCACAAGTCCATTCTCTTATTCGCAAACCTGCTCTACCTTTCGGACTGTTGCTGTCGATTTGACCGCAACACGAACAAGTTTGGGTAGTGTATCGTTCATTCACGATTTCAAAACGACAACCTGCGTTCTTACATTTGTAGGTCAGTTGTCGTTTGAGTTCAAACCAGCTAGCATCGTAAACCGATTTGGCTAGTTTGCCTTTTTTGCTGTTAAATTGGGTGGTTTTAACGTCACCAACCACAATTAGGACGTTGTCTTTGACTAATTGGGTGGTGAATTTATGAATTAGGTCTTGGCGTGTGTTTTTAATTTTGGCATGGATTGCCTTGACACGCTGTTTGTTTTTGGCACGTTGGGCTGTGGCTAACGCTTTGGCATATTTAAGCGTTTGCTTGATTTGTAGCTTGTCACCGTTTGAGGTAGTGGCATTGTCTTTTAAGCCTAAATCAATACCGACGCTACCAGTTCCGCAAGCAGTCTTAGGGTATTCTTTGACGGTAATACACGCATACCAACGGTTACGGCTGTCTTGCACAATCTCAAGGGTGTTAATTTGGTATAGCGACAGGTTGTAGCTGTCCCATAGGTCAATGATTAGCTTTTGCCCTTTAGCTAAACTAAGCTGTAAGGTTGATTTTAATCCTTTTTTGCCTGTTTGGTGGGTAGCGATGTGTTTAATGGCAGATTGTTTAAAAGGTAGCCAACCTAACGATTTTCGTTTAGACTTTGGGTTATTTGTACGCCAGTTAAGTTTTGCTTTTTTAAATTGCTTTCGGCTTTTGGCGTGGGTTTCATTAATCGCTTGAATAGTTTGACTATGCAAGCCTAACAGCTCACCGCTACCTTTGGTGTATTCGTTTAGGTCGTAAGCACTAAAGAATTTGCCAGTCTTTTGCAGATGCTTGTAACTCAAGTCATTGACGTAATTCCACACGAAATTGACCGAACCGCTTAGGTGGTTTAGTTGGTCTGTGTGTTTATCTCGTATGCGTAGCTTGAGTGTTTTCATAGGTTTAAGTATAATTGGATTTTTATATTTTACAGTTGGTCTAATTATATGTCAAATGATTTAAGACGTGGTAGGCATGTTGTTTACAATCTTCATGTGCATTTGGTCTTTGTGGCTAAATACCGCAGAAAAGTATTCACTAAAGAGATTTTAGACGATATGCAGGTTATCTTTGAGGAAGTCTGTACGAAGTTTGAGGCACAATTAGTTGAGTTTGACGGTGAATGCGACCATGTGCATTTATTAGTGGTTTATCCGCCTAAAGTGGCTATTTCTAGTTTGGTAAATAGCTTGAAAGGCGTGTCTAGTCGGTTATTGCGTAAAAAAGAATATCCGTCCATCAAAGGGCAGTTATGGGGTGGTGCGTTGTGGTCGCCTAGCTATTTTGCAGGTAGTTGTGGTGGTGCTCCAATTGAGATTATCCGCCAGTACATTGAACAGCAGAATACACCACATTAAACAACTTTCTGTGCGTAAGCATGGTTACGGAGTTGCCTTATATCCACCGCCTGAAGTCGGTGGATATAAGGCCAACGGAGGATAAAAAACTTATTATTATCGACACCTATAAAAAAGTGGTGATATATTTTTTTGCACTTAAAAGTGCACGCGAAACCTCACCTTCTATGACATTAAAATCATCGCCATAGCCTGCTTTTAGGCGCGGATTTTTTTGCAACTCATCATATAATACGATGCCAAAAATATTTTCTGGCGATACCATGCGCGACACCACCAAAGGCAATATCGCCTCGCCCATCTCAGCACCCAAATCAATGAGCATCTGGTATTCGCCGATACGGCGGCGCGTGTAGGGATTAGAATCGATGGCGTAGGCACCATCAAACCATTTTTGTTGCCAGCGTGTATACAAATGATCAAATGTTTGCTGCATACGCAACGGCAATTTTTTCACCGCTTGATTGATTTTTTGATATTCATTAAGCGATAATGGTTGCCTAGAGGATAATAGCTTTTGGCGCGTGGCAAGAAGTTTTTGCGTAGCGGTGGCATCTTTTTTATAATAGGCGATAATCTTGCCATATTGCTCGCCTACCAAATCATCTTTGCCATGTCGCATACGGATATATAGACCCAATTTTGATTCCCACAAAGGCGCGTGCGACACAATAGAACCATGCGTGGCGGATACATGACCACTTGGCGTCGTCTGCCCCCACAGTGCAATATCGGCAGTGGCGTCAGTGGCACGCGTGATGCCGTGTTTTTGGTAAAACGCATCAAAATCCGCCACCGATGTATCACCACCCACCTGCCCCAGTGGCCACACCCAATCATCGGTGATGCCCAAAGTCCACGAGATGCAATTGTAACACTGCGTGGAAAAACTGGTCTCGCGTGCGGTATCTACATTTAGATTGGGAAAAAAGGATTTATACACAATCCTGGCACCCTTATCTAAAGGCTTATCATAGCTTGGAATTTGATTGCATTTAGGATAAGGGTCGCCAGGAATGGGGCTTAATGAAAAACGAAAACCACCAAAACCAGCACCCCATGCGCTGGCACTAGCCACCCCTACTAATGTTAAAAAATTGCGTCTTTTCATCAAAACACCTTTGTTGTTGCACTGCTTGACATACCCACCGCCAAACCTAGCGATTATGGATGGAAAAATCTTTGCAACCCATACATAGGTTGCTACCTTTTACTAATACGCTTATGCTGATAAATAGTATACCAAAGCCTTTTGCACAGTAGCAAGCCCTGCTATATCAGCTCACACCTTTTTGCATATCATTGCTTGCAATTGTATCACAATCATGCTCTGTATGAAAGCTAGAATATGTCTAAATTCTCACAGACAATAGCAAATTATCTCATGTGTGATGATGATGTGAGCAAGTTTTACCACCAGCAAGCAAGCGATTTATTTTTTAAACATGATTAGCATAGCAATTGTTTTTATAGGTAAGTAGGGCAACAAATTACCCAACCTAATCGTTCAATATTAAAAAATACGCCAATCGCTTGGCGCATTTTTTTTGGTTAATCACAACAACTACAACACCGTGATATCGCGGTCAATGTAGATTTTGGTTGCACTACCATCATAAGTCCATAAATCATAAATCTGACCATCACCCTTATGACCTACCTCTGCATTGGTAGTTTTGACCCATGATTTGCCATTATCAGTCTGAACATCGCCAGTTTCTAGCAGACTACCCAAGGTAACCTGATCACCAATGTCGCCACGAATGTACAATGTATCTTTACCACTATAAGCGTCAAAATTCGCCTTGGTAACATTCTGCAAGGTATTAGCGGTGCTGTTGGTTAGGTCAATGATGTCCGAGCCTGACTTAGCAACCAGTTTGGCAAGGTGCGTAAAGTCTACATCTTTGGCAGTGGTGGTATAGACAGAATCCAAATCTTGCTTGGCCTCAGTGGTATAAATACCATTCAATTCAATTTGAATTTTAGAATCACCCTGCTTAAAGCCGACTTTAAGTACCTCATCTTTACTGATGGCATTAAATCCTTCTTTGTCATAGGTAAAGGTATAGCTACCATTGGTCTCACCTTTAAACACACCGATGACAGAGTCGCCTTTTAGCACCTGAAATTCATTTTGCTTGTTAGGCACAGGATTGGTCGTCAATCCATTATTTAACGTAAGATCGGGAGTCCAATTACCAGTCGCATTATCCACCTTGCCTGTGATAGGCGCTGGTGTGGTCGCATCGCCTGCAATTATGCTTGTATTATCGACCTTGGTGATTTGGAAGCTCACGCTTAACTCATTTGTCAAGTTTTCGCCTGCACCTACCAAGTGCAAGTCATTGATGTCTTGCGTTGGACTAGCTTCAAGCTCTTTGACGACTGCATCATATCGCTTTTTGGCTGCTTTGTTATTTGCATCAGCTGGGTGCTTTTTAATCTCTGCCAAGAACAGATCGCGTTGAGTTTTTTGGTTGGCAGCAATCGTTTCACTGCCTTTTGCTAAACCAATATCCTTTAACTCAATCTTATAAGTCTCGCCATCAATTGTGAATGTACCGGGAGTTGGCGACTCCTGAAAGGCAATATAGTCCATGTCAGTACGCTCTGCTCCCCCCAAGTCCCACACATAGATTTTGCCAAAATCCACCTTGACAGGCCCAGTCGCTTCTCTGCCATTGATGGTTACTTTGGCATTAAATTCTGCCTGCGCTTCCACCAAACCACTACCGCTACCATTGACATAGGTAAAGCGTGCCACCTGAATCGGCACCTCCAGACCATTACCAACAACCTCAGCCGCTTGTTTTTCTAGCTTAATGCTAAGTGTTTCTCTTTTGCCAGATTTGATGCCCCAGTTAATCTCATTTTCGGTATATTTATAGCTAGGACCGCCTTTTCTACCTCCATACTCAATTAATTTGCCTTGATTTGGTTTTGACGGATCAAGAAACTTCACAGAGATATCACTAAATTTGACATCGTTAATTTTGACCTGATCTTTGACCACTGTGGTGGATGCAGCCGCCTTTAAAGCATCTTCACTGACCGCAGGTTGCACCTGTCTGGTTGAGAAGCTATACATATTATCAAACCCACGATTGGCACGATCGGCAAATCTCGAGGTGTTGCCTGCATCATCTGTCAACAGATTGCCTGCAAAACCAAATTGATAATCTGCATTGTTTTCCCAGTTGTCTTTGGGAGTGATGACGATGACCTTGCCTTTGCCATCGGCAGTCGCATTCTCGACTGTGCTACCCACCTTGATATCAAATCTATCTGCACCCAAGATTTCATCTGGTTTTTTCGTATTTTGCAGACGGAAATCTTGCAAATCAGCAACAAAGACATCTTCACTTGCGGTCATCACGATAGGTTTTTTGTTGGCGTTCGCCACATTGATGACCTCATTATCCTTGATGCCTTTTGCCTCACCTGTGCCATTATTGACACCATCCACACCATTGATAGCAAGTTTGGGCGCAATTGTATCCACCGTAACATTGATAGTTCTGGTGGTCGTGTTGCCCGCCTTATCGGTTACTTCAAGGGTGAGATTATTGACCTGATTGGCATCAAGATTTTGACCTGCGGTAATGCTGTTGGTCGTGCCATTGCTTACCACCTCGGCAAGTTTTTGCGTACCTTTTTTCAATACAATGGTGGCGCCTTCTTCAATTGTGCCAATATCAAAAGTCGGCTTTTGCTGCGATGTGGTGGTCGCTGCCTGCTTGGCCTGACCTGTACCTGTGTTACTATCATTACTGAGTGCAAGCGTAGCAGTTGGCGCTCGGGTATCCACTGTCACCGTCAATGTTTCGCTTGGCTCACTTGTCAAGCCGTCTTTGGTTACCTTGGTGTAGATGTCAAATTGTTTTTCTACATTTCGCTGTGTGGTCAAGGGTTTTGTGATTGTGATTTCATTAGCACTTACATCACTTGTGTTACCAAGCTCTATCTCTTGACCATTTACTTTGGTATACAAAGTAACTGTCTCACCGTCTTGTGGTGGCGTAATCTCGAAAGCTAGGTTTGTGCCTTCTTGTGTGATGTTATCACCTCTAGTGCCTGTATCAGACGCCTCGTCTAAGGATGGGCGATTTGGTTTGGCAGGTGCAACAGGATCCCCACCTACAGCAGCAGTTGCACTCGTAACACCATTAGTCTCACTGGGGTTACCCGCTTTATCAGAAGCACTAACCGTTACTTGTGTACCGTCCTTGACTTCGCTGTTGGCTAGTGTCAAGGTTTTTACATCCTCCAGTGTAAAACCTTGGGTATTGTCTGGTAGGCTCCAATTTTTACCATCACTGGTTACGGTAACAGTCTTGGTGGTATCTGTACCTACAGGGGTGTACTCAATGGTTGCTGTAGCAGCATTGTCTGGCGATGGTAAGGCGATATTCATATTACCTGTATCAGCAGCTGATACAGAGATGATCGGTGCTGTGGTGTCAATGATTACTGTGTCTTGTGCGTTATTTGCCTGCTCATTGATACCCCCTGCCGCATTTTTGGCAATGGTTGCCACAGCAGTGAGCGTTTTGCCATTGGCTGGCAAAGCTACATCAAGAGTGTGCGTACCTTTTTGTGCCTCATCGGCGGTCAAGGTGTGACTAGCAAGTTCGACTTGGGTGTCAGCACTTTTGAGCGTGATGATATCACCCTGTTTGGCATTTTCAAAGCTTACAGTTACTTTGGCTTTACCATTCAAGCCTTGATTTTCAGCAATGTTGATATAGCCGTCGTTGTTTGTGTCAGAATCGATATTGACTTTGGTGACGTTGGCAGTTGGTTTGTCAGGTGCGGTGGTATCCACAGTAGATTTTTTCTCACCTTGTGCTGACTCATTACCTGCAGTGTCTACCACTTTAGCGGTTACTGTCACTTCACCATCTTTTACCGTTGGTACTTCTTTGGTGATGTAACCTTGGTCGATGTCACCTTGTTTTAACGTAACCTCTTCTTGCTTACCATTGATGGTTACAACAACCTTGTCACCAGCTTTGGTGTTTTCTGGGATGGTGATGGCTACACTGACTTTA
>NZ_AUGF01000008.1 GCF_000426885.1 Moraxella caprae DSM 19149 | reverse complement strand
AACCACATCAACCAAAAATTTACCAAAGTAGGCAGACCACAAACCAACGGCAAAGCTGAACGAGTGATACGAACATTGATGGAGCTTTGGCATAATCAATATGAGTTTGTCAGCAGTGAACACAGAAAGCAAGAATTAACCAGATTTCTTAATTTCTACAACACTGTTAGACCACATTCATCTTTAACCAAGAAAGATGAGATTACAGGAAAAACTTTAACTTTTACTCCTTATGAGTGGTTGGAGTTTTATTTTAAACAAAGTGTAAATAACGGGTGAGTTTCTTACAATTTAACCCCTTAAAGACATCCACGTTTTGTTTGTTAAAAAACTCAGCTTCTTTATGAGATTGCCATCGCCGATGACGATATAAGACATCATTAATAATTAGCTTTAACCAAACCCTGTCTCTGGGTGCCGAAATTGTCTCATTAGCTTGATACTCCCAACGCTCCACCAAGCGATGAATGGCAGGACTGGCAAGCCTTCTTAATTCTCGTAGATGATACGCCTTTAACAAATCATAAGCTTCCAAACTTTTGCCACGGGAGTTTTGCGAATCAAAATACTGAAAAGCTTCGTCAATCTCGGTTAAAATAACAGTTGCAAAGGTGCATTTGTCAAGGATGAAACCCTTAAAATTCTTAAAATCATCGCCAAGTCCCAAATCCACCACATAGCTTTTTAGATACTCGTAATTTTGTTTAATATGCTCAACACTTTGACTGTGGTTGAATTCATTGTTAAGAAAATTAGGTTCGCCAAATGGATTTTTGTTATCATTTAATACATATAACAATAAAAACAAACTGGTCAATCGTTGTTGCCCGTCCACGATGTTATATTCATCTTTACCTTCATCTTTATGCAAGACAATCACGCCCAAACGGCATTCTTGATTTTTATCCTTTATAAAATAAGAATAAATATCATCAATAAGCTGTTTGATGTGCTTGGTCTGCCATTTATAGGGGCGTTGGTAATCAGGAATGGTTAGCTGATATTCAAACATCTTATTGACGGTTTCGATTCCAACTTCTACATTTCTTTCGGTCATAATAACTCCTTTCTTTCGGTCATAATAACTCCTTGGGGTTGTATGGTTTTGGGGTTTGGCTATGCGGTACTTACTCGATAATAGACATTATCGCACGTTACTACGATAACCCTATAAGGCTCTCCAGCCCCAAGTTTTTGCTGTTTTTTACTTATACGTGCAGGACTTGACTACATCATCTTGCTCTAAAATTACACAAAAAACCATTCGCCTTAAGCTATGTCTGTGGGTGAAGCGGTTTTTTGTTATGGGTAGGTATAGCTCACCACGGATGAAAAACCTTTGTTGTATTTTGAGCGGATTGACTATAAATATCTAGGTAAATGTATTTCTCAGACACGCTCCGTCTTGCAAAAAGTATCTTATCGAACAATGCCAATTATATTAAAGTTCAAATTTATTCTTGTCAAACAACAACCTTGCATAAAAAAATAAGGGCAATCACTCGCCCTTATTTACATACCCTCGATTTTTGATTACTTCGGTGCAACCATCTCAACAGGTCTCACCCATTCATCAAATTCTTGCTCGGTTAGCAATCCAAGCTCCACCGCCACTTGTTTTAGGGTTTTGTTTTCTTTGTAAGCGGTTTTGGCAATTTTGGCGGCATTTTCATAGCCCACATGACGGTTTAGGGCAGTTACTAGCATGAGTGAGTTGTGTAAAAAATAATCAATCTTTTCACGATTTGGTTCAATACCCACCGCACAGTTATCATTAAAGCTGTTGCAAGCGTCCGCAAGCAGGCGAATGGATTGCAAGAGATTATAGCCAATCACAGGCATAAAGACGTTTAATTCAAAATTACCGCTCGCCCCTGCCATGTTTATCGTGGTGTCATTACCCATGACCTGAGCGACCACCATGGTCATGGCTTCTGACTGCGTGGGGTTGACCTTACCGGGCATGATAGATGACCCTGGTTCGTTCTCGGGAATGGTAATCTCGCCCAGACCACAACGAGGACCACTAGATAGCCAGCGGACGTCATTGGCGATTTTGTTTAGGCTACCTGCTAGGGTTTTTAATGCCCCAGAGGCGAACACTTCGGCATCACGGCTTGCCAACGCTTCAAATTTGTTGGGAGCGGTTACAAAGGGCAAACCTGTCAGCTCGGCAATTTTTTGGGCAGATTTGACGGCATAGTCAGGGTGGCTGTTTAGCCCTGTCCCCACGGCTGTCCCACCAAGTGGCAACTGATACAAGCCTTGCAAAGCGTTGTCAATACGCACAAGTGTCAAGTCAAGCTGTGCCACATAACCACTAAATTCTTGCCCAAGCGTGAGCGGTGTGGCATCTTGCAAATGGGTGCGTCCGATTTTGACGATGCCTGCAAAGTTGGCAGATTTTTTGGCAAGCGTATCACGCAACGCCTTGACAGCAGGGATAAGCGAGCGGTTAATTTCTACCGCTGCTGCCACACGAATGGCGGTGGGGAAGCTGTCGTTGGTAGATTGGGCGTGGTTTACATGGTCGTTGGGATGGACGGGTTTATAAGTGCCTTTTGGATTGCCTGCGATTTCATTGGCTCGGTTGGCGATGACTTCATTCATGTTCATGTTGGACTGCGTGCCAGAGCCTGTTTGCCATACCACGAGCGGAAACTGGTCGGCAAGACCGCCTGCAATCACTTCATCACACGCCTGCACTATCAAATCACGCTGGCTACTCTCAATCCGCCCAAGCTCGGCATTGACAATAGACGCACTTTTTTTGACGGTTGCCATAGCGACAATCAAAGGGCGTGGCAGGGTATCACCCCCGATTTTAAAATTATCACGGCTACGCTGGGTTTGAGCCCCAAAATAGGCATTGGCAGGGACTTGCACTTCGCCCATGGTGTCTTTTTCAATACGAAAGTCGGTCATAAATTTTCCTTGTTTGGTGGATAAAAACTGCTAAAATGTTGATATTACTATAACACCATCAAAAACAATTTTCAATCATCAATCATTATCATTTTTAATAATACTTATTGGAAAAACTCATGCCAAACACCCTACTTCGTACTTGTATCCGTAAAGAGCGTAAAGCCTTGACCGCCAAACAGCGTGCCAATTTTGCATTTATGGCAAGTCTGCACCTACCTAAACTCTTGCCCCATTTACCCAAAAATGCCAAAATTGGGCTATATCTGGACGATTTTGGCGAATTGCCCACCGCACCGATTTTGGCATTTTGTCAAAAGCATGGTTTTACGCCGTTTTTACCGATTACCATTAAGAATAAGCCTTTACGCTTTACCCCTGTTGTTTTGCCATTAGCCAAAACACCCCTAAAACGCCACAAACTTGGCATGCAAGAACCCTTTGCCAGATATGACATAAGTGCAGATAACATGGACATGATTATTTGCCCGCTTGTGGCGGTGGATAGGCAGGGCAATCGACTTGGCATGGGGGGCGGATTTTATGACCGCACCTTTGCTCACTTTCGTGGGGTTAAGGTAGGTTGGTGTTATCATTTTCAAGTGGTTGAAAATTTAACGGTTAATAAATGGGATAAGGACGTGGATATGGTGATGACGGATAGGGGTGTAATAAGATGTTAATTATGCTATAATAAATGTACGTCTATTATACTTACATTTAGGAAATGCCATGCAAGCCACCGAACGCATTAACCTTAGAACCACGCCCCACATGAAAGCCATGATTGAAAAGGCAAGCCGTCTTATGGGCGTAAGCATGAGCCATTACATCGCCACGACCATGTACGAAAAGTCATTATACCTTGTCAATAATGCCATTGCCCACGACCCCGACCTTGTGGACGCTTTGGGTTTGATGAGTCATGCCGAGCTGTGGGAGCTGACCAACAAGGACAACGCACTCATCAAATCCCTACTAGACACCCCCACCACGCCCAATGACGAGATGAAAGCACTCATGGCAATGCACGACAAGACATTGGGGTAATCATGAACTTTGACATCAGCCCACTTGCCACATACCACGACCGACAAGGCTTTGACTGTGGGAATGACGACATCAACCGCTACCTGCGGACAATGGCAAATCAGCATAATAAGAAAAACATCGCCAAAACTCATGTTTTGACAAATTTGGATAACCCTAATATTATCATGGGATTTTATACGTTATCGGCGGTGGAGCTTGATGTCGCCATAAAAGGCTATCCTGCCAAAATCCCTGCCATGATGATTGGCAGACTTGGCGTGGATAATCACTATCAGGGTCAAGGTTTGTCCAAACTACTGCTTGCCAACGCCCTATCCAAAATCAAACGCCTAAGTCAAGATGCTGGCATTGCCTTTGCTGTGATAGATGCCAAAAATGACACGTTGGCACATTATTATCAAAAATTTGGTTTTCGTCCGACCGAGCTTGGTCATCGGCTTATTATTGATGTAAATGGGATTGGATAAAAACCGCCTCATGACGGAGCGGTCTATTTTTACAGCCATCACAAAACAAGCGAAGCCACCCACCCAAACACAATAAGCGGAATATTATAATGGATAAAGGTCGGTATCACGCTGTCCTTAATATGGTCGTGCTGTCCGTCCATATTTAGTCCCATGGTAGGGCCAAGCGTTGAATCAGAAGCAGGCGAACCTGCGTCCCCAAGCACGCCTGCGGTCGCAACCAAAGCCAAAGTCGCCATCGGACTAAACCCCATCGCCATACAAAGCGGCACATAAATGGTTGCAATAATCGGCACGGTAGAAAATGACGAGCCAATCCCCATCGTAACCACAAGCCCCACCATGAGCATGGCAAGACTTGCCAGAGCCTTATTCGCCCCAAACAAATCCACCGCCGACTGCACCAGTGGCTCGATATGCCCTGTGGCGGTCATCACCTCAGCAAAGCCTTGGGCGGTAATCATGATAAAGCCAATCATCGCCATCATCTTAATGCCGTCATTAAAGACATCGTCTGCCTTACTCCAGCCGACCACGCCTGTCGCCATAAAAATGGCAAAACCCGACAGCGAGCCAAGCACAAGCGAATCGGTTTTTAGTTGAATGACAAACGCCACAATGATAGCGATGAGCGTTACGATGATTTTAAAGCCCATTTTGGTATCATTGACCAAAGGCACATCATCGCCTTTTACCGCTAGGGTTTTGGCATTGTCATATACTTTGGGTTTACGATAACTTACAAAAATCGCCACAAGCAACCCTGTCAGCATACCGAGTGCAGGAATTGCCATCGCTTTCATTACCGAAATGCCAGACGTATCAAGCCCTGATTTGGCAAGGTTTGCCATGATAATTTCGTTTAAAAATATGTCGCCAAACCCATAGGGGATAAACATATAAGTATTGACAAGCCCAAAGGTAATCAAGCAAGTAATAAGCCGTCTGTCTAATTTTAATTCATTAAACACCGTCAAAAGTGGCGGAATAAGTAGCAAAATAAAGGCAATGTGAATGGGGATAAGATTCTGACTTAGGCAAGCAAACAGCACAATCACGCCAAACACCGCCCATTTGATACCGCCATTTTTGGCATTTTTGACCGCCAAGATGACTTTATCCGCCAACGCCTTTGGTACGCCCGAATGAGCAATCGCCATGGCAAACGCCCCAAGCATGGCATACGACAAAGCAATGCCTGCTCCGCCCTTAATGCCGTTTTGAAAATGCGTCAGCACGCCTGTCGCCCCATTTTCTACGTCCGTCAAGGGCAGTCCTGCCAGCAGACCACCCACAACCGCCCCCACAATCAAACTTAGCACCACATGGACACGAGCAAGCGACAGCCCCACCATCATGATGACTGCCAACAGTACAGCGTTCATTTCTCACCTTCTATCATTAATCAAAAGTCCGATTATACCCCATTTTTACAAAAATACACAAGATAAAAACGTTTTGGTATGATTTAAAAGGCGTTGTAGACCAATCGTACGACAGCCATCGACAAATCTACAACAAACCATTAAATGCAATTAATCAGGACAACCGTTATGCTCACAAACCCATTAATCAGCCATCTTAGTGCATGAACTTAATCATAGACCCAAAAAGTGTTTAAACTGGCAAACGCCTCATGAGGTTTATTTTGATAAAGTATTGAGGTTGGTTTGACAATTTAACACCTTAACATTTTGATGCCCCTTATCCTTTAAATACACCGCTTGCAAACCGCTCATCACGCCTTTTTTGCAGTACAAAAGATAAGTTTTGGTTTTATCCAATTTGTCAAATTCTGTGGCAAGTTTATAAAATGGAATACAAATATGCGGTATGCCAAGCGGGTCATCGTCCGTCTCATCTGTCGCCCGAATGTCAATTACCACGTCATCTTTGCCAATGGTGTGTGCCGTATCAATGGCATGGATATCGCTCGCTTGGTCTTTGATGGTGCGAATGTCAATGGTCATGGCGGTGTCAATGGCATTTTGTAACACACCAAAATCAAACTCGCTTTCGGTGGCGATGAGTTTATGCTCCACCGCCTTGACCGTGGGACTTTTTGAGATAACTCCACAAAACTCAGGCATGAATTTAGCGATGTCTGCTGTGCCGATTTTTTCAGCCGTGGCGATGATGTCTGCCTTGTCTTTGGTGATGAGCGGGCGTAACACCAGCACATCGCTTGCCTTGTCTATCATGGCAAGGTTGGTGAGCGTTTGGCTTGCCACCTGCCCCAAGGCTTCGCCCGTTACCACCGCTTCAATGCGGTTTTTTTGGGCAATCACGCTTGCCACACGCATCATCATTCGCTTTAAGACCACGCCCATTTGATCGTCATCAATCTTGGTCAAAATCTCGCCCACCACAGGCTCAAAATCCACCGTGGTAAAGCGTACCTTATGCGATGAACTGTACCGCTCCCACAGCTTGTACGCCATTTGTTTGGTGCCAATCTCATGCGTGCGACCGCCCATGTTAAAGAACAAATAATGCACCCGACTGCCACGTCTGATAAACTCATAGCTTGCCACGCCCGAATCAAACCCACCCGAGATAAGCGACAACACGTCTTCTTGGGTACTCATGGGAAATCCGCCCATGCCGTCATGGCGTGCCTTGATAAAGAGCATTTTGTCGTGTTCAATCTCAATCTTGACAGTGATGTCGGGGTTTTTGAGTTGTACCTTAGCACTGGCTATCGCCTGATTTAGCCCACCGCCCACATATTTGGCGATGTCCATGGACGTAAATGGGTGTGTGCCACGTCTTTTGACTCGCACGCAAAAGGTTTTGTTTTCAAGGTTTTCTCTCACTTTAGGCAAGGTCTGCTCAAAAATGTCATGCAAATCGGCAAAAGGCGACTCTTCGACTTCTAGGATATGATGAATGCCTGAGGTGCATTGCAATTTGTTGAGCAGTATCGGGCGTGCCGACTCATTGCGATGACGCACTTCAATATAGTCCCAATGCTGGACGACCGCCACCGTCTCATCAAGGGGTTTTAGGACATTACGCAAATTTCCTGCCAAAATCTTAACAAAGCGTTTACGCACGGTGTCGCTTTTCATCATGATTTCAGGGTGGAGTTTAACAATATATTTCATAAAAATCAGGCAAAAGAAAAAGGCGTATTATACACCTTTTTGTTGGTTTAAAAAAACTTTCCATAACGCACCAAAAATCATGCAAACAATAAACGTATTACGGCATTTAGACGTTCTCGGTCTTTTTGATTGTGGGCGTGCTGTTTGATAAGCTCCAACACATCATTATCAAGTAAAGCGGTAATGTCGCTGTCATGATCCTGTTTTGCCTGTAAAAATCGGCTCATTTTGGGATTGGCGTGATTGCGTTTTGCGTGGCTCATGTCCCAATCTTTATAGATTTCATAAATTTCATCTTTCATAATCTTTTTTATCCTGTGCTGTTGCTCGCCAAGCAGAAATAATGCGTGTATTTGGGTCTCTATCCATCCAAATAACTTTTAATAACCTGTTTTGATTACTCATACCAACCATAATAACGGACTTCCCCGTCATAATTACGATAATCTTCATCAGTAATCGCATAAGGGTCAAAAAGACGCTCACCGCTTCTGAAAAATAGACTTTATGCTCTTTTAAATGCTAGGCTTTCTTTGTCTTCGTCCCATTCAAAGACCAAGCCATAAGCATTCATGATAACGGTTTTACCCATAATTTTCCTAGTTTAATACAAATAAATTCAACATTCAAGCCAAAAACTTCCCACAACACGCCTTAAACTTCTCGCCACTGCCACACAGGCACGGCTGTTTGTTGGTTAAGGTAACAGGCACGGTTGGGTCAAGAAAATACCACCGCTCGCCTATTTTGACAAAAGCGGATAATTCATCATGCACCTGCTCGCCATCGCCATTGTCAAAATAGGCTTTAAAATACACTTGGGCGTGGCGTTTGCCGATTTTGTTATGACTTATCACGTCAAGGCGTGTCCAGTTCATGCCGTCTGCCCATGCTTGCAAGGCGGATTTGTCAAGCCTATCTTGCTGGCTTGGGACGGTGGTGGCGATGATATAGTCCACGTTTTTTAGATAAAAAGAGCCAAACCTTGATTGCATAAGATGCTCGGCGGTGGGGGCAGGTGTACCGTCATGATAAGGCTGACAGCACACTGCATAAGGGTTGCCCGAGCCACAATAACAATCCATCAGGCACGCTCGCAGATTTTTTCTAATAGGCACTGCTGGGCGTCGTGAATGTCCGTGCCGTCTTTATCATGATGAACTTGATTCCACTCGCCACGCCCATCAAGCTCCCACGCCTGCACGTTATCGCCAAGGTAGTTTATCAGTCCGTCTTCATAAATGCGTTTAAAGAGTCTCTCATCCAAAATCGGAAACGCCACCTCCACACGATGCAGTAGGTTTCTATCCATAAGGTCAGCACTCGAACAGTAGAGCTTTTCATCGCCATCATTATAAAAATAATAGACACGAGTATGCTCCAAGAACCGCCCCACGATAGAGCATACACGGATATGCTCCGACAAGTTCTTGACCTGTGGACGCAGACAGCAAATGGAACGGACAATCAGGTCAATCTCTACCCCTGCACGGCTTGCCTCATAGAGCTTATTGATGATACCACGTTCGGTGATGGCGTTGCATTTTAGGATAATACGTCCTTTTTTGCCGTTCTTGACGTGATTAATCTCATCATCGATGAGGCGTATCAGCCCATCATGCAGGGTAAAAGGTGCGTGCATGATGTGATGGGATGGTAGTGGTCTGCCCATGCCTGTCAGCTGTCCGAACACGCCTGCCACATCGGCACAAATCTCTTCGTGGGCGGTAAACAGCCCATAGTCGGTATAGGCTTTGGCGTTGCCAGCATGATAGTTGCCCGTACCCAGATGAGCATAACGGCGGATTTTGCCATCTTCTCGACGCACGATGAGCATGAGCTTGGCGTGTGTCTTGTAACCGACCACGCCATATACCACAATGGCTCCAGCATCGGTCAGCATATTGGCGACAGCGATGTTACTGGCTTCATCAAATCTGGCTCTAAGCTCGATGACGGCGGTCACTTCTTTGCCATTACGAGCAGCGGCAGCTAGGGCTTGGACGATTTCTGAGTTGGTGCCAGAGCGATAAATGGTCTGTTTGATGGCAAGCACATCAGGGTCGTTCGCCGCCTGCCACAAGAGATTGACCACAGGTGTGAACGCATCAAAGGGATGGTGTGCCAGCACGTCTTTGTTTTTCATGACATTAAACATGGACGTGTTATCTTTGGCGACCTTGACCGTCTCCATGCCCTTAAATGGCTTGGGGATGGCGTGCATGAACGGGGTAAATTTTAACTCAGGCTTATCAAAACTTGTCAGCATGCGAGTCAGGTTCACAGGACCATTGACCCGATAAAGCTGGCTTTCATCAAGCTCAAATTCTTTTAATAGTAGCTCATACAGCTCTTTGGGACAGTTGGTACTTACTTCTAGACGCACCTTATGCCCAAAACGGCGGTTATCCAGCTCACCTTCTAACGCCTTGGCCAGGTCTTCGACATCATCGGACAGGTCAAGGTCGGCATTACGAGTCAGTCTAAATTGATGACAACCGGTGACTTTCATGCCCAAAAACAGCTCACCCACATGCTCATGAATCACCGCTGAGAGCATGATATGGTGGTCTTTGCCCCCTGTCAGCTCATCGGGCAGACGTATCACACGGGGCAGTGAGCGTGGGGCAGGCACGATGGCAAGCGACAAATCCCGCCCAAAGGCATCTTTACCTTCTAGACTGACGATAAAATTCAAGGACTTATTGACCACTCGGGGGAATGGATGTGCAGGGTCAATACTAATAGGGGTTAAGACAGGCAACACTTGATTAAAAAAGTACTCCCGCATCCACGCCTTTTGGGCATCGGTCAGCTCATGACGTTTAAGATAGCGGATGTCCGATTTGGCAAGCTCAGGCAAGATGTCTTCATTTAAGATGCGGTACTGCTCTTCGACCGCACGGTGTGCCACTTGGCTAATCTCCGCCAGTAGCTCGGATGGTTTTCGCCCGTCCAGACTGCTTGACTTATCGCCATTTTTCATTTTTTGGATAAGCCCTGCCACCCGAATTTCAAAAAACTCATCCATATTTGATGAAAAAATGGTCAAAAAGAACATACGCTCCAACAGCGGATGATGTGGATTGGTCGCCTGAGCCAACACTCGAAGCTGAAACCGTAGCGTGGACAAATCACGATTGATAAAGCAGTCAGGGGTAAAATTGCCTGATTCATCAACAATCTGTTCAATGTAGTGCAAATCGGTCGGTGCAGGGGTCTGCCCGAGCACACTTTGCATGGCTTGGTTTTCAATACTAGGAGCGGTGTCGGCATTTTGGTGCGTGATGGCGTTGGGCTTGCTGATTTGCTTGGCGGTCTTTGGGGCGTGTGGTGCGGTCATGGTGTCTCCTTTTAACTTTTTAAAAATAAACTTTTTTTAAAATAATAAAACAACATCATCTATCTTATCATCATTTTATGAAAATTTGATAAAATTTTAAAGCCCCATTCCGCCATTTTTTCCCCAATTTAAATGGCTTTTATCGTGGCGTATTTATCATTGTTTATTTTGGTTTATTTTGTAAATTCATCTCAAATTTTCATTGCTTTTTTGTGTTTGATTGGTTATAATGACCGCTGTTTTTTGAGAGCCCTTCGTTTCCCAACTCACAAAGCAAGTAAAATCAAGCCTTTGGGCTTTTTTATTTGTTCAACTCTCAAACGTAACTAAATATAGGTTTTATATGACTACTACTATTAGCGCCAAACCCGCTGAGGTTGTACATGACTGGTATGTCGTGGACGCAGAAGGCAAAACACTAGGTCGCCTAGCCTCTGAGATTGCTTCTCGTCTACGTGGCAAACATAAGCCATCGTACACCCCCCACGTTGATACTGGTGATTACATCATCGTCATCAATGCTGACAAAATCGCTGTTACTGGCAAAAAAGCTCAGGACAAAAAATACTATCGCCACACAGGCTATCCTGGCGGTATCAAAGAGACCAACTTTACCAAACTTCTTGCTCACAAGCCAGAAGACGTGCTACATAAAGCCGTTAAAGGCATGCTACCAAAAGGTCCTTTGGGCTATGCGATGATTAAAAAGCTAAAACTGTATGCAGGGAATGAACACCCACATACCGCCCAAGCCCCAAAAGTACTAGACATCTAAGGAGATACACATGGAAAAGAATTACGGAACAGGTCGTCGTAAGACTTCTACCGCTCGTGTCTTCTTATCAAAAGGCACTGGCAACATCATCATCAACGGCAAGAGCCTAGACGAATACTTTGGTCGTGAGACTTCTCGCATGGTTGTACGTCAGCCCCTAGAACTTCTAGAATCTGCTGACAAATATGACCTATACATCACCGTTACTGGTGGTGGTGCAAGCGGTCAAGCAGGTGCTATCCGTCACGGCATTACTCGTGCTTTGATTGAGTCAGACGAAACGCTAAAACCTGCCCTAAAAGCAGCTGGCTTTGTAACTCGTGACGCTCGTGAAGTTGAACGTAAGAAATTGGGTCTACGCAAAGCTCGTAAACGCCCACAATTCTCAAAACGTTAATTTTTGCGTTTTCAAAAAACTCTCGAACTTCGAGAGTTTTTTTATATGCGTTATTCTTGATTAAAATAACTTAACTTGACATAGATTTTTCATTGTTAGATAAATTCACAATTGATATAAAATCTTGTTATTAATGTATGACATAGATTCTTTATTTTAATCAATAGTAACAAAAATTTACATAAAGTTGCAAATAAAGCTGAGTATTTTAGTGGGCATTGTCTAATTTTTATGCAATTTTAAACTTTTTTGTAAATTCATGACAATTTTTATGGATTTTTTTCACAACTTTGTAAAAGAACGATTTATTTTATTACAAAAATAGCTTAAAATAGTCATGTTTAGAAAAATAGGCACAGCAAATGTGGTTTTTTGATAAAACTGTTTTATCATAACCACACACCCAGTATGGGATAACCCCCATTCATTTTCTGGAGGAAGTTTTAATGAGCCATGCCGAAGGCGTGAATGTTAAACGCCGTAGAGTCCTGATTGCGTCCACTGCTGCCGTTGGTGCGGTTGGTGTCGGTGCAATAGCCACCCCATTTGTGCGTTCTTGGTATCCAAGTGCCAAAGCGGAAGCTGCTGGTGCCGCCGTTGTTACCGATACCGCCAGCATCGAAAATGGGCAGATGATTACGTTAAAATACCGTGGCAAACCTATCTTTGTCGTCAAACGTACCGAAGATATGCTTGCCAACCTAAGCAAGGTAGCTCCCAAGCTTGCCGATCCTGAGTCCAACGGGTCTGTACAACCTGACAACTGCAAAAACGAAACACGCTCCATTCAGCCTGAGATATTGGTTGTTGAGGGCGTGTGTACGCATTTAGGTTGTGCTCCCATGTTCCGACCCGAAGTTGGTGTGGCGGACTTAGGCGGTGCTGACTGGATGGGTGGTTTCTTCTGCCCCTGTCATGGTTCTATGTACGACTTAGCTGGTCGTGTTTATAGTAGCATGCCTGCACCTTTAAACCTACCTGTACCTATCTACAAGATTGAAGACACCATCTTGACCGTTGGGGAGGCATAATCATGAGTATTGCTAAGAAATTTATGGGTTGGGTCGATGCTCGCTTTCCCGCGACAGAGACTTATGAATACCATATGTCCAAATACTACGCACCAAAGAACTTTAACTTTTGGTATTTCTTTGGCGTGTTGTCCATGGTCGTACTTGTCAATCAGTTGGTGACAGGTATTTGGCTAACCATGATGTTCAACCCCAGTGCCGAAGGAGCATTTGCTTCACTTGAATACATCATGCGTGATGTCAAAGGTGGTTGGCTCATTCGCTACATGCACTCCACAGGGGCATCCGCTTTCTTCGTGGTTGTCTATCTACACATGTTCCGTGGTCTGATGTACGGCTCTTATAAAAAGCCCCGTGAGCTTGTTTGGATTATCGGCATGGCGATTTATCTGTGTCTCATGGCAGAAGGTTTCTTTGGTTATCTACTGCCTTGGGGCAACATGTCGTTCTGGGGTGCTCAGGTTATTCTAAACCTACCTGCCGCCATTCCTTTTATCGGTGATGGTCTGGCTGAATGGGTCAAAGGCGACTACATCATCTCAGGCATTACCCTAAACCGTTTCTTTGCCCTGCATGTTGTGGCAATTCCTTTGGTATTGGTTGGTCTAGTTTTCATGCACTTGGTTGCTCTGCATCATGTTGGCTCTAATAACCCAGACGGTATCGAAATTAAGAAACTTAAAGACAAAAATGGCGTACCGCTAGATGGCGTACCTTTCCATCCTTACTATACCGTGCATGACATGGTAGGTATCGTGGTGTTCTTTATGTGCTTCTTTGCCGTGGTGTTCTTCGCCCCAGAAGGTGGTGGTTATTTCCTAGAAAAACCCAACTTTGAAGTTGCCAACGCCCTAAAAACACCTGCTCACATCGCTCCTGTTTGGTACTACATGCCATTTTATGCCATGCTTCGTGCCACGCCATCCATGTTCGGCTCTGCTCTACCAGGTGTAATTGTGATGTTTGGTGCGATTGCCATCTTGTTTGTCATGCCATGGCTTGACAAATCGCCTGTGAAATCCATCCGCTATAAAGGCATTTTATCTAAGATTGCCCTAGCTGTCTTTGTGGTTAGCTTCCTAATCTTAGGTTATCTTGGCGGGGTTTCTTCCACACCAACAGGTACGCTAGTTGCTCGTATTTGTACTATTTTATACTTCTTGTACTTCATTCTCATGCCGTTCTACACGTCCATGGAAACATGCAAGCAACCACCAGAACGTGTTACAGGAGGAGGTCACTAATGAAAGCATTTACTCTAAAATCGCTTGGTGCTGGTCTCCTGCTTGCAGGTGGCATGATGGCAACATCTTCTGCCCTAGCGGCAGGCGGTCACGGCTGTGGTGAGTTCACCGAAGCCGATGGCACCAAAGTTACCCTAGAATGTAGCAAAGCCCCCATTGATCTAACCAATAAAGGCTCGCTACAACGCGGTGCTCAGACGTTCATGAACTACTGTGTGGGCTGTCACTCAGCCCAGTATGTGCGTCATTCACGCATTGCCAAGGACTTGGAAATCCCACCAGAGCTTATGGAAAAATATCTCATGGTAACCACCGACCAAATCGGTGACCATATTACTGCTGAGATTGACCTTGATACTCAGGCTCTATGGTTTGGTGCTGCACCGCCAGATTTATCGCTAGAAACTCGTCTGCGTGGCGATGACTGGGTATATACTTACCTACTGTCATTCTACGAAGACCCAAGCCGTCCTTGGGGCTCTAACAACCTAGTGCTTGCCAATGCTGCCATGCCCCATGTGCTACACAACATGCAAAAAGAGCTTGGCAAAGAAGAATATGAAGCTCGTGTGGGCGACCTAGTGAACTTCATGGCATGGATGGCAGAGCCTGTCCGTCATGAACGTAAAGTCTATGGTGCATTCGTACTACTGTTCTTACTTGTGCTACTTATTCCAGTATATCTACTTAACAAAGAATTCTGGAAAGACGTCAAATAAGCCAGCACTGACCAAAAAGACCGATACACATCGGTCTTTTTTATTGACAAAATTTACACACTTTTACCAAAATTTTTGTTACACTTAACACCCAAAAACAGACTCATTCATATCATGGCAGATTTTTCTCATCTTTTACCCACCCAGTTCCTACTCTATGGTGACGATGGCTATGACAGCCATGTGGTGCGGTTTTTGCTAGAAGAAAAAGGCGTGAATCATCAATTCGCCCACCTCCCTGATGAGCGACCCGAATATCTTGCCGAGCTAAACCCTTACAACACCCTGCCTGTACTTGTGGGACGGGATTTGGCATTATATGAGCTGATGGCGATCTTTGAATATCTAGAAGAACGGCACGGTGCCAATAAACTCCTGCCACCCACCCCCAAAGAGCGGGCAAAAGTGCGTCAGTTGGCTTGGCGACTGCGTCAAGACTGGCTCTCGCTTGGGCGGATTTTGATGACTCATCCCGACAGCTTTAATCCAGCAGAAGCGACCCACGCCAAAAAAACCTTGACCGATTCGCTCATCACGCTATCACCCCTATTTGCTCGTCATGACTATTTTATGCAAGATGAGTTTGGGTTGTGTGATGTGTTATTATTACCACTTTTGCACCGTTTACCAATGCTAGGCATTCATTTACCTGCCAAACTGTGTAAACCACTACTGGCATATCAAGCACGCCTATCGGCAAGGGCAAGTTTTCAAAAGACACTCATCACCCCTGCTGTTTATAGCGATGATGATTTTTAATAATTTAACACTCATCAGTTCACTTTAACCAATAACAAGGACATAACCATGCTTACCCCAAAACGCCCCTACTTCGTTCGTGCCATGCATGAATGGCTAACAGACAACGGCTTTACCCCATATCTCATGACGGACGCCACTCACCCTGAACTTCTCGCCCCCACCGAGTACGCCCAAGACGGCAAATTGGTGCTTGCCATATCTTACCAAGCCACCAATAATCTCTTGATTGACAATGATGGCTTATCATTTCAAGGGCGGTTTGGCGGTGTCTCAAAAGACATCTGGATACCCATGCAGGCAGTGGTTGGTATTTATGCCAAAGAAGACCCCAGTGAAGGCTTTTTCTTTGACCCTAGCGAATATGACGGCTACACCCCACCTGACAACCCTGATGACATAGACGACACTGACGATGACGGCGATGATGAGCCACCCAAAAAAGGCGGACATTTAAAATTTGTATAAATTCATTTAACAAATAAAGGCAATTTAAAAACAAGGGCGATATAATTACCGCCCTTGTTTTATTCTAAATGAATTTATTTTAATTTATTCGAGTGCCCAATCTCTCATATTTTTTGCCCTTTTGATAATCGCACAAAGTATACCCACCACTAATAACACAAAAACCCCCACCACAATCGCCACATTAATATCACCGCTCTTGATATATTCAAAAACAAAAACCAATAAAAATAACGCAATCGGAGAAAATATATACAGCCAAAACCAGCCAATCACACTAATATAATGATAAATACCTGTTAAATCATATTCTTCCAAATCCGCCAATTCTTCATATTCACTCATCTCATAATAATCGTCCACCTCTGCTTTGGCGTGCCTGCTGGGTAACGTTGTTAAATAAGCAAAACCCACCATCAATAATAGATAGATAACCACGCCCACATAAGAGTCCATAACAAGCATCACAAAAGCCAATAAAAATGTTACCACCGCCAATAAAATACATAACATCGACCAAGCAATACCACCCCCACCAATACGTGCCTTGATTTGCTGTTGTTTTAATCTTTGAGCGGATAATTTGTTATGTAATCGCTGTTTATAATCGGCATTCTTTTTATTAAATCTATTATGACCCAAATCGTGTTGTCTTTTTTCATCTGCTGATTTGTCGGCATTATTGGCATTTTTAAATTTAATATTTAAAGGTTTTTTAGTAGACTTCCTGCAAAACCCAAAAATAAGGAAAACCGTTCGTGGTGAGCTTGTCGAACCATAACGGTTTTCCGCCACCACTCAACAAGCTCGGGGTGAACGGAAAACCTAGTTTTGCAGGAAGTCTAGTTTTTTCTTTTTTATCATCTTCGATGATTTCAATATCTCGAATGACCCGTTTATTTAAAAAGAAAAACACCAAAGACGGAATACCAAATAATACCAATGACGTGATAAATTCATAGATTTTCTTTTGTCTGTCATGTTGGAATTTGGCAAGTTGTTCATTAAATTCATATATCTTTTTTCCGTCCACTTCCATATCATATAACAGTCCGTCAGCATATAATACCGTTGCTGTTTGGTCTTTGTAGGCATACGCTTTTTCACATTCATCATAATTATCATCAGAGCAGTGTAATTTAACATCGCCAATGACAAAATAATGATGCGTGCGAGAGTATTTACCACCACCTATTCGTACATATTCATATTCGGCAGGTACGGTGGCAATAACGCTGGATAATTGTGATTTATCCGTGATAAAGTCATCTTGGAATAATATGCCTGAATTAATGACAAAACCATACGCCAAAGCAAAAATGGGCGTGGTAAAGATAAATTGATTATTTCTAATGGGCGGATTTCTGTAATGATATACCGAAGATAAAATCAACACCACCATGATGATTATGATAAATATCTGCCAAAAACCCAATAGCAAATATCCACAAATCAGCAGTAGCGACCACACCACCGCATTTAACCAAAAGAACATGATTGGCGTGATACTATCAACAATGTCCAGTAATTCTTGTTTTAATGAAATAATCTTTTGCATAGGACTGCCCCAGAAATTTGCCCCATTATACCCCATTTTGTCATGGTTTTATCACGGCTTTTACGCTATAATAACGCCCATTTATCCTAATTTTCATCCGTTTAAAAAGGTACATCATGACAGCCAAACGCCAAATTCTTGTTACCAACGCCCTGCCCTACGCCAACGGCTCTATCCACATGGGGCACCTTTTGGGCTATATCCAAGCCGATATTTGGGTGCGTGCCATGCGGTCTATGGGGCATGACGTAATTTATGTCTGTGCCGATGACGCTCACGGGACGGCGATTATGCTCCGTGCCGAAGCAAACGGTATCACGCCCGAAGAGCAAATCAAAGGCGTGCAAGTAGAGCATGAACGAGATTTCGCTGGCTTTGGCGTGTCTTTTGACTACTACGACAGCACGCATAGCGAGACCAACCGCAAGCACAGCGAAGCCATTTACCTTGCCAATCACAAGGCAGGCAACATTGCCGTCAAGCCCGTAACTCAGCTATTCGACCCTGAAAAAGAGATGTTCCTATCCGACCGCTTTATCAAAGGCACCTGCCCAAAATGCAAAGCGGACGACCAATATGGCGACTCATGCGAAGTGTGTGGCACGACCTACAACGCCACCGAACTTATCAATCCACGCTCCACCCTAAGCGGTGCAACGCCTGTGGAAAAAACGTCCGACCATTACTTTTTTAAATTGCCAAACTTCACCGAATTTTTGCAAAAATGGACACGAGATGACGGACGACTGCCTGTTTCTATCGCCAACAAATTGGACGAATGGTTTGAGGCTGGGCTTGCCGACTGGGACATCAGCCGAGACGCTCCGTATTTTGGCTTTAAAATCCCTGACACGGACGACAAATATTTTTATGTGTGGGTGGACGCTCCGATTGGCTATATGGCAAGTTTTGAAAACTACTTGACCGCCCACCGCCCTGATGTGTCATTTGATGATTATTGGAGTCCCGACAGCACCGCCGAAGTGTATCATTTTATTGGCAAAGACATTGTTTATTTCCACGCCTTATTTTGGCCTGCCATGCTCACAGGGGCGAATTATCGCACACCCACGAGCCTATTTGTCAATGGCTTTTTGACCGTCAATGGCGAAAAAATGAGCAAATCTCGTGGCACATTCATCAAAGCCGAAACATACCTAAACCACCTAAATCCTGAATATTTGCGTTATTATTTTGCGTCCAAATTGTCTGATAAAGTAGAAGACAGTGATTTAAATCTTGATGATTTTATCGCCAAAGTCAACTCCGACCTTGTCGGTAAAGTCGTGAACATCGCCAGTCGCTGTGCTAAATTTATCAACACCCAATTTGATAATAAATTGTCCGCTACCTGTGCCGAGCCTGAATTGGTAAACAAATTTATCCAAGCTGGCGACAGTATCATCAAGCACTACGAAAGCCGTGAATTTAGCACCGCCATTCGTGAGATTATGGCACTTGCCGACCTTGCCAATCAGTACATTGACGACAAAAAACCGTGGGCGGTTGCCAAAGAAAACCCGAACAGTAAAGAAGTCCAAGACATCTGCTCTGTGGGGCTAAACCTATTTCACAAAATCATGGTCTATCTGTCGCCTGTGCTACCGACACTTGCCGAACAGTCCAAAGAATTTTTGAACGTGGAGAGCATGAATTTTGATGAACGTTTTAACGTCTTAACGCATTCTATCAATGAGTTTAGGCCACTTATGCAACGCATTGACCCCAAAAAAGTGCAAGCCATGGTTGATGACTCAAAAGAAAACCTACAACCCACCGACACCAAAAAAGCCCAAAAATCCAAAGAAGAGAGTAAGCCTATGGAAAATACCGACCAAAACACCTTTATCGGCATTGATGATTTTGCCAAAGTTGAAATGAAAGTCGCCAAAGTGCTAGAATGCAATCACGTTGAAGGGGCGGATAAATTACTGCAATTTACCCTTGATGTGGGCGATACTGATGAACAAGGCGAAAAGCAAACTCGCAACGTATTTAGCGGTATTGCTAAGTTTTACAAGCCCGAAGAACTACAAGGTAAAACGGTGATTTGTGTAACCAACCTTGCCCCCCGTAAGATGAAATTTGGTATCAGTGAGGGCATGATTTTATCAGCTGAAAAAGACGGACAATTGACCGTTGTAATACTGCCTGATAGCATGGTGGCGGGGGCGGTTTTGGCGTAATGAAGGCATTTAAAAATTGCCACTATTTTTGTAGTGGCAATTTGGGGCGTGTCGAACATTGATAACATCATTTACAAAATATGATGAGAATTTAATGCTTTCATTAATTTTTGCATGAAAAATGGCTAAATCTTGTGGCTCGAAGTCAAAAACTTGTCTGATAGAATGACTATCAGCCTACGTTTTTTTCCTTGAAAAACATGCGATTTTTCTCATTTTTCATGGCAAATACCAAAGTTCAATACGCCCTAATGACAAAGGCAGAATAAACATGTTAAAAAATATCGCCATTCTTATTGATGCGGATAATGTCAGTCATCAAAAGATTGATTGGGTTTTTGATAAAATCAGTACGCTTGGCACAATTACTGTCAAACGAATTTACGGTGATTTTACCAAGCCAAATCTGTCATCTTGGGAAAGTGCCATTTTAAAATACGCCATTGAGAAAAAACATCAAACCAGTTATAGCACAGGCAAAAATTCTAGCGACCTTACCCTTGCCATTGATGCGATTGATTTATGGCATACGGGCAGGCATGATGGCTTTTGTATCGTCTCATCGGACAGTGATTTTATTGGTTTGGCATTACGTCTAAGGCAAAACAATATTCAGGTATTTGGTTTTGGAGAAAACAAAACCATTAAAGAATTTACTATTGCTTGTGATGAATTTTTTGAAATCCCAAGCGAACAGGCTAATGACAGTATCACTACCAAGACAACTAAAAAAGATAAACTCAATCAAACCAATACGCAATCAAGCACTAAGAAAAAAGTCGACTTAAAGTCTGATAACAAAACACAAGAGCCATCAAAACCAAAAATCAATCGATTGACAAGCGAGCAATTAAAAAAACAGGCACTCCTCATTAATGCCATAAAAGACAGTATCAATAAGATAAACGGATATTCAGAATTTAAAAAAGTTGTACAATACTTAAATACAAAGTACCCAGCGATAAAAGTCAGTGATTATGGTTATGCAAAATGGCGTTCATTGCTAAATCAATTGGATTTTTTTGAAATAAAAACAGTTAATGAAGTTCTATGCATCCGAACTAGAGCTCCCCACATCGCACCAATAAAGCAATCGACACCCCAAATCAAATACATCACAAAATCTTTAAAGCATAAAATAATGCTCATGATTGACAAAGCTCCCGTTAAAGATAAGTATGGCTATACTGATTTAAATTACATTGAAGAACAGCTTAAAATTATGAATATCAATATTGAAGATTATCACTGTAAAGACATCAAATCTTTTTTAAGAAAAGTGGGCTGTATTTTAAAAGATTGATTTACCATCAATCTTTTAGACTTAATTCATCATGCGTAAAATCATCCACCTAGACATGGACGCTTTTTTTGCCAGCGTTGAGCAAAGGGATAACCCTGCCTATCGTGGCAAGCCCCTTGTGGTGGGCGGTGACCCTAATGGACGTGGTGTGGTCGCGGCGGCAAGTTATGAGATTCGCTCCTTTGGCGTACATTCGGCAATGAGCTGTTATGAAGCCAAAAAACGCTGTCCCCACGCCATTTTTGTCCGCCCCCGTTTTGATGTCTATCGTGGCATCAGCACCCAGATTCGAGACATCATGGGACGGCTAACCGACCTTGTCGAGCCATTGTCGCTCGATGAAGCCTATCTGGACGTTACAGGTCAGCCCCATTGTGGTGGGTCAGCCACACTCATGGCAAACTGGCTCCGCCAAGCGATTTTTGATGAAACGGGGCTGACAGCCTCGGCAGGGGTGTCTTTTAACAAAATGCTTGCCAAAATCGCAAGCGACATCAACAAACCCAATGGCATTGCCGTCATCACGCCTGACATGGCGGATAAATTTTTGTCAGAGTTGCCCATTGAGCGGTTTTTTGGTATCGGCAAAGCAAGTACCAAACGCCTGCACGAGATGGGAGTCAGTACAGGGGGCGAGCTTCGTAAACTCCCCCTTGATGAGCTGGTTCAACTGTTTGGCAATAAGCGAGGGCAGTTTTATCACGACATCGCCCACGGCAAAGATGAGCGAGCAGTCAAACCCGAACGTGTGCGTAAATCCATCGGCACAGAGATTACCTTTTTGCACAATTCTAATGATGATGATTTTATCCTAGCTCAGATTTTCGGAGAAAATGAGAGTACCTTTGCCGACCTTGGTAAGCGAAAATTGACCGCCCATACTGTTACCTTAAAAATCAAATACAGCGATTTTAGCCAAATTACACGCTCGGTCTCTGTCAAGTCCCCTTTTAAGCACAGCGACAGCGTCAAGCCTTACCTGATTGATTTATTTCACCACATCCCCAGAGAGCTTCCCATTCGCTTGGTCGGGGTTACGTTCTCAAATCTAACTCATCTTGATGATATGGTAGAACAGCTTGATTTGTTTGACGGGTAATTTATCAAGTCAAAATAAAACCCCCAAACTAGGCAGTTCGGGGGCTATCTTATAAATGATGATTAATTATTCATCATCTTCATCAGCTTTTACTTCGCCATCTTCTGACAAAATGGTAACCAAAATGTCAGCAGTGATGTCATGGTGTAGCTGAATGGTAACTTTGTATTCGCCTACTTGACGTAGTGTACCTTCTGGCAACTTCACTTCTGCACGGTCAACTGGCAAGCCAGAAGCGGTCAGTGCGTCAGCGATGTCACGAGTGCCGATAGAACCAAATAGCTTGCCTTCATCGCCTGCTTTGGCACGCATGATGACATTCACGTCTGATAGAGCATCAGCACGTTTTTGGGCTTCTTGTAGTTCTTTGGCTTCTTGTGCTTCTAGCTCGGCACGGCGTGCTTCAAACTTAGCAATGTTTGCTTCGTTGGCAGGCAGTGCTTTACCTTGTGGGATTAGGAAGTTACGACCGTAACCTGCTTTTACATCAACAGTCTCGCCAAGTTTACCAAGATTAACGACACGCTGTAATAGAATAACTTGCATGATGGTCTCCTAATTACTTGTGGTTGTCGGTATATGGCAATAGAGCCAAATAACGAGCTTGTTTGATGGCAACAGCAAGCTGACGTTGGTACTTGGTAGAAGTACCAGTGATACGGCTTGGGGTGATTTTACCATTTTCGCTGATGTATTGTTTTAGAAGTTCTACATCTTTATAATCGATGTGGGTAATGCCTTCTGCAGTGAAACGGCAGAATTTACGACGACGATAGAAACGTGCCATGAGTTATCTCCTTAATTATTCGCTTGCATTGTCTTCGCTCTCAGTCTCCTGAGTGCGGACATCATTACGGCGGTTGGCTTTGCGAGTACGCTTGTCTTCGGCTTCTTTTGCCAAAGGCGATTGCTCGGTAATCGCTTCATCACGGCGAATAACTAGGCTACGCAAAATAGCGTCATTGTAACGGAACAATTCTTCTAGTTGAGCCAAAGTCTCATCGTTACATTCGATGTTTAAAAGAACATAATGAGCTTTGTGGATTTTGTTGATTGGGTATGCCAATTGACGACGACCCCAGTCTTCTAGACGGTGGTTGTTACCGCCATTTTCTTCGACGATAGAACGGTATTTGGTTACCATGTCGGCAACTTGGTTGCTTTGGTCTGGGTGTACCAGTAGCACCACTTCATAATGTCTCATAAGGACTCCCTACGGATTAAAACAGCCATTATCACAGATAACAGCAAGGAGATTGAAAATTGATTGATATAAACCAATCTTTTAACAAAGTCCGCTATTATACACGAACTTTTTTATAAATAAAAGGGGAATTTAAGACTTTTGGGCGTTTTTCTCAGCTTCTTCAAGCAGTCGCTTTTGTTCTTGAATGCGTGCTTTTTCTTTGGCTTTGGCAATGTTCACTTCAATCACACCACGCAAAACCTGCCAAATCGCCCCGACAAAGAGCAGAACAATAAACACCATCAAAATCGGCAAAAAGGCACTGACCGCCCCCGACATGTCGCCCATCAAGACACTGTGAGCCACGCCCGCCACCGCAGGAGCAATTTGCCCTGTACCTGTCAGTGTATCACCAGGGGTCAAAAGTACCGCCACCGCCAATGCCCACAACATACCACCAATGGGTCGTGGCATGACACGCACCACAAAGATAAGCAAAAGTAGCACTAAAATAGACGCACCGACATACGCCAAAAATGGCAAATCATTATCTGGCACGTCCTTGACCAGATTTGACCACCAAATCACAAGCTCAGCAATGTACTCACTAATGGTATCCAGTGGCAGACTTTTGACAAGATTTTTTAGCCAATCCATAATTTATCAATCACAAAAACAATCGCCCTATTTTAGCATATTTTTTTGCCAAACTTCACAAATTTTCACTCAAATGCCGTCATTATCGTCATCAGTCATATTTTTTATCTTGCAAGGCTTTGGCACGGGCTAAGGCTTGCTGTGCTAGCACATCGCTTGGCGGAGCTTGCACATAATAGCCCTGCTCGGCAAGGCGGGCTTTGACTGTCTCAATGTCCGCTTGGGCAAGTTTGGTGCGTTCTGCCAAATCTAAGTGCATGACAAATTGACCAAGTCCCAATTTGGCTCGTATGTCGGACGGCAACACCCCAAGCCAATCACGAATCTCATCGGTGTCGTCAGGATAATTTGGGCGGGCGATATAGACATACCAGTCGGGGCTTTTTGGGAATTTATAAACATCACAGTGCATTTTTGTGCCTTAACATTACTAGTTAATTGAAAAACTCAATTAGACTTCTTGCGATACTAGGTTTTCCGTTAGCCCTGAGCCATGCCTGCAGGTGGCGGAAAACCGTTATGGTTCGACTTAGCTCACCACGAATGGTTTTCTTTAATTTGGGGTTTCGCAAGAAGTCTATTGGAAAAACTCAATTTTACAAATTATTTTATAAAATTTGCAAATTTTGCTTGTAAATTGTAGCATTTTTTTTCATAATAAGGGACGTAAATTTTCAGGAGAGATTTTTTTGCAAGATTGGTTTTTATTAAAACCAATCGATGATATTTAAAATATCAAGCGAAAAAACACCGAAGGCGTAAATTACCCCTACAATCGCTCAGGTAAAAGGACTGAAAAATTTAGATAATTCAAAAGGTTGTAGAGTTATCACAAAATCTGGAGAAGGCAGGTCATGCCTACCGAAGGGAAGAAAATGGTTAAATGTTAATATCTTAGCCATTGAAAATCTCAGGTAACAGGACAGATAGGGTGCTTAAAAATTGTTAAATCTTGGTTTACAATGGGCATGTTCAACACGCCCCTACTATCGCCAAATTTTAACAAAACGATTTTAATTTATTGTTTTATAAGCACTTTTAAAAAGGAAATCCAGATGTCTCTACAACGCACCCCCCTATTTGATGCCCACACCGCCACAGGTGGCAAACTTGTGGATTTTGGTGGTTGGGAATTGCCTGTCAATTACGGCTCACAAATTGAAGAACACCACGCTGTCCGCACGGACGCAGGTATGTTTGATGTCTCACATATGCTCGTTACCGATGTGGCGGGCGACAACGCCAAAGCCTTTTTACAAAAACTGCTCGCCAACGATGTCGCAAAGCTCGGTTTTGTTGGCAAAGCCTTGTATTCTGGTATGCTAAACGACAATGGCGGTGTGATTGATGACCTTATCGTCTATCGTATGAATGAAGACGAAACCGCTTATCGTATCGTCTCAAACGGAGCAACCCGTGAAAAAGACTCGGCTCACTTTGCTAAAGTCGGGGCGGAGTTTGGCGTAACCCTTACCCCCCGTTATGAACTTGCGATGCTTGCCGTACAAGGTCCAAAAGCTACCCAAAAACTACTCACCGTCAAGCCTGACTGGGCGGAAAAAGTAAACGCCCTAAAACCGTTTGTCGGTGTGGACTTGGGCGGTGATTGGTTTGTCGCTCGCACAGGCTACACAGGCGAAGACGGTGTGGAAGTGGTAATGCCAAAGGATTTTGCGGTAGAATTTTTCAATGATTTGGCAAAAGCAGGTGTACAACCTTGCGGACTTGGGGCAAGAGACACCCTAAGAATGGAAGCAGGCATGAACCTATACGGCAACGATATGACGGACGATGTCAGCCCACTTGAAGCAGGCATGGGCTGGACGGTGGATTTAAAAGACGAAAACCGTGATTTTGTCGGCAAATCAGCACTTGTGGCATTAAAAACTGCAGGCGTTAAAGCCAAACAAGTCGGTCTTTTACTAGAAGAAAAAGGCGTAATGCGTGCAGGAATGGAAGTTATTACCGAAAGTGGCAACGGCATGACCACAAGTGGTGTATTCTCCCCAAGTCTAAATCAATCCATCGCCATTGCCCGTGTGCCTGCTGACTTTACAGGCGAGCGCGCCAAAGTGATTATGCGTGGCAAAGAAGTGGAAGTACGAGTGCTTAAATTGCCATTTGTAAGAAATGGTAAAAAGCAGTTTGAGTAACAAAAGGGTGTAGATACACCTTAATTACCTGAGAGAAAAAAATGCGTTATTTATCATTTGTCATCGTATGTGTATTTGCCCTAAGTGGCTGTGGTGCCAAAGACCACTGTTTGGACTATGGCGGTTCTTATAATGAAACCACCAAACAATGCGAAAAGTAATTTTAACCCACTCACTAGGAGAGACCCATGAGTAATATCCCAAGCGATTTAAAATACGTTGCCAGCCACGAATGGCTAAAACTAGAAGATGACAGTATCATCACCGTTGGCATTACCGACCACGCCCAAGATTTGCTTGGCGATGTGGTATTTGTGGAATTGCCAGAAGTCGGTCGCACCGTCTCTGCCGATGAAGAGATTGCCGTTGTAGAGTCTGTCAAAGCAGCGAGTGATGTCTATGCCCCAATCGCAGGCGAAATCGTGGAGATTAACGAAGAGCTTGTAGATGCACCAGAGCTTGCCAATGAAGACCCTTATGGTAAAGCATGGTTCTTTAAAATCAAACCTACCAATCCTGCCGATTATGATAGCCTAATGAGTGCGGACGAATACGAAGAAAGTCTGTAATTAAAAAAATGGCGTAAGTTCAATTTGGGCTTACGCTATTGGTTTTATGGCAAGGTGCGTATTACGCACCGTTTTGGAATGATTTTTAAATTGGTGCGTGATACACGCCTTACCACAAAACTTGATTAAAAATTTAATTTAAAATGGTATTTTAAAAATAGTATTTTCAATTAAATTTAACCCAACCCTAAAAGGATAACTTATGTCATTTAACACCTTTTCCGACCTATTTTATGAAAACGCCTTTGTGCATCGTCATCTGGGCAATAGCACCGATGAAGAACAAGCCCTACTTTCTGTGGTGGGGGCAAAAACCCTAGATGAGTTTGTGGATTCTGTCGTGCCACAGTCGGTGCGTTTAAATAAAGCCCTTGATTTGCCCCTTGCAATGAGCGAGCATAACGCCCTTGCCAAACTGCGTGGTATGGCGGACAAAATCACGGTTGCCAAAAGCTATATCGGTCAAGGCTACTCGCCTGCTCGCCTACCTGCCGTTATCCAAAGAAATGTCCTAGAAAACCCCGGCTGGTACACCGCCTACACCCCTTATCAAGCCGAGATTGCCCAAGGGCGTTTGGAAGCCTTGTTAAATTTCCAACAAATGTGCATTGATTTGACAGGTATGGATTTGGCAGGGGCAAGTTTGCTGGACGAAGCGACCGCCGCCGCCGAAGCAATGGCAATGGCGGGGAGATGTAGTAAGTCAAAATCCAATGCCTTTTTTGTGGACGAGCGTACCTATCCGCAGACCCTAGATGTCATCAATACTCGTGCCAAATATTTTGGTTTTGATGTGGTGGTGGGCGATTTTGACGTTGCCAAAAATGGCGAGTTTTTTGGGGCGTTTTTCCAATATGTCGGCAAGGACGGTGATGTCGTGGACTTGACCGATGTGATCAGTGCGGTCAAAGCCAAAAACACCTACGCCATTGTCGCCAGCGACATTATGAGCCTTGTGCTACTCAAATCCCCTGCCCAAATGGGAGCGGACATTGCCCTAGGTAGCACTCAGCGTTTTGGCATTCCAATGGGCTTTGGCGGCCCGCACGCGGCTTATTTTGCCTTTAAAGACAAGGACAAACGAAGTGCCCCCGGACGCATCATTGGTGTAAGTAAGGACGCACAAGGTGGCACAGCTCTAAGAATGGCACTCCAAACCCGTGAACAGCACATTCGCCGTGAAAAAGCCAACTCCAACATTTGCACAAGCCAAGTCCTGCTTGCCAACCTTGCAGGTATGTATGCCGTCTATCACGGGGCGACAGGGCTAAAACGCATTGCCAGCCGTATTCACGCTTTGGCGGTGGCGTTTTATAATGCTGTAAAAGGGGAATTTACTACGGCTTCCGATGTGTTCTTTGACACCATAACCGTCAAAACCGACAAGGCAAGCGAGCTTGTCAAACTTGCAAAATCAAAAGGGTATAATCTGTTCCACAAAGGCGACTTGGTGGGCGTATCGTTCCACGAATTGACCGACGAAAAAGAATTTAATGAGCTGTGTGAAATTTTTGGCGTCAGTGGCAACCTTGACAAAGTGGAAAATGTACTGGGCGAGCTAAACCGTACGGACGACATTTTGACCCATCCCACCTTTAACAGCTACCACACCGAACATCAAATGCTCCGTTATCTAAAATCTTTGGAAGACAAAGATTTGGCGATGAACCGTTCAATGATTTCACTCGGTTCTTGTACAATGAAATTAAACGCCACGAGCGAAATGTTGCCGATTACTTGGGAAGAGTTTGCGGGTGTACATCCCTTTGCCCCAAGTGAAGACACGGTGGGCTATATTGAGATGATTGAAAGTTTGCAAACGCAGTTAAAGGCGATTACAGGCTTTGATGAAATTTCAATGCAACCAAACTCAGGGGCAAGCGGTGAGTACGCAGGACTTTTGGCAATTCGCCGTTATCACGAAAGCCGTGGCGATAACAACCGCACGGTCTGCCTAATCCCCCGCTCGGCTCACGGCACCAACCCTGCCACCGCCCAAATGATGGGAATGCAAGTCGTGGTGGTTGCCACAGATGACAACGGCAATGTGGACTTTGCTGATTTGACCGCCAAATGTGAAGAGCATTCTGCCAATTTGGGGGCATTGATGATTACTTATCCGTCCACGCACGGGGTGTTTGAAGAGGGCATCAAAGACATTTGCGACCTAATCCACAAGCACGGTGGACAAGTGTATATGGACGGGGCGAACATGAACGCCCAAGTCGCCATTATGCAACCTGCCGAAGTCGGTGCCGATGTTCTGCATATGAACCTGCACAAAACATTCTGCATTCCACACGGTGGTGGTGGGCCGGGTATGGGTCCGATTGGTCTAAAATCGCACCTTGCTCCGTTTATCCCAAGTCACAGCGTAAACCCTGTGTTTAACACCCAAAAAGATGAGAATGGGAACGGTCAAACTGCCGTTTCTGCGTCTCCGTATGGCTCGGCAAGCATTTTGCCAATTTCGTGGATGTACATCACAATGATGGGACGAGATGGCTTGCTCTCGGCAACCAAACGCGCGTTATTGAACGCCAACTATGTCGCCACAATGCTAAAAGACGACTACCCTGTACTCTATACAGGCAAAAACGGACGGGTGGCTCACGAGTGTATCATTGACATTCGCCCCTTAAAGGCGGAAACAGGCATTACCGAGACCGACATCGCCAAACGCTTGATGGACTATGGTTTCCACGCTCCGACCATGTCATTCCCTGTGGCGGGTACGCTGATGATTGAACCAACCGAATCCGAGAGCAAAGACGAGCTAGACCGCTTTGTCTCGGCACTCAAACAAATCAAGCAAGAAGCCTTAACAGTACAAAGAGGCGAGGACGGCTGGACGGCGGACAATAACCCATTGGTGAACGCACCACACACCCAAGCCGTCATCGTGGGCGAGTGGGACAGACCGTATAGCCGTGAAGTGGGAGCATTCCCATTGCCTTATGTCAAGGCACATAAATTCTGGCCGACTGTGGGGCGTGTGGACGATGTCTATGGCGATAAGAATTTGATTTGTAGCTGTCCGAGTACCCAGAATTATGAGTAAGTTTTGCTTATAGTTTGAAGTAAAAAATGCCACTCAATGAAAATTGGGTGGTGTTTTTTGTTGGTTAAAATTAATAAAAATCAGCGTTGCGGTATAAACTCTATCGTTGGCAAATGAGCTTTACCGCCATTATTCTTATGATAATGTTCTAATAAACTTTTTAATAGAATTAAATATTCACTGGCTTTGTCATAATTAGTACGAAAATCTCGAACAGCAAATCGTTTTTTCTTATAAAAGAGCCCATCATCACTATAAGTTATATGTTCAATCATTACCAAATAATGACAGTAATTTATTGCATCAAATTGTAGTATTGTAATGCATTCAATGTAGCTGTGATAAATGTCTTTAAAATGAATAACTTGTGTGCGGTTATTTTTAAAGTTAAACGGACTTCTTTTGATGACGGTGATTTTATTGCCATCAATCAAAACATCTTTTAAGCCATTTTTATGTTGATTAAAAATTAATATGGTAAAAGATATCAAGGCAATAAAAATCATTAACCACCAAATATTTTTATTATCAAACATCAATAATAAAAATAAATACAATATCGTTATGATGATAAACACAACAACAAAAATCGTGCTAATGATAACAAATATTTTTGAATGCTGTTTGCCGATTGGTAGGGCAAGATTAGTAATTTTATCATCACCTAATAGCTCACTTATCCCAACATCATCGCCAATGATTTTGGTAACATCACGCCCAATGTCCGCCACTCGCCCTGTCATATCAGGCGGAATGGGGGGCGGTATGACGAATGGGGTTATCTGTGGTATTCATAAAAAAATTGTTGCGATGATATTTGGCGATAGGGGCTAATTTTATCTATAATACGGCATAGTGTCAATTGGGAAAACTGATGAAAACCAACACCCTACTTGCCATTATCATTGTGCTTTTAACGATTTTAATTGGTTTATTATTTTATATGTTTAGCGGTCAAGCCGAAAAACGAGCCATTAACCACATCAAACAAGAGCTGAGTATTAAAAATGATGAAAAAATGGCAAAACTCAAACAAATCGCCTTTGACCACGAAAGCATACAGCTTGCCCAGTCCGCCATCAGCCATTTAAAAATGGAAATGCAAGTTCATCTAATAGACAGGGGGCAACTACCCACATCGCTTGCCGAGCTTAATTTGCCATCCAACTGGACACCCAGCAGTAAAATCAAGTCGATTACATTGGATAATCACTCAGTCTTTACCATTAAAATTGACAATGCCACCAGTAAAGGCACGCTGATTTATACGCCCGCCATTCATCAAAACAGCTACATTGACTGGCAATGCACCACACCTGATATTAAAGACATTGAGCGACATTTGCCAACATGTTCTTATACAGGCACGCCCTAAACTTGCCACATGAAAAATCCGCCTATCTTTATCATCATTTGGCATAGTTAAATTTTGGCAAAATTCTATAAGATATGGCTACTTTTATCAACGTAGCCAACAGGAATGAGCCATGACCGACCTATCCACCCTATCCGCCCAAAACGAGCAAGCGTTTAGCACAGATGACATCTATAGCGACCTTGTGCCACCGCACGGCAGTCCCACCCTTAAACCCCTTGTATTGACAGGCGATGAGCTTGCCAATGCCCTACAAACTGCCGAAAATTTACCCAAAATCACGCTATCTAGCCGTGAGCGTGGCGACCTTATCATGCTGGGTATTGGCGGATTTACACCCCTTGACGGCTTTATGGGGCAAGCCGATTATGAAGGCGTGATAGCGAGCATGACGCTCGCCCAAGGCGGTGTGGACGGCACTTATCAGGGCGTGTTTTTCCCCATTCCCATTACCCTATCCACTGACACCGCCACCGCAAACACCCTAAGCCTAGGCGACAGCGTGGCTCTCGTGGACGACACAGACGCACTCATGGGCGTGCTGATTATTAGCGACATTTACACCCCCAACAAACCTGCCGAATGCCAAGCCACCTTTGGCACGACCGACCCCAACCATGTGGGCGTGGCACAGGTGCTGGGCAGTGGCGATGTGTATTTGGGCGGAAAAGTACAAGTGTTTAGTCAAGGCGAATTTCCCACCGACTATCCCGAAATTTACAAAACCCCTGCCCAGACTCGGGCAATGTTTAAGCAAAAAGGCTGGAAAACTGTCTCTGCCTTTCAAACTCGTAACCCCATGCACCGCTCGCATGAATACCTTGCCAAAATCGCCATAGAAATCTGCGACGGTGTACTCGTGCATTCGCTCTTGGGCAAGCTAAAAGCAGGGGACATTCCTGCCGATGTCCGCCAAGAAGCCATTGGCGTGCTGATTGACAACTATTTTAAAAAAGACACCGTCATTCAGGCAGGCTACCCCCTAGATATGCGATATGCAGGCCCCAAAGAAGCCCTGCTTCATGCCCTATTCCGCCAAAATTATGGGTGCAGTCATCTCATCATAGGGCGAGACCATGCAGGCGTGGGCGATTATTATGGAGCGTTTGACGCTCAAAAGATTTTTGACACCATTGACAAGGACGCACTTATTACCAAGCCCTTAAAAATTGACTGGACGTTTTATTGTCATCGCTGTGGCGGTATGGCAAGCACCAAAACCTGTCCGCACGACTCGTCTCAGCACGTCAAAATCTCAGGCACAGCGTTAAGAGTTGCCTTATCAAATGGCGATGACATCCCCGAAACATTTAGCCGACCTGAGGTATTGGCGGTGTTAAAACGGTATTATCAGGGGGTGTGATTTTTATTTTTAAACTGCAGGGGGCAATGTATTTGCCCCTTTTTTTATTCAAATTAAAATTGGCAATTTTCCAAAATTTAACCCCATTTTCCCAGCCATAAATTCCCAAACTGAATAACGATTTCCCATTTTTATGTTAATCATTTTAAGTATTGTATTTTACAATAACTCATCTTTTTTAAATTGGACTAAAATTGGACTATCTCATGAAAACCGCCCTTTTACCCCTAAGCCTTACCTTATCCGCCCTTGCCCTAACCGCCTGTGGCAACAACCAAACCGCCAATCAAGCCACGACAAGCAACGCAAGCGGTCAAGTGGAGCTGTTAAACGTGTCCTATGACGTGGCACGGGATTTTTATAAGGATTATAATCCCATTTTTATCAAGCATTATCAAGGCGTAAACCCTGACATCAAGGTCAATATCAAACAGTCGCATGGCGGGTCAAGCAAACAAGCCCTATCGGTCAAAAATGGACTAGAAGCGGACGTGGTTACGATGAATCAAGGCTCGGACGTGGAACTACTTGCCGAGAGTCAGCTTGTGGACGGTAAATGGCGACAGAACCTGCCTAACAACGCCATTCCTTTTACCAGTACGATTGTCTTTATCGTGCGAGACGGCAACCCTAAGGGTGTAAAAGACTGGGCGGATTTGGCGACAGACGACAAGGAGATTATCATCGCCAATCCAAAAACATCGGGCAACGGTCGCTATGCATTTTTGGGAGCGTACGGCTATGGGCTACACGCCTTTAATAAGGACGAAGCCAAAACACATGAGTTTGTCAAGGGCTTACTTGGTAACGTTAAAGTCTTTGAAAATGGCGGACGAGCGGCAACCACGACATTTGCCCAACGTCAGATAGGAGACGTACTAATTACCTTTGAAAATGAAGCCAACGTCATCAAAGAAAAATTTGGCAATATCCAAATCATTTACCCAAGCTATACCATCAATGCCGAAAACCCTGTGGCAGTGGTGGACGCAGTTAGTGCCAAAAAAGGCACAACAGACGTGGCAAAAGCCTACCTAGAACACCTATACAGCGATGAAGGGCAGGAGCTTGCGGTCAAGTATTTCTTACGTCCAAGCAATCCCGACATTCTTGCCAAGCACGCCGATAAATTCCCCCAAATGCAGACCTTTTTCCCCAATGATGTATTTGGCGATTGGCAGTCTATCATGACGACTTATTTTAAAGAAGGTGGCGTATACGACACATTGGCGGTGGGGGCGACAGGGCAATTATCGCAATAAGCCAAAAGCATATTAATGATGTTAAGTCCGTTTTATGCGGGCTTTTTTGGGTTTAAAATGGCAAAATATTAAGCGTGTTTTAAGTGATTTAATATTGCCTATCACACCAATTTGGGCTAACATAACCCAAACTTTTAAGAAAACCCTAAGACAAACCCATGAAAACCAAATTTATTATTTTTGCTCTAATTGCTACACTAACAGGCTGTGTAAACCAAATCCAAGTGCAAAGCCAAGCACAAAACCAAAGTTGCCAAGAGCTTTATCTTACCAATCCCCAATCCGCCATTAACATTTGTCAAAATGAGCTAACACAAAATCCTAATAATGCCGAATTGCAGTTTTATTTGGGATATGCTTATGTAAACATAAAAGATTATACCAAAGCCATTGGACTACTTACCAAATCCGCCAATCAGGGATTAGCCCCAGCTCAATATAATCTTGGGGTGATGTATTACAACGGACACGGTATAAAACAAGATTATCAAAAAGCATTTGAGTGGTACACCAAATCCGCCAATCAAGGATTGGTTGAAGCCCAATACAATCTTGGCGTAATGTATGAAGGAGGGCAAGGTGTAAAGCAGGATTATGTCCAAGCCCTTGAATGGTTTGTCAAATCCGCCAATCAAGGATATGCCCAAGCCGAGTACAATCTTGGGGTGATGTATTACAACGGACACGGTATAAAACAAGATTATCAAAAAGCATTTGAGTGGTACACCAAATCCGCCAATCGAGGATATGCCCAAGCCGAGTACAATCTTGGGGGAATGTATTATAATGGTCATGGAATAAAACAAGATTATACCAAAGCCCTTGAATGGTTTACCAAATCCGCTAGTCAAGGAGATACTTTTGCTCAAAATAATCTTGGGGCAATGTATCATAGTGGAGAAGGCGTAAAACAGGATTATGTCCAAGCTCTTGAATGGTACACCAAATCTGCCAATCAAGACAATGCCGAAGCCCAATATAATCTTGGAGTGATATATCACAACGGAGATGGTGTAAAACAAAACCCAAACACCGCCAAGCAATGGTTTAACAAAGCCTGTGAAAATGGCTTGGAAATCGCTTGCCAATACCGCTAACCCATACAAAGATAAATAAGCCCGTCAATGTACGGGCTTATTTATGTCAATTTTGTATAAATCCCAAAACCGAAAATTCATATTCCTTTTTGTCAGTATCATAATTTTGCCAATCTTTTAAAATAAGCCTACCATTTTTACACACAAGATACCATGACAATCCACACCACACCAACCACACAAGTCACCCCCGTCCGCAACAAGCAAAGACGCATCATGCCGTTTTTTGGGCTAAGTCTGGGCGTGAGCGTGTTTGCGTTGTCGCTACTGGTTGTTTTGCCGTTTGTCATGATGATTTTGACCACGCTTGGCATGGGGTTTGGCGAGATTGTCAGCACCATAAAAGAGCCACAGGTTTTTTATGCCATTAAATTATCCCTATCCATGGCGATTTTGGCGACCTTGACCAACCTAGTCTTTGGCACGCTCATCGCTTGGGTGCTGGTGCGGTATGACTTTTGGGGCAAGTCGTTCATCAACGCCCTTGTGGATTTGCCCTTTGCCCTACCGACTGCGGTTACAGGCATTTCACTTGCCACGCTCTACGCCCCTACAGGGTTGTTCGGACAAGTGTTCGCCAAACTTGGTATGGCTACCACAGGCGAGCCGATTCGCATTGCCTTTACGCCCATTGGTATTTGGCTGGCTTTGGTGGTGGTGTCGTTTCCTTTTATCGTGCGAGCGGTGCAACCTGTGCTTGCCGAGCTGTCGGTAGAGTTTGAAGAAGCGTCTGCCGTCATGGGGGCGAGCCGTTTGACGACTTTTGTCAAGGTCATCCTGCCCGAGATTGCCCCTGCCATGCTCATCGGTTCAGGCATGATGTTTGCCCGTGCCACAGGCGAGTATGGGTCGGTGATTTTTATCGCAGGCAACATTCCCATGCAGTCAGAAATCCTACCGCTTATCATCGTCTCAAAATTGGAGCAATTTGACGTGGCGGGAGCGTCTTGCGTGGCGTTGTTTATGCTCCTTGTGTCGCTGGTTGTTTTGTTTGCCATTAACTTTGCTCAATGGAAACTCTCGGCACGACTTGGGGCAAAAACGAATTAAACAAAAGCCAAATGAAAAATAAATTTATTTTTAAAATAAGGGCAAATTTTTAATGATAAATTTGATATATATGGTCGATTAACCCCAATTTGCACCAATACTAAATTTTAAAAAAATTCATTTGTCGCATGGTAAGGTGCGTAATACGCACCTTGCTGTCATTGGTGTATCTTGAAGTTAATTGATTATAAAATAGATTTAAAAATGATAAAAATTGCAATTATTCCACAAGGGCGAATAAATTGCCCCTACACGTCCAATTTAAAATATGTATTTATTTAATCATAATTGAAAATTGCAAAAAGTAAATTATCATTTTGCATTTACCCAATTTTTAAAACCCATTTAAACCCAAACCCAACACGGAAAAAACATGGCAACCCAATCCACCTACGACTACCAACACCACCCCACCACCAAAGACCCTGCATGGGTCAAATACACGCTCATCGCTTTGGCGGTGTCGTTTATGGCGGTCATGCTCGTTGTGCCACTTATTGCCGTGTTTTATGAAGCCCTAAAAGACGGCGTGAGTGCCTATCTGTCCGCCCTTACCGACCCTGACGCATTGCACGCCATTAAGCTCACCTTAATCACCACCGCCATTGTCCTGCCTATCAATACCGTGATTGGCGTAGCGTTAGCATACCTGATTACTCGGCACAAATTTCGGGGCAAATTTATCATCACCACCTTGCTAGACTTGCCCTTTGCGGTGTCGCCTGTCGTGGCAGGTTTGATGTTTGTCTTGCTATTTGGGGCAAATACACTCATCGGCTCGTTTTTTGAAAGCCTAGGCATAAAAATCATCTTTGCCACCACAGGCATTGTGGTTGCCACACTGTTTGTAACCTTTCCCTTTATTGCCCGAGAGATTATTCCGCTCATGCAGTCCATTGGCGATAGCGAAGAAGAAGCAAGTCTCACGCTTGGGGCGAACGGCTGGCAGATGTTTTGGCACGTTACCCTACCTAATATCAAATGGGCGTTGCTCTACGGCATTATCCTAACCAACGCTCGGGCAATGGGCGAGTTTGGGGCGGTGTCGGTGGTGTCGGGGCATATTCGAGGCGAGACGAACACCATGCCACTGCTCATTGAGATTGCCTATAACGAATATGCCTTTATCACCGCTTTTGCCCTGTCAAGCCTGCTTGCCTTGCTTGCTCTTGTTACCCTTGCGGTGCAAAATGTGATGAGTCGTAAAAAGGTTGGGCGAAGTTGAGTTTTTTAATTTGGTTAAATTGGATTTTTAATTAAAATTTAGGTAAACCAATTACCACTTATCAAATATTTTTAACTTGTAAAATCAATTCATCATCAACACGGATACCACCATGAGCATTGATATTAAAAACATTCATAAACGCTTTGGCGAATTTACCGCCTTAAATGACGTAAGTTTTTCGGTCAATTCTGGCGAACTTGCCACGCTACTTGGACCATCAGGCTGTGGTAAAACTACCTTACTGCGGATTATTGCAGGATTAGAGACGTCCGACACAGGGCGGATTTATTTTGACGGCACGGACGTAACCGACACGCCCGTACAACAGCGTGGGATAGGCTTTGTTTTTCAAAACTACGCCCTATTTCGCCACAAAACAGTCGCCCAAAACATCGCTTTTGGCTTAGAGCTACTGCCCAAACACCAACGTCCCACAGGGGGCGAGATTGATAAGCGAGTGGCACAGCTTCTTGATTTAATTCAGCTTCCCCACACCAAAGACCGCTATCCGCATGAGCTGTCGGGTGGTCAGCGTCAGCGTGTGGCATTGGCTCGGGCGATTGCCACAAACCCCAAATTATTACTCCTTGATGAGCCGTTTGGGGCGTTGGACGCCAAAGTGCGTAAAGAGCTACGCACGTCCCTACGCCAAATCCAAAAGGACATTGGCATCACGTCCATCATGGTAACGCACGACCAAGAAGAAGCGGTTGCTGTGTCGGACACCATTGTCATCATGAATCATGGCGTGGTGGAGCAACTGGGCAAGCCTGATGAGCTATTTGCCCGTCCTAATAGCGAATTTGTGGTGGATTTTTTGGGGCTTTAAAATATCATTCTATTTAGCTGATTAAATGGTGCGTATTACGCACCCTACCGCCATTTGGTGTATTTTGACGTTAAATGATACACCCAAGAAACTTTAAAATTACTACAAATACAATGATGTGTGGGCGTAGGGGTGTGCTGAGCACGCCTTGTATAGTCATATCATCAAAGGGTGTGCTCAGCACACCCCTACAAACCCGTGGTAAATATCAAGTTGGTTGGGTGTAATATAAAAACTACCTTGTAAATATTTTAGGATTATGTTAAATAAATTAAGCATAAAAAAACACGCCCCATTGGACGTGCTTTTAGGGCGTGCCTGACTTTGGTATTTGCAATGAAAAATGCCTGTTAAAAAAGCAGGGGAATCGCCCGTTTTTCAAGGAAAAAACTTGAAGCTGATAGTTATTCTATCAAGCAAGTTTTCGCCTTCGAGCCACAATCCGACCACTTAATTTTAAAAATTAAGTAAAAAATCTTAAAATTTACACAGTTAAGTGGTCGGATAGCCGTTTTTCATGCAAAAATCGATAAAAGCGTTAAATTTTCACCTTATTTTATAAAATGTTATCAATGGCAGGCACGCCCTACTAGTTAATGAAATTAACCTTTTAACACCGCAAAAATCTGCTCTTTGACCGTATCAATGGCTTGGGTGCCGTCAAACTGGTGATAAGACGGAGCATTCTCGCCCGACTGAGCCACCGCTTGATAATGCCCCACAAGCGTGGCAGTTTGGGTGTGATAGACTGACAGGCGGTCTCTGACGACTTCTTCTTTGTCATCATCACGCTGTACCAGCTCTTCGCCCGTTACGTCATCTTTACCGTCCACTTTTGGCGGATTGTGAATGATGTGATAAGTGCGACCTGACGGCAAATGAGCTCTGCGACCTGACATACGGCTGACAATCTCATCATCAGGCACGCTAATCTCAATGACATAATCAATGTCCACGCCTGCATTTGCCAGTGCTTCGGCTTGGGGAATGGTGCGTGGAAAACCGTCAAAAATACAGCCATTAGCACAATCAGGTTCGGCTAGGCGGTCTTTGACCAGATTAATGATAAGCTCATCAGAGACCAACTGACCTTCATCCATCACGCTTTTGGCAAGCTTGCCAAGTTCCGTGCCGTTTTTAATGGCAGAGCGAAGCATGTCGCCTGTGGAGATTTGGGGAATGTTAAACTCCTTTGAGATGAACTGAGCTTGTGTGCCTTTGCCCGCCCCTGGGGGACCTAATAAAATAATACGCATGAGTACGCTCCAATGAATCTGAGATAAAATAACACTATAAACCACATTGCCCTATTGTTCAAGTGGTATTTGACCACTATTTATTATAAAAATAATGGCATTTGCCAAACTTACGGCACGATTTGTGAGATTTCCAAATTGACCGTATTTTGCCCTTTTTGCAATATCACAGGGTTCGCCATCAAGTCGCCCGATTCGCTGACCGCCCCACCACTGTGGCTGATACGAGCATTGACTGCAAGGCTAACCCCTGCTTCACGCCCTGCCGTCAAGGTACGCTCGGGCATCATCGCATCCAAATCACTAAGCGACACCGTTACTCCCTGCACCAACTCACGCACCGATAAGCGTTTGACCGCATAAGGAGCACCGCCTGCCACGTCCGAGATAGAGACGAACAGCACGGCATTCTCATCGATTTGGGGGAGCAGACTACTTGCCACACTCACATGGACATTGACCCCTGCCATCGCTTTGGCTTCTTGGGCGTGAATGGTCGCCATCAGCTCATCTAGGCTTGCCAATGCCGACTGCCTGTCCGCACCGCCCTTACTGGTGATACTCTCACGCAGTTTGGCAACCCATGCCTTTGCCATCGTAAAGTTATTGGCACGTGTCTCGCCCATCGCCATCATCATCATCGCCCCTTCATGGTCTGGGGTATTTGAGAGTATGCCATGCAGGACATCACGAGCGGTCGCATCTAGCACGCCATTATTAGCAAAAAAGCTGGACTGAGCATAAGTAATGGCAATCTCATCATTGCTCTGGTCAAGACGATAGGCACGAGCTAAGGCTTCTAAGGCTTGGGGCGTGGCTTCTAGTGCCATGAACAGCTCGGACAGTCGCATCCAGCGGTTGGGGTCATGGGCGTGATGATGAACGTTGGTCTGCATGGCACTGATGAGTGCGGTGCTATCAGCGGTCGCCCACTCGGGGGGCGTGTCTATCTTGCCCGTTAGCAAATCGTCCGCCACTTGTCCCACGCTGTCTTGGGCTTGCCACAGCTTAAACACAGACGTGCGGTCAGCGGTTGTCAGATAAGCAAGCCCTGCCAGCACAGGTATCCACACCATGACAATGGCACGGCTTTTGATACCCACAGGGGCATAGGTCTCGGCATGGGTCTGGGCATCTAACAGTTGGCGTTTGAGTTCAATCTCGCCTGCCTGAAAAGTCGCATCATCAATCCGCCCTGCATCTTTATCCGCTTGTAGTTCGGCAATCCGCTCGCCAAACACCGCCACATTGACCGCCATGAGCTGATTGTCCACCGCCTTTTGTCCTTTAAGCCACGGATAAATCACCACCAATGCCAATACCACGCACAGCAGTACGGCTAAACTAAAAAACAAGAACAGCGTGGGGGTCATGGCGTATCCTTATCGGTTTGGGTGTGGGAATTTTGGGAATTTTGAGCATTAAAATGTTGGGCTTGCTCTGATTTGGAACTTTGGTGCTTGGCTAAAATCTGAGCAACTCGCTCTTCTTCGGCTTTGGATAAGGTAGCAACTTCATCAACCGCCACCGTCCGCCCTTTTTTGGCTTTATAAACCCAGCCTAAAATAAACACCACCAACAAAATGGGCGGAAAAAACCACAAAATCCACGTGGACGGGCGTACAGGCGGTTTATAACTGATAAAATCACCATAGCTATCAAACATAAACTGGCGAATCTCGGTATCGCTCCTGCCATCCTGTATCATCTGATAGGTTTGGTTTTTTAAATCCACCGCAATCGGAGCGTCCGACCCTGCTAAGTTTTGGTTTTGGCATTTAGGGCAACGAAGCTCTTCGATGAGTGCCTTATAACGGGCTTCGTCTTCGGCGCTTTTAAATTCATAAATCTCAATCGCCCCAAAACTTGCCGTACTTATCATCAAAGTCCCGACCACTGCCAGTATGGATAAGGTGTGTTTTAAATAAAATTTCATCATTGGCACGCCTGTGTTCTTTGGATTTGGTTCGCTTGGGGATTGGCTAGGGCATCCATACATGGCTTGATACTTGCTGTCCAGTTGCCTTCGTGTATCTCGCCTGTGATGTGCTTATAGACCACGCCATTGCCGTCCACCACGAACGTCTCAGGGGCTCCTGTCAGTCCCAAACTTAGCCCATATTTACCGTCCAAATCCTGCACCGAGTACAAAAACGGGTCTTTGTATTGGTTCAAATAACCCAACGCATCGGCAAGCTCATCTTTGTAGTTCATGCCCACCATTGGCACGCCTTGAGCGTGTAGCTCCATTAAAAAGGGGTGTTCCACCTTACACGTCGGACACCATGACCCCCACACGTTCATTAAAAATGGCGTTTTTGGCAAATTGTCATTGGTCATTATTCGATTGGGGTCGGATAATAAGGACAAGCTAAACGCTGGCAAGGGCTTATTCATGCTTGTAGTAACCACGATGTCTGTTGGCTTACCCAAACGGTTAAAAAACATCACCATGAGTAAGGCAAAGATGATAAAGGGAATCAAAAAAATCATCATGCGTTTTTGAGTGCGGTTCATGGTGTCATCTCCCCTGCATTGTCATTGACTTTTGTGGTTTGGCTGTCTTTGTCGTTATCTTTGCTAACGTTTTCATCATCTTTGATAACCTTGCCATTATCTTTGCTGTTATTTTTGCCATTGTCTTGATTAACCGTTGTTGGGCTTAGTTTGCTCTTTGCCAAGTCTGCCTTGACTTTTTTCATGCGATAGCGTTTATCAAGCATGGCAATAAACCCACCCAACGCCATGATGATAGAGCCAAGCCACAGCCAACGCACCATGGACTTGACATGTACACGCACCGCCCATGTGTTATTATCCACCTTACCGTCTTTGACAATCGGCTCGCCTAAGGCGACATACAGCTCATTAAACAGGCTCGCTCGCAGTCCCACTTCGGTCATCGGCATCATGGAGACGACATAGTTTCGCTTTTCAGGATAGAGCTTGGTAATGAGCCTGCCGTCTGCTTTGACTTGTATGGTCGCCCGTGTGGCATCATAGTTGGAACCTTGCACTAGGTCAAAATCTTGTAGATAAAAATCATAACCCTGCACGTGCGTGCTGTCGCCCACCGTCATCGCCACGTCTTTTTCCATGCTTAACGCACTCACGCCTGCCACGCCCAGTGCCGTAACCAGCACACCGATATGGGCGATTTGCATGCCATAATAGCTTGGGCTAAGTTTACGCAGTCCATTGGTAAACCCCTTAGCATGGCGAGTTTTGTCCTTAATGTCAAGCCCGATAAACAGTAGCACCCACGCCGACAGACTCGCCGTGATATAAATGGTATGGTCAAAGGACGTATTCTCACCCAGTAGGTTTATCATATACCAACCCACCACACCCAGTAGCAAGCTACACACTACCGTCATCATAAGTATTTTTAACATCGGACGGCTGTCGTATTTATACCGCATGGTTGCCCCCACCCCCATAAGGGCAAGTAACACCCATGATAATGGCACAAATAACGCATTAAAATACGGCGGGCCCACCGAGACTTGACCGAGTTTAAAGGCATCAGCGATAATCGGATACAGCGTGCCTAACAACACCACCAGTGTCGCCACCAGTAGAATGATATTATTAATAACCAGTATGGTCTCACGAGATTTTAACTGATAAAAACTCTCCACGGTCAAACGCCAACCACGCAGAGCAAACATCAATAAGCCCCCGCCAATGACCGCCCCCAAAATCGCCAAAATCGCCATGCCACGAGTCGGGTCAGCGGCGAACGAATGCACAGAGGTAATCACGCCCGAACGCACCAAAAACGTCCCCAAGAGCGACAGAGCAAAGCCAAAAATGGCAAGCATAATCGTCCACGCCTTGAATACGCCACGTTTTTCGGTAACGGCAAGCGAGTGCATGAGAGCAGTACTGGCAAGCCACGGCATCAAGGACGCATTCTCCACAGGGTCCCAAAACCACCAACCGCCCCAACCTAGCTCATAATACGCCCACCACGACCCAATGGCAATCCCTAAGGTCAAAAACACCCACGCCGCCACCGTCCACGGACGAGACCACCGTGTCCACACCGCATCAAGCCGACCCGCCCACAGGCTTGCCATACAAAAGGCAAATGGCACGGCAAGCCCCACATAACCCATGTACAGCATGGGCGGATGAAAAATAAGTCCGGGGTCTTGGAGCAGTGGGTTCAAATCCGCCCCGTCCACAGGCAGATTTGGCAGTGTCCGCACAAAGGGACTTGAGGTAAAGGTCAGCATAGCAAGCATCATCACTTGCACCCCACCAAGCACCGACAGCACTCTGGCTCGCATGTCCAGCGGTAGCCCACGGCTACACACCGCCACGAGCATACACCACGTTGATAGTATCGTCAGCCACAGCAGTAGCGAGCCTTCATGTCCGCCCCATGTCGCTGATAGCTTATAGTACCACGGGAGTAGGCTGTTAGAATGACCTGCCACATACACCAAACTAAAATCGTTGTACAAAAACCCTGCCATGAGTGCCACAAAGGACACCAGCATCACCAAAAACCCTGCCACGGCAAGGCTTGGGGCAAGGCGTTGCCAAGCGGTCTGATGTTTTATCACGCCCAGTGCAGGCAGGACGGTTTGTAGTATCGCAAGCACCAACGCAAGCAGTAAGGCAAAATACCCCAGTTCGGTGATTAGCATAAAGACATTCTCATCAAGTTAGCGACGGCTATTTGGGTTTTGTTTTTACTAATTTTTAAAAATAAAATTGATAAAAATTTGTTTAAAAATGAATTTTAAAATAAATCATCATATTAATGATGTTTAAAATTTATAAGATAATTTTTTAAAAAATAAATTTAGCCATTTGAATTTTATAAATAGATACAGCCAACAAAATTGAATTTTACTACGGAAACCGTTCGCCACAAGCTTGCCTGCAGGTTGGTTTCCGTCATGGTTCGACTTAGCTCACCACGAACAGAAAACCGTGGTACTTTTTCATTTTGTAGAGTGTAAATGGCAGAGTGCATGCCATGCACCATTTAATGCCATAACCATCAAATGTGGCAATAATTTATTTTAAATTTAAAATAAATATTCAAGCCACTCAAAAAAACACCGCAATCAAATGCAACCACCCTGCCAACAGCCCCGTTATCGCCCCCAAAATCACCAATGTCATCTCATCTTCTTTAAAGGCAGGTCTTAGCAGGTTTTGAAATTCATGGGGCGAGAGTTCTCGAATGCGAGATTCAAACAGCCCAAAGATTTTGCTTGCCCGAGATGTGTTAAGTTTGGGGTCTCTAATGGGTATCATGGTTGCATCAATGGATTTGTCAATAATGGTGTCTTTAAAGGCACTTAGCTCTTTGTTATCCATACCCACTTTTAAAATGGATTTGACCACAGGCGACTCTAACAGCTCATATAAGTGCGATTTCATGAGTTCACGGGTTTTTGCCGAGCGAGTGCCGTACATCATCTCACTCATGATGTTCTCTAAAGTAACCAGCTCATTTACGACAATCTCAGCAAACACGCTAGACACTTCATCTTGGCGTTTCATAAAACCGCCCTGCCAGTCATAGACATGAAAATGGGGCAACATGGGCTTGACCCGACCATTGTCATAGCGGAACAGGCGGATAAAGAGGACTTTTTTGGGCTCGACAGGGTTAAACACCATCCAAATGGCAATCCAGTTGGTTAATGCTCCCCAAATCGCCGCAAAAAACGGCACCGTCCAATGCTGTGGCACAAAATAAAAAATCCCCATCTGAATAATCCCAAAACCAAAGCCAATCACGGCACTGATTTTCCAGATGAAGTTAATCTCTTTTTTACCCACTCGCAAAAACATGTCTACCATGAGTTTACGGTCGCTCTCCATGCGTTTGACAATCATCGCCCTCATGTCCACCAGCTCTTCAACATTGGCGGTTAGGTCAATGACTAAGGACTTCATCACCGCTGGCATCTCACTGTGAGCATGAGCATAAATCCGCCGTCTGATGGCGTACGGGGTATGTGTCCACAGGGCGTAGTAGCGTTCGAGCATAATCTCATCAATGAGACTCTCTAAATTCTTATCCACCGTCTCGGTGATGAACTGTGCCATCTCCTCAGGCTCCATCGCCTGCAAAAACTCATCGATATTACCAAGTTTGGATAAGGTCTGATCAACGATGACCCCAGAGATTTTGCCTGCTTTGGCAGGGACAATGCCTTGCCAGCCTAAGCCCTGCAAGCCCCACGGCATACCACGCACACGAATACCCCAAAACTTAATGGGGTGAAATAACATCTCTAACGCCATCCACACATGAGCCCACGTTACAAAAGCCGTAACGGGCGGAATGGTGAGCATGGCGATAAATTCGGGGTGTTCAGCTAGGGCTTGCCAGATGGAATTAAACATAAATCATCACTTGTTGGGGTTTGGCAATGGGCTAGGCGATTGGCTAATTGACAAAATCAAAATTTAACAAAATAAGCAATAGGGTAAAAAATAAAACGGCTAATTCTACCACAGTTTTGTCTATTTTGCCAAAATCAATCCTTTAAATATTCGCCCAACGCCTGCCTTGGATAAATATTTAAAAACGGTAAATATCATGTTTGCCGTTCTTATTTTATCCACAAGGCGGTCATCATGTCATGAGCGTGAAACATGATTGTCATATTGGGATATTTGCCAAAAATTTATGACATAACTTATTGATTTTAAATAGAAAAAATTTGACAAAAAACTGTATAAATTTTATACAATCAACTGCCATTGCCGATTAATCATGGCATAACGCCCCAAATTTTAAAGTTATCCACAGGCTTATCCACAGATTTTGGGGAAAAGTGGGGAAAAGATGGAGAGATGGTAGGGAATTTTTAAAAATATAATAAAAATCAAAAGGTTGTGATGATGTTTTTGGATGTAAAACAATTGTTTTGATTTTAAATGAGATTTGTTCTTGGCGATGTTTCACGGCTTTACGATGGGTTAAAATGCTGATGGGTGAAAAGTGGCGAACAAATCACAACAAAACAACAGCGACCAAACAGCAGGAGTGTGCTACAATAATTTGATAAACATTATTTATCAAAGCATTAAAGGAAAAAATTATGTCTTACGTCAAGCCTGCCAAATCCTTACTTTTTAGTATCATCGCCTTGTCCGCCCTGAGTGCTTGTACTGCCACGCCCACGCCCACAAACGGCACGGCACCGACAACCGTCAGCCAAATTCGCCTTGATGACTATCTGGGTAGATGGTATGAAATCGGACGCTTGCCCATGTCATTTCAGGACAAATGCACCCATAACGTCACCGCCACATACAGCCTAAAAGACAACGGCAAAATCAACGTCCTAAACGCCTGTGCCACCAAAGACGGCATGACATCGGTCAATGGCGAAGCGTACGCCACCGATGAGACTAATGCCAAACTGCGAGTGAGCTTTTTGCCCAGTTTTCTAAAAAAATTACCCATCGGCAAAGCCAATTATTGGGTGCTGGCAAGCGACCAAGATACAAGCGGACGCTATACATCCGCCCTAGTCGGCACGCCCAACCATAAATATCTGTGGGTGTTGTCTCGCACGCCCACGCTGGACGATGCCACTTATGAGCGGTATCTGGGTATTGCCAAGCAAAACGGCTATGAGCTTAGTAAGTTTACCAAAACGCCACAGAAATAAGATGATTAAAAAAGAAGGTTTTGTTGGTTTTTAATATACCCAAGAAACTTTAAAATTGCTACAAATGCAATGATGTTTGGGTGTAGGGGCATGCTGTGCACGCCTATAAAACTGATAGCATTAAAGAACGTGCAGAGCCAGTCTCTACAAACCTGTGATAAGTATCAAATTTGTTAGATGTATTCTTTGAGCGTCTTTTTAAACATCTTTATCAAGCACCATTAAGGAACCCCATGCACCACGTTTTTGGACATACATCGCCCGACACGGACGCTTTTGTCTCGGCATTTGCGTTTGCCCATTGGCTAAATGCCCAAGGCATATCAGCACAGGCATACCGTCTGGGCGAGCCGAACCTTGAAACGGCATTTGTGCTTGCCCGTTGGTTTGAGCGTTATCCCAATGATGAGTTACCCGCCAAGCTTTTGCCGTATCTAGACGCCAGTCGCCCGACCGACATTGTGGGGCGGGGCGATAAAGTGGCATTGACCGACCATAACGAACCTGCCCAGTCCATCAAGGGTTTGGCGGAGTTTGATGTCCGCTACGTCATCGACCATCATAAGCTTGGGCTGACCACGCCCACCCCTGCTTATGTGCGTATCCATCCTGTGGGCTGTACTTGCACCATTTTGTATGAGATGTTTACCACCCAAAAGGGCGTGGACATCACGGAAAGCATGGCGTGGCTCATGCTCTGTGCCATCATCTCGGATACGCTAAATCTTAGCAGTCCCACGACGAGCGATGATGACCGTTTCGTGGTGCAAAAGCTCTGTGAGCTGTGTCAGATGAACGTGGCGGATAAGGATAAACTGGCAGATGAGATGTTTTCTGCCAAAAGTGACGTCAGTCATCTGTCCGCCCGTGATATTTTGCTGATGGATTATAAAAGCTATGAGTTTGGGTCGACGAGGTGGGGCATTGCAGGGATTGAGACGGTCGCCCCCAGTCAGATATTTGCCAGAATCGATGAGCTAACAGCCACTGCCAAACTCATTCAGGCAGAAAAAGGCGTGGATCATCTTATGATTGCGGTGGTGGACATCAAGGAGCAAATGGGCTATGCACTCGCTCATGACCCTGCCCAAAATGTGATTATCTCCAAGGCATTCGGGGTGAACTGTGATGATAAGGTCTTTACCTTGGCAGGCGTGGTCAGCCGTAAAAAGCAAATCATCCCTGCCTTGGAGCGGTATTATCAGTTGTAGGTTTAAGCATGTTTGTTCTTGTCTGTCATGGATTGATGTCTGATTTATATGCCTGATAAATGGCCATAAAAAAGACCTGATGGTGATTCAGGTCTTTTGTTTTAAACACCTTAACGGTTTTAGCTTGCTTTGGTACATTCAACAATGACGGTATCATCTAGCGTGGTGATTTTGGCTTTATCGCCGTCAATGGTCAATGCCATGCCTTTGTCGTCGCCAGCAATGCTATCATCAGAAGTAAAGCGTCCTTTGGTTTGCACGTCTTGGGCTAAGTCATAAGTGATGTCATCGGTGGTTAGGTGAGCTTCGATTTCACCTTCGTGGTTGTGGACGGCGATGTGGGCGGTTTTGTCGCCACATTGGTATTTGTCGCCATCAGCATGGTGGTGATGTCCATTATCATGAGCATGGTCGTGGCTGTGGTCGTGAGCGTGTTCACCATGTTTGTGGTCATCGTGGTCATGACTATGTTCGCCATCTTTGTGTTCGTGGTCATGCTCGCCATGAACGTGGTCATGCGTGGCGGTTTGTTCGGCAGGGGCGGTGGTCTCTGCTTTTGGTTCGGCAGGGGTTTCTTCGGCTTTTTGGCAAGCGGTCAGAGTAAGCGTGGCAATAAGACTGACAACAAGTAATTTTTTAGTCATCATGCATCTCCCAATAAAATTGGTATATTATAACCAATTTATCAAAAATTGCAATGGCTTATCTAACATCATGCAGAGCAATCGCACTAAAAAAATTTTACATAAATTGATTAAAAATCAAGCAAATTGAGCATTTATAGTTAATTTTATCTAAATATATTTTTAACAAATTATTCAAATTTTAATTGACTTGGTGAGCTTTTAAATAATTTTGCATCTAAAAATTACCAATTTGTTTAAACCATCATTTTAGTTACCAAAAATTAAATATGGTGCGATTACCCTGATGATGAATCATAAAATTGAATACACCTTTGAAAATATGCTATAATTAGGGGTTTTTTGCTGTTCTTTTGTGCCAATCATGACCTCATCACGTCCTAACGATTCTGACATCAGCACTCGCGTCTTTGTACGCCGAGTGATCGTGGCGTCGTTATTTGTGCTTATTGGCATGATTGGGCTGTTTGCTCGTTATGGTTTTTTACAGGTTTATCAATACAATAAATACCAAACCAACGCTGATAACAACCGCATCAAACTCATCTCCGACCCGCCATCACGGGGTTATATTTATGACCGTAATGGTGTGTTGCTTGCCGATAACGTACCGGTTTTTTCTGCGGTCATCAGTCCCGATGAGATTGAAGACCCAGCTTACACCCTAAAACTACTTACCCCCATCTTTGGTCTGACCGATGAAGAGATTACGGACATTTTGGCAAGGATAGACAAATCCAAAAACAACCCCATTACCATCAAAATGGATTTGACCGAAGAGCAGATTGCTCAGTTTAGCGAGCGAAAACCTTTTTTTCGAGGGGTGAGCATTCAGACCAAACTCACCCGTGTCTATCCCCATGACGAGCTGTTTGCCCATGTCATCGGTTATGTCGGGCGCATCAACGACAAAGAAGCCAAAAAAATCGCCGAAGACGATCGCAAAAAAGCCCTGTATGCTGGCACCGACCTGATTGGCAAAATCGGCATCGAGGCCCAGTACGAAGAAGTCTTGCTTGGCAAACCAGGCTCTCAGTCGGTAGAGACCAACGCTCACGGCGAGATTCTACGACAGCTAGACACCAAACCCCCTGTGGCGGGCAACGATTTGTATCTAAGTCTAGATTATGGACTACAAATGGCCGCCCAAAAACAACTGGCAGGACGACGTGGAGCGATTGTGGCACTTGACCCCAAAAATGGTGACGTCCTTGCCTTTGTCTCAAACCCCAGCTACGACCCCAACCCCTTTGTCTCTGGCATATCCAACAAAGAGTATGGCATGCTTCGAGATGACATTGACCAGCCTTTATATAACCGTGCCTTACAAGGACTCTACCCGCCTGCTTCCACCATCAAACCCTTTGAAAGCATGGGCTTTTTGCATTATGGCATCATGGGTTGGAATGACACCATTTTTGACCCTGGTTATTTTAGCTTACCGGGGGACAGTCACCGTTTTCGTGACTGGAAAAAAGGTGGGCACGGCACGGTCAATATGAGCAAATCCATCATCATGAGCGTGGATACCTATTATTATAAAAACGCTCATCGCATGGGCATTGACAAGCTTCATGATTGGATGAGTAGCTTTGGTTTTGGTAAAAAAACAGGCATTGACCTACCCAACGAAAAAGGGGGTATCATGCCATCGCCCAAATGGAAAATGGACACCTACGGCAAAGAATGGCTACCAGGCGAGACCATCTCTGTCTCTATCGGACAAGGAGCATTTTTGGCAAGCCCCCTACAAGTCGCCAATGCCACCGCCATGACCGCCATCAAGGGCAAACACCTCACACCCCACCTGCTCAAACGCTCCGAAGGGCAGGCTCCCGTGACCATCATTGACAAACCTGACGGGGTCATCCCCTTTAATGGCACCGAAGCCGACTGGGACAGAATGCATACCGCCATGGAAGACACTGTCAAACGGGGTACAGCAAAGAGCATCTACACCACCCGTTATCGCATGGCGGGCAAAACAGGTACAGCACAGGTCAAATCCATCGCCCAAGGCAAAAGTTATAACAAAGCCGCCATCAACTCCCGTCACTGGGACCATGCGTGGTTCTCAGGTTTTGCCCCCGTGGATGACCCCCAAATCGCCATCGCAGTCATCGTTGAGAACGGTGGTGGCGGTGGTAAAGTGGCAGCCCCCATCGGGCGAGCCTTGTTTGATTACTGGATTCTCCAACGTGAGACCAATCCCATCACACCGCCCAGTGATGAAGAACTGGTAAAAATCCGTGCCGCCAAGCGTGAGGCCATCAAAGCCAAAATCGCCAAGGCAGAAGCCGAAAAAGCCAGAGCAAAAGCCGAAGAAGAACACAAAAAGACAGAAAAAAACAGACAAGCTCATCAGCCATGAAAAAACCAACCAAGTCTCATTACAAAACCACCAATCAAGTTCGTATCATCGGCGGACAGTTTAAACGCCGTAGTATCAGCTTTGTGGACGCTGATGGATTAAGACCCACCCCTGACCGTTTGCGTGAGACACTCTTTAACTGGCTCATGGCAGACATTCATGACGCCAAAGTGCTAGACGTCTGTGCAGGCTCGGGCGTGCTAGGCTTTGAAGCATTATCACGAGGGGCATCTCATGTCGTCATGATAGAACCAAACCCCACCCAAGCACGCACCATCAAACACAATGCCGACATCCTAAAACTCACCCACAGCCAGTTATCCATCATCAATGGCACCGCCCAAACCGCCCTACCCACACTCGGCACGCCTTTTGATATCATCTTTATTGACCCGCCTTATGCCCTTGATATTTGGCATGACATTATCAGTAGTATTATAGAGCATGGACTCTACCACGCTGACACGCTGTGCTACATTGAGAGTGATACCGCCCTAGATGACATCCTCGCCCCTTTTTCTACCAATCTATACAAATCCGTCAAAGTTGGACAGGTTTCTGCAGGGGTGTTTACCCTGCCCATTCATTAGAAAATAGCAAGGCATACCCCCATTGAGAGATTAAGTGACATACTCCCCTTGCTAAAGCAAGGGGCTTCCTCCTGCGAGCGTCTGATGTCCCAGACGGAGTATGTTCTTAGCTCCATTAACATCTCTGTCATGGGTAGCTCCACAACAGCTACATGTCCATACTCTTATTCCAAGACCTGTTCTACCTTTGGGGCTATTGTCTGATATGGTTAGACAATGCGAACAAGTTTGGGTTGTGTACTTTTCATTAACTTCTACTAAGAGACAATTTGCATTCTTGCACTTGTATTCCAGTTGTCTTTTAAGTTCAAACCAACTTGCATCATAAACAGACTTTGCTAGTTTGGTTGATGTGAAGTTTGATGAATTTAATTTGCCAATCACGATTAAGGCATTTTGTTTAATAAGTTTACTTGTAAATTGGTGAATGGTGTTAAGTCTACTGTTTTTAATTTTAGCATGAATGGCTTTTACTTGCTTTTTCTTGTTTGCTCGTTGAGCTTTGGCAAGTTTGTTAGCGTATTTGTGGGTGAACTTGGTAGTGAGTGTGCTACCATCAGAACAAGTAACGGCTGTTTTACAACCTAAGTCTAATCCTACTGACTTTGTGCCACATTGTTGTTTAGGAAAGTCTTTAACTGTAATACAAGCATACCATTTACCACAACTGTCTTGTACGATTTCACAAGTGTTTAAGTCGTAATTGGATAGGTTATATTGGTCAAAGACGGTAATGATGAGCTTTTGACCTTTGGTAAGGGATAGTTGCAGTTTGGATTTTAAGGCTTTTTTGCCTGTTTGGTAGGTCTTGATGAGTTTTAGGGCAGACTTCTTAAAAGGTATCCAGCCCAAAGACTTTCTCTTGGCTTTGGGGTTATTGGTACGCCATGATAGTTTAGCCTTTTTAAACTGCTTACGACTTTTGGTGTGTGTTTCGTTGATGGCTTGGAGGGTTTGGGAGTGTAGATTTAGGTATTCACCGCTACCTTTGGTGTATTCGTTTAGGTTATAGGCAGATAGAAACTTGCCTGTGCGTTGCAAGTAGTTAAAACCAAGCTCGTTGATATAGTTCCACACAAAGTTTACCGAGCTTGACAGTTTTTCAAGTTGGTTTGAGTGTTTGGTGTAGATACGGAGTTTAAGGGTTTTCATGGGGGTATTGTAGCATAGTAAATGCCTTATATCCACCGCCTAAAGTCGGTGGTTTTACGGCGGGGTGGGGTAAATTAACCTTTACCAAAACAATTATTACCAAAAAACACTTGATAAAAACATTTACTTTTGGATGAATTTTATTTAAAATGACCTAAATTGTTTATATTAAATAGTATCGTTGCTTTTTTAGGGCGTGTTTAACTTTAGTATTTGCAACAGACTTCCTGCAAAACCCAAAAATAAGGAAAACCGTTCGTGGTGAGCTTGTCGAACCATAACGGTTTTCCGCTACCCCTCAACAAGCTCGGGGCGAACGGAAAACCTAGTTTTGCAGGAAGTCTAATGAAAAATGAGAAAAATCGCACGTTTTTCAAGGAAAAAACTTGAGACTGATAGTTATTCTATCAGACAAGTTTTTGACTTCGAGCCACAAGATTTAGCCATTTTCATGCAAAAATTGATAAAAGCGTTAAATTTTCATCTTATTTTATAAAAATGTTATCAATGGTAGGCACGCCCTAGTTCTTTGTTCGAATTTTACTCCAATCATTTAAACATCATAAATTTGCCCACCTATTTAATATAAAATCTTTGCTCATCTTATTTTGCCATCACACCCTGTGTGATTTTTATTTAGCAGGTTTTCATGAAACGCATTGTTCTTAGCACATCTTCTTCTAGCTTAAACTACATCAACACGCCTCATACCGTGCGTTTAGTGCCTTTTCACGTCATTATTGATGGCACAGACCATCTTGATATCAGAGACATTGATACCGCACGCCTAAGTCAAATGCTCTACGACAACCCCAATCTGTCGGTCAAAACCAGTCCACCCACCGCCGATGAGATTAATGCCTTATTTGACGAATTGTACGCTGAAGGCTATGAAGAGGTATTGGTTTGCACCATCTCATCCGCCATTAGTAAAAGCCATGAAATTTTTAATACACTAAAAACTAAATTTGTTGGCAAAATGAACATCTATGTGTACGACACCAAAACCCTAAATATTGACGAGGGGGCATTGGCATTTGAGGCAGACTTGATGATGCAAGAAGGTAAATCCATGCTTGACATTGTCAATCGCTTAGATGAATTACGCAAAAACAGTCTGTTTATGTTTACCTTATCTGACCTAAACTTTATCATCCGCAACAAAAAACTATCTGCCCCTGCTGGTTTCATTGCCAACCTATTCGGCATCAAGCCCATCATGTGGGTAGATGAATCAGGACGTGTCATCCCTCGCGATAAAGTCCGTAAAATCGAGCGTAGCATCAACTACATGGCAGAGACAGCCATCGCCCATATTGGCAATAAAGATGCGTTTATCTACATGGTTGATACCTCCATGGGTTTCTTTACCGATGACTTTAAAGAATTGCTAGCAAATGAATATGGACTGCGTGACGTACCTGTGATTCCTGTCTCTACCGTCTCTCTTGCCAACCATGGACCGACAGGCGTGGGATTGGGTGTATATTATGGTAAAGCACCCAGAATCGTTAAATACCTTAAATAATCAAAAGCGGACTTCTGTTCGCTTTTAATCATGTTTTGGCGGTAGCCTAAAAAGCAGGCAGTTAAACCACCGCCAAAAAATTAAAAACCAATCGGTACAATGCCAATTGGTTTTATTGCAAAACATCAAACAATCAAAATCAAACCAACGATTTCACCGCTTCCACGACTTTATCAGTGGTAATACCAAAATGATTAAACAAATCTTTGGCAGGGGCGGACTCACCAAAGGTTGTCATGCCGATGACTTTGCCGTCAAGTCCAACAAATTTATACCAATAATCGGTAATGCCTGCTTCCACCGCCACACGAGCACGGACATCGCTAGGCAATACACTTTCAATATAATCACGGTCTTGCTTGACAAAGATTTCGGCACATGGCATAGACACCACACGCACGCCCACGCCCTGCTCACTTAAAACCTTATGAGCTTGCATTGCCAAGTCCACCTCCGAACCTGTGGCGATGATGATGGCTTGTAAGTCGCCTTGTTCTTTGGCAAGGACATACGCCCCTTTTTCAATCAAAGCAACCTGTTCGTCCGTGCGGTCTTGATGAGCAAGGTTTTGGCGAGATAGGATAAGGGACGAGGGGGCATTGGCGGTTTGTAGAGCAACTTTCCATGCCACCGCCGTCTCCACCGTGTCGCACGGTCTCCAAGTGAAATGGTTTGGCGTTTGGCGTAGGCTTGCAATCTGCTCCACAGGTTGATGGGTCGGGCCGTCCTCACCAAGCCCAATGCTGTCATGGGTATAGACGTTGATGACACGCTGTTTCATGAGTGCCGACATACGCACGGCATTACGAGCGTACTCCATAAACATCAAAAACGTGGCAGTATAAGGGATAAAGCCACCATGCAACGCCACCCCATTGGCGATAGCGGTCATACCAAACTCACGCACGCCATAATGCACATAGTTGCCGTCAGCGTGGTCTTGCACACCCTTAGCACCGCTCCACAAGGTCAAGTTTGACCCTGCCAAGTCTGCCGAACCGCCCAAAACTTCGGGCAATAATGGGGCAAACGCACCGATGGCATTTTGGCTTGCCTTACGAGTGGCGATGGTGTCGCCTTTGGCTTGGCAGGCTTTGATAAACTCGTCCGCTTTGGCGTCAAAATCGCTTGGCAACTCGCCTGACAGTCTGCGTTGCAGTTCGTCCGCCTCACTTGGATATTTGGCTTGATAGTCGGCAAATTGGGCGTTCCAGTCGCTTTCTAACTTATTGCCCTTATCGCACGCATTCCACGCTTGATAAATTTCATCGGCAATTTCAAATGGGTTATTGTTTGCCCAACCCAGCTCGGTACGAGTCAAGGCGATTTCATCGTTGCCCAAGGGAGCTCCGTGGCTATCTTCTTTACCTTGTTTGTTGGGACTGCCAAGACCAATGACGGTTTTGCAGATGATAAGCGTGGGCTTGTTGGTTTCGGCTTTGGCTTGTAGGGTTGCTTCACGGATGGCATCGGCATCATGTCCGTCCACACGCAGTACCTGCCAGTTGTAGCTTTCAAAGCGTTTGGCGGTGTCGTCTGAGAACCAGCCCTCCACCTCACCATCGATAGAAATACCATTGTCGTCATAATAGGCGATGAGCTTGCCAAGTCCTAACGTGCCAGCGAGCGAACAGGCTTCGTGCGACACGCCTTCCATAAGACAGCCGTCCCCCAAAAAGCAGTAGGTATAGTGGTCAATGATGGCGTTGTCGGGCTTGTTAAATTGTCCTGCCAAAGTCTTTTCAGCCAAGGCAAAACCCACCGCATTGGCAATGCCCTGCCCCAAAGGTCCTGTGGTCGTCTCAATGCCGTCCGCATAGCCGTGTTCGGGGTGTCCTGCGGTTTTGGCGTGGAGTTGGCGGAAATTTTTGATGTCGTCAATGGTCAAATCATAGCCCGACAAATGTAGCAAGGCGTACAATAGCATAGAGCCATGTCCGTTTGACAATACAAAGCGGTCTCGGTTTGCCCATTTGGCGTTTTTGGGGTTGTGATTTAAAAATTCACGCCACACAACTTCGGCAATGTCTGCCATACCCATGGGAGCCCCAGGGTGTCCTGAGTTGGCTTTTTGGACAGCGTCCATGGCAAGGATACGAATGGCGTTGGCGTTGTGTCGCTCATTTAGGGAGGGATTAAAGGTGGGGAGAGAAGTCATAATAAGGTCTCAAAGCGTTGGAATGTGGGGGTATTTTAACATATTTTGGCAAATTATGGATAAAAATTGTTTGTTTGTAAATAAAGATAGGATTTACAAAAAACAATAGCAATCAATGATAAGTTTACTGATAAATTATTATAATGTAATAATTCGTACTAAAATTTTATCGGCACAAATAATGCTTTTTATCTTATAAAAAATTTGCTAAAATCAAACAACGCTCTTGGGAGCAAATAATGAACATCATTCATCTATTACCGACTGCCCTTTTGGGCTTGGCATTGACTGCGTGTCAATCTTCCAAAGATGACCCATTTAATACCACGCACACCGCTCCCACCGTTCAAAGTTTTTAAATAAAATTAAACACGCCATTAAATATACGATTGGGTAAAATTGTGAAATTAAAAACGCTTTTATTAATAAGCATTGTGGGTATTGGATTAAATGCTTGTCATAGCAATCAAAATATTGTTAAAGACAACCCTTTAAACCCCACCACACAATCCCAACCAGCCAAATTCCAGAAAGAACGCCTGTGCAATTTAATGACATTCTTTATAATGAAAAATATGCCGACATTCAATGTGGTTCGGTATATCAGCCAGTTTGCGTTACCATTCACCAAAATGGACAAACTTTTAAAAAGACTTTCGACAATCAATACCAAAGCATTGGCGTATTAAATGTGGTTGATAGAACAGATGGGAAGTGTGAGTAATTGTTTAAAATAACCATTTTGACAGCAAAAACAAAAAACACACCCTTATTTAAGCGTGTGTTTTTTGTTTAAACAATAATCCCCTCATAAACCGTCAAATATGACACAGGCACGGATTTAATTAGCCAAACGCCATTTTCGGCTTGATAAAATTCATAACCGTCTTGGTGCATTTTTTTGCTGTCAATTTGTAAAATTTGCACTCTGCCGTGTCTTTTACCAACAGCTTTGGCGGTTTTAGTATCGCCTGACAAATGCACATATTGGCGAGACTTAGGCAATAAACCGTCTTTTAAAATGGACGGTATAAATTGATGAGCCGTGCCGTGATACAAAACATCGGGCGGTAAAACAGGCTCAAAATCTCGTTCTACCACCCGCGTTGAATGCCCTTGCACTGCTCGGATTTGGATGTTGTCTTCGGATATTTCAAAGCGTTTTTTGTCATTGGTGGCAACCACTTCATAAAGTTGTTCATAAGTCAATTTAAAACCCAAACTTGTTTTTTGATTGGTGTTTTTGATTAACTCATCAATATAAGCAAAGCCTTGTTTGTCCAAAGTCAGATTAATGGTTTCTGGGCGGTGGCGTAAAATAAGACTTAAAAATTTACTGATTTTTTTGGCTTTTTGTTCGTTTAGTTTCATTTAACTCATTACTTTTTTTATAAATGGTTAATCCAATTCCCAATCATCAGTATCCGTTGCTCTGGCAATTAAATCATATTAAAAATTGTTAAGCCTTTTAATAAGGATTGGGCATATTTTTTGCTTTTTTGGTGTATTGTCCGCAGGAATTTCTTTAAAAAATACTTCAAAACCTTCATTCTAAATTGCTCTGGTACAGCAATTTGACTAACAGGCGTACGATAAATGGCTTGATAAGCTTGAATTATATTCTTTATCACTTAAAGAATCATTAAACATAAAGTACCCATTACACACCCTACCTTACAATCACCCCATTAAGTCGTGGCGAACAGCACCCGAATCATTGTATTTAATCGCATTCTGTCTTGTGGTGAATTGTGTAATTTTAGCGTTTCTTGTACATCGCTATCAAACAAACTCATTAAATCATCTTGGGGTGGTGCAATTCCCAAATTATCTTGTAATCGCTTAATTTTGGGGTTTTGGCGTGCGGGACGAGCCTTACTCATATCCAAACTTTTGTAGCGTTCAAAATCAAAATCTTGCATTATGATAACCCTTTATTTGTTCGTTACTTGGGAAATAGGCGGTAATAATCCTAAAAGTATCGCCCCTTTCGGTATAAACCACCGCCAACAATCTTGCTTGATTGCTCATACCAATGATGATTGTTCTTTGTTCATTGTAATCACCAACATCTTCAAATTCAATGGCACAATAATCAGCAAATACACTCACGACTTCTTCAAAAGTGATTTTGCGTTTATTTAGCACAAGCTCATATTTTGGGTCGTGCCATTCAAAAATCATTCCACCAAATTCAAGAATTGGCATACCTCACCCAATCACTTCCAAGCCACCCATATAACTCACCAATACCTTAGGCACAGTAATTGTCCCATCGGCATTTTGATAATTTTCCATAATGGCAAGCAAAGTCCGCCCCACCGCCAAGCCAGAGCCGTTTAGGGTATGGACAAGCTCGGTTTTTTTGTCCACTTTGGTGCGGGCAAGCATACGCCGTGCCTGAAAGTCGCCACAATTTGAACAGCTAGAAATCTCACGATACGTATTTTGGCTGGGTAGCCACACTTCAATGTCATAAGTTTTGGTGGCACTAAATCCCATATCTTTGGTACATAGCGTTAGCACACGGTAGGGAAGTTCTAACGCCTGCAAAATACTCTCCGCCTGTACGGTCATCTCTTCTAAGGCTTGCATAGAAGTCTCGGCTTTGACAATTTGCACCATTTCCACTTTTTCAAATTGGTGCTGGCGAATAAGCCCCCGTGTATCACGCCCTGCACTCCCTGCCTCACTTCTAAAACACGGCGTGTGGGCGGTCAATTTAATCGGCAACTCGCTTGGCTCAATGACCGTATCTCGCACGGTGTTGGTCAAGGGAATTTCACTCGTTGAAATCAGATAATAATCTTTTTCACGCAAACGGAACAAATCTTCTTCAAATTTGGGTAATTGCCCTGTGCCTTTTAGACTTTCGCTATTGACAATATAAGGCACATACATTTCGGTGTAGCCACGGGCTATGTGGGTGTCCAGCATAAACTGCACCAAGGCACGGTTTAATTTGGCAAGTTGTCCTTTTAAAACGCTAAACCGTGAACCTGTAAGTTTGCTCGCCATTTCAAAGTCTAAGAGTCCCAAGCCTTCGCCCAAATCGGTATGGTCTTTAATCTCAAAATCAAACGCTCGTGGCACGCCAAAGCGACGCACTTCTACATTGTCGTTTTCGTCTTCTCCCACAGGTACAGACTCGTCTGGTAGATTGGGGATTTTTAGGCTCTCACTTTCAATTAGAGCAAGAAGTTCACGCAAGTCGTCTTCACAGCGTTTCATTTCATCGCTGACTTTTGCCATTTGAGCCATCAAGTCATCGGTATTTTGTCCGTTTTTCTTTAACAGACCGATTTCTTTTGCCCCCCTGTTTTTTTGGGCCTGTAAGTTTTCGGTTTCTACTTGCAAAGATTTTCTTTTGTTTTCAAGGTCTTGCCAAAAAGCAATGTCAAGTTCATAACCCCGAGTGGCGAGTTTTGCTTTCAAATTTTCAAGGTCAGAGCGGAGCAGTTTTGGGTCTAGCATTGTGCATTCCTATATTAATGAACCCAAAATATGATACGGTTTTGTAGGGGCGAATTGCAATTCGTCCGTACGGGACAATGGTTTATTTGTATCATTTTTTAAGTTCTTTTGGTATAAAATTTGTTAAATGTCGTCAATTATAACAAATTTTTTGACAAATTCCCATTAGGATTTTTAATGAAAATTTGCCACAATAGTGCTACAATACCCCATCTTATTTTAAGGAGATACAATGAGCAAGCAAAAAGCCCTTTACCCTTATACCATACAGCCTGTCGCTATGGCGATGACCGAGAGCGAATTTAAATCCGCCCAGCTCGCCCTATTTAACAAATCCAGTCAATCCTTTGGGCTTAGCTCCGTCCGCACCAAAGAATGGCTGGTGCTTGGCGTGCTGGCGGTAGCGAGCATTTTGGGCATTATTTTTGTGTCGGGCTATTCTACGATTTTGTTTTGGCTAACTTTGGGACTGTGCATTGGCTATTTAATTGCCCGCACAAAAGGATTGCAATGGTATGCCAAACGAGAATTTGACAAACAGCTCAATGAGATTAAATTACCGCCTGAGCTTAACCAAATGAAATTGGGCGTACAACCACAAGGCTTGGTGATGAACGTACCGATGGCGAGCGAGCAATTGGAACAAATCCAGTCTGTGAACAAAAAACGTGGACACACCACCCAAGGCTTCACGATGAAAGCCGCCCCAATGCAACAGGCGATTATCCCTTGGACGGCGGTAACTTCATGGGACGAGACCGATGAGTTTATTTTTGCCATGTTTGAACATCAAGGGCAAAAAGGCTCACAAATTATCCCAAAACGCCTAAAAAACAATCACTTACCGATTGATACCATTATCAAGCATTTGGGCGAGGTTACACCAAAAGGGTTAAAGATGGAAAATGTGGCTTAGGACGTGCCTGCTTTTGGTGTTTGCACTAAAAATGACACGTTTTTTAAGGAAAAACTTAAGGTTGATGGTCATTCCATCAAAAGACCCCTTCAAAACCCTTTGATACACTAAAATATCCCAATAAACCATAAAGTATTACTAACCCTGACTACATTAAACTTGATTGGGGTTAAGAATAACAAACTTTCTGTTAAACGCCGTAAAATAAGAGTGTGTAGAATAAGTCTTATCTTGATTGGTTGTTGTTTGGTCGGGGGGTGTAGTGCGATTGCTCTGAACCACCGCTTATTTTATAAAATTCATTCACTTCCACTTTTTGACCGTTTGGTAATTCGCAAATATTGACTTGTTTGCCGTTCACGGTAGTGGGATTGACAAAACCTTTTTGTTTTAAACAAAACTCGGTGGCAGGGGTAGAAATACCAACCATTTGCACGCTTTGCGGTTCAAGATGTACCGAGCAAGCGGTTAGGGTAAAAAGAAGGGTTAGGGGGGAATAAAAGTTTCATAAAGCACCTATTGAGTGGTTGGGTTGATGATTGAAATTGGGTTAATTGTCATTACTGTGATTTGTTTGGGTAAAGTCTTTACTGTCCACCAAATAAAAATAGCCTTTATCATCTATTTTGTAACTATTTTCTTGGGTAGGGTCGCCATCGTGAAAGTCGGTTACTGTGATTTGCTCTTTTGTTAATAGGGAGGTTACTGTCCAATTATGCTCTCTCACACCATCTAAAGCAATTTCTAATACATCAATAATATGACCTTTGTTATCCATGTTGATGAGTTTGGTGGAGAGAATGTCTCTATTTTCTTTAATGGCAACAATCAAACTTTTTATGGTAGGTTGATAATCTACCACACCCAATAAATAAATTTCTTCTGCATTGGGGTAGATGCCTGAAAAATATTTGGCAGTTTTTCTATCTATTTTATTTAAGTTATTATTAAAGCTGATATTCACTTCTAAGGGTAAGGATTGATTGGGAATATTAGAAAAGTCCATTTGATGATAGGACGTATCAGATTTTAAAGTAATTTTATAATAACCCATCACTTTTGTTGGATAACCTTGAGATTGAATGGCATATAAGGTATTATCGTCAGCAAAAAATGTATCGTCCAAAAAACATAACGAACTTTGATAATCCAATTTTAAAACATAATTAAAAATGTCATCAAGTTCTATGATTTTAATCCATTCGCCATTGACTTTCTTTTGGATAAAATGGGTGTGGCATTCTTGTCCACCATAATAAGCGGTCATTTTATAATTGCCACTTGGCGATGATAATCCGTCATAATTGGGATTGCCAACGACTTCTGTTGTTTTTCCTGTATTAAGATTAAAACTCATATCGCTAGAATGCCCACCTTCGGCAAGCAAGACATTATCGTCAGGATAATAGGCGATAAAAGACGCATAGGGCTGATGAATACTGCCGCCGTTTTTAAAATGGATGCTTTTTATAATGCCATCAGCTTCTGTGTTTTCTTCAAATTCTACAATGTCTTGTAATAAAGTTTTGGCTTGTTCCAAATCTTTAATCACGGTGGGTGTTGGCTTTTGTTTTTGGGTAAGTTTGTTAAAGGCGGATTGGTATTCTTGTTTGCTGATTTTTTCAATCAATAAAGGATAATCATCAATGGTAAACCCATTATCAAAAATATCACTTGTAATTATTTCTTTTGGCTTATTGGTTTCTTGCTGGATTTCTTTATTGTCTTGGGGTGTAACTTCTATTAAAGGGGCGGTATTTTGTTTGGATTGTGTATTGTTAGATTGAATGGGGTTTGCTGGCTCTTGATGATTGGGGCAAGCAGTAAGCAATAATAGGGCAGTTAGGGGTAAGGCTATTTTCATAAAAACTACCTTATTCATTTAAACTTAATATGAATTTATTGATTGGCGTAAGGTGCGTATTACGCACCATTTTTTTGGTTTATTATTTAAATGGTGCGTAATACATACTTTACGATTACAATTAAGAACGCTTAAATTCTGGCAAATCAATATTTGCCACATCAAAAGGCGTATTGGTATAAAAAGATAAAAAATGATTGGTGGGTTTGCTTAGATTTGCAACCACCTTCCCATTTTCAGCAAATTAAACTTCTTTGCCATATTCAACCTGTTGTTTGACTTGCTCGGTAATGGCAGGGGGTAATAATGCCAATTCTATTATCATCATTTCTCCTTGTTTTAAATTGATGGTGTGTATATGCTTTTATTTCTGCCAATAAAACAGCGATAAAATCCCTGCCGCAATCAGCGGACCGACAGGCACGCCACGCAAAAAAGCCACGCCAAGCACCGTGCCAATGAGTAGCCCTGCAATCACTTGCGGTTCGCTTATCATCAGCTTAACACCCCGTCCGCCCAGATAAGCAACCAAGAGTCCGACCAAAATGGCAATGAGCGATTTTGGACTGACAAAAGATTGCAAAATCGTCTCACTGCTCAATTTACCACTGGCAATCGGGGTAAGCACGCCAATGGTCAAAATCAAAATGCCCAAACTTAGCCCATATTTGTTCACATAGGGCAACAGCACAGCACCAAAAGGGCTGACTTTGATGATGATTAAGAGAGCGGTCGCCAAAACAATCGTATTATTTTGGCTAAACACGCCCAAGCCCAGCAAAATAAACAAAACAATTAAGCTGACATCAAGGTTGGCAAAGTTCGGCATTTTGATAGCTTATTTAGACATTAACCTGCTTATACATTGAAACGGAAATGCATCACATCGCCGTCTTGTACCACATAGGTTTTGCCTTCTAAGCGTGATTTGCCTGCCGAGCTTGCCCCTTTTTCGCCTTGATATTCAATAAAATCATCAAAGGCAATCACTTCGGCGCGGATAAAGCCCCGCTCAAAATCGGTATGAATGACCCCTGCTGCCTGTGGTGCGGTCGCCCCGACAGGCACCGTCCACGCCCGCACTTCTTTGACCCCTGCGGTAAAGTAGGTTTGCATTTTTAGAAGCTCATAGCCTGCCCGAATCACACGGTCAAGCCCCGCTTCCGCCATTCCCAAACTTTCCAAAAATTCTGCCTTTTCGTCTTCGTCAAGCTGGGCGATTTCTGATTCTAGTTGGTTGCAAAGTGGCACGACAATGGCATTGTCATTTTTGGCAAATTCACGCACCGCATCTAGGTGGGGATTATTTTCAAAGCCGTCTTCACTCACATTGGCAATGTACATCACGGGCTTTAAGGTAATTAGCCCGTACGATTTGATGAGTTTTTTCTCATCGTCGTCTAGATTTGCCATTCTAGCAGGTTTGCCATCTGCCAAAAACGGCTCAATTTTTTGGAACACATCAAGCATTGCACGGGCTTCTTTGTCGCCCCCTTTGGCTTTTTTGGAGGCGTTGGTGATGGCACGGGTTACGGCTTCAAGGTCGGCAAGAGCAAGCTCAGTGTTGATAGTCTCAATGTCGGACAAAGGATTGACTTGTCCGTCCACATGAATGACATTGTCGTCATCAAAACAGCGTACCACATGGGCAATGGCGTCCGTTTCACGGATATTTGCCAAAAACTGGTTGCCCATGCCCTCGCCCTTGGATGCCCCTGCCACAAGCCCTGCAATGTCCACAAACTCCATGCTGGTCGGCAGTACTCGCTCGGGCTTTACGATATCGGCAAGCTGTTTTAGGCGTGGGTCTGGCACAGGCACAATGCCTGTGTTTGGGTCTTTGGTACAAAAGGGGAAGTTTTCGGCGGCGATGCCTGCCTTGGTGAGTGCGTTAAACAAGGTGGATTTGCCCACATTAGGCAAGCCCACAATACCACAATTAAAGCCCATGAGTTATCTCTCTGTTAAATTTAAATCTTTTATTATAGCAAAGTTTAGGCGATAAATTAAGCAAAATTTACGTATTTTCAAACCAACGCAGTTCGATTGGTTTGAAGGTTTGCAGCAAATGGTTAATCTATTTTAAAAATTGTGCTAAAATAAAGTATTTCAAATTAATAGAGCAACCGCCATGAGAACAAGCAGATACCAGCTTATTGTCATCCAAGACCAAACAACCGAAACTCATGCTTTAAATAGCAAAAAACCCCTAAAACTTAAAGCCAAGAAAAATACTGTTTATCAAATCATCAATGAAGAAGGCGAGGTTTTGCACAATCCTGTGATGGAAGTGGTAGGCGATGACATTTATGTGTACTTGCCCGAGGATATTAATGCATCTTTGCGTCTTGAAAATTTTCAAGATGCTTTGCCCATCACCGACCTCACCGCCTTAAGTGATTTAAATGCCAGTCTTGCCACAGCAAATACAACAGCAGGCGGTGCTTTGCACTCGTCTTGGCTGGCTGGGCTTTTTGCCACAGGACTTGGAGCAGCCATTTTACACCACAACAAAAGCACAAATAACCAGCCTATTAAAAATATAGATGATAATCATTTCGTTTCAACGCCCGTGCCTGAGCCAACGCCTACACCCACCATTCCGCTTGAAATTACCATCAACGCCATTGACGATGGTGTGATTAACATTGCTGATAAGGCTTTAAACTTTACTTTAACAGGCACGGCAAATTTTGACCCGACCACCACAGAGCAAAAGGTCATTGTTAAAATAGGTGGACAAGACCACCCTGCCACTTTGACGGGCAACACTTGGACGCTTGATGTATCAGGCGAAACCTTAGCCTTTGCCGAAGGTAGTCAGACCTTGACCGCCATTTTGACCGCCAAAGACCACACAGGGACGGACATTACCACCAACGCCACAGGCGGTTATAATGTCGATACCCAAATTGACACGCCTGTGATTACCTTTGACAATCTTGCCAATGACAACATCATCAACCTTGCCGAAAGTGAGCAAAATTTGGTGGTTTCAGGCACGGTAGAAAACGCCAAAGATGGCGACCTTGTCAAAGTCATCATTGGCGGGGTATCGCAAGATGTGCCAGTACAAGGGGGCAAATTTAGCCTAACCGTGGCAGGTTCTACCCTAAAAAATCACACGCAAATTTCTGCAACCGTCATCACCACCGACACCGCAGGCAACCGTGCCACAGGCGATAAAACCCACAGTTATGAAGTGGATACCGTTGCCCCCACGCCCAAAATCACCCTAAACCCAATTACAGGCGATAACCGCATTGACCTAACCGAGAGTGCCAAACCCACAACCACCATTACGGGTAATATTGGCAATTTTGTCAAAACCGATACCAACGAGTTTGTGCTGATTTGCCTATGCTCCACCTGTGCCAATAACAACCAAAAAACCGTAGAAGCCCATCTCAATGACGATGGCACATTCAGTGCCGACATTGCCACGGATGAGCTGACCAAATACGACAGCGTCAGTGCCACCATCAAAAGCACCGACAAAGCAGGCAACCAAGGCGAAGACAGTGCCAGCCAAACTTATACCGCTGAAAAACCTGTAACACTATCACCTACCACCCCTGCCATTACCCTAAATCCGATTGCAGGCGACAACATTGTCAATGTTGCCGAGTTTAATTATGGCAGTGCCAATCTCAACATTGCCATTACAGGTAAGATTGAGCGGGCGGAAGTGGCAACTTCTACGGTCAAATTGGAATTTTATAAAGCAGGCGTGCTTGCCAAAACCGTGGATGCCGAGCTTGGGGCTGATGGCGTTTATACTTATCGCATTAGCGGGGCGGAACTTCACCGCTCTTATGACACCGTCAAGGCGATTTTGACCACAGGCGGGCAAAGTTACGACCACAGCCAAAGCTATAAGGCAGCCGCTTTCTCGCCAAAATGGGGCAATCCCGCCCTTGTGCCGACCGCCGTTTCTGACGACAATGTCATTGACCAAAACGACACTTGGCACGACACTACCACCATTACAGGCACTTTTAATGCCATTAGAAATACGCTGACCGCCCAAGGCATTGAAAATGCGGTGGACATTACCGTAACCGTGAATGGCAAGCCTTATGCGACCACCGTGACGGGGCAAACAGGCACCTTTACACTCAATGTCAAAACTGCCGACCTACTTGCCGACACCGACAAAGTTGCCGACATCTCCGCCTATTTGTACGACAACGCAGACAACAACGCAGGCGGTGCAATCCGTGCCACGCTTGGCTATACGGTCAATGATAAGCACATTAATCAGCCAATTGTTACCGTCAATCCAATTGACAACATTAACCTTGCCTACCAAACCGCCAACCCAAGCACCACCTTGATAGGTTCGTTCGAGCTTGATGGCGATGTGGCTCTTGCCAATGCTCCTTTGACGGTTGAAATTGGCGGACAAAGTTTTACCGCCCAAAAAACCGTAACCAGCTCTGGCAATGGGCAAAAAACCATTGGCACTTGGACACTTGATGTGCCAACACAAACTTTGATTGACGCAAATGGCAACCTAACCGCCAAACTCTCCGCCACCGACCACACAGGCAACCAAGCCCAAGCAAACACGCCTGCCACTTATAAGGTAGACGTCAATGCCCCAAGCGTGGAAGTCAAACTAAACGCCATTACAGGCGACAATGCCATTACGCCTAATGAGATTGCCGATACCTTTACCATCACAGGCACGGTAACAGGCGAATTTGTGGCAAGTGATAAAGTGACGCTAAACATTGGCAACGAAACTTATAGCCTTGATGTGGTGGGTGGGCAGTTTAGCCAAACCGTGCCAAAAGCGGTGATTTTGGCAAATACAGCTATCAACGCCACTTTAACCACACAAGATGAGCTTGGCAATACAGGCTTTGATGACGACAGCCTAATTTATAATGTTACTGCCCAAGATATTAAGATAGAGCTTGACCCAATTACCACCGACAACCTTATCAATGTCAGCGAACAATCCACGTCCATTGATGTCTCAGGCAAGGTAACAGGGGCAGACGCTAAGGCAGGACAAACGGTGGAAATTAAAGTAGGCGAGCATACATTTACCGCCACCGTTGGCACGGATTTGACCTTTAAAACAGCGATTGACGGGCAACTGCTTGCCAAACACCAAGGCTACACCTTGTCCGCCCAAGTGCTTGAAAATGGGAAATTTTTGGCGTCCAATACCCACAATTATGATGTGCAAAACGATGTCTCAGCCAGCATTAAAATTACCGCCATTGGCGACAATACCAGCGACAATGGCATAGCAGACGGCTTTGGTTCGGTGCGTGTGGCAGGTAAATTAAACCTAAACGACAGCATTTTTGGGCAGGGTTATAATGCCGATGCAATTAAGGCGGTGGTAATTGACATTGGCGACAAGTCCTATATCGCAGGTTTTGACCAAAAAACATTTGCCTTTCACCTAGATTTGAGCAAAGCAGACTACCAAGCGCTCAATGGTCAGCCCATCAAACATCGCTTTATTGCCGATGGCAATATTCAATATTTGACAGGCACCGACACCGCCAAAACCATTCGCCAAAGCAGTGCCAAATCCACGCTTGCCGAAGAAGAATTGAGCAAAATTCGTATTGACTGGGACAACACCTACATCCAAACCCAAGACAACACCACCCTGCTAAATGTTGGCACTCACAGCACAGACATTTGGGGCATTGTGTCTGGCACCGCCCAAATTGGCGATGTGGTAACCGCCAAAGTTGGCAACCAAAGCTATCAAACCAAAGTGTTGGCAGATAAGACCTTTAAACTAAGTGTGGACAGCCAAGCACTGTTGACCGCCAACGGTCAAATCACAGCAAGCCTTAACACGCAAGACTTAGAAAAAAATATCATCAGCGTATCCGACACTGCCCGCTTTGAACAAACAACAACTTCTACAGGTGAATTTGTCAATCAACACACACCTGTTGATACTCGCAATGTACAACATTCTGCTGATAATTACAATTTTGCTTATATGATTGATACGGTTGCCACCAAAAGCACAGGCGGCTTTTTGAGCTACAAACATACACCATTTGGTGGTTTTAGCTCTGATGGCAGTCCCACCAAAATCAAATACTATTTTGGTCAAGAAAAAGACTATGTCGCAGACTGGAGTTATCAAGGCAAAGCATTTGTAGCCAAGGATTCCACCAAAAATTTTACCGACAATCTAAAAACCACCGTACGCAATATCTTGGCAGAATATGAAGCGGTTGCCAACATTGAATTTGTGGAAGTGGGCAGTTATCAAGAAGTTGGCAGTGGTGGGATTAACTTTATTTATGGCGATACAATTGGACCGTTTGCTAGTAGTGGGGCGTTTGCTTATGAAGGTGGCAATGTTGTCTTTGATGTTGCCAACTTTAGCGACAATCCAAACCCCAGCAACTACCACAAATATCTGGCATTACACGAAATTTTCCACACTTTTGCAGGCAAACACACCGACAGCAGATTTACCCAGCTTGGTTTTGCCACGCCAGAAGACCGCACTTCTGAATTTTCTATTATGTCCTATCGTCCCACTTACCAGACAGGGCGAGACAATGGCACCTTGTCCATCTATGATGTGATGTATATGCACTATCGCTTTGGTGTTGCCAAAACAATAGGAGTGGGCGATACTGTTTATGGTTTTAATCATTATACTTCCGCTACCCAAAATGGTACCATCTATATCGCTGATGCCAGTGGCGTGGATACTTTTGACGCTTCGCACGAAAACACAGGCGTTACTGTCAATTTAACCCCTGGTTCTTGGATTTATCATACTAACAAATTCTCAGACACCTTTATCAACAAAAACAAAACCACCATCAGCGACAATGCCACCTATTTCTTTGAGCAAGATTTGACAGGGGTGGAACTTAAAGGGCAAATCCGCAATCACACCCACGCTGAACGAGTGACAGGACAAGGCTTTATTGGCTATGGCACGCAAATTGAACACCTAAAAGGTTCAAACTTTGCCGATGTCTTAACAGGCAACAATGCAAATAACAACATCTTTGGTAATGACGGCGATGATATCATTTATGGCGGGCTTGGCGATGATTATCTGGATGGCGGTCAAGGGGCGGACACGCTGATTGGCGGTCAAGGCAATGACAGCTATGTCATTGACAACGCAGGCGATAGCATTACCGAGCTTGCAGGCGAAGGCACAGATACGGTGTACAGTTATATCAATTATAGCTTAATTGATAATTTAGAACACCTAACTCTGCTTGGCGCAGACAACCTAACCGCCACAGGCAATAGCGAAAATAATACCCTGATTGGCAACAGCGGTAACAACACCTTGATTGGCGGTGCAGGTGATGACACCCTAGACGGTGGGCGTGGCAGTGACGCCTTGACAGGTGGCAATGGGGCGGATTATTTTAGATTTAGCACCCTACTTGATGGCTCGGTAGACACCATCACCGACTTTGATGTCGCCAGTGACAAAATCGTCCTTGATGACGCCATCTTTACCGCTTTGGCAGGTCAAACAACTGTGGGCGACTTTATCAAATACGACAGCACGACAGGCGATTTGAGCTATGATGCGGACGGTACTGGTGTGGTCAATGCCATTGTCTTTGCCAACCTTGGCGCGGGACTTAATGAAAATCAAATCCAATATCAGATTATTTAATCCGATAAAGGTAAATTTGGGGAATGCAAATGCATTCCCCAAATTTTTTTAACACAACGCTCCAACCTTCAAAACACACCGCCAAACAAGCATGGTTGCAAAATCCCATCATTGCAGATGACCAGTCATACTTTAATACTTACATCATGCAATTACAATTAATAATTAATTTTATTTAAAAAAATTTATTTTTCATTTAAAATTCAAATTATAAAAATAATGATTATTTGCTTAACATTTTAAGCCCTTTTTGTTATTATGGTATTTGTTAGCACAGGCTATCATTTTTACAACCCAGTAGGAGAGAAAATTTATGAGCACCAATCAAATCGGTCTTGAAAAAGCAGAACTTACCCCCGTCATCAAAGCCCTAAACGCCCTACTGTCTAGCTACCATCTGTTTTACATCAACGTACGTGGCTATCACTGGAACGTCAAAGGCGAGCATTTTTTTACCCTGCACCCAAAATTTGAAGAGCTGTACACCGAGCTACAACTACAAATTGACGAAATCGCTGAACGCATTCTAACCCTAGGTGGCACGCCATTACACGCATATAGCGATTTTGCCGAGCGTTCTAGTATCAAAGAAAACAAAGGCGTGTTTGATGGTCGTGGCTGTGTAGAAGGCGTGGTTAAGGGCTTGCAAACACTTATCGAAGAGCAACGAGCCGTTGCTGAGCTTGCCGAAGAAGCATCCGACCAAGGCACGTCCGACATCGTAACAGGCTACGTCCAAGCCCAAGAAAAAGAAATTTGGATGTATAACGCCTTTTTGGGCTAATCCAATCATCTACCCCATCATTCAACCCAAATAAAAAGCCCTTAACTTTGATTAAGGGCTTTTGCCATGCCTGTTTATAAAAGTGAATAACAACATCAGCCAAACGCCGGCACACGCTTAGGAATGGCACTCAAAAATTCATTTCGTGCTTGATTGTCCGTCTCATACACCCCAAGCATACAGGTGGTGCGGGTGGTGGACTGTTGTTTGCCCACGCCACGCATCATCATGCACATATGGCTTGCGTCCATGACGACTGCCACACCACGACAGTCTGTGAGTTCATGGATGGCTTGGGCGACTTGTTTGGTTAGGTTTTCTTGGATTTGTAGGCGTTTGGCATACATGTCAACAATGCGAGCCAGTTTGGATAAGCCTAGCACCTTACCATTTGGCAGATAACCGATGTGTGCCACACCAAAAAACGGCAAAATATGATGCTCGCATAACGAATAAAATTCAATGTTTTGCACAAGCACCAAATCAGCATTATCACTGGCAAAAATGGCATCATTGGCAACCGTATGCAGGTCTTGATGATAGCCTGCCGTCAAGTCCCGAAAGGCTTTGGCGGCACGCATGGGCGTATCAAGCAGTCCTTCACGGCTTAGGTTTTCGCCACTGGCAGAGATGATATTGGCGTAGTTCTGGGCGGTGGCTTCTACATCAAAAGAAAAGGCGGAAGTGGCGTGGCTGTTGCAATGTTGGCACATGGTATTATCAAATAAAAATAAACGTGATATTATAGCGAAAAAGACCAGATTTGCCAAATGGTTTATGTGCTTTGCGGTGTCAATGGGTTATAATTTTTGCTTTTTAAAATACCCTTTTAAAACAACCAAATTAAAACAAATGGCGATTTCATTAAAAGTTTACAATCGTTCCTAAATTTTCCCCATTTGCCAAAATCTGTGGTATAATGCTAACAATTTTAACTAAATGCGTGGAGCGACTGATGTTATTAAAAGGTCAACGATTTGTGGTAACGGGCATTGCCAGTAAGCTGTCGATTGCGTGGGCGATTGCCGAATGCTTGCACCGTGAGGGGGCAGAGCTGATTTTGACTTACCCCAATGACAAAATCAAAAAACGGGTGGATATGGCGGCCGAGACTTTTGGGGCGGTGGCGGTGTTGCCTTGCGATGTTAGCTCGGACGATGAGATTGCCAAATGCTTTGATGAAGTGGCTCGCATTTGGGACGACGGGGTGAACGGTGTGGTACACGCCATTGGTTTTGCCCCCGCCGAGCAGTTGGACGGCGACTTTACGGACGCCACGACCCGTGAAGGCTTTGCCATTGCTCATGATGTTTCCAGTTATAGCTTTGTGGCACTTGCCAAAGCCAGTCGTACACTCCTTGCCAAACGTCAAGGTTCACTACTTACTTTGACTTATGAAGGCAGCATTTCTGTATTGCCAAATTATAACGTCATGGGACTTGCCAAAGCCAGCCTAGAATCATCGGTGCGTTATTTGGCAAGCTCGCTTGGCAAAGAAGGTATTCGTGTCAATGCCATTAGTGCAGGTCCGATTCGCACGCTTGCCGCCAGTGGCATCAAGTCATTCCGCAAAATGCTGGACGTTACCGAAAAAGTAACGCCCCTACAACGCAATGTTAATCAAATGGAAGTGGGTAACGCCGCCTTATTCCTGCTATCGCCTTGGGCGAGCGGTATTACAGGCGAGATTTTGTTTGTGGACGCAGGGTTTAATACTGTCGGACTAAGCAGTGAGCTTATGGAGCTGGTGGCGGACGATACCGAGTAAGGCACGCCCAAGGTTTGTAAAATTTTGTAACATTTTAACAGCACACAATCAAGCACGTCTTGTGTTGTGTGCTTTTATTTTTGTCCAAAGTTTTGTAAACTAATTGGTTTGTTATCACTCATTTATCGTTCATGCAAAACCAACTTCCCACTTGGGTACTGTGTGGGGCGGTGGTGCTGGCATTTAGTGCTGGCATTTTGAACACAACCGCACTCATGGGGTTTACCCACGTTTCGGCATCACACGTTACGGGCAACATCAGCCTGCTGGCGGTAACGTCCTTTCATCATGACTGGGAAAACCTGTGGCTACTGCTCGTGTCGGTGGGCTCGTTTTGGCTTGGCTCGGTGCTAAGTGGCATGATTATCGGGGGCAGTGAGCTCCACATCAAACGTCATTATGGCTATGCCATGTACCTAGAATTTGTCCTGCTCTGTGGCAGTCTGTGGCTGTATCTATCGGGCAACGACTACGGGCAAATGCTCATCGCCATGGCGTGTGGACTACAAAACTCCATGGTGGCAACCTATCACGGGGCGGTGGTGCGTACCACGCATCTGACAGGGGTAACGTCCGATTTGGGGGCGACGGTGGGGCATTGGCTTGTGGGGCGAAAGGTCAGCCTTGCCAAAGTGGTGCTACAAAGTGCGTTATGGTGGGGATTTTTTGGCGGTGGTTTGGTGGCGGTGTGGCTGTATGCCAAATATGGCTATTGGTCAATGCTCCTACCCATTACCATTATTTTTCTGTCAGCAATCAGTTATGTGCATATGGAAAAATGGTTTCACCGCTCCGAGCGTATGATTAAATTTATGATAATAAAACGCAAAAGAAAAAGATAGGGCAGAGATTATTATTGGTAGGGTTTTGAAAATATTGGGGAAATTTTAATATCAATGGTTATAACTTTATAATTAAAAATATGATTAATTAAATACTTACAATTTTTAAAATGTATTTTCAAATAAAATACTTGGGCGAATATAATTCGCCCACTACATATCCCAATTTAATAATACCAAATTAAAATAAAATAAAATGATTTAAAAGAAATTAAGATAATAATTTATAAAAAACCCAATATTATGAAATCAGTCATTTTAATATCAGCCCTACCCGTCCACTTTAAAATTTTCCAAATCAGGCAATTCGGGCAATTCTTTTAAATCAGTCAAACCAAATGCGTCCAAAAATGCCTTTGTGGTGTGCAATAAGGCAGGGCGACCCAACACGTCTTTATGCCCCTTCTCCATAATCCAACCCTTATCAAACAGTTGGCGTAAGATATGGCTAGACACGCTCACGCCACGAATATGCTCGATGTCCGAGCGAGTTACAGGCTGTTTATAAGCGATGACACTTAGGGTCTCTAACAGGGCTTGGCTTAGGGTCTCTTGGCGTTCGGGGAACACCTGATGAATAATGCGACTGTATGAGTCCTTGATTTGCAAGCGATAGCCACTGGCGGTCTTGGCAAGGGTCAGCACGCTGTGCGACAAACGCTCTTCTAGCACCGCCAGTGCCACGTCAAATTCATCTTGGCTTATCATTAAATGCTTTTTTAAATCATCTGCCGTCAAAGGCGACTCGCTGGCGTGCAGTAGCACTTCAATATAGCGACTTAACGCTGTGGCAGTGGCGTGGGTGTTTTTGATGTCGTCAGCGATATTGTCGCTATCGCTGTTGGGTGTAAGCGTGGATAAAGGTTGGTTGTTTTGCATACGATTGCCTAATGATTAATGAAGCCAATATAAAGTCTGCTCGGACAAGTCAAAGCCGGTATTATTGATGTTAAATAAAGGGTCTTTTTGCTTGCCTTTTTTGGACGTGGGGGCGTCCATGACTTCAAGCTGAAAACTTTGGGCGATGTCCACATTTATCTCGCTTTTTAGTAGAGCGTCATCACCGTCAGCAAAGCCAATCAGCCCCCGTTTTAGAAGTTCAAGTACCGCCACAAAACTCACGACCACGCCCACACGCCCCTGCGTTTCATCGAGCAATTCGGCAAACGTGCCAGAACCTTGTTGGCTTAACATCAGGCTAATCTTGGCGATACGCTCAGGCAGTGGCACGGGGTCGGTCTTGATATGGTGCATTTGATAATCAGGCTTGATTTGCATATTAATCAAGCTGTTGATGAGTATCTGGGGCGAGTAGCTTGGCAGTTCGGCTTTCATGGCTTCGCTACTAGGCAGGCTCGTAAATGCCAAAAACACATCACGTTCTAGGCGGATTAGGCTATCTAATCGACGACTGGCTTCTTTGATTTGGGCATATTCTTCTAGCCGTCTGATGAGTCGTGCTTTGGGGCTTAGCTCTTCGCCTGTGATTTGTGGTTGGGGGAGCAAAAGTTCGCTTTTTATGGCGATGAGCGTACTTGCCATAAGCAAATAATCGCCCGCTAACTCAAAATAAGTATCATCAAGCTCTTTGATATAAGTCAAATACTGCTCGGTAATCGGCAAAATGGCAGTTTCGGTCAAATCAAAATTATTCTTTTTGACCAAATACAACAAAAAATCAAGCGGACCTGCAAATTGTTCAAGCCATATCGCAAATGCTTGGGGCGGAATATATAAATCATCAGGTAATGATGAAACAGGCGTATCAAAAATACGGATAGGGGTGTCGGGTTGGGTGGTGTCGGTCATTTAATGGGTTTGCCTTAAATGTTTGATGTGTTCTTTTTTATTGATTTTATTATTTTTCAATCTTTTCATGTTTAATAAATGAATTAAACGCTCTATCTCATCTTGGCAAAGTATGGGTTCTTTTATGGATAAAATATAATCCGTAAAATTTGATAAGTAACAAATGTTATCAGGAAAAGAGCTTTTTAATTCACAATTACCAGCAAAAACAATAACAGAATGAAAATAATCATTTGCTAAATTCAAAGTTTTTTCTAAGGCTTTGATATGTCGGTAATTTTGATGTAATGGGTTTTGAAAGAATTGCTTTTTACCATAAATATTTTGCACCCATTTTTTATCATGAACTTTGCCAAAAATCCAACCTTGATAATTTTTGGTTTCCACCACAAAAATACCAAATTTAGAAATATAAATATGGTCAATTTGTGTAATGCCAAACTCATCTTGAATTAAAACATCATGAAAATCATGATAAATATCTGTTGATAAAGTATTATTTGATTTTATATTGACCAATTTTTCGCCAAACCACCCTTTAAAAAAGGGTGATTTCAAAAAGGCAATGAGAAATAAAATTGGCAAAAACCATAAAAGTGGTTTGAGCGAATTTAAAAAAATGGGTAATATGTCCATTATTTTAACTTCACTTATACTTTAACGCTTCTATTTCTTTTTGGTGCTGTTTAATAACCCGTCTGGCAGAATTTTTAATCAATCTATGTACCGCAGGATTCTGACTGTCCAAATCCATAGGGATAATTGGCTCAATTTCCTGTTTTTGAATGTCAAATTTTAAAAATTCTTCAAAAGAAATTCGCATGACTTTTCCTTATTTCAACTTCGCAAGCGGTTTAATCCCAATCGCACGTCTGGTTTTATCCAGTTGTTTTTGGGCGACACGGCGAGCCTTAACCGCCCCCATTTGCAAAATCTCTTCAAGCTCCTTAGGATTTGCCATAAGATGAGCGTATTTTTCACGCATGGGAGCAATCTCACCGTCAATCTTATTAAACAAAATCTCCTTAGCTTCGCCCCAACCGATACCACGTCTATAATGCTCGGCAAGAGCATTTATCTCATCAGGCGTGGCAAAGGCTTTATAAATCTCAAAAATATTACACTCATCAGGATTTTTGGGTTCTTCAGGAGCTTGGGAGTTGGTTACGATTTGCCCGATTGCTTTTTTTAACGCCTTTTGTGGGTCAATGGTGGGGTTGCCGTCCCCAAAGAGCGGAATGGTGTTGCCATAGGATTTGCTCATTTTGCGACCGTCAAGCCCTGTCAGTAGGGGCGTGTTTTCATCCGTTACGGCAGTGGGAAGCGTGAACAGCTCTTTGTATTTAAAATTAAACGTCCCTGCAATGTCTCGTGCCATTTCAATGTGTTGAATCTGGTCTTTACCGACAGGGACGTGCGTAGCGTTAAACATCAAAATGTCCGCACTCATCAGCACAGGATAGCTAAACAGCCCCATGCTAATCCCAAAATCAGCATCCGTGTCTTCTTTGGCAAGATTCATATCCACGCTCGCTTTGTAGGCGTGGGCTCGGTTCATGAGACCCTTGGCACAAGAGCAGTTTAATATCCACGCAAGCTCGGGAATCTCAGGAATGTCCGACTGGCGATAAAAGGTAACTTTTTCGGGGTCAAGACCGCACGCAATCCAAGTGGCGGCAATGGCACGGGTGGAGCGATGAATCTCATCAGGGTCAAAACATTTGATAATCCCATGATAATCCGCCAAAAAGAAAAAAGCGTCATCATCGGAATTTTGTACTGCTTGAATGGCAGGACGAATCGCCCCAACATAGTTGCCCAAATGGGGAATGCCCGTGGTGGTAATGCCTGTTAAAATGCGTTTGGTGGTTGGTTCGGTCATGATTTTCTCTTAATGTTAAACGTTAAATGTTAATGTTTATATTAAATTATTGCTCAATTAAACTTTTGACAGTTTGGCAAATGGGTGTATTATCAATGCATTTAGATTTATTGATAAATCGTTTATCAAAACTGCTTAATGGCAAATAATCATACTGTTTGGCAATGGCTAAATGAATAATTTTCAGCCTGCCCTAATACGTTTATCATCGGCATTGAGCATTGCCATGATGCGTTTACTTTGCTCGTCAATATTTTCATTATCATCGGCAACATCATTTTTTAAAAAAATTGGCGTATTTGGCAATTTCTGGCAAAATGGATTTTTTGGTTGGTTTTTGGGCGGATAATAAAAGCACAGTATCATCATCAAGCACAATCAAGCGATGATAGCCAAATTTTTCAACCAATTCTCTTGTGGTAAGTTGCATGGTTTTATCCTTATCAAAATGAACGTAAATTATAGCAAATTTTCTAAAAATTTTCTTTAAAAATAATTAACCATAATAATCCGTCCCGTCCGCTTGTGTTTTAAACCGCCGATGAAACCACATCCATTGGGTAATGTCTTTTTTAATGTTATGTTCTATCATATCATTAATACGCTGTGCGTCCGCCACTTCATCATCGCTTGGATAATTTTCAATGACAGGCGATAGGCTAATATGATAATGTGGACGTTTGCCTTTGGGGATATTATCAGGCGTTTGGCGAATCATATCAAAAGCGATAAAAACAGGCGGATTTTTTTTATTCATGCCGGCAAATCGCCTTTGGGCGGTAATGGTTGCAGACGGCACACCAAAAAATGTCACCATAATACCATGCTCTAGCCCAAAATCTTGGTCGGGTGTATACCAAATAATCTTGCCTGCTTTTATTCGGTTTATCAATTTTTTTATATCACGATTGGCAATCTGTTCATCATAAATTTGTCGTCTGTTATTAAAAATAAACCATTCCAAAAGTGCATTATTCTGTTTGCGATATACGCAGTCCACTGCAAAAAACTGTGTGGCAATTCGCCCCATTAAATCAAGCGTGGTATAATGCCCACCCAATAATATCACTGCTTTATTTTCTTTTTGGGCAGTAATTAAATGCTGTAAACCTGAAATGCTAAACGTGTGTTTAAAGACATTGGGGCGAAACCATGCGTTTAGCGTCTCAAAAATACCAATGCCTTGATTGACAAAAACTTGTTTGGCGATTAGCACTTTTTCATCATCAGATTTATCAGGGAATGCCAAAGTTAGATTCGTGAGCGTATCTTTTACCCGTCTTTTTATTAACATATATGCCAATTCGCCAATTTTTCTGCCAAGCCAAAACTGGATACGCAGGGGCAAATAAATGAGCGGTAAAAATATCATCAAGGCAAACCAAATCCCCCAATATTTTGGCAATAAAAATTCCCATTGGAATACAGCTTTATCCGCCACGTTTGTTTGTTTGTGCGTGGTGGTCAAATCGGGCATTTTTTTAATGTCAATTTGTGGGTTATTTGATTGTGGGGTTTGGTTGTCGGTGTGGCAATTACCCCCACAGCAGTTTTTATTGCTCATTGTTTTTGCCTGTGTTTATTTTACCAAATTTTCCAATTCGTCCCAACGCTCCAACTTCTCCATTAAAAGCTCGTCAATCTCGCCAAGCCGTTCGCTGTATTGGGTCGCCAATGCCAAATCGCTAACGAATAGCGAACCGTCCGCCAACTTTTCATTCAATTCACTTTGCTCGTTTTCAAGTTCGGCAATTTCATTGGGCAGACTTTCCAATTCACGCTGTTCTTTATAGGAGAGTTTGCGTTTTTGTTCAGGTTTGGGCGTGTCGGATTTTGGTTTGTCGGCTTTGATTGTTTCTGATTTTTCAATTTTATCCGCTTTGAGCTTGGTTGGTTCACTCCGTACTTTTTGGGTGAGATAATCTTGATAACCGCCCACATACTCATCAATCACGCCATGACCGTCCTTGTCCGTGCCAAATACCCACGTCTGCGTTACCACATTGTCCATAAAGGTGCGGTCGTGGCTGATGAGCAAAATCGTACCGTCAAATCCTGCAACAAACTCTTCCAAAAGCTCCAAAGTTGCCATATCAAGGTCATTGGTCGGCTCATCAAGCACCAAGACGTTGGCAGGTTTTAGTAAGTTTTTGGCGAGCAATACACGGGCTTTTTCGCCCCCTGATAGAGCCTTGACAGGCGTTCTGGCACGGTTTGGCGTGAACAAAAAGTCCTGCAAATACCCCAAAATGTGCGTGCGTCTTCCGCCCACGTCCACATAGTCCGAGCCTTCGGAGACGTTTTCGGCAACGGATTTATCAAAGTCTAATTGGTCTTTTAATTGGTCAAAAAAGGCGATATTTAGGTTCGTACCGAGCTTGACTGTGCCGCCTACTTTGGCAGAATCATCAAGCCCAAGCACGGTGCGGATTAGGGTTGTTTTGCCCACGCCATTATTGCCGATGATGCCGACTTTATCGCCACGCATGAGCAGGGTTGAGAAGTTTTTGACCAGTATTTTGCCGTCATATTGCAGGCTTAAGTCCTTGATCTCACAGACGATTTTTCCTGATTTTTCGGATATGTTTTGGGTGAGTGAGACGCTGCCGACAACATCACGACGTTGCTTTCGCTCTTCACGAAGTGCCTTTAGTGCACGCACACGCCCTTCGTTGCGAGTACGCCTTGCCTTAATGCCTTGGCAAATCCAGACTTCTTCTTGGGCAAGTTTTTTGTCAAATTCTTCAAAGGATTTGGCTTCGCTGGCAAGCTCCAACTCCTTTAATTCTTGATAACGAGCATAGCCCTTGACCCCTTGTGTTACGTCATAAGTGGAGAGTTTTCCCCGGTCTAGCTCCACAATGCGAGTGGCAAGATTGTCCACAAATTTGCGGTCGTGCGTGATAAATAGCACGGTCAAATTTTGCCCGAGCAGGTAGTTTTCTAGCCAATCAATACTCTCCACGTCCAAATGGTTGGTCGGCTCATCAAGTAGCAACACATCAGGCTTAACCACCAACGCCCGAGCGAGTAGGACACGGCGTTTTCGTCCGCCTGATAAGTCGGCAAGGCGGTCTGTGGGATTTAGCCCCATGTTGTCAAGCAAGGTGCGGGCGTTGCGTTCTAGCTCCCAGCCGTGCAGGGCGTCAATCTCATGTTGTACGTCCGTCATACGCTCGCAGGCGGTCATGTCGCCCATCCCACATTTGTCCGATAGGTCGTGGTATTGGCGAAGCAGGGTTGCCACTTTTTCATCGCCATTCATGACAATGTCAAGCAAGGTACCGTCATCGCTTGGCACGTCTTGGGCAAGCATGGCAACACGCAAGCCGTCTGCGATGATAATCTCGCCGTCATCAGGGGCTTGCGTGCCGTCAATGAGCTTAAAGAGCGTGGATTTGCCTTCGCCATTTCGTCCAATCAGACACACCCGCTCGCCTGCATCAAGGCTAAAATTAACATGGTCTAAAATGGGGGCGACGCCAAAGGCAAGGGAGATATTTTTTAGATGAATGAGTGCCATAATTTATTTTCAATACGGATTTTCAATGATAAAATGGGGTAATTATAGCAAATTTTACACCTTAAAGGGGAAAATAAAATGACCGCCACCCACGCTGATATTACCGATTTGCAAATCAAAATCGCCTATCTTGAAAATACGGTAGATACCCTAAATGATGTCATCACCCAGCAAGATAAGACCTTAAAGGACTTACAAGACCAATTAAAGCTCTTGTATAAATTCTTAGAAAGTCGTGATGATGACGGCATTGCTCCGTTTGATTTACTCGCAGACAGACCACCACATTATTGAGTAGGTAAAATAAAAAACGGTATTTAATTTATAATAATTATTCTTATTTGTAATATTTTATCCATAATTACAAAAATTTCTGATAAACGGCAAAAAATAGCGATTTTTGCTATTGCGTTCGTGTTTATTTTGTTTTAATATGTAGCGATGAAACATTTGTTAAAACGTTTGTTATACGATTGTAAAAACAGTTGTATGAAGTTTTAACCAAATTTCTAGGCGGTATGTGCGACATACGGAAATTTTATGGTAATCATTGGAGTGGTTTATGTTTAACTACAAATATTTAGCGGTGGCAATCGCATCTATTGGTGCGTCAGGTGTGGCAAGTGCCGCAGGTCTTGACCGTTCTGGGCAAGATGTTACAGCATTTTTGCAAGATGGCACCTATGGTGAGGTGGTTTATACCTATATCGATGCTGATGTGTCAGGCAAGGATATCAGTGGACGCTCAACAGGGGACATCGCCGAAGCCTATGACTTTGCTCGCTTTGGTGTGAAAGCGGACATTAATGACACGTTTAGCGTGGGCGTACTCTATGATGAGCCATGGGGTGCGGCGGTACAGTATGGTGGTGATAATAATTTTGTCTCCAAAGGTGCAGATGATATTGTTGCTGTTTTATCAGAAGGTAGGGTTGGGTCTGTTACTGAGGCACAAGTGGGTTTGGCTCAGGCTCAACAAGGCATTACGCAACTGCAGACAGCCATTGCTAATGTGCAGGCGGCAGGTGGAGATGCAACCGCCTTACAAACGCGATTGACGCAAGCACAGGCACAAGCTGCAAGTTTAGGTCAGTTGGTGAGTGCCTCTCAGGTAATGTCCCCAGCTTTGGCAGGTCAGCAAGGTCAGGGTACCAATGTAGAGATTCGCACCCAAAATGCCACCTTATTGATGGGGGCAAAATTAGGTCAAAATAAAAACTTTCAAGTTTACGGTGGCCCTGCTTTGCAACGCCTAACTGGTGAGGTTCATTTACGTGGCAATACTTATCAAAGAGCTACAGGATATGATGCTAAAATTAGTACCGATACCACGACAGGTTGGGTGGCAGGGGTTGCTTACCACAAGCCCGAAATTGCTCTAAAAGCAGCTCTTACCTATCGCTCTGAGACTGAACATGAGAGTAATATTGCTGAGGTGTTTCCAACTGCGACTCTTTTACGGCAAAATGCCAATAGTTCTTTGCCGTTTAGTGTAACTTTGCCTGAGTCTTGGAATCTAGACTTTCAAACTGGTGTCAACCCAACCACACTCTTGACTGCCAAAGTGCGTTATGTACCATGGTCGGATTTTGACATTCGCCCAACGAGATATACACAGTTAAGTGGATTGCCAATCATCAGTTATGACAAAGACCAATGGTCGGCCGAAGTTGGTTTGGGCAAGAAACTTAATAATAAACTTGCTGTATCAGGCAGTATCGGCTATGACAGTGGAGCAGGCAATCCTGTTAGTACGCTTGGACCCATCAAAGGTTATTATAGCCTAGGACTTGGAGCCAAATATAACGTTACTCCAGAATGGTCGGTATCGGTGGGTGGCAAATACCTGAAATTTGGTGATGCTACCGCTCAGTTGCCTAATGGTGTAAAAGTGGGTGAATTTGATGATAATGATGGCTTTATCGCAGGTGTGAAGCTAGCCTATCAGCAAAAATAATCATGGCAAAATGTTTAAGACAAGTCAAAGCAGATGTTTTGGCTTGTTTTTATTTTTAAAATAAGTAAAAATCTGCTATCATAAGCCAAATTTTAACTTTATTATCTAATATGAAAATTCTACCCCAAAAACCATTTCTCATCGCTCCGTCCATTTTATCAGCCGATTTTGCTCGCTTGGGCGATGACACAAAAGCCGTGTTAGACGCAGGGGCGGACGTGGTGCATTTTGATGTCATGGACAACCACTATGTACCAAATTTGACTTTTGGGGCGATGGTCTGCCGTGCCTTAAAAGACTATGGCATTACCGCTCCCATTGATGTGCATCTTATGGTAAAGCCTGTCGATAGAATGATTGAAGAATTTATCAAGGCAGGGGCGGATATTATCACGTTCCACCCAGAGGCATCGGAGCATATTGACAGAAGTTTACAGCTTATCAAGGATGGTGGTATCAAGTGCGGACTGGTGTTTAACCCTGCCACGCCCCTACACTACCTAGATTATATCATTGACAAACTTGACCAGATTTTGATTATGAGCGTAAACCCCGGCTTTGGCGGACAAAAGTTCATTGACGGCACGCTTGATAAAGTGCGAGCGGTTCGCCGTATGATAGATGAGCGTGGGCTTGACATTCGCTTGGAGATTGACGGCGGTGTCAATCCTGACAATATCCGTGCGATTGCGGATGCTGGCGTGGATATGTTCGTGGCAGGTTCGGCGATTTTTGGTAAAGATGATTATAAGACGGTCATTGACAAAATGCGTGATGAGCTTGCCAAGTCCGATTTGGCTAAATGATGGTACGGTGAATCTATGTCAGAATTAAACACCAATCCCAAATCCCTAAGTCCAAAACCCCCAAGCCTTGTCCCCATTGGTGTAACCATTGGGCTTGCTGTTTTTGCCCTTGTACTTGCCTTGGCAGGATACGGTTTTCGCTTGTTGGCAGGGCATGACGTGGGGGCGGTGGTGCGTCATGCGTCTGTGGTGGTGTCGTTTTTTATGATTGTTGTGCCAGCCTTGTTTGTCGGTGGGGCAAAAATTTTAAACAAATTTAACGGGGCAAATATCCAAACCCAGAACGCCATCACGCTTGGGTATCTTACATCTGTTGTGGCGATTTTGACGATTATGGGGCGGTATAGCTGATGGCAAATTTTAAAATAAGCAACATTTTACCTGACAGCCTTGTCCCCAAAGATATTCCCAAAGGCTTGATTTTGACCCTTATCATCGTTATCATGCTTATGAGTCTGTCTGCTTATCGTTACGGCAATGGCGATACTGTACAAGGCATGCTCCATGTCCTAGAAAACTGGGTGCTATACCTTGTGTTAATCCCAAGCTGTACCGCCCTTGTCAGTCTGCCCATCAAATACCGAGACAACAGCTTTGATGTGCGGATGGCGTATTATCTAGGAATGTTTGTGGGACTGCTGTTTATGATGGCAAAACTTAGATATTGGCGTTAAAACAGTTGCAATTACTAGCTATTTTTGGTATAATGCCAAGCTAACAATTTGGCAAAAAGCCAATCACAGATGACAGAACACCACCCCAATCGGCGTGGTGTTTTTAGCTATGTATTGACAATTATCAGGAGAGACCATGCAACGCTATCCCATGACCCCACAAGGACACGCCGCCCTAGAAGCAGAATTAAAACAGCTAAAAACCGTGGAGCGTCCACGCATTACCGCTGCCATTGCCGAAGCTCGTGAACATGGCGACCTAAAAGAAAATGCCGAATACCATGCCGCTCGGGAACAGCAAGGGCTGTCCGAAGCACGTATTCGTGACATCGAAGCAAAACTTGGCGGGGCTCAAGTCATTGACCCAACCACCCTACCCCAAGACGGGCGTGTGGTGTTTGGCGTGACCGTGGTCATCGAAGACGTGGATTCGGGCGAGCAAAAACGCTACAAAATCGTGGGCGAAGATGAAGCGGATGTCAAAGTCGGTAAAATCTCGGTCGGCAGTCCCATCGCCAAAGGTTTGATTGGTAAGTCAGAAGGCGATGAAGCCAAAATCCAGACCCCAAGTGGTTTGGCAGAGTATGAGATTGTTGAAGTCCTATACGAATAATGAGCTTTGCCAGTCGTCGCAGATAACACAAACAACACAACTTACTAAGGTCGTCTTATGAAACACTTGCATTTACTCATGGTTGTAATTACCATTGGGCTGTTTTTATATCAAGCAGGGCTGATTTTCGCAGACGGTCAAGTAACCCAGTCACGCACCTTTAAGATAGCAAGCCACGTCATCTATCTGCTACTGGTCGTCAGTGGGCTGTATTTGATGTGGCAGTTGTGGCAAGTGGCAGGGGCTCAGTATTGGGCGGTTGTCAAGATTATGCTGTTGGCTGTGGCAATCTCTGCCAATATCAAGGCTTTGCGGGCTCCGCTACTGAGTCAAAAAAAGGCGGGCATGGTGATTACAGGTATCGCCTATGTGGGGATTTTGGTGTTGGCAGTGACTAAGCCCATGCTGTGATATATGATGGCATTCAATGTGCTTAATACCATCCTGTCACGACCGATGTTTTGTGGGTAGCGATATTTGTTGATGTTTATTGGCTGAGGGCAACTAAACACCCCAGCCATTTGCCATTTAAAAATACAATTACCACAATTTTTTCACAAACGTTTTTTCACATACTTTTTCACACAAAAACCTTTTGCACCAATATCATATACAAAATCGTCCCCACACCAATGGAGATAAACATATTTTTTCGCCATAGGTGTAGCCCCACGACCGCCACCCCTGCGATAAACTCCGCCATGCCGTGATGTTGCCCCAAAATATCCACGTTTTTATAGCAATACACCACAAGCAGTCCAAACACCGCGGACGGCAACGCCTTGCCCAAATATTGCACAAAATCAGGCACTTTCTTGTGAGCAGGAAACGCCCAAAACGCCACCCAACGGCACAGCTGAACAGCAACAATGGCAGTGGCAATGGTCAAAAGTTGTTCGTTTAGGGTCATTTTGCCACCTTATTGGTCAATTTGTCATGTAGTGCCGAGCGTCTAACGGTCAAATACACAAAAATGCCAAGCATGGCAGGGATTAAAAAATTACTCTTGCCAAACACCACCAACGCCAACGCCGTCATGCCAATGCCAAGTAGTGAGCTTTCGTGCATAGCCTCCCTACCCCATTGCTCCACAAAAATCACCAAAAACAGTGCCGTCATCGCAAACTCCGCCCCCTTCAAATCAAAGGGCAACACTACCCCCATGACCGCCCCCAGTGCCGACCCCGCCACCCAATAAATGTGCAAAAACAGCGTAACGAGCACCATAAACCACGCCTTATCCACACCCGCCTTGTCCGTGTCGGCGGTGTAGTTAATGGCAAAGCTCTCGTCCACCATGCCTGCGATGAGATACCAGCGTTTCCACCCTGTAATACCCCGAAATTTATCCAACATAGAAATGGCATAAAAAATCTGTCTGGCACTAATCATCACCACAAGCAAAAACACCGATGACGGGTTAAACGCCATGATAAGTAGCCCCGCCACGATAAACTCCACCGACCCTGCAAAAATCAGTACCGCCATGATGATGGGATGCCATGGCGAAAAGCCGAGCGAGTGCATATACACCCCATACGCCATGCCCAAAAACAAAAAGCCCGACAAAATGGGCAAGCTCTGGGTAAAGGCGTATTTGGCGGTGGTTTTAAAACAACAATCGGTGGTCATGGTGTGGGCAGTTCATAAAAAGAGAAATATTTTACTTGAAAAGACGACAACTTATCATGACAAATTATTATCCTTTAAAAAGGAAAAAGTTTGTCATACTGAGTTTGTACAAATCAAGCGATTTTGGCAAAATTATGTTAAAATAACCTTTTATTATTTTGTAATTTTATGATGAAAACCTTATTATTTAGCCTAGCATTGGCACTCACCCTAACCGCATGCGGACAAAAAGGGGCATTATATCTGCCCGAAAAATCCCCCACTCCACCCCACTCCACCCCAACGCAAGGCGAGCCTGTGGATATGCCTGTTAGCACCGATTCCAATGATTATTGATTTTATAAATTTAAACAAATGAAAAAGAGAATCCCATGAGTAAAGTTATCCCCCTATTAAACAAAGACGGCATTGAAAAGATGAAAGTGGCAGGACAACTTGCCAGTGAAGTCCTACAAATGCTAGACCCTCACGTCAAGGCAGGGGTAAGCACGGGCTTTTTGGATGATTTGGCGTACAAGCACATCACCGAAGTCCAAAACGCCATTCCTGCTTGCCTAAACTACCACGGCTACCCCTACACCCTATGCACGTCTATCAACCATGTGGTGTGCCATGGCATGCCCGACCACGAGCGTATCTTAAAGGACGGCGACATCATCAACATTGACGTAACGGTCATCAAAGACGGCTACTATGGCGACACGTCCGCCATGTGGATTATCGGCGAAGGCTCAGTCATGGCAAACCGCCTATGTACAGTCGCCCAAGACGCTCTGTATGCTGGTATCAGTGTGGTCAAAAACGGAGCAAAACTTGGCGACATCGGGGCGGAGATTGAAAAGATTGTCCTACCCGAGCGGTTTTCTATCGTGCGTGAGTTTTGTGGTCATGGCATTGGCACGGAGTTCCACTGCGAACCCCAAGTACTACACTACGGCAAAGCAGGGACAGGCGTGGAGCTAAAAACCGGCATGGCACTGACCATTGAGCCGATGATTAACCAAGGCGTATGGCAAACCAAAATCATGAAAGACGGTTGGACGGCTATCACCAAAGACCGCAAACTCTCCGCCCAATGGGAGCATACACTCATCGTTACTGATAATGGCTGTATCATCACCACAGGGCGACCTGACGAGGATTTGAGCTGGGTGAAAAGCTAGATACCAAGCCTGACACCAAAACAAAGACTCGACTGAGCCATTGGTTTTTCTCGTTGAGTTTTTGACCTACCATGCCACATTTGCACTCCTGCCAATACGGTCGGTTTTAGCAAACAGCTCGTCATGCACCTAGCACAAACCCGACCCTTTTATCACAAACCAATTTTAACCACTCACCATTTTAAGCAATCAAACAGTCATCAATAAACAAGAACAGCAATATGTACACCGACACCCACGCCCATTTGACCTATTTAGACACTTACCAACACGACAAACCTGCCCTACTTGCCAATCTAAAAGAGATGAACGTAAGCCGTATCATGGCAATCTGCTGTGAATTTGGCGAGATTGACGACATCAGACAGTGGGTAGATTTATCCAATAACGACATCAACATCGGCATGAGTATCGGCTTGCATCCTTGCCAAGACAAGGCGATTTTAAAGGCGGTGAGCGTGGACAATTTTGTGCGGTTAAATGACGACAAGGTATGGGCATTTGGCGAAACAGGGCTTGATTATCATTGGGACGACACCAAGAAAGCTGAGCAAAAACATAGCTTTGCCACGCACATTCACGCAAGCCAAACCCTAAAAAAGCCCATCATCGTCCACACCCGCAGTGCCTATCACGACACGCTTGACCTACTAAAAGCTGAAAAGTGCGAACACGGCATTATCCACTGTTTTACCGAAGATTATGCCTTTGCCAAAACCGCCCTTGATATGGGGCTTTATATTTCGTTTTCTGGCATTGTCAGTTTTAAAAAGTCGGTGGAACTGCAAGAAGTTGCCAAAAAATTACCCCTTGACCGAATTTTAATAGAGACCGACAGCCCCTATCTTGCCCCTGTGCCAAAACGTGGGCGGGATAATGAGCCGTCTTTTGTGCCATACGTGGCAAAGGCTTTGGGCGATATTTTTGGCAAATCGGCGGGGAAGATTGGGTTGATGACTGCCAAAAACTTTGATGAGCTGTTAAATCAATATGATTAAATCAGGTGCGGTACATCAGTTTGGTTCAGTTGATGGACTGATAATGCCAAAATATCTGCCCTGCACCAATCTAAACACTGTCAAAATAAGCAGGGCAATCAGGGCAATGTTGGCAAAAACAAACATCATCACACCCAAAGACGATAATACATTGTGCTGATACAGGGCGATGCCAACGCTTGCCATTGATGCTAAGCCAAACGAAAAGCTCCACAAACTTGCCCCAACCCCTGCCTTCAACACCCAAGTAAATAACCTTGCCAAAAACAGCAGTTGCAAAATGCCATAACCAATCAGCATTCTGGCGACCATATCCACCTGCCCTGTCGTGGCGATATAGGCATTTGCCCCCACAAAGGCAGGGGCTAAAATGATACCAAAAGTAGCTCGCAGTTTGGTGGGGATTTCTTGGGTGCGAAGATGTTGCAGTAGCGCAGGCTCAAACATCAGCCAAGCAAGCAATCCTGCCCCAAAAAACAGCATTGCCCAGTCATTTAGCCCAAGCAAACTTAATGCACCAGCACTGGTAAAATTGCTGGCAACGGCTGGCAAATAAAAGGGCGGTAGGGTGGATTGTTGCTTAAATTCTTCGCCCTGCCAAAGCGTGGCAATCCGCCAAACACCGTATAATAACTGCAAACCCACAAACAAATAAATCAGCGATTTGCCCAAAAATTCATAATGCCAAATCATCAAAAGCTCGCCGACAATCATACCACTAACAAAAATCAGCACCACAAAGGCAAAGCGAACAGGGCAATGCAGCTCATCAAGCCAATGTCTGCGATGATAGAGGGCTTTGTGTAGGTACAATCCCAAAAACAACAGCCAACACCCAATCGCCAATATGCCAAGTGCTTGACTGATCATATCGCCAAAGGCAAATGTTTTGTTTGTGTGGTGCCAAGTCAAAGCAAATGCCCCAAGCCCAAGTGGCATAGCGAAAAATGACGCTGGCAGGGGCGTTTTTCCCAAAAATATCTGCTTGTCGGTGTTCATTGTGCAAACTTTTAAGAGATTGTATGTTAATTATTGCGTTAAAATTATAAATGCCAAAACCGCCTTTTGCCCGTATCACAAAAGACGGTTTGAATGCCAATTTAGGGTTTTAAGGTCAATTCAAACAGGCAATCACACCCCCATTTTCTTGACCGTCTCTTTGGTTGTCCATAGGTCATTGGCAATCAGACGGAAGTTTACCAGAGCTGCCAAATAACCATCACCTTCTGGAATACGAGGCCCTGCGGTGGCATCTTTGACCACAGTAACTTCAAAGCCTTGTTCTACAAGTTCACGCAAGTGCGATTCAATGCACAAGTTGGCTGCCATACCCGCCAAAATCACTTGGTCAATTTTGCGTTTTCTAAGCTGTAACACCACATCGCTGGTTTCAGGGCCAAAGATTTTGTGCGGTGAGCAAATGGTGGTTTTGCCGTCAAAAATATAAGGCTTATAGCGTTCCACAAAGTCCGCTCCAGAGCCTTCAAAGCCGTCCATACTGTATGCACTTTTGCGAGCGAACATATTGGTTTTGTGCATAAAGTTTTCGCCTGGTGCCATAAACTCCCATTGGTGGTCAGTTGGGTAATAGTAGTGGGGCGAGACGATGACGGGCATATCCACTTTTTTGGCAGCTTTAAACAGGCTTTCAATATTTTCAACGGTGTTGTTTTCAATGATACTGTCTTTTAGCACGCCCCACATCACGCCATTTGGGCTTAAAAAGTCGTTTTGTGGGTCCACCACCACCAACGCCACTCGTTTTGGGTCAATTTTCATACCAGGGCGTTCAAGTCCGTACTCGTCAGGTTCGGCATAGGGGCTTTTGGTAACGGTTTTGCTTGCTTTGGGAGCGGCGTGGGCAAGGCTACCAAGCCCCATTGCTCCAAGCACGCCTGCACTCATTGCGATTTTGGCGACACTACGGCGAGTAGTATCAATGGTTTCTTGTTCGTTGATGATTTGTTCTGACATAATTACACCTTTTAAATTGCACCTTTAACATTGTTATTTAAAATCAATCATTTGATAATCTGCCTTATCAAACTTGGTGCTTATTATAGGATTATTTTTCCTTATCAATTTAACCAATCGCATTGATAATTTAACCAAAATCTTATTTTGTTGTTGTGTATCGTACTTTTTGTTAGAATAATTCTTATTGATGAAAAAATCTATCTATGGACGCTTTAACCCATTTATTTACCCAATTTTCCTTTCGCACCGAGCTGTTTTTTGTGGGGCTATTGTGCCGTATGGGGCAGTTTGATGAGCCAAATAAGGGCTATTTACACTTTATTTATCAAGGCAGTTGCCGTTTAATTCAAAAAGGACAGCCGCCGATGGTCATTGACCGTCCTTGTGTGCTGTTTTCGCCCGCTGGCTGTTTACACCGTGTTGAGCCTACCAGCGATGATTTGCAGGTGTTTTGTGTCAGTTTTGATTTTGGGCAAGACATTCAAAATCCGCTCATTTATGATTTGACGCAGATTGCCATTTTGTTTTTGGACGATATGCCCCATTTGATGACGGTGGCACAGCAGATTTTTAAAGAAAGCCAGTCGCCCAAATGCGGTCATCAGGCACTCATTTCGTATCTGTGTGGCTATGTGTTGATTTTGGTGGTGCGAGAATGCTTAGAAAAGGGGCTTATTAAAGTGGGGCTATTAAGGGGTTTGACCGATACCGCCCTTGCTCCGCTGTTGCTGGACATTCATCAAAATCCTGTCCACGCTTGGGATTTACAAACGATGGCGGATAAGGTCTTTATGTCCAAAGCCAAATTTGGCAACTATTTTAAGGAAGTGATGGGGGTGTCGCCCAGTGATTATTTGACGACTTGGCGGATTAGCCTTGCCCAAATGCTTTTAAAAAAGGGCTTGCCTGTGGCGGTGGTTGCCCAAAGGGTGGGCTACAGTCATAATGCTTCTTTGACACGAGCCTTTGTCAAGGAAATTGGCAAAACACCAAGTGAGTGGCTTGGCGAAAATTTTGATAAAAAATGGTAGAAAAAAGCTGTTTTTTTGTATATAATAACCAAAATCTACGACAAGCGAGTGATTATGAAAATACAACTTTACTTTTGCCCCTTATTTGAGCAAAGTTGAGTTTATTTTTAATCATTCGCTTTTTTGTGTCTAGGGCGTGCCTGCCCTTTATAACACAATTTAAAATTTACAAATTTCGTAGAAATAAAATGATGTTTTTGCATGAAAAATGGCTAAATCCTATTTTTCATAATAAAAGCTCGTTTGATAGAATGACTATCAAACTTCACTTTTTCCTTGAAAAACGGGCGATTTTTCTCATTTTTCATTGCAAATACAAAAGGCAGGCACGCCCTAAATTTTAGATTATGGCAGTTTTGCCAAAAAATTTTGTCTAAAATTTGCCAACAATAACATTTCTTATAATATTTATCATCTATTTAGCGGAGCGTGTCATGACCAAAAAAGCCATTTTAGCCCTACAAGACGGTACAATTTTTCACGGTGTTAGTATTGGGGCGGACGGTGAGACGGTCGGTGAAGTCGTCTTTAACACCGCCATGACAGGCTACCAAGAGATTCTCACCGACCCAAGCTACGCCAAACAAATGGTTACGCTGACCTATCCGCACATCGGCAACACAGGCTGTAACGAAGAAGACACTGAGTCTGGACGCATTCACAAAGTATGGGCAAGCGGTCTGATTATCCGTGATTTGCCACTGCTTCATAGTAATTTTAGAAGCCAGATGTCGCTGTCTGAATACCTTATCAAGCACAATGTTGTGGCGATTGGCGATATTGACACTCGTAAACTGACCCGTATTCTGCGTGAAAAAGGGGCTCAAAACGGAGCAATCGTTGTGGGCGATGACGTGGAGCACGCCTTAGAAAGAGCATTGGAACTTGCCAAAAACGCCCCTGACATGAACGGACTTGATTTGGCAAAAGAATGCTGTGATAAAGATGGCTTTACATGGACACAAGGCTCATGGGAGCTGGGCGTGGGCTTTACCAAGCCTGAGCTGAAATACCACGTTGTTGCCTATGATTATGGCGTAAAAACCAACATTTTGCGTATGCTTGCCGATAGGGGCTGTCGCTTGACGGTCGTCCCTGCCCAAACCCCTGCCAAAGACGTACTAGACATGAATCCAGACGGCATTTTCTTATCCAATGGACCTGGCGACCCGTCTGCGTGTGATTATGCCATTGACAGCATTCGCACCATTATTGAAACCACCAACATTCCTGTGTTTGGTATTTGTTTGGGTCATCAGCTTTTGGCATTGGCAAGCGGGGCAAAAACCCTAAAAATGAATCACGGTCATCACGGTGCCAACCACCCTGTACAAGATTTGGACAATGGCACGGTGATGATTACTTCACAAAATCACGGCTTTGCGGTAGATGAAGCGACCCTGCCAAGCACTTTGCGAGCGACCCACCGCTCGCTGTTTGATGGCACCAATCAAGGCATTGAACGCACCGATAGAGTGGCATTTAGTTTTCAAGGACACCCAGAAGCAAGCCCTGGTCCGCACGATTGTTCACCGTTGTTTGACAGGTTTGTGAGGGAGATTGAGAAGTTTAAGGCGTAAAATGAAGATTGGTTGGTATTGCTTGTTGTGGCAATACCAACTTTATAAGCATTGGATTAGAAGATAAATGGTCATAAATAATCACAATCAATCACGAGTTTGGGTACTGCGTTTGATGACGGATAACAAAATCCGAAAATCACAAGAAATTTATCAAGAAGTGATTGATTTGGCAAAAATTAGTGATGATGAGGTGAATCAAAAAATTTCATCAGGACAAAGTCGTTTATTGAATTCATTGGCTTGGGCGGTTTCTAGCTTTACCAAAGCAGGGATTTTAAATCGTATCAGCCGTTCGACTTATCATATTACACCACTAGGTTTGCAAATGTATAATGAGTGGAAAGATAAAGCAGAAATTAGTCAAAAAGAATTCATAGGATTGACTGAATGGGATAATTATCAAAAAAGTATTTTAGAAAGAAAACAATCTCAATCTAAGGATATTGAAAAATATTTTGACAATAATGACAATCAGGAGATTGAGAATGTTGATTTTGAAACACAAGCTAAAAATGCCATTAAAGAAATTGAAACAGAAATTGCGGTTGAATTGTTAAATAAATTACAACAAGGCACACCGCTATTTTTCGAAAAAGCGGTATTAAAATTATTGCTTGCGATGGGGTATGGCGGTAAAGAAAATTTATTTGAACATACTGGTAAATCACACGATGGTGGCATTGATGGTGTGATTAAACAAGACCCACTGGGTATTCAAAAAATCCACATTCAAGCTAAACGCTACGCTAGTGATAGTAGTGTAGGCGATGGTGCTGTTCGTAATTTTGCTGGTTCTTTACAAGTTCAAGGTGCAAATAAAGGCGTTTTTATTACCACTTCATCATTTACTACATCTGCCAAAGAATCAGCTCAAAAATTATCAGATAAAATTATCTTGATTGATGGGCAAGAATTAGTTACTTTAATGATTAAGTATAAAGTTGGCATTCAAATCAAAGAAGTGCTTGAAATTTGTGAAATTGACGAAGATTTTTTTGAGTAATTAGAATGCCACAAATTTTAGATAAATTCAACCTAACCCTTGAACAAAATCGTTTTTTGGCTCGTAAAAATATTGTGGAAGTCATTCACAGTATTTCACGGCTAGAAAAGGTAAATACCACTTTTCCCCAGACCAAAACCATTATTGATGGTATGGGCATAAGTGGTGTTTCTACCCACGACATTCAAGTGGTGTTAAATTTAAAAAATGCGTGGCAGTTTATTCTATCAGCAGAGAGTGAATTTGATTTGACATTTGCTTGTAAAGTCAATTCTTATGTTGCTTACAATGAAAGTTTGGCTTGGGGGGAATTACGCACAGGAAATGTCGGCATTAGTGGAGTCAGCTATGTGCCAGATATTCCTGTGCAAATTGATGTTGAAAAAACTTTCAATGATTTTAAAACCTTGCCAATATCAAATACACATCGTATTTTAAAAACAATGTATTATATGATGAGAAGTCAGTTATTTTGGGACGGTAATAAACGCACCGCTTTAATTTGTGCCAATTATCAGCTCATAATGGCGGGCTGTGGCGTGTTAAATATCAATGAAAGTCAGCTTGAAATTTGGAATGCTTTATTATCCGAATTTTATGAAACAAATAATGATGAAAAAATCATTCTTTGGACTTATGAACATTGTTTATATGGAATAACGATTTAGCTATTTTTTATTAGGTAATTAACCAATGGTAGATATTTTTTATTTTTTTGAATTAAGTTATGCTAAAAGGTCATTAGAAAAACCTTTTATTAAAGCTATTTTAAATAATTTTTCAGAAGATGAAATTTATGATTGTTGTGTATATGTAAATAATAGCCCATACAATTTACAATTCCATTTAGAGGTATTTTTTGTAAATGAAACTGCTAGAAAAAAAATTTGATGAATGGTTGAGAGAAAATTTTCCCGATAAGATAATAAAGAGAAATATTAGGAACATTGAACTACTTCGTTCTGGTAATGCAATAAACTTCAATAGAAAAAATTTTGATATGATTGATTTTTTGATTAATGAAAATTCTAGTTTCTTATTCTTTTTTGTTGAAGAAAATAGATTACAAGAATTAAATCCAAGCTATAAAAAAGTATATACACATATTCCAAAAATATTTCTAAGCCATTCATCATTGGATAAAGAAAAAATTGTAGAGCCAATATATGAATATCTACAAAGTCGACAAATCCCTGTCTGGCTTGATAAGTATGAGATAGATTATGGTGATAATATATATCAAAAGGTAAGTGAGGGGATTGATAATTCTGAGTTTGCTATTTTTGTTGTTACAGAAAACTTTTTTAATAGCAAATGGGCAAAAGAGGAATTATCCTCAATGATTGACCTTGTATTTGATGATAATAGTCTAGTTATTGTAGATATGAAAGACAAAACCGATATTCCAAAGTTGATTTCAAGTAGGAAATATATGGAGTGGAATAATGGTTGTTGTTTGAATGATGTTGTGGATTTACTTAACCGAAAATTAAAACTGTAAAGAGAGACCCCTATGCCAAAGCGTACCGACATAAAATCCATTTTAATCATCGGGGCAGGTCCGATTGTGATTGGACAAGCCTGTGAATTTGACTATTCTGGTGCCCAAGCGTGCAAAGCCTTGCGTGAAGAAGGCTTTCGTGTGATTTTGGTCAATTCCAACCCAGCCACGATTATGACCGACCCTTCAATGGCGGATGCGACCTACATTGAGCCAATTACTTGGCAAACCGTTGCCAAAATCATTGAAAAAGAACGCCCTGATGCGGTACTACCGACCATGGGCGGACAGACGGCACTCAACTGTGCGTTGGCACTGGACGCAAACGGCGTGCTAAAACAGTACGGCTGTGAGCTGATTGGTGCAACCAAAGAAGCCATTGAAAAAGCCGAAGACCGCAACCTATTTGACAAGGCGATGAAAAAAATCGGTCTTGAATGCCCCAAAGCCGACATTGCCGAGACCATGGATGAGGCCCTAGAAATCCAGTCCCGTTTTGGTTTTCCTGTGATTATCCGTCCATCTTTTACCATGGGCGGAAGTGGCGGCGGTATTGCCTATAATAAAGAAGAGTTTTTGGAAATTTGCCAGCGTGGTTTTGACTTGTCGCCCACTCATCAGCTACTGATTGACGAAAGTCTTATCGGCTGGAAAGAGTACGAAATGGAAGTCGTGCGAGACAAAAACGACAACTGTATCATCGTCTGCTCTATTGAAAACTTTGACCCCATGGGCGTGCATACAGGCGACTCAATCACCGTTGCCCCTGCTCAAACCTTGACCGACAAAGAATATCAGCTCATGCGTAACGCGTCTATCGCGGTTTTGCGTGAGATTGGCGTGGAGACAGGTGGCTCAAACGTGCAGTTTGGTATCAATCCCAAAGACGGTCGCATGGTCGTCATTGAGATGAACCCCCGTGTGAGTCGTTCGTCAGCGTTGGCGTCTAAGGCAACAGGCTTTCCGATTGCCAAAATCGCTGCCAAATTGGCGGTCGGCTACACGCTTGATGAGCTAAAAAATGACATCACAGGCGGTGTTACCCCTGCGTCTTTTGAGCCGTCCATTGACTATGTCGTTACCAAAATCCCACGCTTTAACTTTGAAAAATTCCCACAAGCCGAGCCTGTGCTAACCACGCAAATGAAATCGGTGGGGGAGGTCATGGCAATCGGTCGCAATTTCCAAGAATCCATGCAAAAGGCACTGCGTGGACTAGAAACAGGGGCGACAGGCTTTGATGAAGTGATGAATTTGGAAAACAAATCGGCAAATGCCATTGTTTCTGAAATTAAAAACCGCCTAAGTATTCCCACGCCTGAACGCATTTTTTATCTTGCCGAAGCGTTTCGTCATGGATTTAGCCTTGATGAAGTGTTTGAATTAACCAAGATTGACCGTTGGTTCTTGGTGCAAATTGAAGATATTGTTAAGACCGAAAGCAAGATTAAAACGCTAGGCTTTGGCGATTTGACCGCCGAGAATATCCGCACCTTTAAACGTAAAGGCATGAGTGATTTACGCATTGCCAATCTTATGGGTATTAGCCAAAAACAATTCCGTAAACAGCGTTGGAATTTGGGCGTATATCCGATTTATAAACGAGTGGACACTTGTGCTGGAGAATTTGCGTCCAATACTGCCTATATGTATTCAAGCTATGATGATGAGTGCGAGGCACGCCCAACCAACAAAGACAAAATTATGGTCATCGGCGGGGGCCCAAACCGTATCGGACAAGGCATTGAGTTTGACTACTGCTGTGTTCATGCCGCCCTTGCCATGCGTGAAGATGGCTATGAAACCATTATGGTAAACTGCAACCCAGAGACCGTCTCAACCGACTACGACACGTCAGACCGTTTGTATTTCGAGCCGATTACCCTAGAAGACGTGCTAGAAATCGTCCGCACCGAAAATCCTAAGGGCGTGATTGTGCAATATGGCGGACAAACGCCCTTGAAACTTGCCCGTAGCCTAGAAGAAGCAGGCGTGCCTATCATCGGGACAAGCCCTGATGCGATTGACCGTGCCGAAGACCGTGAGCGTTTCCAGCAGATGATTAACAAGCTAAACCTAAGACAACCTAATAACAGCATTGTCAAATCATCAGAAGAAGGCATTCGTGAGGCGGTAAAAGTCGGCTATCCGCTCGTGGTGCGTCCGTCCTATGTGCTTGGCGGTCGTGCCATGGAGATTATCTATAATGAAGACGAACTAAAACGCTACCTGCGTGAGGCGGTGCAAGCGTCTAACGAGGCTCCTGTCCTGCTTGACCGTTTCTTAGACGATGCCATTGAAGTGGACGTGGACTGCGTATCGGACGGCAAAGACGTGGTGATTGGCGGTATCATGCAACACATTGAGCAAGCAGGTGTTCACTCAGGCGACTCGGCATGTTCCATTCCACCTTATTCGCTAGGGCAAGACATTCAAGACGAGATGAGAAAACAAACCATCGCCATGGCAAAAGAGCTTGGCGTGGTCGGTCTTATGAACGTACAATTTGCCGTCAAAGGCGATGAGATTTATATTCTAGAAGTAAACCCACGAGCTTCCCGAACCGTACCATTTGTCTCAAAATGTATCGGCACGTCTTTGGCAAAAGTCGCCGCTCGCTGTATGGCAGGACAGACGTTGGCGGAGCAAAACTTTGTCAGCGAGATTGTGCCAAAACACTTCTCAGTCAAAGAAGCGGTGTTCCCTTTTGCCAAATTCCAAGGCGTAGACCCCATTTTAGGCCCTGAGATGAAATCCACAGGCGAGGTCATGGGCGTGGGTCAGACCTTTGGTGAGGCATATTATAAGGCAACGCTTGGGGCAGGCGACAGATTGACAGGCTTGCCACAGGACGGCGAGACCAAAACCGTCTTTATCTCGGTGCGTGATAGCGATAAAGCAGGGGTTGTGGACGTGGCAAAACGTCTGGCAGGCTTTGGCTTTAACATCGTTGCCACAGGCGGTACGCATGACGTGCTTACGGACGCTGGTGTGGCGTGTGAGCGTGTCAATAAGGTCAGCGAAGGTCGTCCGCACATCGTGGATATGATGAAAAACGGTCAGATTCATCTTGCCATTAACACCACCGAAGGCAAACAGGCGTTAGAAGACTCCTTCCCAATCCGCCGTGAAGCCTTGCAAAACAAGGTGCTCATTGCAACCACGCTAAACGCAGGGCGTGCGGTGTGTGAGGCCTATGAGACGACATTGCCGTTTAATGTTTATAAATTGCAAGATTTATAATTTGTTCGTATTACAATTAACCGCTATTAGAGATAATGGCGGTTAATTTTTAAGGAACATCATGACTTTTCTAAAAATCATCTCAGGCGGACAAACAGGCGTGGATAGGGGTTCGTTGGACGGTGCGTTATCTCGTGGTATGCCGTGCGGTGGACATTGCCCCGAAGACAGGCGAGCCGAAGATGGTATCATTGATGATAAATATCCGCTCACGCCCCTAATGGGTGCAAGCTATCGCAAACGCACTCGCCAAAACGTGATAGACAGCGATGCGACTGTGATTATTTACCACGCCCAAATCACCCCAAAAAGTGGCACAGAATTAACCCTAAAAACGTGTATCAGCCAGCATAAACCATATTTACTCATTGATATGAAGGCGTTTTCGGTGGACGTGGCATCTGATTATCTCATTGATTTTATTAAAAATATGACATTAAAACGCTAAATTTTGGTGGTTCTCGTGGCTCGGTTGTACCAACCATTCAAGCCTTTACCAAAGAGACCGTTGAACTTGCCATTGATAAATATCTGATAAATAAAGATTTGTGCTAACATAGCGTTTAAATGATTTGGTATTGTTAAAAACAAATACATAAGTTAAAATAGCTCAATACTTTGCCATAGAGTAAAAACCAATGAACGAAACATTTGATAGTTGTCCTAAATGTAAGCACAAACACTTTGTCAAAGCAGGTTTTAACAATGGCAGACAACGCTATAAGTGCAAAGGTTGCAATCATTACTTTTCAGTACATAAACCAACGCATCATAAAAGCGAAGAAACCAAGCAAATGGCAATCAATATGTATCTAGAAGGTTTGGGCTTTCGTTCAATTGGTCG